>JBBRNC010000017.1:0-81827 GCA_038230495.1 Verrucomicrobiales bacterium
AGGACTGACCTTTAATGATAATGCCGGTTATTTAATAACAGGGAGCACCATAACCTTGGGCGCGGCCAGTATCATCACGGCAAACGTTAGCGCACAGATTGATTCCCTGCTCGACACCGCAACCTTTGGTCTGACCTTTTCTGGTGCTGGCAACCTAACGGTCAGCAATGCGATCAGCAACGGCACGACGCTAATCAAGAACGACGCTGGCATCCTGACCCTCACTGGCACCAATGGTTTCACTGGGGCGACGGTCAATGGTGGCACGATCACCGGCGGCACCCTGTCGCTGAGCGGCGGGGCCACGGCCCTGGCGAGCAGCGCGACCAGCGCGGTCAATTCCAATGTCACGATCACCACGGCCGCCGGGACCATCACCAGCAGTGCGGGCACCCTCACGCTGGGCGGCACGGTGAACGCCAGTTCACTCGCGCTCACCTTTGACGGTGCGGGCGATACGACCGTGAGCAACGGAATTGCCAACGGCACGACGCTGAGCAAGAGCGGCGCTGGCATCCTGACCCTCTCCGGCAACAACACCTTATCTGGTGCAACCACGGTCAATGGCGGCACGCTGGTGCTGAACAATCCTACGACAAATGGTTTCACATCCGCGATCACGATTAACAGCACGGGCACAGTCGAACTCGGTGCGGCCAACAAAGTGGTTGATACCGCCGTGATCACGGTGAATGCCGGCGGCACTTTTGATTTGAATGGCAAAGCTGAAACGATTGCCCGCACGGCAGGAACTGGTAGCGTCACCAACTCGGGCGCCCTCGCCACGCTGATCATGACTGGCTCAACGGGCACCGTCGCAAACTCTATCAGCGGAGCCTTAACCCTTTCCATACAAGGCGCATCGAAGACATAGACCCTTAACGGCCCGAACACCTACACTGGTTCGACGACCATCGGCACGGGTGGCACAGCGGGCACTAAAGTGATATTGGGATCAAGCACTGCTCTTCCCAGCGGCACCGCGGTTACCGTGGATGGTAACACTGCCACTACGGTATTAGATTTGAACGGTTTCAATGCGACCGTCGGCCTACTGACCTTGGGAAACAATACCGGTAGCGCACAAACAGGGGTGGTTGGCATCAGCAGCAAGCTCACCCTCACCGCCGGCGCAAAGCTTGACGGCCATAACAACGGTGCGGGGTTGATCTCCGTAAGCACATTAGACTTGAACGGTGCTACACAGACCTTCACCACCATCACCAGCAACAGCCTCACCTCGAACCTTACAATTAGTTCTGTGATTCAAAACGGTGGCGTGATCATCGCGGGTCGCAGCACAACTCAGGGGCCTGTCGCGTTCACCGGAACGAACACATACACCGGCAACACGACGATCAACAGCGGCTTGCTGCAACTCGGCAACTTTCGCGCCCTGCAAAACAGCAACCTTGTGACCAGCGCAACCAGCAAGATTAGCCTCACCGCCGGGGCTGGTGCCTACACTTTCGGGGGTCTCAGCGGCAGCACAAACTTGGCGACGGTGCTATTAACGAACGCGACCAGCCTGACCAACTTGATCCTGAATCCGGGAGTTGGTGCCAGCAATACGTATTCCGGCATCATCGCCAACGGCGCGGCGAACATGGTCCTCACCAAGACCGGCGCGGGCACGCAGGCCTTGGCTGGTGCGAGCACCTATTCAGGCGGCACCAATGTCAATGCGGGCGTCTTGCTGGTGCAAAACACCACAGGCTCCGGCGTCGGCTCGGGAGCGGTTGCGGTTGCCATGGGTGCGACCCACGGAACCTTGGGCGGCACCGGCATCATCAATACCACCAGTCTTACCGTCAACGGAGATGGCACGGTCCCCAACAACGGTGCCCTGAGGATCGGCAACACGGACAATGTGGGCGGTGTGGCCTCGGCCTTGAAAGGCAACCTGACAGTTGCTGGCGCCACCAATGCCACCCTTGGAGGCATGGTGCAGTTTGACATCTTCAGCCGCACCAGTGCCACCAACACCTTTGGATCGGACAACAACGACCTCCTCACCTTATCAGGGTCCGGCACCGTCGATTTTGGCAGCACGGCCATCGTCAAGGTCAATGACGTGTTCGCAGGCGGGCTGGGCAGCGGCACAGGAGGCAACCTGCTCGCTGCTAATGATAGCTGGAAATTGATTGACTGGACATCTTTCTCGGGGACTCATGGCACCGAATTAGCCACTTTTGATCTGCCGTCACTTAGTGGATACACTTGGGATACCACCAAATTTTACACGTTAGGCACTATTTCCTTGGTCTCCGGAGTGCCTGAACCTTCCCGCGCCATCCTGATGCTCTTCGGAGCCGCCGGATTGCTCCTCCGCCGCCGTCGCAAGACGGCGTAGGGTAGGGCGGCCATCTTGGCTGCCGTGCCATGCGTCTCGCATGGCACTAGGGCGTCTCGCCCGTGTTATGCAGACTAAAGTCAGAAGTCAGATTCGATCATTGGCTTAGGTCAGATTCAGCGCAAAATTATGTCAGAAGTGATTACCACAACCAAGGGATGACCGAATGGAGATTACCGCCATCGACTCCAGTGCGACTTTCGCAAACAGCTATAAAAATAAAGGCGATGGTGGTGGCCCCAAGACCAAGGTTCGTTACAGCATCAATATGGATGAAACACTCAAGCAGTTCGACACTCTCAAATTCAGTCTTAACAAGGCCTTTATCTCCGCCTCAGAGATTTGTGACATACCCTTGGTTCCTGCGGGTTCGACGGCAGCAGGATTGAGCGCGTTCTGGGCCAGCAGACTCCTCACCGGCGACAACAGTCTGGAGCGGCCCTATACCCATCTCTATTCACGTCTGACCACTAAATCGAATACTTACACCGTCCATGTCTGGGTGGAGGTCCTGCGCCCGGTCGTGCCCCGGGGGGCGGCCAACAACGACGCGCAATGGGCGCAATTTAACGACAAGAAACAGGACCAGATCGTCAGCCGCTATCGCGGTTCCACCTTGATAGAGCGTTATATTGATCCCATGGATCCCGCACTGGCCAATTTTGACGAAACCTTCAATGGTGCCACGGAGACGGACGCGAACGGGAACATCACCAAAGCTGGTTCTCTGGATCCCTTCTACAAATTCCATGTGCTGAGCACGAAGAAGTTTGGTCGGTGATGATCTGCGAATTTCTCAACCATCCTCCTACGACATCCATACCATTCTTAACTGGCAAAGAGCCCGACACAAAGTCACCTAACGTCCGCACTATACAATAGCGTATCATACAACCCATTATGACCAATAAGATCGCCCGCGACAAATCACCCTCACCTTTGGCGATTCCCCATCAAACTTTCCACTCGATAAGTCGCTCTGTGCATAGCGCTGCGGCTGGCTTCATTCGCCTCGCCGTCATCATCCTGATTGGCCTGTCCGTCGGCCCTCTCCCTGCCGCCCAGAGCGAGACGTTCGAGCAGATGGCGCAGGCCAGCGTCAAGGCTCTTGAAGGCGACAAATCATTCCACGGATTCGATACCGACATTTTTGTCGCCCGCCCGTTCGTAATCATGATGACTCGCGATGCAAACGCCGACAAGAAAGCCCTTATGGAACGCAAGCTCCGCCTCAGTTCACTGGCGCAAGGCATTTGGCGCAACTGGCTGAAGGTCCGTGCGGACTGGCAACTCAAGTCCACGCGGAACGACACCTTGGAGCAGCCCGAGCCCTTCGTCTGGATCTCCTTTCACGATGCCGCCGCTTACGACCGCTACATGAAAGAGTTCCAGACCAAAAGCACCCCCGGTGCCCAAGCCTTCTACAGCACCGAGACCCATTACACTTATACAAGGGAGGCCACGCAGCACGATCCCTCCATCATCCTCATCCACGAGACATTCCATCAGTTGATGGATCGCTTTTCGAAAACCTCATCGACCGGATACCAGAACTATTGCTTCACCGAAGGCGTGCCCGAATTCTTCGCTGGCTACCGTGGCGAGGGCGAGTCCCTCATGCTGGGCCAGTTTAACCGCACCCGCCGCGCTGACCAAATCCGCCGCATTCACACCTACTTCGATGCCCGGCAAAAAGTCATCTATCCCTTGCACGAGAATAAGATGCAAATCACTCCGGATGATTGGATTTTGTTTGATGTGCCCTTGCTCCTGACATTGCGCGACAAGATGTGGACCACGGCCATCGACGACGCCATGATCAAGGGCTTCCAACGCTCGAACTATATGAGCCGCAAGGAATGCAAAGACTACATCGAAGATGGGGCGGCGAATTTACACGCCGCCTTTTACGCATTCTCATGGGCGTTCAACTACTGGCTGCGGGAGAAGCATCCCGAGGAGCACGACCGCTACGCGCAAATCGTCCTGAACACCGATCGCGGCGGCGATGCCGAAACGTTTCTGGAGGCTTTTAAAATTCAACCCACGCGCCCGCTACCGGACATCCTCGCCCTCGTCGGCCCCAACAACCGCGATGTGCAGAAAAACATGCAGAAGGCCGTCAAATGCCTTGATCAACGCATTGCCATCCTGCGCCAGACCCCCGCCATCCAAGACATGCACCGCGAGTGGGCGGAATGGATGCGGACCACATTCCCGAAACTAGCAAGCGTGCCGGACGACGAACTTTCCCGAAAATCACCGACTAACCAATCTAAGGAAATCACGGTAAAAGCACGCCCGCTCACCGCCCTCGCCGAGGACCGGCAGGCCGCCATTGACCGCGTCATCATCAAGGGCGACGCCCCGATGCTGATCTACGTCCCTATCATTCACGACAGTGAGTTCAGCCGCCTCTCTAACAACGATGGCGGGGTGCCCGACATCATGAAACGCTGCGAAACCATCGCCGACCATCTTTACCAAAACTACGGCGTGCGTAATATCTTGTTAGAAGGACTCGGCAAAAAATTCGTCGATCAATACAACCGCGTTCCCGTCGAGCGTCGCCACGCACCCGGCGATAACAAGGATGTCCTGCTCGTCCACAATACATGGCTCCGCCTCCTCGCGGAAAAGCAATGGTTGCTCCTTCCTGCCGCCGACCAGCCCATCGTCGGCCCGCTCACTGCCCTCGGCCGCGAATACGACCCCCGCACCGTAGCCATCCTCAATGAAGCCAAGCAGAATGGCTGGTTCCGCAATCTCGAGGTCTTCACCGCGAATCAAAAAATCCTGCAAGAGCGCTTCCAAACGCTCGCCACCGAATACAACGCCAAACACCGCGCCCTTCTCGCCGAAGACCCCGACCTCAAGCGCGAATACGACATCACCGTGACCCAGCGCAACAAAGAGTTTCTCGACCGCCTCCTCGCTCCCGCCACTCCCGGCCTCGTCTTCTTCGGAGCCGCCCACTGGCAAGACATCGAAGAACAGCTCACCAAGCGGGGCACCTCCTACGCCGTCGTCGTTCCCAAGGGCATCGCCTGGCCGCCCACACCCAAGGACGCCGCCACCATCAAAGCCGACATGCTCAACCTCGGCGCCCAACTCAAGAAAACCAGCCTCACCCTCGGCGACGGCAAACGCATCGACCTCACCATCCCCATCGAGTGAGCGTTCTATAAAACTCCGGGCATTTCCCCCAACCGAACCCAACACCAAAAACATCAGAAGCCGGACTAGTTGATTTTGTGATCAAGCAAGTTCGGTAACGAAGGTAGTTAGAATGCCCAATCATAGGTGAAACACTTTCTAACACTCCTAACCGCCCTGCTGCTCGCACCACTGGCCGCTCTCCATGCCGCTGATGCACCACCGACATACGCACATGAAACTCTCATCGCAATTCGTCTATTTAATCGGCTTGTTATCCTGCGGACTTTCGGCGGCGAAGGACACTGTCCATTCTGGTTCTGGATGGACCATCGAGGCGCACGGTGAACGACTCAGCATCAAACACGAGCGCTTGGGAGCCATACTGAGTGATCTCAAACTCAATCTCGAAGCAAATGGAGTATTGCGGGAAATGAAACAATGGTCCGTGGAGATCAGCGGTCCTCAGTCATTTCCAGGGTCATCATCGGAATCGGATGCTAAACCATGGACTCCAGAGAGCGGCATACCGGGGCGCATGGTCGTGAGAACTGCGGAACCTCCTAGCACCTGGATTTTTGAACCGAGTCGCGATGAATTGAGAATCTCAAGCACGGCCCCCGGTGCTGTTTTTACCGGACATGCTGCGGTTTCAAAAGCACGTGGATTGGCGAGATTGTTAGATTCAGACGGAGCACCCGTCACTTGGCGTGGCACGGGTGAATGCGCTGGAACGTATGGTGGGAAACGAACCGAAAATCCTTCGTTCCTGCCACGAGAAAACCTGGAGTGCATGTATTTCGCATTGGGTCAGGCAAGCGGATCGGTCTTTCATAATTTGTTCGATCAGAAAACAGACACAGCCATCCGCTTCACGCCTCAGACCCGCTTTTCGGCGCTGAGTGCGGAGCAGCTTGAGTTCACCATGCCACTCTCAGGTCCAAGCCTGATCCGGCTGGTTCCCGACTACTACACCAAGGTTCTTGGCCTGCCGCATTACGCCCCGTTAGACACCTCCGTCTTCGACAAGGCACCGACCACATGGAGCAGTTGGCCCAGCTACTTTGCAGACGCGACTGAGGACGCCATTGTCAAGAACACCGACTGGCTCGCGCAACATCTCCAACCATACGGATTTCAGTATGTGCAAATTGACGACGGCTACGATCGTCTCCCCGGAAAATTCGGAAGAGCAGGGCACAACTGGATCGATGAATGGGACAAGGAAAAGTATCCCAATGGCCCGGCATGGATTGCTAAATATATCAAATCGAAAGGCCTGCGCCCCGGCTTGTGGCTGGTCCCGAATGCCTACTCGGGCGCGGTCGATAGCCACCCGGATTGGTATCTGCGCGATAAGCAGGGTGGTTTCATTCGCGATTATAATACGCCTGCGCTGGACTCAAGTAATCCAGAGGTGTTAGATCATCTCAAGAAGCTGTTTGGCACCTTGGGTGGCTGGGGATTCGAGTATTACAAGTTCGATGGGGAGTTCGCGCTGCCGGCCTACGCGCCGAAGGTGGATGTGACCCGCCTGCATGACCCGAATGCGGATCTAGTCGAAACCTATCGCAAGCGACTGGCGGTCATTCGCGAGGCGATCGGCCCCAAGACTTTTGTCGAGGGCTGTCCCTCTGGCACGCCACTCAACGGGATCGGGTATTTCAATTCCTACTTCAATGGACAGGACGTCTATAACAACTGGCAGGGCATGCATTCATTGTTAGACTCGATCAACGCCAACGCTTTTTTAAACAGGGTGGTCGTCTATGTGATGCCGGATGGTGTGGAATTGGGTGAGCCTATCAGCGTCGAAGAAGCCAAGCGCAGACGCGCGCCCAACGTCTCCATCAACGCCAGCCAGCGCGAAGAGCCAATGACTGGATTGGGCGTGACGCTGCCCCAAGCTCGCACGCTCGTCAGTGTCGTCTCGCTCAGCGGCGTCGCCTATTCCCTCACTGGTGTGATGCCCGAACTGCCACCTGACCGCCTGCCACTGGTGCAACGCACACTGCCCACGATGCCAATCGCGCCGCTCGATCTGTTCAGCCGAGGTTCCGATGCGGACTGGGCACAGTTTCGACATGTCCGCGCTGACGATTACATCCACCACTACCCCGAGGTTTTGGACCTGAAGGTTGCGGCAAAATCCGGAACCTACGATGTGGTCGCCTTGCCGAATTGGAGATCTACTTCCGTAACGAAAGACCTATCACTTAGCCGCCAACTCGGGCTAGATGCTGGTGAAAAATACATCGCCTTCGATTTCTGGAATCAAAAGTTGCTCGATGTGGCGTCGGATCGGATCTCCGTTGAGGTCGAAGGCCACGATACTCGGGTGCTGCTGATTCATCGCTTGTTAGATCGTCCGCAATTGATCGGAACTTCACGACATATCACCGGTGCCTACTCCATCCAGGACCTCTCCTGGGATGCGGCAGGAAATTCTCTGCAAGGACTTTCAGAGGTCGTGCCAGATGCGGATTACACGCTTTTCTTCCACCTCCCGCTAGGTGCATCGGCAACCTTGACGCCAGCGGCTTCGGCCGACGGCAAACCAATCCCGGTCCGTCTGGAAAAAACCGGCGATCTCTTGTCGGTGGGTTTCAAGAGCCCTAAGTCCCCGGTTGTCTGGCAAGTCAAATTTCAGCGATGATAAATCTTGAACACATCCTAGACTCATTTTCGGAAATTGTCTGACTCTCAAAAAGGGGCAATTCGCATGCTTATTCTCACACTCCTCACTGCCGCACCGCTTATCGCCCAGTGCATTAAGACGGACTACGAACGCTCTACCACGATCAAGAAGGTGGCAACGGGTCCTAGGACCAGTGAAATCGGCCACCAAGCCAGACCGGAGCGACCTTTGCTCTGGGCCAGTCCCGCGTTGATCAGAGACAGTGTGAACCATCCGACGGCGTATTCAGCTTTGGGGTTCATAGGGAATTTTTAGGACGCGGCAGATGAGCAATGGTTTTTCTCGGGCGTTGGTTTGCGCGGACTTGTGCCGGAATACAGCAAGAAATACATGCTCAGACATCATTAAATCTTGGCGAACATGTTCTGAGTATTGTTCGGAATTTCGTTATTTGGAAACCAGAAAATCGCTGGAAGCCTTGATTTTACGGGCTTGCAGCCGATGGCGGAGAGGGTGGGATTCGAACCCACGGTTCCTTTCGGAACGCCAGTTTTCAAGACTGGAGCCATAAACCACTCGACCACCTCTCCTGATTGGGGGCTCGGGTTTGCGGCGGGAAGATAACGAAGACTGCGCCACTGAAAAGGGAAAATCGTGCTTGATTTTTTTGCGAGGTCGGGTTTTGTGCCAACCCCTTTTCAAAACCCACGCACACATCCTACCATGGTCGTTCTCAGACTCCGCCGCGAAGGCACCAAAAACCGCCCGTTCTACCGTATCGTTGCCGCTGACCAGCGGTTCCCGCGTGATGGACGTTTCCTTGAAATTCTCGGCACCTACGATCCTTTGATCAAGGGTCATAACTACAAGGTGAATCTCGAAGCGGCCCAGAAATGGATTTCCGTAGGCGCCCAGCCTTCCGAGACCGTGGCCAGCATTTTGAAGAAAGCTACCAAAGCGGTAGCCGAAACAGCCAAGGCGTAATTTTCCCAGCGGGATTCCGCTGTGTTTTACAAAAGGGGTCAGGCCGCAGTTGCGAGCTTGGAATATGGCTTTTGATCATTTAATTTTATGGATGCCCCAGAAGCCCTTCGCGAATTCCTGATGTATGTGGTGGCGAACCTGATCGACCATCCAGAGCAGGCCAGCATAGCCGTGGGGACTACCACCAGCGGAGCAGTTTCATATCGCGTCCAGCTCGCGCCAGAAGATGTGAAGCGCGTGGTCGGGAAAAACGGATTTACGATCAGCGCCATTCGTTCGCTGCTGAACGTGGCCGCCCGCAAACACGGCGTAAGAATTTCCCTGCGCGTGGATGGTGTGTTGGAGGAAGACATTGCCTCCGCCCCTCACGCCAGCGAGACCGGGCCGGGCGAGTCCGCTGTGCAAGGCTCTTGATGTCAGGTTTATTGAAGCTTGCCATTCTGGTTGCGTCGCACGATTTCTGCGCAGCCGTCCTCCAGTAGGTCGAGCACAAGTTCAAATCCTTCCGGGCCACCGTGATAGGGATCGGGAACTTCGGTTTCGGTGTGTTGAGTGCAGAACTCGCAGAAGAGTTTGATCTTCGTGGCGAACTTTTCATTGCGGTCGAGTGACTTCACATTCTTCAGATTATCGCGATCCATCACGAGGATGAGGTCGAACCTTTCTAAGTCTTCGGCATTCACCTGCCGCGCGTGATGATCGAGAATGAGGCCTCGTTTTTTCGCAGCCTGTCTCATGCGTGAGTCGGGCAGCTTTCCAATGTGGAAGTCGATGGTGCCAGCGGAGTCCACGGTGACTTTTTGATCAAGCCCCGCCTCGCGCAATTTCTGCCGCAGCACTCCTTCTGCGGCGGGTGAACGGCAGATGTTTCCCATGCAGACGAATAATATTTTCATGGCTCAAACTTCTTCAGGATTCTGTTTTCTCCCAGTGAGTTCATCAAGTGATGATTCTAGTGAGGCCAAATCAGAAATCAATTTCACATCGGGGATGCGCAGCGCCTGATGATAACCGAACGCGGCGCGACCTCCGATGAGGAGCGCGACATGAGACGGAAGCAGTTTTCGCAGGGAGGTTAGCTCGATGGGAATGTTAGGGTCATCGCCGGGATAGACGATGCTGAGGGCTACGGCGCGGGCGTTGCGAGTCTTCGCGCAGGCAGCGATTTCTTCAGCAGGCAGTGATGGCCCGAGATAGGTGGCGCGCCAGCCGACATCGCGCGCGGCGGCTGCGACTAGGAGAGCGCCGACTTCGTGGGTTTGCTCAGCGGGCGTGGAGACGACCATCTCCGGCGCGTTTGGATTGAAGGAATAATTGCGGGCACCCAATGAAAGGAAGTCGCGCACCACAGCGGTCGCGAGATGTTCGTGCGCCACGCGCAGTTCGCCTTTGCGCCAGCCCTCGCCGACTTCATGCACAAACGGCGCGACCACGCGCAGCAGGGTGACGCGATGGCCGTAGCGAATGCGGGCATTCTCCAGCAAGTCGGTGAGCACTTGTTGCTCAATGCGGCGCACCGCTTCGAGGCAGCAGGCGAGGCATTGCTCTGGGGTGGTGTGCAGCAGTGGGCCGCTGGATTCTCCTCCGGGCACAAGCGGCTGCGGATGTTCTTTTTTGTAGAGCAGATACAATTCCTCAAACGTCAGGCAGGCGATGTTGCTAATGCGATGGCCGCAGTTGGTGAGCGATTTGAGCAAGCGCAGTCGCTCGATCTCTTCGTCAGAATACAGGCGACGATTCGTGGCCGTGCGTTCGCAGCAAATCAGGCCATAGCGCCGCTCCCAGACACGGATGGCGTGCGCGGTCAGGCCAGTGCGATGGCACACGACCTTGATTGGATGACGCAGTTCCTTGGAGAGAGTTGGCACAATTTTCAGTTTTCAGATTTCAATTTCCAGTCAACAATACGTCTTGGCTTCAGATTGAGGCTTGAATAGGTGTTCATAAAACGAAATCGCAAAACTGGAAACGGAAAACTTGAGCAATGCTGAACTACGTCTGGTCCTTCCTCCTGCTAACGGGTCTGATCGTCGGCGCATTGTTTGGCAGGCTGGGCGGTGAGAGCGGAGTGGTGGAGGGCATCTTCACGATCTGCAAGGACGCCGTCATGAAGCAGGCGCTACCCCTTGCTGGTGTGATCATGCTCTGGCTCGGCGTGCTCCGCATCATGGAGAAGGCGGGATTGCTCAACGTGGTTGCGCGTGTGCTTTCGCCGCTGATGCGGAGATTGTTCCCCGGCGTGCCTGCGGAGCATCCCGCGATGGGCGCGATGATCATGAACATCGCCGCGAACATGCTCGGTCTCGGCAATGCAGCGACGCCGCTGGGTCTGAAGGCCATGGAGCATCTCCAACAAATCAATCCGCATAAACAAAGTGCGAGCAATGCGATGTGCATGTTCCTCGCGCTCAACACAGCGGGCTTCATGCTCATCCCGATGACGGCGATCAATTTCCTCAGCGCGGGAGGCGTGAAGAATCCTTATCAAATCATCGCCCCGACGATCTGCTCGACGCTTTGCGCATCGGTGTTCGCCATCATCGCGGTGAAGTTACTGGAGAAGCTACCGATATTCCGGCAGGTGGCGGATGACGCGTCCGTGGAGTCGAATGAAAAGGCGGATGAGACAAATATGTCTGGGCCATTTCGTCCGACGAAATTGCGCCGCGCCATCATCGTCATCGCGTCACTCGCATTCGGTCTCGGCTCATGGTTTGAAATCTATCCACAGCATCGCACTGCCTTTCTCGAACAGACGGGACTGCAATCCGTCATCACCAACGCCGCGCAGCGCAAGGCAGAGACGAACAAGCGGGAGGCAGAAATCAAGTCGGCTAAGAAGGAAGTCGCGACGGATGATGAGGCAAAACTTCCCGCATGGGATTCACCGCAGCTTTTCATGCGTCGTGTTTCCACGCTCGCCATTCCACTCGTGCTGGTGATCGCGGTGTTGTTTGCGCTGACGAAGGGCGTGCCAGTCTATGAGGAGGCAGTCGAAGGTGCGAAGGAGGGCTTTGCTGTCGTCACGCGCATCATGCCCTTTCTGGTGGTGATGCTGACTTCGCTGGCGGTGTTTCGCGAGAGCGGAGCGATGCTGCTGCTCTCACAGATGCTGGATCCGGTCTTGCGATTGATTCATATGCCGGCGGAACTTCTGCCGATGGCGATCATGCGACCTTTGAGCGGATCGGGATCGCAGGGGATTCTCAATGAAATCATTCTCAATCCGGCATCATCCGGCTTTCTTAAATACACGGCGGCAGTGATGTATGGCTCCACAGAGACGACATTCTATGTGCTGGCCGTTTACTTTGGCAGCGTTGGCATCCGGAAAATTCGTCACGCTCTGGCCGTTGGTATCATCGCGGATGTGGTGGGCATGACCTGTGCGATCACTTTGGGCCGACTGCTTTTTGCTGGAGGTTAATCACAAAGAGCTATTACTTCTAAGGCTCTTTAACTTTGGTCAGTATGATTTGCCGCACCCAGATGGCGGCATTGGTGGGGTCCAAATTTTGGAGGACGATCGGTTCCTTGGTCAGCTCTTGGTCGATAGTAATGTAGCCGAGTTTTGTGAAGCGGAATTCATTGATGTCGCTTGTGGTGTCTTCTGAAGTAAGCTTACGCTGGACGCTGGCCGTGCCAATTTTTGCGGAGATAACTATGCCTTCGGGTGTGTTCGGGCATGTATATTGCACGGCGACACGATAGCTTCCGGGTGTGATTTTTTCCACCATCCACTCTGCCGCTCCAATAGGTAGCGCCTTGCCAGTGGGCTTTAACTTTAGGGTGCTTCGGTCTGGGCTGCTTCTTGTTTCACTGCCTGCGGCGAGAACGATGGCAGTATCGTTTTTTTTGCGCGGCGCGTCTTCGCTGGAATGTCCGCTGGACAAGGCATTGAGCGAGTCATAGGGGAGGAGACCAGTGGTATTGGAAAGTTTTTTGACCTTGTCGATTTCAGTCTGGACAAGGGCGGCGTCCATATTGCGATTTCTCCCGACCATGGTTTGCTTGAGCTTATTGAGTTCGCGCAAGTAATCCTGAATAACTGGCGCGTGGTATTTGCGCAGATTAGTGGAGTAGGTGTTGTCGAGCTGATCGAGATTCACCGCTGGCGTGGTGGTAGTCTGAGCGGCGAGCGATGTGAATACGGAAAGTATCGCCAGCAGAAATAGCTGGATGGAAAAACCGAATGGGCGCAGGCGCATGATGCGGGGCAGGGGATGGGTCAGGGTTTGGGATTTGCGGGCAGGAAAGACCATGCTCCGGGAGGGAGGGCCTTGGCCTTGGCGGCTGTTTCGCGCTCTTTGAGAGAGGCAATCATGGCTTCCTCCATGCGTTTACCTTCGTTTAGTTTTGCCCGTGGAGGACTGATTGCGGCGAGTCCATTATCCACAAGGATGCCGGAGAAATTGCCCACTTCTCCAGGTTGCACAATGGCCAGGATGGAGCCATTCTTATCGCGTTTCCAGCGCGTCAGTAAGCGCAGCGGCTTGTCTTTCAGATAGGTATCGGTGAATTCCTGGGCCTGTCTGCCTAATGCGAAGGAGTCATCCATAGTAATGCCGAAGTATGTAGAATGACGCTTATGGTTATCTTCGTCTTCAGCGCGAGGTGACGGGCAGGATACGGTCATCAGGCGGACGGTGATGATCTGGTTTTTAGTGGAAACGAGGAATCGGTCACCAGTATTAGTCGGATCAGGGACATAGCGGGCATCTTGAATTTCTTCAAATCCATCTGGCCGAATGTTGGCGATACCCGGTTCCGGTATTTTTTCTTTTCCCAATAAATGAAGCGATTGCTGGGCGCGCTTACTTTCACTCAGTAAGGACTGCACACCATCATCATCTTTTTTTTCTGCCAGATCATCGCTGATACTTTGGAGCCGGGCGAGGTAGGATTCCACAATGGGTTGCCCTAGTTCGGTGAGGCGTTCTAGGTGGGACTGATGTTCTTCGGCGTATTCCTTCGAGGCGGTGTTATCTACTTTCACGGTGGCTGCCCTTGATGGTGTAAGCCTAATTTCCCGGAGATGCATGAGGCCGGATGTGCCACGTAAGCGTGAAACTTTCAGCGTGAGGCGCGCACTCGTTCGGACGAGTTTTAAATCGCCGATGTTTGTGGTTTCATACTCTGTCCAGCCCCCAGTGGGTCTAACCTGCACGGTTAGTTTCTCTGCCTCCGCCCCGCTAAGTCCTGTGACTTCTGAAAGTTCCACTTCGCCTGCGGCGGGCTGTGCGTTTTCTGGCATACCAAAGCCAAAGGGTCTGAACTCTCCGTCCCACATGTTTGCGGCTCCATAGGTCATGGTCACATTGTAAGTGCCGGGAGTAAGCTTGAGGATGTCCCAGCTGGCGGAACTGTTGGTCGAGCGCCAGCTATCAAGAATACCATCCTTGCGATTAAAGGCGACTGAGCCTGTGATCTTAGCGTCGGCCGGACGGAGAATGATAGCATCAGTATTGTCTGCGGGAACGATGGCATACCAAGCGGCTAGCTTTTGCCGACGCTGTTGCGTCGCCAGCGCGGTTTCATAATCACCCGAGAGGCTAGCCTGATCTTCCAGAACTGAGAGCGCCTTGGTGTATTGATCTGCTAGCATCCGAGTGCTGGTAAGCGCGCGCAATGTGAACTGCTGGCGCAACTGTTTTAGATCTGAAGGTTCGTTGCCATTCTGGATGGTTGGCAACGACATAGGTGCCTGCGCCTTAGTCTCTGTCGTGAGCATGAACATGAGCTGACCGAAGAGCAAAACACGAAGCAGTAGTGTGGATGAAGTCTTCATAGGCACATCGTATTAACGGCTTACTGGAGCCAGTTCCATCGACCAAAGTCGCATTAGCCCGCCCTTAGGCGGTGCGTTAGCGGAGAGAGTTAGAATGCCGCGACCGTCGCGAATACGGAGAGTGCCAATATTTTTTTCAATAGGCTTGTCGTTCGTTGGAGTCACGGTTCCGCGCAGAGTATAAAAACTTTCTTTTACCAAGACTTCTCCGCCCTCGTCTTTGCCGCATGAGTATTTCAAAATAACCTCGTAGCCGCCTGCGGGTAGTCCGGGTAGTAGCCAAGATACAGAGCCAGAAGTGTCGCCCCATCCAGTCAGCGCTCCATCCTTGTCCAGTATTACTCCCTTCAGTGTGGCTTCATCCAATTTCAAAAGGATGCGTTCCGGCAGCACCTTGCCCTCGCCGGCTGCCCGTGCTGTGAGCATCGGCAGTTCTTGTTCCAGAGCCGTAATCTCCTGTTCCAACGCCAGCCGCTCATCTCGAGTGCGGATTGCATTGGCAAAGTCATGCGCCGTTGCCAGCTTCTTTTCCAGTTCTTGCAACCGTTTCAAGTGGGCCTGCTTCTCCGGCATGATCGCGTTAATCAGGCTTTTCCTGAATTCAGCCCTGAGCACGCGCAAATCAGTGGCTTGACCAGTCGATGTATCCTGCGCCTTGAGAGGACAGGCGCAGAGCAAGCACGCCAGCAGAGCAAGCCATCGCGTTAATCCTGCCTGACAAAAAATCACATTCTCAGAATAGTTGACTCATTTCCTGCGGTAAAGACCTTTCCCTGCAATATCTGCAAAATTTTGGGGCCGCTGCTTACCAATTAATGACGCCGTCGGCTCAAAATAATGGCCGCGTGTCGCCAGCTTTTCTCAAATTCCGCGACAGGCAGCGTCGTTTCCCCGCTGAGCGGATCACCGATGATCACCTTGTCTCCAACAAACCCAAGAATCGTAACATAATGATCCGTGAAGAGGTTAAAGCGAATCACTGCGATGGAAACTGGCGATGCGCGAAGTTCATCGAGCGATTTCAGATAGCGATGCTCCACGATCAAACCTTCTGGCCCATATCGCTGCGCGAGCTTTTCTGCCAACGTATCGTCCGGCGTTCCTGATATGCCGTCGGTTTTGCACAGCAATCCAATCGCGCCCTCCTCGGCCTCGAAACCAAGACGTCGTAAAGCCGTCACGGCGGAAGCCGGGCCGCAATTATAGTAAGTGCTCTGGATGCAGACGCCCTTTCCATCTACCACCGTTTGCATCGTCTCCAATTCATTGCGGAAAAGAACCGGGCCAAGAAATGGCAAGGTCCCCGCACGCAAGATCACCACGCCAGCCAGCATAAAAAGGACCCTCCGCTCCCCAGCCTTTTTAACACGGGCCGAAAGCGCACTGAGCAGCATCGCTACACTCAATGTAATGCTGATCCAGCGTCCCGAACCGCTGGATAGCCAAGATGTCGGCGGGATAAAAGCGAGTTGCCGGAAGTTGAGCGTGATCGCTGTCAGCGTCAAAAGAGTCAGCGGCACTGCAACGGCAACGCGCCACATTTTGCCCGGCAATGCCGCTAGCTTCATCCCCAGCCACAGCGCAGCAAGAGCAGCAGCGGTAATCGCTAGCGTGGGAAAATACTCTGTAATCATGGCATTGAGCGACTGAATCATCGTGAAGGAATGTGGCGAACTTGTAAAGCTTGACTCGCGAGTGACGGAGATTAGCATCCCACTACAAAACAGGGGCGCTGGATTCCGGCTGAGACGTTTCGCGAGGAACGAACCCTTTGAACCTGAAGCGGGTAATGCCGTCGCAGGGAGCAAAGCCATCTCACGCCAAAGCCATGCCGCCTCCGCCGCGTGGTTTTTGTTTGTCCAGTCTTCTGTCTTTTGTCTTCTAATCTTCTGTCTCATCCTATTATGATTGCCTCTAAAGAATCCTTTGAACCGCACAGCTCCGAACAACTGCCCGCCTCCAAAAAAGTTTTCGTCGCTGGCACTATCCACCCCAATGTTCAGGTGCCGATGCGCGAGATTGAAGTGAGCGATACCAAGTCCTACACCGGCGCGGTCACGCCGAATAAACCGGTGCGCGTCTATGATTGCAGCGGGCCGTGGGGTGATCCGAATTTCACCGGCACGTCGGACGAGGGTTTGCCTGCGCTGCGTCGCGAATGGATTTTGCAACGCGGCGACGTGGAGGAAGTTGATGGACGCGAAGTGAAGCCGCAGGACGACGGTTATCTCTCCGGCAAACACGCCGAGTTCGCCAGCAAGGCGGAGAAGAATCGCCTCGTGGAATTTCCCGGACTCAAGGGCAATCGCCGTCGTCCGTTGCGCGCGAAGGCGGGCAAGGTCGTCACGCAACTCGCTTACGCCCGCGCAGGCATCATCACACCGGAAATGGAATTCATCGCCATCCGCGAAAACTTGGGCCGCGCGAAAATCGCGGACATGGCCAAGGACAATCTCCGCGACGATCTCGACAAACAGCACGCCGGTTCTGCTCAACTCTCAACTCCCAACTCTCAACCGTCCCCCTACACGCCGAGCATTTTTGCACGCTTCCCGCAGCGCATTCCCGCTGAGATCACGCCGGAATTTGTCCGCAGCGAAGTCGCCGCTGGCCGCGCCATCATTACGGCAAACATCAATCACCCGGAACTTGAGCCGATGATCATCGGGCGCAATTTTTTGGTAAAAATAAATGCCAACATCGGCAACAGCGCCGTCGCGTCCAGCATCGAGGAGGAAGTTGAAAAAATGCGTTGGGCGACGAAATGGGGCGCGGACACCGTCATGGATTTGTCCACCGGCAAAAACATTCACGCCACGCGCGAATGGATTCTCCGCAACTCGCCCGTGCCCATCGGCACAGTGCCGATTTATCAGGCCCTCGAAAAAGTGAACGGCAAAGCCGAAGACCTCACCTGGGAACTTTTCCGCGACACCCTCATCGAACAGGCCGAGCAAGGCGTGGATTACTTCACCATTCACGCCGGCGTGCTGCTGCGCTTCGTGCCGATGACCGCGAACCGCATGACCGGCATCGTCTCGCGCGGCGGCAGCATCATGGCCAAATGGTGTCTCTCGCATCACCAGGAAAATTTTCTCTACACGCACTGGGACGACATCTGCGACATCATGGCCGCGTATGACGTTTCATTTTCCATCGGCGACGGCTTGCGTCCGGGTAGCATCGCCGACGCGAACGATCAGGCGCAATTCGGCGAACTCGAAGTGCAGGGCGAACTCACTAAACGCGCGTGGGCCAAAGGCGTGCAAGTGATGAACGAAGGCCCGGGTCACGTCCCGATGCACATGATTGAAGAGAACATGGCCAAGCAACTTGAGTGGTGTCACGAAGCGCCGTTCTACACGCTCGGGCCGCTCACCACCGACATCGCGCCCGGCTACGACCACATCACCAGCGGCATCGGCGCGGCGATGATCGGTTGGTATGGTTGCGCGATGCTCTGCTACGTCACGCCCAAGGAACACCTCGGCCTGCCGAACAAGAAGGACGTGAAAGACGGCGTCATCGCCTACAAGATCGCCGCGCACGCCGCCGACCTCGCCAAGGGCCATCCCGGCGCGCAATACCGCGACAACGCATTGAGCAAGGCGCGCTTTGAATTCCGCTGGGAAGATCAATTCAACCTCAGCCTCGACCCCGTGACCGCGCGCGAGTTCCACGACGAAACCCTGCCGCAGGAAGGCGCAAAGACCGCGCACTTCTGCTCCATGTGCGGCCCGCACTTTTGCTCGATGAAGATCACCGAAGACGTCCGCAAATACGCCGCCGAACAGGCCATCTCAGAAGAAGAAGCCTTGAAGCGCGGGATGGAGGAGAAGAGTAAGGAGTTCGTCGAAAGTGGGGCCGAGGTCTATCAATCCGCATGAGTCATTGGCAAAGTTCGTCGAGGCGGCTATGTGTTTGAATGGTGGATCGGCGATCACGATCCCCGTCATGTGCATGTCTCCAAGATGGATGGCCGCATTCTCGGTCGTGTCGTGCTGGCCACAAAACAGTCGATGGACGCTTGGAATCCGCCGCAAAAGGTGTTAAAGATCATTGAGGAACTGGAAAATAGAAGGCCGTCTATGAAATCGAAAACACTGAACCCGCTCAAAGTCCCGTTCGGAACTGCCAAAGGTGTGCGTCTCCGCAACGTGCGTTACCTCCAGTGGGAAGACGCCTTCGATGTCGAGTTTGAAGACGGCCTCAGCTTCCTTGAACCCCACGACACCATCCGCAAGTCGAACAAGATCGCGCCCAAAGCTGTCATCCAGTCCGTGGAACTCGACGAAGAGCTGCATCACGGTTTCTTCGTCCACTACGACAACGGCCAGACCGCCGAAGTCTCATGGGCTTTTATCCGCGAACTTCCGCCCAAGCCTTCCAAGAAGTGATGCACGCCATCCGCAAATACGCCGCTGAGCCGAGCGGAGCAAAACAGATCATCCGCAGGATGACCCGAAGGGCGAGCCGAGTGCCGAGTCAATACGGCATCGCCGAGGAAGAAGCGCTCAAGCAAGGCATGGAAGCCAAGTCAAAGGAGTTCGTGGAGAACGGCGCGGAGGTTTACGCGAAGGCGTGAACGTTCGTTTTACTTTATGTCCGCGTCTGATCCCAGCTCTTTTGGTTCGACGCCGTTTCAGTCACGGATGGCGTCTATATATCGAGAGCAACTCCGGTTACTCGATGAATTAATTGGTTGGTCCTTCAGTGAATCGAATCGGCACATCCTACCGTTCATCGGGGCGATTAGAGACAATTGCGAATCCACACTACTCCTCCAAGAGTCAGGTCTGCTGAATGAACTAACTTTGGTGAACCGGGTATTCGTTCAGCGTGTCATCAACTGTTGCTATCTCCTCAATGCCGACCACAGCATAATCTCAAAATACCTTTCGCAACGCACTTCCGATTCTGGAGGAGAACAATTACAAGACGGAGGAGCAGAGGCATTTTTAAAATTCTCTTCAAACTACAAGCCGTCGGATCCTATTCCGGTGCTTGCACTCAGCCTGCGTGAGCAGGCTGAAGAGATTGCGCAGAGAACTGGTGCTCCTAAAGAAATGTTCTTTGTCGCGCTGGCCTCCGCCTTCCCAAAGTCTTCTGAAATTCTAGCCGGATCGCTATTCGGAAACACATTTCAGTTCGGAGTTTTCCAACATCATGGTGACGGCGACAATACTCTCGACGCCACCGGAAAGTATCGCAGCGAAGAGCTCTCAGCCTGTCTTTTTCTCGGCATTGGTCTCTTGGACGCTATATTTCGTATCCTCGCAAAACGCGAGCCGCTCGATTCAGTTAAGGCAAGGTCCGCGGAGAACATGGCTTCGGCGGCAGCCTTGATGAAAGGTAGCACCTCAAAACCGCTGGTATCGAGCAGTTACGCCGACGGCGCTTGGGAACGACTTAGCTCCCTCGAATACTCAGCGCGTAAGACTCTCGAGCGCCAGCTAAAGCCATTCGAAAAGCCGTTCGAGGACACTTACGAGTCCGGTCTCATTGCTCCAATTCTGCGTGAAAAAATGAAGCCGGTCGTTGACGTGAGGTTTGCTGCGATCTTTTTCAAACGGGTGCTCAATGATTTGCGAAGTGTTTGGGCACTCCTAAGTAAAGGCTACACATCGCAGGCCGCGTCGATAGCCGCGTCACTTTACGAGACCGCCCTCGCTACGATCTGCCTATTGCAAAGCGAGAAAAATATTGCCGCCTTGAAACACGATCCCCACGGAGAGATCCCGTGGAAAATTACGGAAATGGCCAAAATGGTCGTGCGATCTGAAGGTAAAACACCCGGGACTACGGAATTTGAAAACTCGTGGCGAGCGCTTTATGCGCACTATGTGTGGCTGTGCCAAATTAAACACTCGAGTCCAGACTCGGTGATCCACGATACCCTCGCATCGAGCCTCGAAGGTAAGGGCTACGTAGTGATGGCGATTCCAAATGTGCGCATAGAGGATGTCTCCACAAAAGCGATGGTCGCAGTCATCTCGCTCTTTCGAAGCTTAGAATGCATTGAAGCATTCGCTCGAGCGTTTGGATTCACTGAGGAATTACCAAACGATTATGGTTTTGCGGAGCGAGTCAGCCGCGCACGCGACTCGGCTTGGCAAGCATTTGAATCTCACGGTAAGACTGGATCGCCGCTCAGCATCGCGAGGTCTCGTTTCGCAAAAAAATAGCCACCATTGAGTTAGAATCGTGAACGAGGAATTTTGAAACGTCCCCAATAATAATGTCCATGAAATCCATCCTCCACTTTTACGCCTTGGTCGTTTGCTCACTCCTCGTCTCCTGCATGACGGACAAGTCGGGGAAATCGGCGTCGCAGTTGGACTGCAAATCAGCGGGTGCTGCGGCGGAAGCTTTTCTGGCAGGCTACATCATGTCGGATGCGAGGAATTCGGAATGGGTCGCCAACTCGCCGCTGGTGACGACGGAGTTCAAGGCTACCTTCAAGAGGGCCATGAAACTGGAGAATTGGGCTGTCGATCCGGTGATCTTCGCGCAGGATATTCCCACCACGCCGTTCAAGGCTGAGTCCTCGACGGTTAAGGGTGGCACGGCTACGGTCTTGGTGGCCGCGAAGTTTAGTGATCACTCTTACAAACTGAAGGTGATGCTCGTGGCCAAGGACGGTCACTGGCTGGTATCCAAGACGGCTCCGGTCAAGTGATCGGAGGCTCGCACTGGGAGCGCTGGCACCCTTGCCGGCGAGTGATTCTCGCTTCTTCGAGTAGGAAATACACTCTCGCCGCCAAGGGTGGCAGCGCTCCCAGTGGCGGCGGCTCCCGGTGGGGCGCTTTACGGAGGAGGCGAGTCAGCGGGGGCTGTGCAGAGCAGCCGTTTGGCTCACTCCGTCGCTATGGGCGCGGCTTCGATCTGAGCCACGACATCCTTTTCTTCGGCAAGCGTGGTGGGGTTTCCTGAAACAGGGTGATGGGACACCTCAATCGTGCGCTCCTTCTCATGCTTCAGAACCTCGTCCTTATGCTTTTTCTGTTCGGCCAGTTTGCGCAGTGCTTTCGGTGATTTCTCGCTCATAGCCTGCAATGGAGCGGCGACGGCACTAATGCACTATGGGGTATAAACCTACCTGCACGGGTAAGCGTTCACGTTGATCTGGGGTATAATCCGTTGATTGCTGGGCCGGACGAGCGACCTGCCATCGACCAGCTGCCTGTCCCTGCGGGGTAGGGTAACACCCCATGGTAGGTATTGACATCGTGGCATTACATGAACCATTCTACCGCTTCCGGACAACCGGCTCAGATAAACCATCAACTACAAAAATATGAAAACTACCTCACTTACACTACTCGCCCTCACTGCATTCTTTTTCGTCAGCTGCGATAAAGACAAGGCTGCTGTAGAAGCAAAAAAAGACTCAATGCAAAAGTCGATTGATAATCGCAAGGACGCTGTGGACGCGGCTGCCAAGGACGCCAAAAAGCAAACCGAGATCAATGCCGACGTGGACAAAGCAAAGATTGAGGCCGCCAAGGTCTCCGCTCAAGCCCAGCTCGACGCTGACAAAAAGAAAGTCGAAGCCGAGGCCGACGC
This sequence comes from Verrucomicrobiales bacterium, assembly GCA_038230495.1. Taxonomy (GTDB): domain Bacteria; phylum Verrucomicrobiota; class Verrucomicrobiia; order Verrucomicrobiales; family Verrucomicrobiaceae; genus VFKE01. Next base: position 22,486 of record JBBRNC010000017.1, read on the forward strand.
TGAAAAAGCCAGGATCGATGCTGAGAAGAAGTAACAGTATTTTTTAATGCCAAGTTAGTGGCTCATTTTGGGACGCGCCGGAGCGCGTCCCAACCATTTTTAGGGTGAATGAAGCCCAACCACGCCAAGGATTAAACCAGCAACCAACCGAAAATTATGAATGCAAAATCTGACAAACTTCCCATGAACATATTAATGGTATTGACTTCCCATGACCAGCTCGGTGACACGGGCAAGAAGACTGGATTTTGGCTGGAGGAGTTTGCGGCTCCTTATTACGTATTCATGGAAGCGGGCACTGCAATAACCTTGGCTTCGCCCAAAGGTGGGCAACCGCCAATCGACCCCAAGAGCGATGAGCCGGAATTTCAGACCGATGCGACGAAACGCTTTCGCGAAGACCTGCATGTGCAATCCGAACTCGCCAACACCGTCAAACTGTCGAGTGTTTCCCCCGATGACTTCGATGCGGTGTTTTACCCAGGCGGTCACGGCCCATTATGGGACTTGGCGGAAGACAGTGATTCGATTGCCCTGATAGAAGCGATGTATGACACGGGCAAATTGGTGGCTGCGGTGTGCCATGCACCTGGAGTGCTGCGTCACGTCAAGGTTCGCAATGGCTCACCGTTGGTGCGGGGCAAGTCGGTAACGGGTTATTCCAATACCGAGGAAGCTGCGGTCGGTCTGACGAAGGTCGTCCCATTCCTAGTGGAAGATATGCTGCAACAGAATGGTGGTAAATACTCAAAAGGCGCGGACTGGAAATCTTACGTCGTGACGGATGGTAATTTGATTACCGGCCAGAATCCCGCGTCATCTGAAGCAGTAGCAAAAGCGGTTTTGGAACATAGCTGATTTTTTCAATCTACTCAAGGAACGGCGCGTATCTTACCGCCGTCGAAAACCCTTCCGTGTAGCGGGTAGAATCGAGAGCTTCTCGTAGTGCGTGGAGAAGGCGGGGAAGGCAACAAGTGCCGCTATCGCGGAGGTAGCTTTGGTCGGCGGTTGCCCTTCGGCCACGAGACTTTCGGCGAGCTCAAGTCGAGTCCGCTCAGGGCCAAGTGGGAAACACGCCGTTCTTTGGACTGAGCGCATCAATATTTTACCCGTGTAGAATGGTCTAAATGTGATCGCTCCATCTTGCCGCAGTGATTCTCGATCTGATTCTTGATTCGCAATCATAGAACTTTGTTTGCACGAAGCCGTGCATCCTTCTAGCGTGCGAATATGCAGGTGGATGTCATCACTCTTTTTCCGGAAATCGTCAGCGTTCCTCTCGGTGCGAGCATGATGGGGCGTGCTCAGGAGCGCGGGCTGCTGAAGCTGACGGTGCATGATTTGCGCGAGCAGGGGCTGGGCAAGCATCGCCAAGTGGATGATGAGCCCTACGGCGGTGGGCAGGGGATGGTGCTGCGCCCGGAGCCGGTTTTCAGCGTGCTGGAGAAAATCAAGACGCCGCAGAGTCGCGTGCTGTTGATGACGCCGCAGGGAAAGCGGTTCGATCAGGCCACGGCGCGGCGGTTGTCAGCGGAGGAGCATTTGATAGTCATCAGTGGGCATTACGAGGGCATGGATCACCGCATCGTGGAGAGTTGCGTGGATGAGGAGCTGTCCATTGGCGATTATGTTCTGACGAACGGGGCTATTGCCGCTGTCGTGGTCATTGATGCCATCGTGCGTCTGCTGCCGGGTGTGCTGGGCGACGAGAACTCGGCCATCGAGGAATCATTCGGCGCATCGGGTTTGCTGGAGGCACCGCATTACACTCGGCCTGCGGAGTGGCGGGGGATCAAGGTGCCAGATGTTCTGCTCTCCGGCGATCACGGGAAAATCGCCGACTGGCGGGCCGATCAGGCGCTGGTGCGGACACGGGCGAACCGCCCGGATTTGCTGCCGCCGACCTGAATGTCTTCAATGCCAGTTATGGACAAGCGGCAGGAGCGAGGTTAAACTCCTCGCCCGATGGTTTCCTCCATGCGTCTCTTTATCCTTATTTTCTCCGGGCTATTCATGGCCGGAGCTACGTTCGTGTCTGCGCAAGCGGGCGGTGATGCGGGCGATCTTTATTTCAAGGGCTATCTCCAGTTCACGGAGTCGGAGCGCATGGAGAAGGCGGGTGATTTGCAGAATGCCTATCAAAAACTAATTCAAGCCCAGCAGAACATCGGCACTGTGGCGCGCAATTCCCCAACCTGGCAGCCGGAGATTGTTAGCTATCGTCTAAAAATGATCGAGCAGGCGTTGCAGCGTCTTTCGGGTGCAGCGGCCACAACTATTCCCTCGACGATAGGAACTACAAATTCGACCGGCACCACCGTTCCTCCTATTGGGTCACCGATTTCGCCAGCAGCGAATGGAATCTCGAATCCTCTCGATCTCATTAATCAGCAGTTCAAGGCGATGCAGCAGCAGAATACTGAGATGCAGGCGAAGCTGAAGCTCTACGAGGACGGATATACCAATGCGTTGCGCGAGCGGCAGAAGTCTGAGCAGGATCGCACGATTCTATCCCAACAGTTGCAGGACATCAATCGGCGCATGGACGCTCTTGCCAAGGATGCTGCGGCTAAGATCACTGGTGCCGAGCAGCAATTGCAGAAGCTCCAGAATGAATCGAAGATGCTGTCTGATATGATGGCTTCTCGCGACCGTCAGCTTGCGGAGAAGGACAAGACCATTGCCTCATTGGAAAATGAAAAGAAGGCAGCGCTTGATGAAAAAAATTCCATTCTCGGCCGGATGAAGCAACTCGAGAACGAAATAACCGACTTAAAAGCCAACGGCAGCAAGCCGAGTGATTACGGCAAGATCATGGCCGAGAACACGCGGCTCAAACAGGAGTTGGAAGTCGCGCGTCAGCAGGTAGATACCCTCAAAGCTACCGGCGAGAAGAAGGACGTGGAAATCGCATCGCTGAAAACTCAGATAACGGGTATTCAGTCCGATCTCGCTAAGCTGCGGCAGGAAAACAATGTTTATCAAAGCCAAGTGGCCGATCTCACTGTGAGGCTTAAGGAGATGGATAGCAATTCCCCGTCGGGACAATCGCCGAAGCTGGCCAAGGATAACGCCATGTTGCGGAACATCATTATGCGTGATCTTCGCCAGCAGGAGAGGCAGCGTCAGGCGAAGGAACTGGTCATCGCTGAAATGAAAAAAATGGAGCATTCTTCCACGCAGCTCATGGATCATCTGGAGGAGATGACCAGCGCGAAGATCATCCTGACTCTCGATGAAGAGCCGCTGTTCACGGCACCGCAACTCAAGGAGATCATCGATGCCAATGGTGTCCGCTCCACCTTGATGGCCGTCAGCGGTAAGTCGAAAAATCCGCGTGATAAGAGTTCTGCTAATAGCAAAGAAAAGCCCAAGTCAGCCGCAGCTACTGCGGAGGAAAAGATTCTCGCCGAGGCCATCAAAGCCGAGCAGAAGGGCGACATGAAGTCCGCTGAGCAATTTTATCAGGATGCGCTACGAGCTAATCCCAAGAACACATCCGTGCTCATCAGTCTAGCCGCATTAAAACAGCAGCAGAAAAAATACGATGACGCCAAGGTTCTACTTCAGAAATGTCTGGTCTATGATCCTGAAAACAGTCAGGCGCACTATCGGCTTGGTGTCTGCCATTTTCAGCAGAACAACTTGCCTGACGCCATGACCAGCTTTGAAAAAAGCCTAGTCAAGAACGGCGGCAATGCACGAGTTCATCACTATCTGGGCATCATTGCCAGTCGTATGAATAATACCCAGCGCGCCGAGTCGGAATTCAAACAGGCGCTGGCCATTGATCCTCAGGACGGCGACACGCATTTCAATCTCGCCGTGCTCTATGCCACCTCCAATCCACCCGACTGGCTTTCGGCAAAAAAGCATTATAAAGATGCTTTGGAACGGGGCATCAAGTCCGATGCCTCCCTTGAGAAACTGCTCAATAAAGAAGACAACACCGCTGGAGAAGTTCCAAAAGGTGACAAAGCCACCGCAGCTCTGCCTTGATCCAAGGCTGGGCTTGGGTTGCGACAGATGTAAAAAACCATTGACCCGATGCGGGGCGAGCGGTTACATCTCCGCCCCTTTCAACCCGCACCCATCACATGCTCGAGTTCCTCCGCCGACACCACAAAACTCTCTGGATCGTAGTCACAGCAGTCGTCATCATTGCCTTCACGTTCTTTGGCAGTTTCACGAAAACAGGCAATCGAGGTGGACGCACTGCGGATGACACCGCCATCGGCATCTACGACCGAGAATATTCCTATGCTGAGGTAGGCCGCTTACAACGGAGCTATCGCGTGGCAGCAGGATTGAGGCTTCAGGGTTCTGAAAGTTTCTACGCATCCGACCTCGTGAATATCGCCAACCTGTTCCGCAGACAGGAAGACAGCAGGCCGCTGGAAATGTCGGGAGCGCCATTGGACTTTGCGATTAATCTTCTCGTGCTGCGCGAAGAGCTTGAGAAAAATGGCATTCGCGCATCGGACGCGGAAGTGAAGGACAGCTTTAAACAGATCCCGATTTTCCAAACGGAAGGTCAGTTCGATGCTTCCAAGGCCGAGGCCTTTGAAGGTAACCTCGGTTCCTTCGGTATGAATGTGAACGACGTTTACGAATTGCTGCGCGAATGGATCGGCTATCAGAAACTACGGCAACTTGTCTCTGGCAATGTGGTCGCCACGCCTGACATGTCGAACCAGTTCTACTCCGCGACACGTCAGACCATTAAGGTATTGAGCATTCCCTTCGCCCTCGAGACATTCAAAAAGGATGTGCCGGTCAGTGACGAGGAAATTAAAAAATACTACGACGAGAAAAAGGAATCCTACAAGACGCCGCAACAGCGCGCTGTGAGCTATGTCTTCTTTGAGAACCTGAAGGACCTCGACAAACTTTCCGCTGAAGAACGGATGAACAAGAACAATACCTTCGGCAAAAAAGTTCAGGACTTTGCTTTGGAGAGCGCTCTTGAAGGTGCGAATTTTGACAAGCTGGCCGAGAAGTCCATCGTCGAGGTCAAGAAAGTCCCCGCGTTTTCCTTCAGCGATATGCCAGAAGACATGAAGAAGAACATGACGCTGGCCTTCGAGATTTTCCGCAACGATCCCAAGACCCATCCCGTAAGTGATCCGATTCAAACTAAAGAAGGCTGTTACTTCTTTACGGTCACGGAGATCAAAGCTCCGCAGCAACAGGAGCTGAAGGATGTGCAGGATAAAGTCAAAGAGTCGCTGATCGCGCAGAAAGCTCAGGAGAACATGGTGAAAGCAGCCAACGATGCGCGGAAGAAACTGGCTGACGACATCAAGGCTGGTAAGAAATTCGAAGACGCCGCAAAAGAGGCTGGCCTCGAACCTCAGGCCTTGCCGGAGTTCTCCGCAATGGAGCCACTCAAGGACAACAGCAGCGGCAAGAGCATCGCAATTGAAGCCCAAAAAACTCCTGCTGGAAACTTCACCAAGCCCCTCACCACCGAGAATGGCGTGTTGCTGGTATTCGTGCAGTCGAAAGAACTGCGCAAAACCACGGACAGTGCCAAGTCACGCGAAGAAATCACCCAAACGCTCGGACATTACAGTCAGAACGAAATCTTCCGCGCTTGGTTCGGTAAACGTCGTGATGAGGCAAATGTGAAGCCGCACTTCAAGGCCTGAGACTTGCCGTGAATGACATCGCCTCGCAGCGTGACAATTTCTTCGATGACGCCAGCGGCCTAGTAGCCATTGGTGAAATCGAGGAAGCGGTGAAACTTTATCGCCGATGCGTTGAACTTGACCGCGATTATTTTGATGGCTGGCACGCGCTCGGCATGGCGCTTCTGAGGACAGACAACGTCAAAGAGGCCATCGGTGCTGGCATGATGGCCACCACGCTTCGCCCCAATGATCTGCTCGCTTGGACCGCTCTCTCCCAGATGTATGTCAAAAACGGTCAGATCGCCGAGGCCGAGGACGCCAAAGGTAAGGCGCGCATTTTATCTCTGGGCGGCAAGGTCGTGAAAGAGTAATCGCGTAGCAAGGGTATCTTGCCCTTGCAGTGGAGTCAGCAAGGGCAAGATGCCCTTGCTACAAAAATTCAACAGAGCATGATCAAGTTTCCCATGTCCATCATTCCGTTTCTGGCCAAGATAGATACATTGTCCGCGATCAAACCCTGAACCGAGAACCAAGAACTTTGAAACCCTATTACTTAACCACCGCCATTGATTACACGAATGCGCCGCCGCACATCGGCCATGCGTATGAAAAAATCCTGGCCGATGTCATGGCGCGCTATCAGCGGCTCAACGGTCGCGAAGTATATTTCCTGACCGGCGTGGATCAGCACGGGCAAAAGGTGCAAAAAAGCGCGGAGAAGGCCGGGCTATCGCCGAAGGAATTCGTGGACGGCATCACGGAAAAGTTCACTGCACTCTGGCAGAAACTGGATGTGCGATTCGACGGCTGGGCTGCGACCACGGATGAGAAGCACAGCCGAGTGGTGCAGGCCATGCTGCAAAAACTGCACGACTGCGGACAGCTCTACAAGAAAAGTTACAGCGGCTTTTACAGCGTGCGTCAGGAGCAATTTCTCACCGATAAAGAACGCGGTCCCGATGGCAAGTTTGGCGAGGAATGGGGCGAGGTGGTCGAACTCGCGGAAGAGAATTGGTATTTCAAACTGAGCGAGCACACCGAATGGTTGCGCGATTTTATCAAATCGCATCCCGATTTTATCTTTCCAACTTTTCGCGCGAGTGATGTGCTCAATGCGCTCGAAAGCTCCGGCGGTCAGGACTTGTGCATCTCACGTCCGAAGGAACGCCTGAGCTGGGGCATTCCGCTGCCTTTTGATGATCGTTTCGTGAACTACGTCTGGTTTGATGCGTTGACGAATTACATCAGCTTTGCCGGTTATCTCGCAGACGAGGCGGGCAACACAGGCCTACCGGAGTTCAAGAAGCTCTGGCCCGCAGACGCGCATGTCATTGGCAAGGACATCCTCATTCCCGCGCACGCTATTTACTGGCCCATCATGCTGCACGCTCTTGGCTTCTCCGATGAGGAGATGCCGCGCCTCATCGTGCATGGCTGGTGGAATATCAAGGGCGCGAAGATGAGCAAAACGATCGGCAATGTGGTGGACCCGAATGCGCTTGCGGATGTGGTCACGCCGGAAGGGCTGCGCTATTATTTGATGCGCGACATGGCGACCGGATACGATTCCGACTTTAGCGAAGAGCGGCTAGACATGGCTTACAACAAAGAACTCGCCAGTGGTCTCGGCAACTTGCTCAACCGCTCGCTCAACATGGCGCACAAATATCGCAATGGTTTGCTGGCCATCGGCACTTACGATGACGAGATCAATCAGTCGCTGCGTCAGACCGTGAACGATGCGCCCGCGAAGTATCTGGAGAAGATGAACTCGTGGGCCATTCACGACGGCATTGCCGAGGCATGGAAAATCGTATCTCATGCCAATCAGTTCGTGGACCTCACCCTGCCCTTCAAGCTTGCCAAAGATCCCGAACAAGCCGCGCGACTCGACAGCGTGCTGCATCATCTGGCTGAGGCACTCGTGCATGTCAGCGTCCTACTCTCGCCTGTCATCCCAGATGCTTGCCGGAAGATGCGAGAACAACTTGGCTGGACCTTGCCCGATAGCTTCACTGTTTCCGACTTGAAATGGGGAATGCTCGGGGACGGTCATCAACTGAGTCAGCCAGCGGTCTTGTTCCCGCGTGTGGACTTTGAAGTGAAATAATAAGCAACGCGTTATTCATGAAGTCAGACGATGCCGCTCCCAAGAACCATCGTGTGTGGTTCTTGATTTTTACTGCCATCCTTGCGGTGGGAGGCTTGGTCTATGTTTATGCCCAGCCGGAGCTGGAGCGAAATATCAAAAGCTGGCTCACCGCAGCCATTATTCTTGTCGCGCTGCTTTTGACCGTGTTGTGGTATATCTTGTTGAGCAGGCTGAACATTCGGGCGCGACTGATTACGGGGCTGGCGCTAGTTGCTGCGGGCTTTGCTATTCGCGCCACAGTGCGAGTGGATGGTGCCATTGATGGTGGCGGTTTGCCTAGGCTGGCTTGGAAATGGACACTGCATCATGAAGTTTCATTGCAAAAACCCGACAACACGCTCGCGTCATCCTCGAATATTTCTGTGCCTCCGGGCGTGACGGATGTGCCGCAATTTTTCGGTCCGCATCGCGATGGCATCGTGCGGGGAGCAAATCTCGTTCGCGACTGGAGTGCGGCGGTTCCGAAGCAATTGTGGCGGCAGCCCATTGGCACCGGCTGGTCGGCATTCGCCGTTGTCGGCGGACGAGCCTACACGCAGGAACAGCGCGGTGATGATGAATTGGTGACTTGCTATGAATTGCTCACTGGCAGGCTTTTGTGGAGTCACGCGAATCATGTTCACTTCAATCAATGGCAGAGCGGTGATGGATCGCGCGCAACACCGACCATTGAAGGCGGGCGAGTTTTCACCGTGGGTGCGACCGGCATTCTGAACTGCCTCGATGCTACGACGGGCGCACTCATCTGGTCACACGATGTGTTGCAGGAACATAAAATTCCTAACATCACCTGGGGCATCAGTGACTCACCGCTGGTCTTTGATGATCGTGTCGTGATTACTGGCGGTAATTCGCTAGGGCCAACCTTGCTCGCGTTTCATCGCGACACCGGTGCGCTTCTGTGGAAGTCCGGTTCACAAAAAGTCAGCTATTCATCTCCAGTGCTGGCGACGATTGCAGGCCGTCGCGTGATCGTGACGCTGAATGCCGCAGCGCTCAGTATTGCCGATGCCGGATCGGGCGCTGTATTATTAGAAGAGCCTTGGAAGGATGATAAAATGCCCAAGGCCTCGCAGCCTGTCGTGCTGGAAGGGGATCGTATCTTCATCTCTGCTGGATACGGATATGGTTGCACGATGTTTCAAATCAAACCGAAGCCGGATGGAAAGCTGACGGCCACTGAGCTTTGGGCGAACAACAAGCTCAAGGCACAGTTCAACAGCGTGGCCGTTCGTAACGGACATTTTTATGGACTCGATGATGGCTCACTGGCTTGTGTCGAGATTGAAACCGGAACGCGCAAATGGAAGGAGGGCCGATTCGGCTCCGGGCAATCGCTACTTGTGGATGATCTGGTGCTTATTCAAAGTGAGCGCGGGCCAGTAGTCCTCATGGAGGCCACACCTGAAGGCTGCCGTGAACTGGGCCGTATTGAGGCGTTGAGCAGCAAAACATGGAATCACCCAGTGTTGGCTGGGCGCTATCTTCTCGTGCGCAATGATCAGGAGGCTGCGTGCTACGAACTGCCGGTGCAATGATGTGGCACAGGCTTGCAGCCTGTGTGTTGAACAGGCATGGCGAAGCCTGCCTGTTCTCTGTGATCCGAGGAGGAGCGAAAATCAGGAGAAGTTCTGCGCAGGGCAGCCGTTTCGACAGGCTCAAGGCCCTGAGTAAGCCGAAGGGGAGCCACTGCGCGACACACAGGCTGCAAGCCTGTGCCACTTGGGAAGTCATTTGGCAATCTCACCATCATGATCGAATCTGCGCGATGTTGGTTCGCTGGGGAGTAATCATATTTTTTCTGAGTGCAATGGTTAGCCCATTGTTCGCTCACACCGTGCCGACGCTGGTCGTGGAGACTGAGTTCAATGCGGCGCGTGAGTCGGATATTCGCGTGAACATTGACCCGAGATTATTCCTTGCCGCACAACCCACAAAGCTTCCACCCATCGCGGCATCGTGGTGGTTGGAACAGGATGAAACATCGCGGGCAAAAACTGTAGCCGATGCGATTGCTTATCTGGAGAAGACACTTGATTTGCGAATCGGAGATGCCGCTTTGCGCGGCGGCTGGAAGGTGATGGCCATCGACAGCGCGACAGCGTTCCCTCTCGGGGCGGGCAGCGCGGAAGTGCATCTACTTGCAGAACGGCATCAACAACTCCCGGCCATTCCCGGTGAATTCAAGGTGAATGTCAGTAATGATTGTTCCGTGGGTGTGATTCTGCTGAACAGCATTGAGGGCAAGCCGGAGCGGCATCCGCAGTCATTGTTTCCCGGAGAGAACAGTCGGGGTTTCAAAGTGCCGGAATTGAAACCGGCGGCTCCAGTCCAACACGCTGCGACTTCAAAAGAAACGAGTCAGGAAAAAGTCAAAATGCGGCTCATTAGCCCTTTTCAACTAGCGCTGTTGCTGGCGCTGGCGACGCTTTTACTACTAGCTCTTCACAGGGTGCGTCGTCGGCAAGAGTGAACGTCCTCATGATCGAAGCGACGCCCTCGTCGCGTGGCGTGGCACCACTTCTAACGCTGCTAAGTCCCAGGGCTTACGCATGAACAGCCCAAGTAATTCTGATATTTCCCAAATACTTCGACGTGTGAGTGAATTCGTTGGAGTTCAAGGTTTACCTTGTTCACGCCTATTGGTTCCAAGGTGAAATTTTCATCATGGGCCTAGCACTGGTGAACAAGCTGAAGCTTGAACTCCAACGAATACAGCGGCCTCGTGAACCTAGCTTACGCATGAGCAGCTCGTGTAATTCATGCGTAAGCCCTGGCCACGTTCCAATAGCAAAAGGTAATGTCTTGCAGTTCCGCGCCATGCGGATGAATATTGGGGCTCTTTTCAACTGCTAAACCTCCTCCGTTATGCCCCCTATCATCATCGATTTCATCCAAAATAATCTCGCCTATATCCTCTTGGCCTTTGCCGCGCTGATTCTGCTCTACAACTCCATCACCATCGCGGGTGGCAATCAGATCGTCACGCTGGAGCGTCGTTGGTTTGGACGGCAGATGCCCGACGGACGCACTGTCGCATTGAGTAACGAAGTCGGGGTTCAAGCCCGCGTTCTCGGGCCTGGCTTCCATCTCCTGCTACCCTTTCTTTACAGCACCACCAAGCACCGTTTCCTAGTCATCCCGCCCAATCAAGTCGGTGTTGTCCGCGCCATCACTGGTGCGCCCATTCCATCGGGCAACTACATGGCGAAGAGCATCGACTGCGACCTGTTTCAGGACGGCGAAGCCTTCCTGCGCAACGGTGGCGAAAAAGGTCCCCAGCTAGCCATCCTCCCGGAAGGCGAATACAAAATTAACCCCGCGCTCTTTGATGTCGCCATCGTAGGCGCGATCATGATCGAAGATAACGCGGTGGGCTATGTCGAGGCCATCGCGGGCCAACCCGTGACTCGCCCCGGCGGCAACTTCGGCACTCCAGTTCCTTGCGATAACTTCCAGGACGCGCAGGCATTCATCGACAACGGCGGACAAAAAGGGCCGCAGATAGCTTTCCTTGCGCCCGGTTTCTACCGCATCAACACTATTCTTTTTCAAGTCCTGAAACGGCCCATCACTGAAATCCCCGGTGGCCAAGTCGGCTTAGTCGAAGCGACTGATGGCGCACGTATTCCCGAAGGCCGCTTGCTGGCGCTCAAGGTCCAAGGACACAACAGCTTCAATGACGGCGAGGCCTTCATTAATAACGGCGGCGAAAAGGGGCGGCAACTCGACGTCCTGATGCCCGGACGCTACCGCATCAACCCCGCGCTCTTCAAAGTCATCAACGTAGTCGATTGGACCCACATCGACGCCGACGAAGTGGGGATCGTCACCATTCTCGAAGGAGCGCCCATCGTGGACTCCTCCAAAATCGCCGCCGATGAACTCCCGCTCGGCACCCACAACAACTTTCAAGACCCGGCCGCGTTCCTCTCCGCCGGAGGCCAAAAGGGCCTGCAAATTCCCGTGCTGCGCGCGGGCAATTACGCCATCAACCCTTGGTTCGCCTCCGTGGAAAAAGCCCCCATGATTCGGGTGGACATCGGCTTCTGCGGCGTGGTCACAAGTTTCGTCGGCCCGGAAGGCGCTGACCTGACCGATGATGCAGTGAACGCCAAGATCGTTGCCAACGGCTGCAAGGGCATCTGGGCCGACCCGCTCCAACCCGGCAAACACCCGCTCAACACCAAGATTCTCAAGGTCGATATCGTGCCCACCACACAGATCCTTCTCAACTGGGCCGACAATCGTTCCAGCGCGCACGAGTTGGACTCCAGCCTCAAGACCATCACTCTGCGCACCGCTGATGCGTTCAACGTCAACATGGACGTCAGCGTCATCATCCACATCCCGATGAAGAACGCCCCCAAGGTCATCGCCAACCTCGGGTCGGTAAAGAACATGATCTCGCAAGTCCTCGAACCCGCCATCAGTTCCCACTTCCGTAACGCCGCGCAATACATCAAAGCCCTCGACCTCTACACCGAACGCAAACAGCTTCAGGAGAAAGCCAAGGCGCACATCGACACCGTCCTGCGCGTTCATCACATCGACTCCAAAGACACGCTCATCGCCGACGTTGTGCTCCCCGTCGAGCTGACCAAGACCGTGACGGATCGCCAGATCGCCGAACAGGAAAAGAAAACCTACGCCACCCAGAAAGAGGCGCAGGACGAACGTCGCGCCCTCGAAAACGCCACCGCCCAAGCCGCCATGCAGCCGAAGGTCGTGGAGTCCGAGCGTAATGTCGAAATCCAAAAGAACGTGGCCGAGGGCAAAGTGCGCGAAGCTGAAGGCTCCAAATCCGCAGCCATTCTTCAGGCCACCGGCGAATCCGAAGCGATCAAATTGCGAGCCACCGCTCAGGCCGAGGCGACCAAAGTTACCGCCGTGGCCCAAGCCGAAGCCACCTCCAAAGTCGGCAGTGCCGAAGCTGAGGTCATCCTGGCCAAAGGACAATCCACAGCCGAAGCCTACCGCCTCGAAGTCGAAGCCATGGGCCGCGATGTGTTTGGTCAGATTCGCGTAGTCGAAAAAATCTCAACCGGCACCCTCAAGCTCATACCCGAAAATCTTGTGATCGGCGGTGGAGCGGGCGGCGCAGGCGGCGACGCCGGCAGTCTGATGAACGGCTTCTTCGGCATCAGCCTGCTCGAAAAGCTTACTGGGCGCAGCATTTCCACCAAGGTCGAAGAAAAAACTGCTAAGCAGATGCCGATCGTTGTCGATAGCAAAAAATAGTTCCCCGGTTTGTATTTGGGCTTAACGGCAAGGCATTAAGGCTTAAACAGTAAGATTATTCAATTGCTCACGTAAGTTCGGGGATGGATGAGAGAGGCAAATCGTCTATCCCTTGGTGATGAGAATTCTTGACAGACATTTTTTTAGTCCTCTGTTTAACAATGTGCAAAGGCTATTGACCGAGAGTTCTATGAGTATCGATGCAAGTGAGGCATTCAACAACAATGGCACTCCCATCGCATTGTTAACAATTGTCACTGACTCCTTTCACGCTGTTTTCAAGATTCAGATCGATGAGATTGACTTGTTCTCAGGCGTGCTGGAAGCCGCATGGGAGGACAGAAAATCGCTTCAAATAGGACACTGTTCAGGATCATCAGCGTTCTGGTGTTCCAATGCTAACGAAATCAACATCCTCATCGGCCACGATGATGAGAGTTGGAGTATATGTTTTACGTTGCCACACAGCGCATTGAGCCAAATATCCGACGCCCTAGACTCATTGAGAAAAAGGCTGACAAAAAGATAAGTGTTAGTTGAGGCAAAGTGCCTGCTCCTTGGTTTGTTCTCGATGAGGGAAGTAAGTCACCCGGCTCTGATCCTGCATCCTACATGGAGAAGCTTGTAGGTTTTAAGAGCCTATCCGGCAAATTAGATGAATGACCATAAAGCTGGTCTACCTTCATTCTGCGAACCAGGGGTTCAAAAGAAATTAGCCGGTGGTGCAGCGCAGTGGAACCACCGGATATTCGCAAGCCGCGTCCTACGCCCCGGAGGGTGCGTGAGAAGTTCTGGCATTTCTCGCGCACCCTTCGGGGCGCAAAATTTCACTTCGGTAACCGGTGGTTCCGCTCGTGCCTCGCTTCATCACCGGCTAATTTCTTTCAAGCCTACCGGCTTGAATACCGCGGACACACCACTCGATTCTGACCATTCAACCCATTTGCCGGACAGACTCTTAGTGAGTAAAAAATTCTGCTGATGAGGCCAAGGGACATTCAAGCGCTGGCTCCTCAGCCTTGTTCTACTTCTACTACTGAGGCTTATGTTGTGGCGTCGTCGGCATTGATGCTTTCGACTTTTCCATCAGGAGTTATTTCCATGCCGACAGCGGCGGCGGCTTCTGCGGCGGGACCGCCGAAACCAAGCAGCGTGGCCACTTCATCTTGCACGGATTCGATTTCATTGAGGCGTAATTCAGGATCGCGGATGATGAAGACTTCGCCGGTTTTGCGTTGCTCATAGAACAGCATTCGACCGTTCTCGCCTTCCTTCACTTCTCTTGGCGCGAGGAGTTTTTTGCGCTCCAGCATCAGAGCTAGAATGTATCGGGCGTTTTCGGTTCTCTGATTGTCTTCTTCGACAAGGCGACGCAGCAAATTCTCCGGCCCTTCACGTCCGCTGATTTCGACTGCTGGTTTCGTGGTTTCTGGTTTGATGTATTCGGCGCGCCAGTAGGAGTAGGGAGTGCGCTCGGCGGTTTCTTCCTGCCAAGCGTCGAGGCTGACATCGCGACGAATGAACTCGCCGGTTTCGGTATCGAAATAGATGGCTGTATGAAAGACTTCTCCTTCAGCGAAAGGGCGGCCTGAGCGGGCGCATTCGTGGGAGCGTGATTTGATATTCCAGATTTGCGGCATGAAAATGAACTGGCAGTCGTCCGCGTTTAGGCGCGGGCTTTGGTGAGGCGCATCCGCAGCGTGTTCCAGAGTGAAGTTGCGCCGCCGATGATTGCTTTGAGATTGAACGTGGGTAGATCGCGGTTTTGTGCGCGGAGTCGGAAGATGTAAACGCCCATGCTGCCGAGAATGATGTGCGGCATCCACACGGCGAGGAAGGATGGCATGTGGAGTCCTTTGCCAAGATTAAGGAAGAGATGGTCAATAAAGAGCAGGAAAAAGAAAATGAAGATGGAACTGGCCACGCCTCCGAGTAACCCGCGCCGAGAAAAGACGACGCCGAGTGGCGCGGCAATGATGACGACGAGGAGCGTCTGCCAAGGCTGGGCAAATCGGTAGAAGAGATGCGTGCGAAACGGTGCGAGCTTGGATGCGCCGTAGGCATGATTGGCATTGAGATAGGAGAGGATCTGGGGCACGCCGAGAAATTCCGGCGTTAGTGAACCGCTCAAGAGAATCCATGGTGTTTCACTCCAGCCGGTTTCGTCTTTTCGATTTTTGGTAGTGCCTTCGATGTTAAATGCCTTCATGCCAACGACGCTGCCGTCTTCATAGATGACCTCCGTGCCGTTAAAGAAACTCCAGGTATGATCGCCACGAGACCAGTTGGCTGATCTGGCGAACCATGACTTAACCAAATGGCCGTTCTCATCGTCTTGCCGGACTTCGATACGTCTCAGTGGTTCTTTGCGTAGGTCTGAAGGCACCACGCCGATGAACCATGTGCGACGCTCTTGGCTGTTACGGTAAACCAGACCGCGCACGAGGACGTCCTGTTTCAATTGCTCCTTCACGTCGTCCATAAGCTGCTCTTTGTGGCCTGCAGCATTTGGTGCCCAGTGATAGTTAGCTACCGTTCCCAGAAAGGAGGCATAGATGCCGGCGATAAAGATGGGCCGCAGCACTTGCCCCAGGCTTCGCCCCACGCCCAGCATGGAAATTAACTCGTTGGCCCGTGACATTTTTCCCAATGCATAAAGCGTGGCCAGCAGAAGTGTGACGGGTGCCACCGTGACGTAAATATAAGGAACCAGCTTGATGTAGAAATATACGATATCTAAACCGCCGACATTGTTCTGCCGGAAATCAGCAAGGTGATCGAGCACATCCATCACAATCCATAACGTGCAGAAGGCGATGAAGCAGAAGATGAGCGGCTGGAGAAATGTCCTCAGAACATAACGCTCAAGGATTTTGCAGCGGATAAAATACTGCAACATAAACGGCGGCGAAAGAAGCAGGCACACCATTAAGATCATCTGGATGACGAACGCTGGCCCGGAGACCAGTTCGCCAGTTACGCCCGCGCGAGTGGATTCCCATTTGTCATAGAAATTGCTGGCCAGCGCCCAGAAGGTCAAATAGATCGCGGCAATCCAAGTGGGAAGTAGCATCCTCTTGGGATTCGGGAAGGCGCGCACCATGTAAACATGATAGACAACGCCTCCGACCAACACGAAAAGGCGAATGTAGGCCAGCAGATATAGACTCACGTAAACCCCATCGGGCTGAGGCTGCCAGCCTTTCGGGAGGTCCAAAAAATTGGACGGCAACTGCGGCATGAACATCTCATGATAGCCCCAATGCTGGCAAAGCAGCATCACGACAATAGCCCCCATCCAGACCGCCACTGGGGCGAATGGAGAGAATCTCACCCAACGCCAGCAGGCGTTGAGCAGATCGATAGGCGGTTGGAGAAATTTCATGAAAGACGAAAGTCGGAAAAGGGTGTGCAGCTTTCAACAGACGGGGCTGCGAGTCAAGAGAACCGCGAAGCCGCCTTGCGTCGCGCGTGGGCAGCGCGTAACAGGAACGAGATGATTCAACTCGCTTCCGATGTCGATGGAACCGCCGCACCCGCCTCTCTCGCGGAGCGCATGACGCATGCGTTCTCGCAAGACGGTGCGCTAGCGAAATCGCCGGACTTCGAGTTCCGCCCGCAACAGCAGCGCATGGCGCGTCTCGTGAGTCGTGCATTGGAAGCAGGTAAGCCAGTCGTCATCGAGGCCGCCACCGGTGTGGGCAAATCTCTCGCGTATCTACTTCCCGCAGTTTCATTTGCGCTGGAACAAAAACGCAAGGCCATCATCTGCACGCACACGATTAATCTTCAGGAGCAGTTGCTGCTCAAAGATCTCCCGATTGTGCAGAAGATCGTCGGGCGCGAATTCAAGGCGGAACTGCTGAAAGGTCGGGCGAATTACGTCTGCCCGGAGCGGCTCGAACGCGCGTTCCAAAGCGCACAAACTCTTTTCACTTCCAGCGAGCACGCAGAGCTTGAGAGACTCTGGGAATGGTGTCAGAAGACCGAAGATGGAACCTTAAGCGGCACCGACTTCACACCCTCGCCGCGAGTCTGGTCGCAAGTTTGCAGTGAGCCACATGTCTGCACGCCGCGACGCTGCATGGGCACGCGCTGCTTTTATCAGGCGGCGCGGAGGCGGTTGGCGGAGGCGGATATTGTCATCCTGAATCACACACTTTTCTTCACGCTGCTTTCATCTGTGGAGGACACGCTGCCGGAGGACGCGAACTTTATTTTTTCTCGTGATTTTCTCATCATCGACGAGGCGCACACTGTGGAGAATGTGGCCGCTCGCGCCTTCGGTTTGCATTTGTCCGAGTCGCAATTGCGTTATGAGCTGCAACGCCTCTTCAATCCCAAGACCCGCAAGGGACACTTCGTTCAGCACGGAGAAAAATCCGGTGTGACCGCAGTGAGCACGGCACTGGATGCGATGGAGAATTTCTTCCGCGCAGTCGAGGCCTCGTCGCAGTTTCACAATCATCAGTCGCGTGAGTTTCGCGTGCGACAGACTGGACTGGTCGAAGATACATTGAGCTTGCCCCTGATGAAAGTTGCCGAGCGTGCCATCGTGGCTGGCGATGAAGCGAAGTCCGAACACACGCGTTTGGAGTTTCACGATCTCGCCAAACGACTCAAGGCTGTGCGACAAACTTTGAAGGCGTTTCTTGATCAGGAAGAGGACGATCATGTTTATTGGATCGAGCGCAGTTATGGCGAGAATCGTTCTATCGCTCTGCATAGCGCCCCGGTGGATGTGAGCGGGCATTTGCAGAAGCTTTTTTTTCGGGGCGATCGCGCCTGTGTCTTGACCAGTGCCACGCTCGGAGTCGGGGAAGGGGAGGACTTGTCGTATTTTAGAAAGCGCGTCGGCGCGATGCAGACTGCGGCGGTGAAGTTGGAAAGTCCGTTCGATTTCGAGAAGCAGATGAAACTGTATCTTGTTAAAAAAATCCCCGCGCCCGGCACCAAGGAACACGAGGCCGCGCTACCGGAATGGATTCAGCATTTTTTGGAACTCTCGCAAGGGCGCGCGTTCGTGCTTTTCACCAGCCACACTCAGATGACGAATGTAGCCGAGCGCATCGAGGACTTTTGCTTGGAACGCGGCTGGCAATTGCTGGTGCAGGGGCGCAAGATGCCGCGGCATCAGATGTTGAGCGAGTTCCGGCGCGACACTCACAGCGTGCTCTTTGGCACTGATAGTTTTTGGACTGGTGTGGATGTGCCTGGCGATGCCTTGAGCAATGTCATCATCACGAAGCTGCCCTTTGCCGTGCCGGACCATCCGCTTACAGCTGCGCGTCTGGAGCACATCGAGGAAGAGGGCGGCAATGCTTTTACTGAATATTCCGTGCCCGAGGCGATTCTAAAATTGCGCCAAGGTGTGGGGCGACTTATTCGATCAAAAAAAGACACTGGCATCTGCGCGATTCTCGACAATCGAGTGCTAAGCAAACCCTACGGAAGAATGTTTCTCAATGCCCTCCCGAAGTGTCCGGTGGAAGTGGTTGGGTGAGGTTGTGAGTTCCACGTTTCTCATGAATGTATTCGTTGGAGTTCAAGGTTTACCTTGTTCACGCTAATAGGTCCCTAGGTTAAATTTTCATCATGGGCATAGCACTTGTGAGCAAGCTGAAGCTTGAACTCCAACGAATACGAATACGAATACGAACTTTTCACCTTGGCTTCGCACCAACGAACACTTTAGCACGCCGAATCAGTCGTCCCATCCTTTGCCGTATTCGCTGATGGGATAACCTTTCCAAATATCTTCCACCTTGGCTCGTCCAAGTTTTTTCAGCCAAAGTGCCGCGCTGGAAAACGTCCAGTCCAGCCATTTTTGCACGTAACCATGCTTCACGGGATTGTGATGAATGTAATTCACCGAAGCCCAGTAGTGGGCGTCACTCTTCATGCCTGTTTCAACAGCATTGAACCAGACCTTGCGACCACGCATGGCTTCTTCGCCATTCCATTGATGCGAGCTTCCACCATGCAATCGCCCCAATGCGGCCAATATAGCTCGCGCATTGGTCGTATGAGCGAGCGCGTGATAATGATTTGGCAACACGACCCAAGCGGACACATGGCACTTCTGCGCAACGAATATTTCGAGCAGGGCGGCTTCAAACGAAGCCATTCGCGCAAAATCACGTCCGATGTGCGGACGATGCTCGTAGCACGATGCCGTGAACATCCAAGCCGTAGATTCATTGCCGTTTCGGTGCGGGGGATTATGCCACGGAAGCTGCTGTCGCTGGCGATATCCAAGCGCTTTTTCACGTTCCGCATCCGTCATGCGCCGCCATTCATACATCTTGTTTGCTCGCACCGTATTTGTTGGAGTTCAAGCTTCAGACTGCATCTAGCACAAATCCATGACGAGAATGACGCACTCAGACTGCATTGAGTGAGCAAGGTAAACCTTGGACTCCAACGAATGCGCGCCTTCTCGCATTGTCTGGTTCGAGTCGGCGAAGCTCATTCACGCGTCAGCTTCCCTCGGCATTTACCTCATCCGGTGCTTGCAATACTTAATATTTGTTAATAAATGTAACGAACTTCAGAATGATCACGATTAACCGGAACAAATGGGCTTTGATGCTGCGGATGACCATCCTCAGTGGTCGCGCATTGTTGTTTGCGGGCGTCGCGCTGGGCTTGTGTCAGTGTGCTTCCGAGAGTTCGGTGGCGGGTGCTGGCGCGGTGGTGAGCGTGAAGGAACAGAAGCTCGCGGTATATAATGGTGACGGGTCGATTGCGCGGACTTATCCGGTTTCGACCTCCAAGTTCGGTCTCAGTGACCAGCCCGGCACTTATGGGACGCCGCTGGGAATGCTGGAGGTGGTGGCGAAGATCGGCCACGGTGCGCCTGCGGGCGCGGTGTTTAAGAATCGCAGTCGCACGGGAGAAGTCATCAAGCCGGGCACGCCGGGTCGCGACCCGATCGTCTCGCGCATTCTTTGGCTGCGGGGACTGGAAGCGCAGAATCGCAATGCTTATAAACGCGCTATCTATATTCACGGCACGGCGGATGAGGCGGATGTGGGAAGGGCGGCGAGCTTTGGATGCATCCGCATGAAGTCGCGGGATGTGATTGAACTTTTCGGCAACATGCCCGTTGGCTCGCGGGTTTATATCACGGAAGCAAAACTGCCTTCTAAAGTTCCGCAGGGTGTCGCGACTCGCCTGACGTCGCTGCCTGTGGACAATGAGCCTTTGCTGCTGAACCCGCAAGGCAACCAGCCGCAGTCTGATACATTGCCGCAGACGACTTCGACGACGCCTACTCGTTCTTCGAATCAGCCGCGTGTGTTACCCGATGGATCGTCAGTAATTTATTCCGCTCCGGTCACTAAGAGGTCGCCGGGTTTGATTCTGCGCTCGAAGCGCTCGGCATCCCACACGCCGAAAAACTGATCACCTCCATCAGGGCGCAAGGTGGATTACTTAGGGCCGAGAAACCCGCCCAACTGGAGCCATGCGGCGAGGTGTTGCGACCAAGTGCCGAGAACGGGATCAGTTAGCTTCAGTCCCACGCCATGCGGGCCGGGCTGATAGATATGCATTTCTGCGGGCACTTTATTTTTTCTTAGCGCGAGATAGAATAAAACAGCGTTCTCTGCTGGCACGGTAGTATCGGCATCGGTTTGAAAAATGAACGTGGTCGGAGTGCGCGGAGTGACGTTGTTTTGCGCACTGAGTTTGGTCGCGAGTTCGTCATTGTCCTTTTCTGGCCCGAGGAGGTTGTTGCGCGAGCCGCGATGTTCGGAACCGCCGATGAGTGTGATGACAGGATAGCCGAGCACGCAGACGTCTGGTCGCGAGCTGACTTGGTCGATGGGATCGGCGGCGTTCTTGTCGCCATCATCGAACAAGGTCGCTGCGCTGGCAGCTAGATGTCCGCCCGCAGAGAATCCGGTGATGCCGATTCGCTTGGGGTCGATGCCGAATTTTTCCGCATTAGCTCGCACCCAGCGGACAGCACGTTTGGCGTCATTCAGTTCAATGGGATGATGGTAGCCTTTGGATCCGAGCCTGTAGTAAAGCACAAAGACGGTGACGCCGAGTCCGTTGTAGAATTTAGCGATCTGTTTGCCCTCGTGATCTGTGGCTAACATGCCGTAACCACCGCCGGGACACACGACCATGGCCGCGCCATTCGGTTTTTCTGTTGCCCGATAAATTTCCACAC
The DNA here is from genome assembly GCA_038230495.1 of Verrucomicrobiales bacterium. Taxonomy (GTDB): domain Bacteria; phylum Verrucomicrobiota; class Verrucomicrobiia; order Verrucomicrobiales; family Verrucomicrobiaceae; genus VFKE01. The sequence goes on from JBBRNC010000017.1 coordinate 43,694, forward strand.
GGGGCGTGTCCTCGGGCTTATCACCTTTCGCGCCCGGTGCGCCTGCGGGCCAGAGTTTGATCGATTCAGGTGCATCGGCGCAGTGGGCTGCGGGGATGGCGGCAAGCAAGATGGAAGTGAGGATGAGCAGTTTCATAGCAAGTAGGAACCAATGGGAACACGGGCCGATGATTTTGCAATTGCCCATCAAACGATTTTATCAAACAATCACCAGCGCAATCGCTGCCATCATAAATAGAGCGCCGATGAGCCGCCAGCGAAGGACTTGCGCCCCGAGGTTTTGCTCATCATTGGCAAACCAGTGGCCGATCAGCCAGACGCCGAGCACACTCCAGAGGCCGCGTGAGGAGTAGAGGATGTTCGCGCTGGTGGCCCCACCATAAACCGCAATCGTGCTGATGAAGAGGACCGACTGCACGCCCATGAGTAACCCTCCTGGAATCAACCAGTGCCAGACAGGGCGGGGGATGGCCCGCAGCGGAGCCTTGAAAAATGGAACTAGCCCAAATGAGAGCACGGCCCCCATCCCAATGGCCAGCGGAAGGAAACGTCCGATACCCCAAGCGGGCGACCATTCCTTCACCAGCACATCGACCAGCGCGAAGCTCAATGCGCCCAATCCACCTCCAAAAAGTGTAATGCCGAGATTGCGCGGCGGACGGCCCTGAACTTTTCGATTCAAAAACGTGAGGCCCAAGAGGCTGAGAATCGCCGACATCCAAAGATTACGATGGACTGGTTCATGAAAAATAATTGCGGTGGCCAATGGCACCAGCAGCACCTTGAGCCCGAAGAGTGGAACTGCTACAGAGACATCGCCACGGTCGAGAGCGAGCAATTGCAGCATCTGCCCCAAAACAAAAAGCACCGCGACCACGAAGGGCTGCCAAAGTAAATCCATATGCAGCGTGCCTCCCGCCAACCACAGAAACGAAAACGTCCCCGCCATCACCCAGTTCAGAACGAAAACCGTGCGCCAGACGCCGATCCCACATGAGCTGGCTCGTTTCACCAGCAATGCGCTGCCTACATAAATCAGCGCCGCGATCAGCGGAAAGGCGAGCATGGCAGATTCAGGGCGCATGTGCGCAGTTAGCACAAGGAACTGACGCCTGCTGGTAAACTTCCTGCTGCACGATCAGCATGCTTGCCATAATTGTTGACGCATTGTTGACCCTCCTTTAGTTTCAATTCCATGAAAGTGCCATCCCTACCTAGTATTGTCTGCGCCGCGACCGCCGCATTCCTTGTGACTGCCCCCGGTTCCCACGCGGTCGATCTTGGCAAGGCCAATCCCCTTAACTGGTTCAAAGATAAAGAACAAAACGCCCCGGATAACCGGCAGAGACAGGATCAGGAAGCCGCCGCTGCCAGCATGATGCGCGACGCGAAGACTTCGATCTCCACTGGTAACAACGCCCGCGCTCAGGACATCTATAAAAACGTCGTCAAGCAATACCCCTTTACCAGTGCGGCGGCTGATGCCCAGTTCGAATATTCCCGCCTGCTTCATACCAGTGGGAAATTGCAGGACTCCTTCGACGCCTTTCAGAGTTTCATCACGAAATACCGTCAGAGCCAGCTTTTCTCGAACGCCGTTCAGGAGCAATTCGAGATCGCTGAGGAAGCCCGATCGGGGAAAAAAACTGACCGCGTTTTGTTCGTCATTCCTTCCAAGGTCGGCTCCAGTGAAATCTTGAAAATGTATCAGGGTATCATCAAAAATGCGCCTTATAGCAAGTTCGCTGTTCTCTCCCAGTTTGCCATTGGCGAAGTCTATCAAGACAAGGGCGAAAAGCTTCAGGCTGACGCCGCTTTCCAGGCTGTCGTAGATAACTATCCCAACACTACTCAAGCCTCAGAAGCGCAGTTCCGGATCGGCGCCATCAGCAGTCACGCCGTCAAGCACACCCAGGATTCATCTAACATCGTCAGGGCGCAGGATGCTCTCGAAATTTACAAAGCCACCCATCCTTCAGGCGAGCGCATTGGCGAGGTCGAGGCCATGAAGCAACAAACCAACGAGATCAGCGCTGCGCGTTCGTTGGAGATCGCGAAATTTTACGAGAAATCCGGCAAGCCCAAGGCCGCCGCTATCTATTACAACGAAGCCTTGAAAATAGGCGCGGCGGATTCCGCTCTGAAAGCCCGCGAACGTTTGGCTGCGCTGTCTGCGGCACATCCCGAAGAGATGAAAGACAATTCCGCATTGGGCGAGTCTGACTTCACGATCCCTGCGGCAATGAATTTAAAGAACAACAAAGATTATGCCGGACCTCCCGCTCCAGAGCTTGCCAAGCTAGGGAAGAAGTCCAAGATGCGTGTCGAGAAAGACGACTTCATGCCCATCCCGCTCAAGGAGCCTGAACTTCCCACCCGTTCCACGGCAGTAACAGTTCCCGGTATGTTGATTCCCCCTGCGCCAGGTGATAAAAGCACCAACCTGCAACTCCCCATTCCTCCTGCCCCTGGTATGACGCCTCCGAATGGCGCGGGCAAAGTGGAGCCTAAATCTGAAGAGCCAAAGCCAGACGAAACCAAACCTGCCGATACTACGGCACCTAAATCCAACTGATCATTTCACTCATTCAGGCATCCATCGTCCAACCTCTCCCATGAAGCTATCCCAATTGTTCCTCCTTGCCACTGCGCTCCTCACCTTCACTGGCTGTGCTGGCTATCACGCTGGCGCGAGCAAGCCGCATGAGCTGGCCGCGGTAAAAAAACTCGCCGTTCCTGCATTCAAGAATGACACTCTGCAGCCTAGGATTGAGGCGCTTGTCACCGATGCAGTCATTAAGAAACTGCAGATGGATGGCGGTTATAAAATTGTGCCGATCAGCGAAGCCGATGCCGTGCTGAGAGGAACCATCACTGACATTACGCGCCATCAGTTCCGTGCCGCACGAGTAGACACACTTGTTACCACGGAAGTCCTTGTTGGAATGATTGTGAAATACACGATCGAGGCCACCAATCCCGATATCCTTGCCGCAAGTAAAGCGTCGAAACCTGATTCGGCTGTTTCTCCGGCTGTTGCTGATAAAAAAGACACCAACACTATCTTTAAAGGCCAGACGCGTGACACTTCCAACATCGTCGTCAATCCCAACTACCAGCTTTCCATTCATCAGGCTCTAGCGGACGCTGCCGAACGTATGTCCGGTGATCTTGCAGGCCAATTGACGGTAGGCTGGTAAGCCTGTGGCTCCTTGAGTGTGCAGGTGTCACAACCCGCACCGTGCATTTAGATTTTGGAAATGACCACCAGCGCCCCTACGGGAACATTGCAGTTGGTGGCCACGCCCATCGGTAATCTTGGCGATTTTTCCGTGCGTGCTGTTGAGGTATTAAAAAATGCCTCGTTCATCGCGTGTGAAGACACTCGTCGCTCAGTGCGATTACTGGAACACTACGGTCTTCACGTTCCGCTCGTCAGCCTCACGGAGCATAATGAAGCGCGGCGCATTCCAGAGTTCATTGAGAAAATGTCGGCAGGAGAAAAGATCGCGTTGGTTTCCGACGCCGGATTCCCCACCGTTTCCGATCCCGGCCAAAGACTCGTCCACGCCACCATCGCTGCCGGACTTCGCATCGAAGTCATCCCTGGCGCAAGTGCCGTGCTTACTGCGCTCGCCGGATCGGGACTGCCCACGGTGCCGTTTTATTTCGGCGGTTTTCTCCCACACAAAAAAGGCCAGCGCGACAAGGAGTTGGAGATTGCGATGAGCCGCGAATGCACCAGCGTCTATTTTGAATCCCCTTACCGTCTAGCGGACACTCTCCAGATGATCGCCACCCGCGCCCCACAGCATCCCGTTGTCGTGGCTCGCGAGTTGACGAAAATGTTTGAGGAATTCCAGCGCGGCCCGGCGCAGTCTGTGCTTGAACACTATTTGAAACACACTCCCAAAGGTGAGATCACCCTCATCATCGCTCCGAACGAACTTCCTAAATGGATGACGCGCATAAACGCAAAATCTGAAATCTGAAATCTGAAATTTTAATCTTCCTATTCCCTATGTGGCGCACCCAATCAACTACCCCCATCGAAGAACCGTTTGATTTCAACAGCGAGGACCAAGTCCACGCTATGAAGCAATCCATCCGCAACCATCTGCTCTTCACCCTCGCGCATGACCCGTCCACCGCGCGTAGTGAACATTGGTGGGTCGCCACTTGCATGGCGGTGCGCGATCGCGCTCTGGCCACTTCCTTCAAAACCATGGCCACGCATCGATCACAGAATGTGCGCCGCATTAACTATCTCTCGCTGGAATATCTCATGGGCCGCGTGCTGGAGAACAACCTCCGCAACACCGGACTCTATGATGCCGCGAAGGGCGCGCTCGGTGAGATGGGTCAGGATTTGGACGCCATCATTAACAAAGAACCCGACATGGGTCTGGGCAACGGCGGCCTCGGTCGGCTCGCCGCGTGCTTTCTCGACTCACTCAGCACGCTCGATATTCCCGCCGTCGGTTACGGCATCCACTATGAGTTTGGCCTTTTCCGACAGGCCTTCGTTGATGGCAAACAGACAGAACAACCCGACGCCTGGACCCGCAATGGCAGCCCGTGGAAAATTCGTCGCCCGGAATACTGCGTCGAGGTCAAGCTCTACGGCCACGTCACTCAGCACTTCAATGACATCGGGCAATCAAAGTGGTCATGGGAAAATCCCAAAACCATCGTCGGCCTCCCATGGGACATCCCGATCATTGGCTATCAATCGCGCACCGTGAACTTCCTTCGCCTCTGGGAAAGCCGCGCCTCCGATGAATTCAATCTGCGCATCTTCAACGAAGGCTCCTACGTCGAGGCTATTCACGAAAAAGCCATGGGCGAAACCATCTCGAAAGTTCTTTATCCGAACGACACCACAGAGAACGGCAAGGAACTCCGCCTTGTGCAGCAGTATTTCTTCGTCGCCTGCTCGTTGCACGACATCATCCGCCGTTTCAAGCGCGACAACCAGAGCTGGGACATCTTCCCCGAGAAGACCGCCATCCAGCTTAACGACACCCATCCCGCCATCGCCATCCCGGAACTCATGCGCCTGCTTCTCGACGAAGAAGGGCTGGAATGGGACCGCGCATGGAGCATCTGCCGCCGCACCTTCTCCTACACCAATCACACCTTGCTGCCCGAGGCCCTGGAAACATGGAGCGTCGCACTCTTCGAGCGCGTCCTGCCGCGTCATCTTCAGATCATCTACGACATCAACTCCAAGTTCCTCACCGATGAAGTCGCGAAGAAATGGCCCGGCGATCTCGCGAAAATACGCGCCCTCTCCATCATCGACGAGCGCGGCGGCAAATCCGTCCGCATGGCCCATCTCAGCGTCGTCGGCGGTCACTCCACCAACGGCGTCGCTGCCCTGCACACCCGTCTGCTCAAAGAAAAGCTCTTCCCGGATTTCGACGCCCTCTATCCCGGAAAATTCCTCAACGTCACCAACGGCATCACCCCGCGCCGCTGGCTCATGGTGTGCAATCCCGAACTCACCACGCTCATCAACGACTCCATCGGCGACGCTTGGACGCGTAATGCCGACAAACTGCGCGAGCTAGAGCGCTTTGCCGACAACCCCGAATTCCAGCAGCGCTTCCGCGCCATCAAACGGCTCCACAAAGAAAGGCTTACCCACGTCATCAAAGACCTCACCGGCTACGAAGTCAGTGCCGACGCCATCTTCGACGTGCAGATCAAGCGACTCCACGAATACAAACGCCAGCATCTCAATCTGCTGCACATCCTCACGCTCTATCGCCGCCTCTTGGAAAACCCCGCGCTCGACATCCAGCCGCGCGTCTTCCTCTTCGCCGCCAAAGCCGCGCCCGGCTATTACATCGCCAAGAACATCATCCACGCCATCAACGCCGTCGCGGAGAAGATCAACCACGACCCGCGCATCCTCGGCAAACTCAAAGTCGCCTTCCTCCCCAACTACGGCGTCACCCTCGCCGAGCGCATCATCCCCGCTGCCGATCTCTCCGAGCAAATCTCCACCGCTGGAAAAGAAGCCAGCGGCACCGGCAACATGAAGCTCTCCCTCAACGGCGCGCTCACCATCGGCACCCTCGACGGTGCCAATGTCGAGATCATGGAAGAAGTCGGCGTGGAAAACATTTTTATCTTCGGCATGACCGTCGAAGAAGTCGAAGAACTCTACAAAAAAGGCTACAATCCTTTCGACATCTACTTCAACGACCCCGAACTACGCAACGTCATTGACTGGATCAGCAGCGACTTCTTCACCGGCAACGCCGACGACTTCAAGCCCCTGCGCGGCAGCCTCCTCGAAGGCGGCGATCCCTTCCTCGTGCTCGCGGATTATCGTGCTTACGTCGATTGCCAGGCCCGCGTCGATGCCGCCTATCGCGACCCCGCGCACTGGACCCGCCTCAGCATCCTCAACACCGCCCGCATGGGCAAGTTCAGCAGCGACCGCACCATCCGCGAATACGCCGACAACATCTGGAAGCTGCCTAGCGTCGCCGTGCCTTGATGCTGTCCCTTGGCGCAGTCCGCTGCTGGAAGGCAGCGCCAGAGCAATCTATTACCACACCACCGGGTTTCTGGGCTTCTTGAGGACTTTGTCCCACCAAAAGTAATAAGCGTTGAGCGGCTTCTGTAGCGGGGTGTTGCCCCAAAGCCAATCGACGGGCTGGTAGAACTTTTTCACCCAAGGCCATGCAGGTTCTGGAATCGTGCCGTTATAATACAAACCCAACACCGGCGCCCAGCTCAGCACATAGAACACAGGCAGGGCGATGAGGGTCACGATCCAGACCGTGGCGTGGTTGCTGCGCTGCTTGTCCTCGCTCATAGTGGTATGGTGTCATGGCGGGGAAGGCCGCGCCAGAGGAAACTATTCCGGCAACGCTGGGCTTCAGGGCTTCATCAGGACTTTGTCCCACCAATTCTCATAAGCGGAGAGCGGCTCCCACAGCGGGGTGTCGGCTCGAAGCCAAAAGACGGGCTGGTAGATTTTAACTAACCAAGGTTCTGCATCTAATGGAATCGTGCCGTTATGAAACAAACCCATCACCGGCCCCCAGCTCAGCACATAGAACACAGGCAGGGCGATGAGGGTCACGATCCAGGCCGTGGCGTGGTTATTGGGCTTCTTATCCTCGCTCATGGTGGGAAGGTGTCATGGCGGGCAAGGCTGCGCCAGAGGAATCTATTCCGGCAACCTCTGGAGTGCGCGCAGCTTGCTGCCGCTCTGAGGTGTGTCCAAGCTTGCTGGCGGGGTTGGACACGGCATTCATGTTCCACTTGGAAGGAGATGTCTGGGGTGCAGTATGATGTCGGGGCCGCGAGCAAGCTCGCTGACTTCCAAGAGCGGGAGCAAGCTCCAGCACTCCAGATGGACGGCATCGCCTACTGGCCCGAGCCGCGCCTCTGATGGGAATCATCTTGGAGCGCACGCGCCCTCGCGTGCCGTCGTCTGCGCCCTCGCGGACGACTCAGGGAACGTCCCAGCAAGGGAGCGGGCTATGAAAAATGTGGCACAGGCTTGCAGCCTGTGTGTTGAACAGGCATGGCGAAGCCTGCCTGTTCTCGGTAATCCCATGCGAAGCGAAATCAGGAGAAGTTCCGCGCAGGGCAGGAGCCACTGCGCAACACACAGGCTGCAAGCCTGTGCCACTTCAGCTCCGCGTGCGCTCCAAGGGGAACGCTGATCGCGGCTCCGCAACGAGGCTTGGAACCTTCATCCTTTCATGTTAGCCTGCGGCCATGAGTGAGGGCAAAGAAGAGAAGTCGCACGCTGCACACTGGATCATCGCCGTGGTCGTGGCGTTGGTGCTTTATGTGCTGAGTGATGCACCAGTTTCTGCCTTGGCGATGAAATATCATGAGTCGGAACCGATGGCAAATGCAATTGGATGGTTCTATTCGCCTGCGAATTGGGTCTGTTATCACACGCCGCTGGCGGGACCGACTTTGCACTATTACCGTTGGTGGTGTGAGCTGCTGGGGGTTAAACTATTTCAATAATAAAAAACGCAATCCAACCCCCTCATCCCGCATTCTGCCAGCGTGATGCCCGCTTGATTGCTCTGACCTCTCATGCGAGCATGGTGCATGATCTCGCTCGCCCGACTGTTTTCGTCTTTGGCCTTGGCCACTATCACCTTAACGGCTGGCTTTGCGGGCGACATCGCCTTGCCAGCCAAAACCGTTTTCCCGGCTGACAGTCCATGGAATACCGACATCTCTCGTGAGCCGGTGGATACAAACTCACAAGCAATGCTCGGCAGCATTGGCTTGGGCAAGGGGCTGCATCCAGATTTCGGCACCACGTATCAAGGCGCGCCCTGCGGCATTCCCTTTATCGTCGTTTCAGGAAAGCAGCCGAAGGTGCCGGTGCAATTTGAATACAAAGACGAGAGCGATCCGGGGCCGTATCCTGTCCCGGCGGACGCGCCCATCGAGGGCGGGCCTGCGGCGAAAGGCGACCGGCATGTGCTGATGCTTGATCGCGATAACTGGAAGCTCTACGAACTCTATGCTGCGTATCCGGTGGATGGCGGCAAGAGCTGGAAGGCGGGGTCGGGCGCAATCTTTGACTTGGCCTCCAACAAGCTGCGCCCCGCAGGCTGGACTTCCGCCGATGCCGCCGGGCTGCCCGTTTTCCCCGGTCTGGTTCGTTACGATGAAGTCATGGAAAAGAAGGTCATCAATCACGCCCTGCGCTTCACCTGCCAGCGCACCCGCCGGGCTTACGTCTCGCCCGCCACCCATTTCGCTAGCAAGCTGACCGATGCCAAGTTCCCGCCGATGGGAATGCGCGTGCGGCTTCGCGCAGGCTTCGACATCTCCAAATTCCCCGCATCCGCGCAAGTGATTCTCACGGCCTTGAAAAAATACGGGATGCTCCTCGCCGACAACGGCTCCGACTGGTTCATCAGCGGCGCACCCGATCCTCGCTGGAATGACGACGATCTGCACACGCTGTCCCGCGTGAAAGGCAGTGATTTCGAGGTCGTGAAAATGGGGCCGCTGGTGACGAAATAAGAAGGAGCGCGAGTGTGTCGCTAGACCACTCGCCTAAAATTGCGCATTGGACGTGGACACATTCCAAACGCTCAAGTGGCGAGTAGGCTTCGCCATACTCGCGCTCCTTCTAAATGATGGAGTCACCTCATAAAGCAATTCCGTCCTATTTCAGCCACGGCTCCAGATTATCCAGCATCTTCAAGAACAGCTGCTTTGCGTTTTCTTCGGTCGGCAGTTTGGCGGCGCCTTCGGATGAATTGTATCTGATCTCCAAATAGAGATGCACGTCCGGTCCATAAGACACTGAGCCGTCATCCAGTTTCATTACAAAGCTGTTAAGCTGCTGGCTAGCCTCTACATGTTTCCGAGAGGTGTTCTTAAACCATTTTGGACTGAATTTATCTGGGTTGATCACCCATGATATGAAATACTGGCTTGAGCCCGTGATGTCTGCACTCCTGAAATCCATCCGGATATTGCCGTTCAGTCCGATGTATGGAGTGACGTCCAGCTTCCCCTTGAACTCGTTAAAGCCGTCGTCCCGCGCCGATTCCGTTGCCTTGAACATTGAGCGGAAAATTCGCTCGCAGAAGTCATCTCCTTTGAGTAGTTCGGGTTTGAAACCCGCCTTGGCAAAGGCGGTGCGCACTTCTTCAAAATGTCGTTTTCTAGCATCGATGAAAGCGCCTTTAGCCCTGTCCTTCTTCCAATCCAACACAAAAGGTTCAGAGACAAAACCGTCCAACTTGATGCGAGCGGTCAAAGGAGCCTCTTGCTCTTCAAAGGCCCACAAACCACAGATGAATTCATAAGGCTCCTTCGATTTCATGGCGAAGTTTTGCGCTCCAGTGCCGCAGTAACCGACTTGAATTTCCTTCCATGCGCCATCGACTAGGGTTTCAAATCCAACATACATTGGTCTGAATTTCCCATGAATGGGTTCCCCTTCGCCAAAAATCCTCACGTCTTTCGTTTGGCGGTTGATGAATTGGAAGTGGCCAACGTAATCCCCGTCGTCAGGGGATGGCTCTATCTTGATCGTTTTGAAAACATAATCCGAAGGGCGAACAGGAGGTGCTGTTTCTGGTTGCTCTTGATCTTCGGCCCAAACGCCCCCAGCCATCAGCATGAGGACACTCACAGTGATGCAATTGCGGAAGATTGTTTTCATCGGGAACGCGAGTCAGCGTTTAACGCTGGGTTTCAATTCATACAAATAGCAGGGAAATCGTTTTGGGCAACATGACTTCCCCCTTGCCCCCAGCACAAAGCCGACGTATCGGCAGGCTTCAATGAGCAAAGCAATTCTGGCCCTGGAAGACGGGCGTTATTTTGAAGGCGAAGCATTCGGCGCGACGGACACGTGCACGGGGGAGATTTGTTTCAACACTTCCATGACCGGCTACCAGGAGGTGCTGACGGATCCTTCGTATCGCGGGCAGATCGTGACAATGACTTATCCGCTCATCGGGAACTATGGCGTGAATGCGCTGGACACTGAGAGCGCGGAGCCGCATGTGCGCGGATTCGTCATCGAGGAACTCTGCGCCGTGCCCAGCAATTGGCGCAGCGAGGAGTCGCTCGATGATTACTTGAAGCGCTGGAACATCCCCGGCATTCAGGGCATTGATACTCGGGCGCTGACCAAGCATCTCCGCACTCGCGGGGCGATGCGCGCGATCATCACGGGCAGCGGCTCGGCGGACGAGGCGGTGAAACTTGCGCAGCAAAGTCCGCCGATGGCCGGGAGCGATTTCGTCAAGGAAGTCTCGGCACCGAAGCCTTATCACTGGGACGCCTCGGGCACCGAGAGCCGTCTCTGGGGCATTCCCAATCCCTCGCAGAATTTTGCCGGCGGTAACGAAGGCGTGTTTCATCAACTCCCGCCAGTGAAGCATCGCGTGGTGGCCTACGACTTCGGCATCAAGCGCAACATCTTGCGCCGCCTTCGGCAAGAAGGATTCGAGGTGCAAGTCGTGCCCTCGACGACGAAGGCCGAGGACGTGCTGGCCTTGAAGCCCGATGGCGTCTTCCTCAGCAACGGCCCCGGCGATCCGGCTGCGCTTGATTACATTCACGCGGAGGTGAAGAAACTGGTGGGCAAGCAACCAATCTTCGCCATCTGCCTCGGCCATCAGATTCTCGGCCACGCCTTCGGTGGAAAGACTTTCAAGCTCAAATTCGGTCATCGCGGCGGGAACCAGCCTGTCAAAGACCTGCGCTCTGGCAAGGTGGCCATCACTTCGCAGAATCACGGGTTCGCCGTGGACGACGCCTCATTGCCCTCGAATGTGGAGGTCACGCACATCAACCTCAACGACGGCACCGTCGAGGGTTTGCGCCACAAGGACTTCCCGGTATTCTCCGTGCAATACCATCCCGAGGCCGCCCCCGGCCCGAACGACGCCAGCTACTTTTTTAAGGAGTTCGCTGAGTTGATCGAGAAGACAAAGTAGTTCTGGGCTTCAGCCCGCAAAGCGTCTGTTGGCACGAAACAACAGCGATGGACCAAGCCGCGTGTTCGCGCGCTGAAGCGCATGACTACTTTTACGCCGGTATTTTCCGTCCGGCAGTTGAACCGTAAGATGCCATCACTACTTCTTGCCACGAAGCGCCGCTACTGCTAAAACTACCTTGTCATGCCTAAAATCCATTTCACCACCCCGGACGACAAAGTCTTTGAATTCAATCTGACGAAGGAGCGCGCGCGAATCGGACGCTCTGATGAAAATGACTTTGTCCTGCCGGACAATTCCGTCTCGAGCCGTCACGCAGACTTGGTGCTCAAGGACGGCAGTCTGGAAATCACGGACTTGGGTTCGACCAACGGAACATTTTTCGGAGGCGAGAGAGTGGAGCACGCGCTGGTTCCTCCAGGAGGCACGTTCAAACTCGGCAATGTTCAGGGCATGATCGAGGGAGTGGAGCATCTGTCCGAGGAGTCCTATGAGGCATCGGAAGAACAAGCGGCTGGGGACACAGATTATGGCAACCTTTCATTAGCTGGGGGCATGGCGGTCATCTCTGGTCTCGGCGCCACGGAATGTCCAGTGGATATGCGCTCAGGTTTTGGCCCCAAGGAAAAAAAGAAAGACAGTGCCGGCAGCCTGATCATGGGCATCGCCGCCGTCGCCTTGATACTTTGCGCAATCACAGCGCTCATGATCTACAAAATGTCGGCGTGAGTGGGGAGTGACAGCATGGGGCAAGACCAATGCCCTGATCATGGTCACGAGGCGTTGCGGGATGCACGCGCCATGCGCCGCGAAGAATCATCAATCATCATATTACATTTCATCATTTCATGAGCAATACCATCATCGTCGGTCTTCAATGGGGAGACGAAGGCAAAGGCAAGATCGTTGATTATCTCACCGAACGCAGTGACGTGGTCGCGCGCGCCCAAGGCGGCAGCAACGCAGGTCACACCGTCATCAGTGGCGGCCAGAAATACATTCTCCACCTCATCCCCAGCGGCATCCTCTGGCCGGACAAACTCAATGTCATCGGCAACGGCGTCGTCATTGATCCGCTCGGTCTGCTCGAAGAAATTGCCAAGCTGCGCTCGCAAGGCGTGACCATCACGCCGCAGAATCTTCTGATCAGTGAGCACGCGCATCTCACGATGCCGTATCATCGCGCGCTCGATCTCGCGCGTGAAAAGCGCCGTGGCGAAAACAAGATCGGCACCACTGGTCGCGGCATCGGGCCGACCTACGCCGACAAGATCGAGCGTCAGGGCTTGCGCGTGACTGATCTACGCGATCCCTCGAAGCTGGCTCACGAAATCAAATGGCGTGCCGCTTTGCACGATGAGGAACTCGCCATTGCAGGAACTGAAAAAACAAATGTCGCGGAAGTAGTGAAACTAATCACTGACGCCGCCGAGTTGATTCGCCCTCACATCGCCAATACCGTCGTCGTGCTCAACGAAGCACTCGCCGCAGGAAAGAACGTGCTCTTTGAAGGCGCGCAGGGCAGCTATCTCGACATTGATCACGGCAGTTATCCATTCGTGACTTCATCGAACACCACCGCTGGTGGCGCCTGCACCGGCAGCGGAGTTTCCCCGCGCAAAATCGACTGCGTCATCGGTGTCGCTAAAGCTTACACAACTCGCGTGGGTAGCGGACCGTTTGTTTGCGAGAACGATAACATAGCCGACATGCTTCACGGCATGGGTCGCGAGTTCGGTTCCACCACGGGTCGCGCGCGACGCTGCGGCTGGCTGGATGCCGTGCTGCTGCGTTACGCCGTGATGATCAATGGCTGTGATGAAATGGCGATTACGAATCTAGATGGCCTTGATGGCCTCGAACGCATCAAAATTTGCACACACTACATGCTCGATGGCCGGCAAATCTCTCATCCTCCGGCAACCGTGGAGGAGACGGAGCGTTGCATTCCGGTCTATGAAGAGCATGAAGGATGGTTGCAGGATCTTAGTGGTTTCACCGACGCCACAAAGCTTCCCGCGAAAGCCAAGGCTTATCTCAACCGTCTCGCCGAGCTGGCTGGCGCTCGCGTCTCATTGCTTGGCATCGGTCCTGCTCGTGAGCAGACCTTGGTGCTATGAAATGCGAGATAGAGTGTAACGCGGGCCTCCGGCCTGCGGGTGTCGGGGGCGTCTCGCCCACGAGCATTTTCAGTTTAGCCTTGCGGGGCGAGACGCCCGCAACACCCACAGTCGGGACGACCGTGTTACTCAGGAGTTAGAGGCTCTTTGGTTATGACAGCCGCTGCCAATCTCAAAATCCCGCGCCACATCGCCATCATCATGGATGGCAATGGTCGCTGGGCGAAGGAGCGCGGACTGCCGCGCACCGAGGGGCATCGCCGCGGGGCGGACTCTGTCGAAGCCATCGTCGAGGCATGCGGCGAACTCGGCGTTGAGTTTCTCACGCTCTATGCATTTTCCACTGAGAACTGGAAGCGCCCCAAGACTGAGGTCGCAGCACTGATGAAAATGCTTCAGCATTTCATCAAGACCAAGACGCCGAAGATGATGAAGCAAAACGTGCGACTGCAAGCCATCGGTCGTCTGCACGATTTGCCACAGGCCGTCCAGAAGCAGCTTCATAATTCCATTGAGCAGACATCGCAAAACACCGGGCTAACTCTGATTCTGGCCCTGAGCTATGGCGCTCGCGAAGAAATCATCGACGGCATCAAGAGCCTGGTGGACAGCGTGGAGAGCGGCCACCTCGACAAAGCCATGATTGATGCCGACGTCTTCAGTAAGCACCTCTACACAAGATACTATCCCGATCCCGATTTGCTCATCCGCACCAGCGGCGAGATGCGCCTGTCGAACTTCCTACTCTGGCAGATGAGTTATACGGAGTTCCACGTCACGAGCGTGCTCTGGCCTGATTTCCGCAAGCCCGCGTTGCTGGATGCCCTAGTCGAATACGGACGACGCGACCGACGCTTTGGTGGAGTGCGGTGAGGTGGATTGCTTATAACAGGGCATCAATTGACACAATTTTTTTGATGAAACGTCAGAGGCAACTCTAAAGACATCTCACAAACCTTGGCCATTGAATATTTTGCGAGATATGAAACTAAAGTGTTCACGTTTAACCAGTGGCGATCCACGAGTAGAAAATGTCAAGACAGAACAGCAGACACACGCCACTATCAACGCCATGCACGTTCCCACCCTTTACCTAGACACCTCTACCATCGGTGGCTACTTCGACGACGAATGGAAGGATGCAACGCAAGAGCTCTAGCGGCAGATGGAAGCAGGCCGGTGGCGGTTCGTCACCTCGATTGTCGCTGCTGAAGAACTAGAGCAGGCACCCGAGCGCGTGCGTGCACTGTTCGAGTCCTCGTTCGCCCCAGAAGCCATACTTGACGTAACCGAGGAAATGGATGAACTCGCCAGCGCTTACGTCTCCTACGGAGTAGTGCCGCTGAAATATCAGGACGACGCCCGTCACGTTGCCACCTGCACCATCGCGCGCATGGACTTTCTAGTGAGTTGGAACTTCAAACACCTCGTCAATGTGCAACGTGAAACCGGGTTCAATGGCGTGAATCTCTTGAAAGGCTATCAGTCCATACGTGTCATTAACCCCTTGGAAATCATTTATGGAAACAAAGACCAAAACCTTTGATGCCGTGGCCGAGAGCCGCAAATGGCGCGAAGCCACCAGCCGCAAGTTAAACGGGATGACCCGTGAGGAACGTATTGCACATTTGAATGCACTCGGCCAGCAACTCCGCGCCAGATTGCAAATTCAACGCGAGAAAGTCCGCGCCTAAGTTTCTTTCCTTTAAACCAGCAGCAACTCAAGTGGGTGCAATCGCAGCCTCGTCGTTGTTGCTCAGGCCTATGCTGCGCGAATATAAAGCAATAGCAGACACGCCTCAATCCCACACATATCGTTCATCGAATTCCGTCGCGTGTCTACGGAACATGGCCCGCAATTCATCTTGAAAGCTCAGCTTGCGGTGATGTTCCTCCTGTCGGGCGACATAATCCCGCACGCGGTCGAGACTGGACTGGCTTACGGAAAACACGGCATAGCCTCCCAGCCATTGGAAATCGCGCCAGTCCGCCCCGTGGTCTTGCAGCCAGAGATTGGAAGCTCGTTTCAATTCTTTTACCCAGTCGGCGATCGTGACGGTCCGGCCAAATCGCGCAAGGATATGATCCTCCACGCCACCGATCAAAATGGGAGCACATTCAAGCCGTTTCGAGATGCCGCCAAGGTATTCGTGCAAGGTGCTGCGCAATATTGCATCGCGCAGCCAAGGACGGCGTTCCTTGGTGGAAAACACGAGGTGCAAATAGACCGTGGCGAGTGATTGCGGCATGGTGTTTGGAGGCTGCAACCCCGATTGGGGTTGAATGAATGCGGGAATACGGACCCAAGGTAGCCGCTGCGCGGCAATCTTGGGCTGGAGGCCGGAATCCCGTTGGGATACTGCAAGAACATATCAGATGCCGCAAATAATTACTGAATCGTTGGCTGGGTGCTTCGATTTTTCCGCTGTGCTGAATGTTTTAGACGGCGGTTATGAAACGTGCCGTTCCTTGCGTCAACTGCCCGTGCTCCAAAACGGGATCTCACTATCCCAGTCGTAGTGGAAGTGTTTTACCGCATACTTTTTAAACTCTGCATCGGAAACACGTCGCCATTGATGAATGCAATCGGCTGCCGTGGAGCTGCGAAAATGTTTGGTCGGCCCTTTGCCGTAAATGCCGCCCTGCGCGCTCTGACATTGATCACAAATGAAATAGGCCATCTCAATCATCTGATGATCGGGCGGTCGATTCCGTTTGTTGAAAGCACACGCGGAGGTGAGCACACAAAGTATAACCAGAAGTATTGCTGAGCGATTCATTGGGGTATTCCTTTCTTCGATGTTGCCGGCTGTCACTTTTTCCGCTGGAAGCTCTCAATCGCCTCATAGTTTGCGAGGCCGAGTTCGTCGTATTGCTGGGCAGTATTCTGGTTGAGCTTGGGCGTGTCTAGTTCTTGGGAACTGAGCGACTGGTAGCGGGCGAGGGCGCGGGTTTTCCGTTCGAGCTGCACGGGGCTAATGGGCATGGCCATGTCGATCTCATGGGGATCGAGGGCTTTTTCTTTACCGCGATAAATCCAGAGACTGCACACGGCGGCCCAGTCTTCGCCGGAGCATTGGGCGAGTGCTTGCTCGATGATGCGGAAACACAAGGCGCTGACGGATGAGGGATCGGCGGCGTCGCCAGTGGTGTAGATTTGATGTGGGCGGAATTCGCGCAGCAGCTTCGCAGTGGCAGCCACGTCTTCGTCACCGATATGGAAGCGGCGATAGCGACCCTTTTCATAGAAGGGAAGATCGAGGAAGGTGACGCGATCTTGACTGAGGCCGAGTGCTTGAGCGGCATCGCGCATTTCTCCGCGCAGGATGAGGCTCTTTAAATGACGCACGGATGCAGGGTCTTCACCGAACTCGCCCTTTTTCTCCAGAAGCTCAAGAATGTGCTGGGCATAGCCGGTTTGCTTCTCCCAACTTTCCGCTGCGGTGGTGGAAATTTCCAGCAAGGTGGAGGCGAATTTATCAGGCTCAGAGTCGGGCACGCGAAGGCCGCCGCTGGTGAGGCTGACAAGGCGCACGTCGTGCTTTTGCTCAACGAGGCGGTCGATGGTGCTGCCAATGCTGACGACGGCGTCTTGTGGTTCGGGGCTGAAGATAAGCACGCGCTTAGGGTAGGGCTTGGCGCGCTCGGGGCGGGAAGTGTCGTCGGCGTCGGGTTTGCCGCCGGGCCAGCCGGTGATGGTGTTTTGCAGCTTGTTGAAGATACGAATATTGAGCTGATAGGCGGGGCCTTGCTCGCTGAGAAGATCGGAGAGTCCGTGCTCGTTATATTCCTCGTCAGTGAGTTTCAAGATGGGGCGCTTGAACGAGGCGGAGAGCCAGGAGACGGCGCGGCGGGCTTCCTGCGATGTCCATGTGACTGGGCCGACAAGCCACGGAAGTTTTACACGTGTGAGTTCGCGTGATGCGCCCTGATCAATGCAGAAGCGCGCGGCGGGATGACCTTGAAGGAAGGATGCGGAGACGGCCTCAGTCACGGGGCCTTCGACGGCTTTGGCGACGACGCCCGCTTTGTTCTCGCCCCAGGCGACAAGCACTATTTTCTTGGCGCGCAGAATGGTGCCGACTCCCATCGTGATGGCGAAACGCGGGACGTTTTCTTCGCCTCGGAAATCGGCAGCGGCATCTTGCCGCGTGATGCGATCCAGCGTGATGCGGCGCGTGAGCGAGTCGCGGCTGGAGCCGGGTTCGTTGAAGCCGATGTGGCCCGTGCGTCCGATGCCGAGAATCTGAAAGTCGATACCGCCTGCGGCGTCGATGGCATCTTCATAAGCGCGGCAGTGCTCGAAAATTTCGTCGGAAGGAATGGTGCCGTCGGGGATGTGAATATTCTGCTTCGGAATGTCCACATGATCGAAAAGCTGGTCACGCATGAAGCGGTGGTAGCTCTCGGGATGATCGGTGCCGAGTCCGTGATATTCATCGAGATTGAAGGTGATGACGTTCTTGAAGCTGAGCTTTCCTTCGCGATGCAGGCGGATGAGTTCGCGATAGAATGGCACCGGGCTGGAGCCGGTCGCGAGGCCGAGCACGGTGGGCTGTCCCTGTTTGTTTTTTGATTCGATGAGTTCCTTCACCTCTTGCGCGAGCGAGGCTGCGGCAGCAGTGGAGCCGTCAAAGATGACGGAGGGAATTTTTTCAAAGGCTTCGGCGGCGGAACGTCGGGTTTGCATGAAGTTAAATCATATTGATTTCGCCCTCGAAGCAAGGGCCAGTTTGCGATGCGCTTCTTGAACCGCTGCGACGGTTGACTCACAGGCGTCGCGGATTTGTTCAAATCGGTCTTCCTTAATCCAAGTGGATTTAATCATCCAAGTTCCGCCGACGGCCATGACGGGTCGGAAGGCGAGATAGTAGGGCAAGATTTCCAAATGGATTCCGCCCGAGGGCACGAAGCGCATGGTGGGGAAGGGGCCATGGAGTCCTTTTAATATAGGCAGTCCGCCGAAAGGCTCCGACGGAAAAAACTTTACGCAGTTCAGACCGAGATGCAGCGCCAGCATGACTTCGCTTGGTGTGCAGGCACATGGAATAATATAAATGCCCTGCTTCTGACACCAGCGAATCAGGTCCGCATCCATGCCGGGAGAGACGATGAACTTGGCCCCGGCAGCGACAGCTTGCTCTGCTTGCAGCACATTCAAAACCGTGCCTGCTCCAACGAGCATTTCATCAAACCCAGCCATCAGCTTCAAGGCCGTAAGAGAAGCGGGTGAGCGCAACGTGACTTCTGCTATGGGTAATCCGCCATCCAGCATCGCCTCCGCCAACGACTCGGCCTTTCCGGCGTCGTCGATTATGACGGCAGGCAAGACGGCGTGTTTTTCCAAGCGGGCGATAACGTCATCAATCATCCGTGCATGTTAGCGGAAACACAATTGAGGGCAAGTGCACTTCCCGTGTGCGAGGATAAATGAATGATTGACCACAAACTGGGCATTCTGATAGTCTCTGTTTATGAATGGACTTTTCACTTGGATTATCATGGGCCTGATCGCAGGCGTTCTCGCTAAATTCCTCCATCCCGGCAAGGACGGAGGGGGAATTATTATGACCATCCTACTAGGCATCGGCGGTGCAGTGCTCGGCGGTTGGATTGGCACGAAGTTTCTGAACATCGGCTCGGTGTCGGGTTTTGATTTCAAGAGCATCGGGCTCGCAGCGGGAGGATCGCTCTTGATTTTGATCGTGCATCGCATGATCGCCGGAAAGTAATACGGTGGCGGAACGGCACATCAAAGGCGTTGGAGACGGAAACTTGAATCTATGCAGTCCGTCGTGAAGCACAAAAGGCGGCAACAAGCCCGTCGAGATCGACCACGAGCCGGAGGTCTAACCGGGGTTCTAACTGCCCGGATGCAGAATTTAGCTTGTGCAACCACCGCTTTCTGTTTAAAACCGCCCGTTACATTCAGCAATTCGCACCTGCTGAGGTCACGCAGTCAAACTCACTCCAACCAACACAACAATACTTAAAATGAGCAATAACGAGGGCATTGCGCCCAATGCAAAACGCCTGCTATTAGCGGGATTCATGGCCATCCTTGCAGCTGGCGTCGGCTTTGCAATTCGCGGGGCCATTCTCGGAACTTGGGAAGCAACGTTTAAGTTTACTGGACTTGAAGTCGGACTTATTAACGGAGCTGGTTTCACCGGGTTTTGCTTTGGCATCGTCATTGGTGGCGTTATTGCTGACAAGATAGGCTACGGCAAGCTCGTGATCACGGCTTTCTTGCTGCATGTGCTGTCGGCTGTTGTCGCCTTCAGTGTGGCTGACACGATGGATTCCAAGACTGCTTTTGCCTTACTCTGGACTGGCACCTTCCTGTTCGCCGTTGCAAACGGCACGCTGGAGGCGGTAGCCAATCCGCTTGTGGCTACCCTTTTCCCGAACAATCGCGCGCACTACCTCAACATCCTGCACGCAAGCTGGCCCGCTGGTATGGTGCTTGGCGGTTTCGCGGTGCAGTATTTTGGCGGCAGCCTGCATTGGGGTTGGAAAAGCCAACTCTGCCTCTTCCTAGTGCCTACTGTGATCTACGGATTTATGTTCTTTGCGCAGAAGTTTCCAAAATCCGAAGCTTCGCAAAAGGGACTTACTCTGGGTCAAATGCTCAAAGACGTGGGCATTATTGGAGCGGCTGTCGTGGGGCTGTTTATCGGTCTTTTTGTCAAAGACGGGCTGGGACCACTCCTCAACGGCTTTACTGGAAATGTATTCTTTATCAGTGCCAACTGGATGTATATTTCTGTCGCCATTGGTGTCGCGGTATGGGCGATCTTCTCTGGTCTCAGTGGCTGGTCTTTTGGTTCGGTGATTCTCTGTGTGCTGTTCATCGTGCATGCGCTTGTAGGAGCGGTGGAACTCGGCACTGATGGTTGGATTCAGAACATTACGGGCGCGATCCTCACTCCCAAGAACGGCACGACACTGTTCATCTTCACCTCTGCCATCATGTTCGGCCTGCGTTTTTGCACGCATTTCATCGAGAAGAACCTGCGTCTCTCTCCCGTTGGACTGTTGTTGGGGTGCTCGATCCTTGCCTGCCTTGGTTTGAACCTTGTTAGTGGCATACAGGCTTTTGGTGGCGCGCTCGGCGCTCTGGCAGTCTATGCAATTGGCAAGACCTTTTTCTGGCCCACCATGTTGGCGATTGTATCTGATCGCTTCCCACGCACGGGCGCTGTAGCCATCTCAATTATGGGTGGTATCGGCATGATGTCGGCGGGACTCATCGGTTCTCCCGGACTCGGATACGCCAAGGATCGTTTCTCTGCAGAGTCAGTTCCTACTGAGTCTAAAAGTGCTATGATCGGCACCAAGGAAAGCAAGTGGCTCGTCTTTGATGGGGTCAAAACCTTGGATGGGGAAAAACTTGGAACTGCCAAGGGCGCTCTTAAAACAGCCATCGAAACTCAAGAAAAGAGTGGTGCAGTGGACCCGAAAGCTGTGCTCGCTGGACTGCCCACCGACCAGCAGGCATTCATCAACGCCGACATCAATGGCGCGCGCAAAACTCTGAAGGCCGACTCTTTCATTCCGGCCGCGATGGCGGTAGCCTTCCTACTCCTGCTACTCTACTTCAGGGCGATAGGTGGCTACAAGCCAGTGCATATTGACGAACAGAAAGCATAATTGTAGGTCTTTTGATATTGAATCCGCAAAAGGCGGTTGGCTTCGGTCAACCGCCTTTTGTATTTTGCATGATGTGGCACAGGCATGGCGCAGCCTGCCTGTGTGTAGCCCCCGGCATTCTGCCGGGGCCTCTTGCCGGGAACTGAATGAGTCCGGGCAGAATGCCCGGATGACACACAGGCAGGCTGCGCCATGCCTGTGCCACTTCAGCAGCCACTTCCAGTTGCGTCATCGCCTACATCAAGCTATCCCAAGCGATGTCCAACATTTACAAAATCGCAGTGCTCGCCGGTGACGGCATCGGACCTGAAGTCATGGCCGAGGCTATCAAGGTGCTCCGCAAAATCGAATCCAAGTCCGGCCATCGTTTTGAGTTCAATGAACAAGTTGTCGGTGGCGCAGCCATTGATGCCAAGGGCAAGGCTCTGCCTGCGGAAACTGTCGCCGCGTGTGAGGCGAGCGACGCCATTCTCTTCGGTAGTGTCGGTGGACCGAAGTGGGAAAAACTCCCGCCCAATGAGCAGCCTGAGCGCGGAGCATTACTGCCGTTGCGGAAGCACTTCGGATTGTTCGCCAATCTCCGCCCCTCGATCTGCTATCCATCACTCACACATGCTTCACCCGTGAAGAACGAACTCATCGAGGGCGGGTTCAACGTCCTCTGCGTGCGCGAACTCACGGGCGGCCTCTATTTTGGCCAGCCAAAATTCCGCAAGGAAGTTGATGGTGAAATGACTGCGGTGGACACGATGGTTTACAAGAAGAGTGAAATCGAGCGCATCGCGCACGTCGCTTTCAAGGCCGCGCAAGGCCGCAACCAACACGTCACTTCCATTGATAAAGCGAATGTGCTGGAGAATGGCATCCTCTGGCGGGCCACGGTTGAGGAGGTCGCAAAGAGCTATCCCGATGTGAAGCTCGCGCACCTTTACGTGGACAACGCCGCGATGCAGCTTATCAAGAATCCGAAGGGCTTTGATGTGGTGCTTTGTGAGAATTTGTTCGGCGACATTCTGAGCGACGAGATGGCGATGATCACCGGCTCCCTAGGAATGCTGGCCAGTGCCAGTCTCGGCAAGCCGAAAGGCGACGGACTCTATTTTGGTCTCTTCGAGCCGAGCGGTGGCACCGCGCCTGACATCGCGGGGAAGGGGATCGCGAATCCTATTGCGCAGATTCTCTCGGCTGCGCTGATGCTGCGTTTCGCGCTTGGATTGGGAAAGGAGGCTGTTGCTATTGAGAGTGCTGTTCGCAAGGTCATTGATGATGGTCTCCGCACGGGAGATATTTTTAGCGGTGAAGAAGGCACGCGTAAAGTTGGCACCAAGGAGATAGGCGACGCGATTGTGGCAGCGGTGTAATCTGTGGCACTGGCTTGCAGCCAGTGTGTCGTGCGGGGCATTTTGCCCGCACTCAGTGTCCCGGCAGAATGCCGGGACATACACACAGGCAGGCTTGCGCCATGCCTGTGCCACAATCAAGCAACACTTAGATCAGCGCATCTGCGGCAGTCTCATCACGTCGTCTGCCGGGGCCGCGCACGGTTTCAGCGACATTGGGCGCGCCATCTTCGAGCGAAGCTTTCTGGTTCGTCATGCGCACGCCGACAGGTTTGCTGATGCCGAACTCCTGCATGGTCACGCCATAGATTACATCTGCGCGGGACATGGTGCGTTTGCTATGGGTGACGATGATGAATTGGCTCTTCTCGATGAATTTGTCGAGCATCTGGAGGAAGCGGCCAATGTTTGATTCATCAAGCGGCGCGTCCAACTCGTCCAGCACGCAGAAGGGGCTGGGCTTGACCATGTAGATGGAGAACAGCAGGGCGACTGCGGTCATGGAGCGCTCGCCACCGGAGAGTAGGCTGATGGTCTGGAGCTTTTTGCCGGGTGGTTTGGCGATGATCTCGATGCCGCTTTCCAGCGGGTCGGTTTCGTCGCTGAGCATGAGATCGGCTTGCGATCCCTGACCGAAGAGTTCCTTGAAGGTCTCGCGGAAATTCTTGCGAACCTCGTTGAAGGTTTCACTGAACATCGCTTTCGTGGTTTCGTTGATCTTTGCGATGACCTGAAGCAACTCGTCCTTGCTCTTCACGAGGTCGGTGTGCTGGGTCTGAAGGAAATTGTGACGCTCCTCGAGTTCTTCATATTCCTGGATGGCATCAAGATTCACTGGCCCCATGCTTTCAAGTCGCTGACGCAGTTCGTTGACGATTTCCTGAACGAGTTCCCAGTCGGGGCCTTCTTCAAGGGCGGCGGCGTCGAATTCCGTTTCGGTGCTGGCGTCTTCGGCAATGTCAGAAGCAAGTTCCGTGTCACCGCTTTCCGTTCTCGATGCAAGCGTCGCCTTGCGCTTGAGATTGCGATCCCGCTGTTTCTTCTGCTCGTTGATCGCAAGTAATAGGGCGTGAGGATCTGGCTCGAATGCATCGAGTGAAATTTGATAACGCTCGTGAATCTGAGCACCGAGATTTTCCAGCCTAAGATCAACGCGGGTCTGCTGAACCTCGGCGCGACTGCGATGCTCGTTCAATTCACTGTTTCGCTGGCGCAGGCCATTGAGTTCGTTTTCCAGCACGGTGACTTTCTCGAATGCGGCATTGCGTTGATCCGTAAGATCACCGCCCTCTGATTCGACCACGGCCAGTTGCTGGCGCGCTTCATTGAGTTCAAGGGTGAGCCGCTCGTTTTCTTTTTGCGCGGATTCGATGCGCTGCTGCCAGATGAAGATCTCGTTTTCGTAGCGCGAGATGGAGCCTTCGAGTTCCGCGAGACGATCTGCGAGCGGGGCTTTCTGGCGCTCGATGTTTTGCAATGCACCCTGTTCGAGAGCCAACGCGGTCTTGAGTTCGTTGAGCCGCTCAGTGGACTCAGACTCGCGGCGAATAACGGCTTCGATTTCGCCATCAAGCTCTTGTTCGCGACGTTGAGTTTCCTCAAGCTGTTGCGAACTGAGTGCGGCGTTCTCGCGATGCTTCTGGATTCCAGCTTCGGCAGTGGCGAGTCGCTGGGCGATCTGGTTTTGCTCCCACTCGAGACTATCAAGCTTGGCTGTGGCCTGTTGCAGGGCGCGTTGCACAATGCTGAGCTTGCCGTGAGCCTGGCTGATGCCTTCGCGATTTTTCTGTGTGGCGTCGCGGGCGTTCGCTTCTTCGCGCTGTTGTTCTTCGAGTCCACTGCGCAGGTCTTCGATTTCTTCCTCTTTGATCATGTGGGCTGCTTCCAACACGGTCACTTCTTCGCGCAGGGTGCGGGATTCAGTTTCGCGACGCAGGGTGCTGGTGGTTTCTTCTTTGCCCGCTCCCCCGTGAATGATGCCGTGGGCGCTGATGGTTTCGCCTTTGAGGGTGACGAAGCACAGGCCGGTATGTTCCGATTTAAGCCGGATCGCGGTATCGAGGTCTTCCACGATGAGGACATTCCGCAGCAAGCGGTTCATAAGCGGCTGCACTTCCGGCTTGGCTTTGATCTTGTCCAAGGCCCAGGCGATGCCGCCGTTCGGCATGAACTCGCGGTCGGTGTTGCTGTCTCCGTTGAGGAAATTTTGCGGCGCCAGCGCGGCCCGTCCGAGCTTGCCACGGCTTAGCTTGTCAATGATTTCAGCGGCCAGTGTGGAATCGGTCAGCAGCACGGCCTGGAGGTCATCGTGCAATGCGGCTTCGATGGCGGAGATGAAGGTCGGATCTACTTCAATGGCTGAGGCGACGATGCCGTTGAGACCCGCTTTGAAGTGATCGGGATTGTCGAGACCAAGGAGGACGCTTTGCGTTCCCTGTTCCAGTCCCTCGCCGCGCTCAATAATGTGATGGAGTGCTTCCAATCGCGAGCGACGCTGGGTAAGCTGGCGCTGCAATTCATTCAACTGCTCCAATGAAGCGTCTCGCTGATGACGTTGCTCATTGATGGTTGATGAGATGTTCTTGAGCTTCTGATCGAGTTCATCACGCAGCGATTCCAATTCGTGAAGCTGCCTCTGGATCGTGTCGAATTCGACTTGGCTGGCCTCACGTTGCTGGGCGGCAGTGAGTTTGTCTTGCTGCAAGTTTTCATGACGCTGCCGGTCACCGCTCAACTGATTAGTGAAGGTGTGGGCGCTGGCCTCTGCGGTGGCGATTTCGCTTTCGATGCGACGGAAAGATTCGCGCAGGCTGCGACGGCTGGCATCGAGTTGCTGACGCTGCGGGATGATGCTGTTGTGCGTTTGCTGGTGTTCGTAGAGTGCGTTCTGACGGGTTTCCAGCGCAGCGCGGATCACGGCAAATTGCTCGTCGGCGGCAGCGAGTTCGCGGCGCTGCCGATCAATCATTTCACGGCTGGATGCGGCGTCTTCTTCATTCCGCTTGATGCGCCCTTCGAGTTCCTCGATGCGTTCTTTGTTGAAGCCCGTCTTGCCCTCGGCTGTCTGAATGCGTGAGTGAAATTCCTGAGACTGCTGGCGCAGAGTGTTGATGCGACCTTCGATCTGGTGATAAGCCTCGCGCGTTTCCGTAGCCTCGGACTCGCGAGTGTGGATGCGTTGCTGCAATTCCTCGCACTGGGAGCGCAGAGCTTTGATTTGATTGTCTGTCTCTGACTTCTCCGCGAGAAGACTGGCGAAATGATGATGGCCCAAATGAGTATCGAGCACCCGGAGGTCTTTGTGCAGACCCTGATAGCGTTTTGCTTTCTGCGCCTGACGCTGGAGGCTGCCGATCTGGCGGCCGACTTCTGCGATGATGTCCGCCACGCGGAGGAGATTGGCCTCGGTGTATTCGAGCTTGCGCAGCGCTTCTTTTTTCTGGCTCTTGAATTTCGTGATGCCAGCGGCTTCCTCGAAAACCATGCGGCGGTCTTCGGGTTTCGCGCTGATGAGCAGGTCGATCTTGCCCTGCTCCATAACTGAGTAAGCCGCGCGACCGATGCCCGTTCCTGCCAGCAGGTCTTGAATATCTTTTAGGCGGCAGATGGTGCCGTTGATGCGGTATTCGCTGCGACCATCGCGGAACACGCGGCGGCAGAGGGCGACTTCATTGAAATCCACGTGCAGCCCCTGCTCGCAATCCGCGAGCGTGAGAGTGACTTCGGCCATGCCGACCGGCTTGCGCTTGTCTGTGCCGTTGAAGATGACATCGGCCATTTCGTCGCCGCGGAGGGCTTTGGCCGAGGTTTCACCGAGCACCCAACGGATGGCGTCCACGACGTTGGACTTGCCGCAGCCGTTGGGGCCGACGATGCCGGTCACGCCTTGGTGGAATTCAAAAATGGTCTTATCAGCGAAGGACTTGAAGCCGTGGATTTCGAGCGTCTTAAGATACATGGTGGGTTGGAATATGGATTTGGCGTTCTTAATACATGAGAGGCAAATTCGGGAGGATTCTTGCGGATGATTTAAGCCGAGAATATGGGGTTTGGGCAAGAGGAAAATCAGCCAACCACAATATATTGTGTGCATTTTTGAGTTGCATGACTAGATATTGCGGCCATACCCAGCATTCAGCATGTCACAGGCAGACCCCCATCATATAGCTCCGGTAGATTCCGTGACTAATCTTGTCCCTGTTGGGGCCTTGCGCCGCGGCATTCGCGAGGTGGTGCGGAAGCAACATCCTGAGGTGGATGACGAGGGTTTCATTACCGAAGAACAGTTCATGGACTGCCAGTTGAAATACATCCAGCCCCTAATCACGGAAGAGGTAGGTGACATTGGCGAACTGGAAGAGGAGGTGGTGGACAGCTTGCACAAGCGCGAAATCATCTCGACAAACGTGGATGAGGAGATCGAGGAGCATGTTACTCTCGGGCAATTTCTCGCCGATAAGATCGCGTCATTCGGCGGCAGTTGGACATTCTTGATAACGTTTGGGCTTTTACTTTTCATCTGGATCGGGATCAACGTGGCTAGTTTTTTTAAGGCCCCGTTCGATCCCTATCCATTCATCCTGCTCAACCTCGTTCTATCATGCATCGCGGCGATCCAGGCTCCGGTCATCATGATGAGCCAGAACCGCCTGAATGAAAAAGACCGCACCCGTGCCGAGCATGACTACCAGGTCAATCTGAAGGCGGAACTCGAAATCCAACATCTCCATGAGAAAATGGATCACCTTCTCACCCAACAATGGCGTAGGCTGGTTGAAGTGCAGAAAGTGCAGCTCGAGGTGCTCAAAGAACTGCGGGAGAAATAGACAGTCATTGGCATCAGACCAAATAAAAGCGCCGTCCCTAAATAGGAACGGCGCTTCATGAAATAATTTGGCGTGGAAACCGGAAGGGCTTATTCTTTGCCTGGCTTGATGGACTTGAGAATTTTTTCCAGCTTGGCAGATTCTTCTTCTGGTGTGTCCTCGGCAGCTTCGATGTAGATCACTGCCGCCTTGTCTTTGCTGCTGATGATAAGTGCGAAGAACTCGATTTTCGAGTCATCTTCTTTGTCCTTGGCGTGGCCTTTGAAGAGCAGGCCCTCGAGCCCGCCGGGTTTGCAGGCTGTAGGTTCGCCATCCATCTTGATGTTTTTAGCGTGATCCTTGAGGAGTTCCTCAATGTTATCTCCGAGATCTTTGGCTTCTTTCTCGCTCTTAAGCTCCCAAGCCGCCAGATAGATGTGGCCTTCGTCGGAAGATGCTTCCAGAATGTTGTCATCGTCTTTGTCGGGCTTCCATGAGTTCGGGATGGTGATGGTGAACAGGGCATCTCCCTTCTCCGGGAAATGAAGTTCCTTGGCGGGCGCAAGGCCGCTCAGGGCAGCGAGGGTGAACAGGATGGGTAGGATATTTTTCATGAGTTATTAATGACTGGTTAGTTTGTCGATAACAGACGCATTATCGCAAAACTTTCTCGTTCAACAATCGTTATTTCGCTGAGTTTTTAGACGCGAAATTTGTCTTGGCGATTTCCCGGGCGGCGGATACCAGATGAGTGCAGGCTTCCACGCAAATGAGATCAGGATTGTCCTGTGCCAGCTCATGGCGCGGCTGTTTATCTGATGAGAGAGAAGTAAGAGGCTGGGTGTCAGTCAGCTTCCATGTGATGCGGCGCAGGCATTTGGTTTTTGCATCGCATTCACAGGCAATCATGCGCTCGGCATCGTCATCACTGATGGTGTTGGCGAAACGATACATGCCGGTCTGTCGCCCAAGTGTCTGGCGCAGAGGCACCGGCTGGAGCGTGTCGTATTTAAAATTACGCCACAAGCCCGGCGCGCCCGGATAAAAGAACTCCAGAGCAAGTTCAAAATCATGTTCGGTCTGCAAGCGTAGGCTCCAGCCGTGCTTCAGGGTGGGCGCGGTCTTTAGTGCTCGGAAATTTCCTGCATCATCTTGCAGCGCAATCTCGCGGGCGGATTCGGTTTGGTCGAAATTTTGGGCTGTAACTGGCGACGCATCCTCCACATGATGTAACAGCCAGCCTCCTGTTGTCAGCGGATTCACGCGAACCTGTCCGAAAGTAAATGACTGATCTGTCGGCCACAGCGGTTGCGAAAATTTATCATGAGTAACCTGAGTGCCGACATCGCTGGCATATTTTGCAGACGCATCGTGAACTTGGTCGAGAATGACATCCACCATCAACGCATCCGTTCCGACGGCGCTGCTGTAATAAAGATGTCTGCCGCGCAGTTGATGGGGATTATGTCGGAAAATTTCTGTCTGACTCGCGGCGGCGGCGGGTTCTGATTCGATGCCGAGCAGCACCGGAATGTCCTGATAACTGTGCAAGCCGTCGGCGATGAAGAAGGGCACCACGACCACATTGGGCGCAGTGGCGATTTCATCCCATTTGTTCACCAACGGCGCTTCTTCCATGTAGGCGTCGAGCACCTCGGCAAAACCGTGGCCGCCCTCGCGAATGAATGCGACTTGGGACTCGATGGCTTTGCGCGACTGGTCATTCAGACTCGTGCCATGACCGACGATGATAAGGCTAGTCTCGCCACGCGGCACACCGGGCGCAGCTTTCTCGGCGCGATGCAGCAGCAGTTTTGTCATCGAGTGATGGATGCCGACCGGGTCGCAATAGATGATCGTTTTTCCATCGCGTCTTGTCACTGGTCCATCGAGCCTCAGCTCACGCGGCAGAACTTCACGCGTGAAGTAGCCCTCGCTGATGAAATTTGGCACGATGAAAATCAAATCACTGTCCACCGAATAAAATACCTCGCGCATCGAAGGCTCTTCCTTCCAGAACGCGCAGGTCACTTCAGCAAAAAGTTCGCGCTCCCGAATCGCGTCCGCGCAACGCAATGTCGGCGTGCTGGAATCAGGATTCAGCGTGGAGCCGTGTCCGACGATGATCAGGGCGGCGTGTTTGTATGATGCGGGCATTGGTATGTTAACGAATGTCAGCGATAACGAGGCGCATTCAGCGCAATGTTCGAGGAATAAAAACCGACTCCATTCCTGCCGCTTTTGCCGCCTCGATGCCACTGCGTCCGTCTTCAAATACGAGGCAGTCCTCTGGCTTTACGCCCATCTGTTCGGCGGCCAGCAAAAACATATCTGGCGCGGGTTTGCCGCGTTTCACATTGGCGGGCGTGATGATCGTCTGAAACAAATGAAACAGCTCCGTGTTTCGCAGGCACGCATGGACGATAGGTGCCTCGCTGCCGGAAGCCACGGCCATCGGCGCGCGACCGTGCAGTGACTCAGCGAAGCTTGCGACAGGATGCACTCGCTGAATTTCGTGAACACGTTTCTTGAACATATCGGCCTTGGTTTCCGCGACGGCATCGGGATCGACGTTCGTTCCGTGCTGTTGGTTCAAGATGATGACCGTGTCTTGCTCGCGAATCCCCGCGTAATGATAAAACTCATCCTCGGTAAACGGAAAAGTTGCGCCGTTCAGCCGCAGCGCTTCGACCCAGCAGACATAATGAACCGGCATCGAGTCCACCAGCGTGCCATCGCAATCGAAGATATAGGCAGCGAATGTGCGGTCGGGGATATTAAGCATCATCAACGGCAAGGTGAGTGCTTCAAGCAGCGCTGTCAGCCGTCACCACGTTCTTCGTCGTGGTTTCTGCGGGCAAGTTCTGCGCCGAAGTCGAGCTACCGCCGACAATGGCGCGGAAGATACGCTTGGGCAGGCTCGAGCCTTTCTCTTCTTCGGCGATCTGATTCTGCGCTGATTCTTTGGCCAGCTCCCAAGCCCCGGCAAATCCAGGTGCGCCGATCTTCATTTGCTTTTCCGCTCGCGCATAGATTTCCAAGTCGCGCACGGTTTTGTTATCAGGCCGTTCGTTGAGTTGCTGAACTTTCACGCGGAGATTTTCGTTTTCCTTTTGCAGCCGCTCACGTTCGCCACCAAGATCATTGATCTGCCGCTGCTCAAGTTCGAGCTTGTCGCTGAGCATTTTTTTGTAACGGCGGAATTCTCCATTGGTTCTCCAGTGGCTTCTCATAGAAAAGAAAAGCAGCAAGAGGCCCAAGGCCAAGCCGATGCCAAGTGCGTATAAGTGAGTGTTGTTCAGTTCCAGATGCATGGGGCCGATAATGTAACCGACACTGCCGCGAGTGAAAGTGAAAAGGAAACGCGCGCGATGGAACGACCAATGCTGCATAGGATTTCCCGGCAGTGTTGTTTATTGATACTGAAGAAGCTCAGATTTATGGCCACGCTAAATCATCAACATCCATAAAACACTTTCTAGCATTTCTGGTAAGTTCAGACTTGTGTGAAAACCGGAGGGTGCTTTTAATGAACATAACTCTGCGGGTGGATTCAAAACACCGCAGTTCATCATTTTTAAAGAGCAGCCTGTTCAATGGATCAACCACCACCTTTCAACCCTGTCGGCACTAATGTTGCAGCTCGGAGACTTTCCGAATTGCGCGCCATGCAGCCGTTCGGTCATGACATTTGCGAGTCGTGGCATGATGCGGTCAGCACGGGTCATGTGAAATTGCATGAGCGCGCGCTCGAAGAAATGCAGGCGCTGCAAAAAGGCGAACGCATCCTTTTGTTGAACGCTCCGCGCGCCGGTCACGGGAAGACGCATTTGCTGGGCCGCGTGGCGGCGATGATGAAAGACGAGGCGATTGTCGTGTCGCTGCCGTGGCAAGATGCTGAAGGCGCGACATGGGAAGGCACGGGGCGCGGTGTCATTGATGACTTGGCGGGCAGCGGGGGACTCTTCAGCGTGTTGCAGCAATTGTGCGGCGGAGTGAATGCGCTGCTGTTGCGGAGATTGATTCAAACCGGACGCATTCCGAGCACCGACCCGGCGCAGGCTTTGCATGTGCTTTCTCAGGATCCGCTGGAGCTTTTCAATGAAAGCGGTTCCGCACATGTGATCGGCACGTGGTTTCGCAAGCACTTCGATCAATTGAGCAAGCCGCTCGCGTCCATCAGCAATGTGGATGATCTCGCGCATTCGGAAGCCTGGATTCGCGCGATGTTCGAGTATGTGGAAAAGCCCGGCGCGGCAACTTTGGAAACGCTCAAGCAACTCGCCAGTAATGATGCGATCAATCAAGTGCCGCGCTTCTTGAAGCTGGCAACGGTTTGGAAGCCGCTGGTGCTGGTGGCGGATCACATGGACGGATTTTACCGGCATCCCGAATCCGGCGTGGCGCTGGCGCGGATGGCTCTGGCTCTGGCCGCGCTGCCCGGTGTGCATGTGGTGCTGAGCATGAACCAAGATTTGTGGGACACCACGTTCGGCGCACAACTTCCGAGCGCACTGGAGGATCGTCTTAACGCCCGCAGTGTTTCGCTTCGCGGACTCAATGCCCCAGATGCGGAGTCGCTCGTCGCGCTGCGTTTGCGCAATTTCGGCGTGAATGAAACCGAGACGCATGCCTTCTTGAAGTTCCTCGATCTGGAGCGCTTTTTCCTTGGGCGGCCTGTCGGTAGTGTGTCGGCTCGCGCGTTGCTGCGTCATGCGGCGGCGCAATGGAGGATATTTGTCCAATCAGACAGTGCTGTCAGCGAGACACAGTCAGTGACACCACAGGTCGCGCCAGATGCAGCGACCAATTTGCTGCCTGCGTTCGATGCGGAATCACCGGAGGATTTGCATATACTGGCCGAGGCTCTCGAACGCGATTCGGGCGGAGATTTTCTCGATCTCACGCATCCGGAGCCAACAGCACAGGATGTTTTGCCACCAGCCGGACTGGCCCCGGAATCTTTTCTGCCGGATGACGACAAACCGGAGTCAGTTAGCGAACTGCGTGGCGTTCACGGCGAATCACAACATACGAATTTTCAAAAACTACGCCAGATGCTCGCCAAACTGCGGGTGAGTGGTGCCAACGGAAGTCAGACTGTCGCAGCGGAAACACTCGTGGCTCCTGCTCCAGCGAAATCGGCAGAGCCTGTGCCGCCGAAAATCACTTTGCAGAACCGGTTTGAAACATTGCGCAGTGAGATGGGAAAGAACGGCGTCGTCACTCGGCTCGACTTCCGCTCGATCGGCGAGCTGGTGCGACTTGCAGGACGCCGCTTCCCGGTGATTCGCTACGACGAAGTTGAGTTGCCTGAATTGCAGGGACGCTCTTTGTCTCGTTGGAATATGCCGGGCATGGAGATCGTGTTCGGCCTCGAAAATTTCAGCGATGCGCGCTACTGGAAAACTGTCTCCGCCTTTGTGGCCGGGCGCATCGCGGAACTCGGAGCCGCTGCCGCACAAACAGGCGAGACAGTCCCGCGCTTGAAGTTGGCCGTGTTCAAGAACGATGAAGAAGGCGCGGCCCTGACGGCATTGCTGCGCGACGAAGTGATCCCGCAATCCCTCCGCGAAAAGCTCGACATCGTGCATCTGGATACTCGCAGTCTGGCCAGCCTCTACGCCATGCGCCAAGTTGTGCGCGAGGCCGAGTCCGGCCAAATTCAAACCGACGCCACCGCTGTGTTGGGCGCACTGGCCGGGGAGTTGGACTTTTTCTGGAAGCGCCTGACGAGGCCGATCAGTCAAAAAACTGAAAGCTGAAAGCTGAAAGCTGAAAGGAGCGAGCCTTGCTCTCCTTCCCGCCCGTGCTACGATCAGTCCACTCATGTCCACACTCCTTCGCGTTAACCAGCTTCAGGTTCATTTTCCCGTTCACGCAGGCTTCTTGCGTCGGAAGGTAGATGTCATCAAAGCGGTCGATGATGTCAGCTTCACCATCGAAGAAGGGCGCACACTCGGACTCGTGGGCGAGAGCGGAAGCGGCAAGTCCACGGTGGCGCGCGCCATACTGAAGCTGAACAAGGCTACTGGCGGTGAGGTGTTTTATCGCGATAAAGAAATTCTCTCGCTCAGCGAATCTCAGTTCCGTCCGCTGCGTCGGGAGATTCAGATGATCTTCCAAGATCCTTACGGCTCCATCAATCCGCGCATGACCATCGAGGAAATTATCGCTGAGCCATTGCGCATTCATTTCCGTGATCTCAACAAGGCGGAGCGTCGCGACACCGTGGCTACGCTGCTCAAGCGTGTCGGCCTTCCACAAGAAAGTATGTGGCGTTATCCGCATGAGTTCAGCGGCGGGCAGAGGCAGCGCATTGGCATCGCCCGTGCACTGGCTGTGCAGCCGAAGTTCCTCGTCTGTGACGAACCGGTGAGCGCACTGGATGTGAGCGTGCAGGCGCAGATCGTGAATCTGCTGCGTGATTTGCAGGAACAGTTTCAGCTCACCTATCTTTTCATCGCGCACGATCTCGCGGTGGTGGAACACATGAGCGACGACATCATCGTCATGAATCGCGGGCGGATCGTCGAGAGCGGCACGGCGGAGCAGGTGTGCGACAGTCCGCAGCATGAATACACCCGCAAACTTCTCGCAGCGGTGCCGAAGCTTTGAAGAAATGGAATAATGGAATAATGGAATAATGGAATAATGGAATAATGGAACAATGGAACAATGGAACAATGGAACAATGGAATAATGGAACAATGGAACAATGGAACAATGGAACAATGGAACAATGGAACAATGGAACAATGGAAAATTGAGCAAATGAAAATAGCACCGTCTGGTTCAGTCATTCCATGATTTCAATCTTCCAACATTCCAGTCTTCCAACTTTCCCCGCGCTGCGCGGATTTCCGCTTCGCGAGTCATGACCCCGCTCCTTAGAAAATTTCTCGGACTGAACTGGTTGCTGTTCGCCAACATCATCGGCCTGACGATCTGGGGCATTTATGCGATCTACAATGCCTCATCGTTTCGCGAAGAACCATCACTTGCGAGAAAATGGTTCGACCAGACCACCTGGGCTGCCATTGGACTGGGGGTTTTCTTTTGTGCCGCGCTGATTGATTACAAATGGATGCGCTGGGGCGCGTGGATCATGTATGCCGTGGGAATTCTTGGCCTAGTTGCGGTGAAGATTTTCGGCAAGGTTATTAACGGCTCACAAAACAGAATCGAGATTGGCTCCTTCCAAATCCAGCCTTCGCAGCTCACGATTTGCGGCGTCATCATCGCCCTGGCGATTGTGCTCGGCGATCTGCATCGCGTCTTTCCCGCCTTCCGACATCATTGGCTGCGGCTCGCTGTCTCTGGCGTTCTCGCAGGCGTGCCAATGCTCATCGTGCTTAAGGAGCCGGACCTTGGCTCGGCTGCAGTTTACGGTCCGGTCGTAGTTGCCATGTTACTGGTGGCCAACATCCCGTTCCGTTATCTCATCACTCTCACTCTGGTGGTTCTCACGATGCTGCCGCTGGCCTATTTCTTTGGATTGAAACCTTATCAAAAGAAGCGCGTCGAGGTCTTTTACAACATGCTCGCGGGTAAGCCGGTGGACGTGCTTAAAGAGGGCTACATGGCTAACAATATTTTGCTGGCTGTCGGCTCCGCAGGGTTCGAGGGCAAGGGGCCGCTCTCAGAAAAAGTGCCGGAGCGCCGTTCCGTTCATCGCTCGCTCTTCTCCAAAACAGAATCCATCAACGACTTTATCTTTGCCGTAATCGTCGAGGAGTTTGGCTTTCAGGGCGCGGTGCTGCATATTGCCGCGACAGCTTTTCTTTTACTACAATGCATCTTCATCGCCTTTTTTGCGCGCGACCACATTGGGCGACTCTTTGTCGTCGGGGTCGTGGGCATGATGGCGGCGCATTCGATTCAGAACATGGGCATGAACATCGTCATGATGCCCATCACCGGTATCCCGCTGCCTTTCATCAGTTACAGTGGAACTTTTCTCGTCGTCTGCATGTTCCTCATGGGCCTCGTCCAGAGCGTCTGGATTCACCGCAATGTCTCGCCAGTAAAGAAATCCGATCAGGAAGAAGAACTGCCTGCGGATATTTGATGTTCAATCGCGTTTCGATCCGTGGTGAAATCGGGAATACGCAAGGGCGGCGATTGCAGGACGGTAAATAAATAGGGGTAAAGCAAATCACAGTCGCTGCGGTCATTTGTAAATTCGATCATGCGGGTCGGGATCGACGGATGGAATCTTGGCGAAAATGGCGTCAATATTGACCTTCTTGCCGCGTTTGGCGCGCTCGCTCAAATAGCGCTCGGCATCAAGGGCAGACAGCTTCTCGGCGAGTGCGCTGCTGACGAGTTGATTGACGGAAACGCCCTCGTCGTGCGCCAGACGCTTGGCGTGTTGATGAATGGAATTGGGAAGTCGAATGCTCAGTGTGCTCATGGTAATATGGATGGTATAAGTGCGAGAAGTTGCGGAGGTGTGATGACACGAACGCCCAAAGATGATGCGCGGTCAAAGTCGGACAAGTTGTAGGTGACGAGGTAATCGGCGCTGGCAGCGACCGCCGCCTCCAGCACCAAATCGTCCTTGGCATCCCTGAGAAGAGGCCGCCAAAGAAAATGAACCTTGTGCTGGCTGGATACGGAAACAAACCAGTCAAGGAAACCGGCAATCTCGGACGGCAAGAAGTGTGGCAATAAACCAGGCCGACAGGCAACATCGTCATACTCGAACATTAGAGGAGCGGTCACTGCCGGACGTAGCACACCGGCACGAACCATGCTGAGGAGCCGAAAAGAGGCACCCTTGGTGGACTTGAGGGCTGAAATGATGACGTTGGTATCGAACACGATGAGCACCATGGTAGCATCAGAGATGTCATTTGTCTGTCAAGGCCGGACCGTGAGAGGCAGGGCAGTGAGCCGCGCGCAGCCGTCGTATGTGGGATGACACCGAAAAGCGCCCGGTCTGCGTCTGCTATGGAAGGCTGATGAAAAGCGCCGGACGAACCTTGGCCGCGACATCGAAATCTACCTGCCAAACCTCACCACGCTCAGGCACGCTGCGCCTCCTCCTCGTCCAACGCACGGAAGGAAGCTGCCGCAAGTGCAGAAAAATCATCGTCGGTCAGGTCGTCGGACATTGGCGTGTGTTCGACGATATGGCGACGCAACTCGACACGCTCGGAGAGAGTGAGATGCTCTACCTCGTCAATGATATGGGCAACTGCGGTTGTCATGCGGGAAATGTATCGAAAAGCAGTTGGGAGACAAGCACGGCTTTCAATCGCGTTTCGACCGATGGTGCAATAGAGAATACGCAATGGCGGCGGTTGCTCCCAAGATTGAGAAGGCAATGGCGGCGGTCACTGGGGCGGTAAAAGGCACCGTAAAAAGAATTGGGCCCAAGTAAATTCGACATTCATCTGGTGGACTTTCAAAAAGACCGAATGGTCGGCCAAAGATTTCGATCGTCCAATCATGTTCTGGAAGCATGACGGAACATGCATTTACTCTTGCTGTTGTGAATGAGAGCAGCGCCAAGATGCCAAGTAGCTTTATTGGAAAGCCCGTTCTGTTCTTAGCGACATTCATGGGCAGCGGAAACCTTTACTCTTTCACACGTTCCATGACCGCACCGAGAGAGGTGAGCTTTTCATCGAGATGCTCGTAACCGCGATCAATGTGATAGAGGCGGTGAATTTCCGTGGTCCCCTTCGCGCGGAGGGCTGCCAGCACCAGCGCGGCAGAAGCGCGGAGATCGCTCGCCATCACGGGTGCGCCGCTGAGTGATTCCACGCCGGTGATGCGTGCGGTGTCGCCGTCGAGATCAATTTTTGCGCCCATGCGTGTAAGTTCGGCCACATGCATGAAGCGCTGCGGGAAAATAGTTTCCTTGATGCTGCTCAGAGACGGGATCGTGCAGGCCAGCGCGCAGAACTGTGCCTGCATGTCCGTGGGGAATCCGGGATAGGCGCGTGTCGTCAGATGGAATCCCTTCAATGACTTGCCGGGCAAGACCGTGACTGAGTCTTTCGTGGACGTGATGTCAAAACCAGATTCCGACAGCGTATCCATCGTCGTCTTCAAATGTGCGGGGACAACGCGGCGCACCATGACGCCCTCACCGCAGATGGCTCCGGCGACGAGAAATGTTCCGGCTTCGATGCGATCCGGGATAACTGTGTGCTCTGCGCCGTGCAGTTCCTTCACGCCTTCGATGACGATCTTCGTCGTGCCTCCACCCTCGATCTTCGCGCCCATCTTGATCAGGAAATTCGCCAAATCTTCCACTTCCGGTTCTGCCGCTGCGCCCTCGATAATAGTGGTGCCTTTCGTCAACACGGCAGCCATCATCACGTTGCCAGTGCCAAGCACGGTGGAGCCGAACTTGCCGAGCAGATTCATCGAGCAACCCTTGAG
The DNA here is from genome assembly GCA_038230495.1 of Verrucomicrobiales bacterium. Taxonomy (GTDB): domain Bacteria; phylum Verrucomicrobiota; class Verrucomicrobiia; order Verrucomicrobiales; family Verrucomicrobiaceae; genus VFKE01. The sequence goes on from JBBRNC010000017.1 coordinate 81,475, forward strand.
TGGTTTCTTGGATTCGATGTGAATGTTGCCGCCGTCCATCTTCACTGTCGCGCCGAGGTATTCGAGTCCCTTCAAATGCAAATCCACTGGGCGGTCGCCGATGACGCAGCCGCCGGGCATGGAGACTGTGGCCTTGCGCAAGCGTCCAGTGAGCGGCCCCATCACACAGACGGACGCGCGCATTTTCCGCACAAGATCATAAGGCGTTTCGGAGATGATCTTTTCCGCCTTGATGTGCATGGTGCCGCTGGCGCGCTCCACTTCCGCGCCGAGTTCGCGCAGGATTTGCAGCATGTAATTCGTATCGCTCAAGTCCGGCACGCGGCGGATGACGCACTCGTCCGCCGTGAGCA
>JBBRNC010000018.1:0-75252 GCA_038230495.1 Verrucomicrobiales bacterium
GCGCGATTCGAGCCGCCTAAGATGGTGCCTGTCTCCGGGACATTGTTGTAGAAAGCAAAGAAGGAATAAAAATCCCGCTGCGTAAGGGGATCAAATTTGTGATCGTGACAGCGGCAGCAGTTCAACGTCAGTCCCAGCCAGGTGAAGCTGGTGGTCTCCACACGATCAATGATGTTCTCAATGCGCCATTCCTCGGGGATAATTCCACCCTCGCCATTGAGACGGTGATTGCGATTGAAGCCAGTGGCGACATTCTGATCGCGAGTGGCGTTTGGAAGAAGGTCGCCCGCAATCTGCTCGATAGTGAACTTGTCGAAGGTCATGTTGTCGTTGAACGCCTTGATGACCCAGTCGCGCCAAGGCCACATGGTGCGACTGCTGTCGGTCTGGAAGCCGTTGCTGTCCGCATACCGCGCATAGTCTAGCCACTGCATGGCCATGGTCTCGCCGTAATGATTGGAAGAGAGCAGGCGATCCACCACTTTCTCATAAGCTTGCGGTGAATTGTCGTTCACGAAAGCGTCCACTTCTTCAGGCGTCGGTGGCAGCCCGGTCAAATCAAGAGTGACGCGACGGATCAATGTCGCCTTTTCAGCCGGAGGGGATGATGGCAAGCCCTCATTCTCCAGCCGCTGCATGATGAAGGCATCAACTGGCTGCACCACTCCGGGCGTTTTCACCTTAGGGATTTCGGGCGTCTTCGGCGTGATGAAGGCCCAGTGCCCCTGATACTCCGCGCCCTCGGCTATCCATTGCTTCAACAAGTCCTTCTGCTGCCGGGTGAGCGGCTTGTGAAGCTTCGTCGGCGGCATGAGATCGTCCTCCTCCGAGGTCATGACGCGGGCGATGAGTTCGCTCTTGTCGAGGTTGCCGGGCACGATGGCCACAGCTCCGGACTTGGCCGGCTTCAAGGCATCTTCCCTGACATCCAGCCGCAGGCCGCTCTTGCGTTCCTTTTCATCAAAGCCGTGGCAGTGAAAGCAGGTGTCGGAAAGGATGGGGCGGATGTCGCGATTGAACTCGACCTTGGCCTGCGCCCGGGACATGAGGAGAATTCCGCTGAAAACGACGGCGGAAAATGGGAGTGAATAGCTGGTCATAAAAAAATCAGGGCTGGCGGGTGTCGGCCCTCTCAATAAACGCCCAATCGCGTCTGTTTCTAACATATTGCGAATCTTCCGTTGCCCGCTTCGCCGCCCTCGCTTATGCGCATAGCGCATGTCTGTCGAACACATTCTGGTCATTAAACGCTCCCTCTTCGATCAGCTCGGAGCTTTCCAAGGCTTCCAGCCTGATGCGAACCGCTATCTCGACGCCATTCTGGCGCAGGGAAATAATTTCTTCATGGCGCGGCCTGATGCGGAAACAGACCCTACTCACAAGCAGATCATCCCCTATTCCATCTTCCATCACCAAGGGCGCTATCTCGTCTATGCCCGTGGCGGAAAGTCGGGTGAGAAACGGCTGGTCTCAAAGCGCAGTATCGGCATCGGCGGTCACATCAATCCGCACGATGAACGCGAAGACTCACTGGCCAGCACAACCTACCTGAACGGCGTGGAGCGCGAAATAGAAGAGGAATTGCGCATTACAGGCTCGCACACTCAGCGCGTGATTGGTTTGATCAATGACGATTCCAATGAAGTCGGGCAAGTTCATCTGGGCGTGGTGCATCTTTTTGAACTGGACAGCGATGCCGTGGAATCCAATGAAGACGCGATCCAAGACATCGGATTTTTCACGTTGCCAGAACTGCTCGCGCTAGAGGCGCTCGAGACGTGGTCGCGGATTTGCGTGGAGCATCTGATTCGCTCACCTCAATGAGTTCGATCACTTCCTGATCGTTTTTTCTTCAGCAGTCTCGATTTTTTCTATAGTCATTCGTTCGCCATCCACGCGAAAAGTTCCCACCATTCGGGCGACAGACTGCCCCTTGTAATCGAACGTCCAGGCCGCGACTTCGTGTGGCCCCTTGGGAAGATCACCTGATTTAAATTCGATCCCCCACTGCCCGTAAAATGTCTGTTTCAAACCAGGTCGCGGCACGTGCAGAAATTGCATGTCAGCATAAGACATTGCATCGCGCATGAACACGGGAGGTTGCTTGACTTGCGCAACAGCAAAAATTCGCCAGTCGTTTTCATCATTCTTGTAACAAAGCAAAATCCCGTCGGCGGGGCTGGATTGCCCGTGACCAAAGGCGATGCCACCAGTCAAAAACCGACCCTGCGGCAGTGTTTCCATATTTTCCAACTTCGCGCTCCCTGCTTTATTTTGGGGACGTTCAAGGAAATGAACGAGGCGGTTATCTCGTGGCATGGCCGGATGCAGCAGTCCGATGTCGTCCATCTGCACGGCCAAGTCCTGCGTTTTCATAAGCGGTCCTTGGATCGATGATCTTGAAACGGCCTTCTGAAAAAGCTGAGAAGTGGCATCCCTTAATCGAGACGAACTCCAGGCATCCATCATTTGTGCGCCATAAATCCAGCCCACCAGAAGCTGCATCAGAAGCAGTCCAAACACGACGGGTGCGACGGCGGACAATTTTTTACGCCAGCCTCCGAGTTCAGCAGCAGTGATCCGCTGCCACCAGAAAAATCCGAGAACTAGCATTGCGATAACGATGAAGATGGAGTGAATCGTGTAACGACTCAGTGGCGCTCCCATGAGACCGGCTGCGGCATAGATACGGCTCATGGCCACCATACCGCCCATGGCGAAACTGTAGAGCCCGATGATAATCCAAGGAAGCGTCTGTGTGCGCACTGCGGCACGATCTTTTCCCACGAACAATGGCACACAGCAGGCCACGAGCGCGATAACTAGCGCGAAACCCGCGACCAGCGTGGCTGAAAGAATCGGTGCATAAGTCGCACGTCCGAGCATGGCTCCACCGAATATCAGGATGAATTTCAAGTCGAGCCAGGGATCGACCATAAACTCCCTTAAGTGAACGCCAAAAGTCTTGCCGCCACCTTGTTCGTAGGAGAATAATGGCAAAGCTTGGTTTTCGAGATGAAGGAAATATAGTTTCATCGTCACCATGCAAGTAAGCAGCCAAGCCGCAAAAAACACGAGCCGCTGACGGCGATCGGGGATCGCATCCGTCCACAGGATCAGCGGCACCAACAGTGGCCAGACCAGCAGACCGGAGCCGTAGCTGATAGTGCTGAGCACAGCCAGCACCACACAAATCGCGAAACGAATCCAGACGTGAACCCCGGAGAGCAGCACAGCAATAGCAGACGTGATAAAGAACGGTGCCAGATAAGAACTGAAGCAATCACTCCACAGTAGTGTGGAATATTGCGTCGGTGAGAACAGCGCGAGGCTGCCCACTGTGATCAGAAGCCAGCGCGGCCGCAGGCCGGGCATTGTTCGCCGCAGGATGAAGAGCAGGTTGCAGCCGATGAGACAGAGTTGGGCGAATGAAATCCAGTTATGCAGTGTGATCTGCCCGGGCTTGAGGTAGTAGCACGTCCAGGCCAAAAACGCCGGCACTGTGAGTCGATGCTCCATCTGAACGAACATGAGGTCGCCCCATTTAAAGGTGCCGTCGTGGAGCTTTTGGTAGAGCGGCAACCAGACGAAGTCATCCATGAACGGCGCGTTCACGAGATACTTCCGCATCCAAATAAAAATCAGCAAGGGCGGCACGATGGCGGGCAACCAACGGAGGCAGGATGCGCCGGTGCGTCTCAAAAAATCTCGGGACAGCAATGACATGAATCCAATAATGCGAGGGCTATACGTGGAGGGGCGGCTGCTCTGCGCTCGCGACCTGAATGGTCACGAGCATGGCAGTATTCACCAAAGTCCGTCCGAACCTTTCGTGCAAGACGAAAAATTCATACCCGGTGCTTGGATAAAGCGCCTGTCTGCACTGACCTCAATCTTCTAGGCGACCTAGACCGCAGCAACAGCAGCGCCCTTATGCCCAAGTTGTTTCACAGCTTTGTTAAGCTGTTCAAACTCAATTGGCTTCTTGATCACAGTGACAGGGCCGGTGGCGAGAATTTTGCTGAGGATTTCGCTGTCGGGATAACCCGTAATCACCACGATAGGAAGATCGGGATGCATTTCCTTCAACTGCATATAAACCTCGTCCCCTGGAATGTCGGGTAATTTGAGGTCGAGAAAGACAAAGTCGAATTTCTGTTTCTTGGCCAGACTGATGGCCTCCGCGCCGGAACCAACGACGAGCCGCCCGAAGCCGGCTTTTTTAAGGAATTGCTTGAAAAGGGCCTGAAGGGCAATGTCATCATCCACCACAAGAACTGTCGGCTGACCCGATTCATCGTCTTTGCGAAGCACATCACGATCCAGCAGACTCCGTTTGATGCGCCAGCGACCTCCAATCTGGACGGCTGGAAGCTGACCTCGCTGCACGAGATAGTAAACGGTCGGCAATGGGATGCGGAGATATTCAGCGGTCTCTTTGACCGTCATGAGTTCAGGAGCGATTTCAGCCATGGGAATAATATTTGAGGGTGAGTTGATGGGAAACAAGAGTGAGTGTGATGAGTCAATAAAACCTAATAATCGTGGGTGCTATGTTTGTGAGTTCTAAATTACCAGAACAGTATAGAAAATGCAATGCATTTCTGTAAAAAATAGAAAGAATTGATAATATACTGGGTAAAATTATTAAAATAGAGATTCAAACTTAGTAAGTTTGTGATATTTGCGAAATCATCGTTGATGAAATTATCCTCATAACCGCCAGAATACCAAAATATCGGATTTTACCGTTTATTATGATCTCCAAAAATCTATGAGAGCTAAATCATTCGACATCTTAACATCCAATAGTGTTGTAAAAAATACTACAAAATGCGTAATGTTCCAGTGAACAGTTAAAGTCTGCATCGCGATATATTGCTTTAACAATGCTCCAAACTGGGAAATCCAAGCTCATCTCAAGATCAAGTTTACGTGTCTTCATTCCCCAACTCATCGTCATTCTAAATCACTCTCTTCCTTATCAATTACGTCTCAAGTCACTATCCGGCACCAAGATTCCTCCGGTTCGTTTACAAAACTGCGAACCTGCGCCTTGCAATCTCTCGATTCGTCTCTAAATAACGCGCTCCTTATGGCAAGCACCCCAGTCATCAATCTCCGCAAAGGACACGCCGTCCGTTACAACGGCGAAGTCTGTGTCGTCACTGAAACCGAACTCAAGACGCCTCCACGCATGGCCTCCTATGTTCAGATGTCCATCCGCAGCCTGACCACAGGCAACGTAAAAAATCTGCGCATGACATCGAACGAGTCGCTCGACTCCGTGAACTTGAACCGCGATGCCCATGAATACAGTTACAAGGACGGCGACGGCTACCATTTCCTGCACCCGGAAACTTTTGAAGACGTGACTCTTGCCGAGGACATCATCAAGTCCATCAGGCAATATCTTATCGAAGGACAGAAATACATGGTCGTCTTCACTGACGACGTCCCAACAGCGCTGGAACTTCCCCCTGCCATTGTGATGACCATCACCGAAGCTCCCGAAGGTGTGAAGGGCGACTCCGCCAACAATGTCTATAAAGCTGCGATCACTGAAACCGGCTTGTCCGTTCAAGTGCCGCTCTTCATCGGCCCCGGCCAGAAGATCAGCGTGAAGACCGAAGACGGCACCTACCTCGGTCGCGCGAACTGATCGTTTCCGAGCAGCTCGCACAGAGCTAGGACATTCATTGACGCCTTTGGCACCAGAGAGTCTGCGTCCAGATACTCCGGTATCTTCGATCCGTCTAGGCTGCGTTCCGAGCAATGCGCATTCGCCCCGCTCGGCCCAAGTCCATCAAGCGTCGGTCCCAGCCCGCTGAGATAGTTCGCATCACTCAAGCCGCCACGCGATGTGGCTATCGCCCGCAGTCCAAGTTGCGACGCTGCATCGGCCCAATGTGAAAACATGCGGCGCGTTTCTTCGCCATCAGGCCATGCAGGCGTCGTGCCCAGACACTCCACTGCAATTTGTGAGTTCGCTGTGTCAGCATCTTTCACAGCGAGCAATTCAAGTGCTTCATGCGCGCGAACCATCTCTGCCGGATCGTAAGCACGCACCTCCATCTCAGCGAATGCCTCATGCGGCACGCGATTCAGCACTGTTCCCCCATGAATGCGGCCCACGTTCAAGGTCAAATCCGCCGTGTAATCGGTGACACCAGCCGCACCCGTCACTGCTGCGCAAAGCCCGACGATCGCATTCACACCCTCCGCATGAGAACTTCCCGCATGAGCCGCTCTCCCCTGTGCTGTGAGCCGATACTCCGCACGTCCCTTGCGCGCAGTGACGATTTGATAATCGGTGCCGTTTCTCAAACCGCCTTCAAACACCAGCACCGCTCGCGCTCCATCGGGGCATCGCTCGCGAGTGCGAACCGCGAAATCCGCGCTCATCACTTCTTCGGATGAATTGGCCGCGATGATCCAATTTGTTTTCTCGAACAATTGCGGCGCATGAGTCCGTAACGCGCGCAGCATCATCCAGATCAATACAGTTCCGCCTTTGATGTCCACCGTGCCCGGCCCGTAGATTCGACCTTCCGCGAGCGACTCCTGCCAGAGAAAATCATTTCGCAATTCTTCCTCCGGCGGAAACACCGTGTCCAAGTGCGTCACTAACAGCACTGGTTTTGCTGTGGATGTATGGCGTTGCAAAAACAAATGCCTGCCATGCGCCGGATTTTCCGACTCGACGAATTCCGGCACAAAACCAAGCTCCGAAAAACACTCCGCCGTAAGTTCGCCCACTCGGTTCACTCCATCCGCATTGATCGTGAAACTATTGATCTCCACCATACGCTTCAGCCATTGCAGAGCTTCCGGTTGCACGGATGCCAAATATGATTGCAGCTCGGCGATGGAAATCATCAATGGAGAATCTACCAGCCTTTAGTCGCCCTGCGAGTTTTTGATCGGCGCCACTCCGATCCCCGGACGCTCAGGCATCACCAAGCGGCCCTCGGCATCATATCGAATGCCCTCGTAATCATCGTCAGCCACATAAAGATGTCCATCCAGATCAATCCAGTCCGCCAGCGGTGCGAGATGCGCCGCCGCCGTGATGCCGATGCTGCTCTCGATCATGCAGCCGAGCATGACCTTCATGCGCAGATCGCGCGCAAAACGGATCATGGTCTTCGCCTGCTCGATACTCCCGCACTTGAGCAGTTTCACATTCACTCCGTCCGCCAAGCCCGCGAACAATCGCACGTCATCTGCCTTCTGCGTGCTCTCGTCTGCATACAACGGCACCGGACAAATGGGCATCGCCGCGCGCAACTCGCGCCACGCTTCCACTCCGCCGTCGTGATGCACCGGTTGCTCGATCAGTTTTATTCCGCGCCGCGCCAGCAACGGAATCAATCTCGCAGCTTCAGCCACGCTCCAACCGCCGTTCGCATCAGCCATGATCGTCGCTTGGGGCGCGGCTTCGCAAGCTCTGGCGACGATAGCTTCATCGAAGTCACAGTTCCCGCTGCCGACCTTGAGCTTGAGCACGCGAAACTGTCGGCTCACTTCGCGAACTTTTTCCGCGAATGAATCCAGATCAATTGGAATGCTGAACGACCGGCAGCCCAGCGGAGACTTCGCCGCATCCAGTCGCCACATCGCGCCCAATGACTCGAACCGTTGCCTTCCAATGATGTCATGCCAGAGCAAATCCAGCGCCAGCCGCCCCGCGCGCGGGCCTTGTGCCGGAGCCGGACCACCCGTCCAAGCCAGGCTTTGCAGCCAGCGCAGCGTGTCCGGCGGATCCTCTTTATAATAGGGAACGAACGGAGCCTCGCCCACCGCATCACCGTAACGCACCCTCAGCACCGTGCGCTCAGCGGATGTTCCGTGCGCAATGCGAAACGGCTCGGTCAGGCGCAGAGTTCTGAGTTCGGCGCGCAGCATCGCGGTTCAATCTTTCATACCGTTGTAACGCAGCGGCTTGTAATTATTTTTCTTCAGCCAGTCCGTATAAGTATTGTGTTTCATCACCTTCCAATTCGGCGGGCATCCCACATCATAGACATCCATCAGGGTGTGATCAGGATCAGTCCATCCGACGAAAAGCAGAATGTGCTCATTCTCTTTGTTCACCACATCGCCCGGCTTTAGAGCCTCGAAATCCGGCAACGGCTGGCAGAGTTGGTGAATCTCATAAGTGGAAAATGGAGCTGACAAGCGCCAGCAACGGGAAATGAATCCTGAGCAATCCACACCCGCCGTGTGCTGGCTCACAGCGGAGTTGTTCATCTCTCGCTTCTGCGGCGTGAAGACATCGCCCGCATACATGCTGCTCTTCACGCAGGCATCAAACTGCGCCGGCGTATCGAAGCCGCCCCATTTATAAGGCACTCCGCTGTTCCACTCGCCCGGCTTCCACCAGCCAGCAAAACTTTGCAGTGGTTTGTAGCCCACGTCCGGTGTGTCCACGCTCACGCCCTGCGGGTCTCTCCCGTGGAAAACATTGCCCGGCGCAGCCTTCCACCGATGCTTCGCATACGCATCCGCAATGGACATTGTCTCCGCCCGCGTAACCGAACCCGCAGGCTGCCACAGCGGCGATCCCACGAGAGGATTGGGCGTCTCGCACCCTGTCAAAATCGCGAGTAGAAACATCCCCGCGCATCCAGAAAAAACGCCTCTCTTGCGAGCGGGCGATAGCTTTGAAATCGAATCGTTATTCACCACATGCGGAACATCATTAATCAAATCACTAGCAGCGGCGAAATGGTGGCAGAGGGGAGAATCGAACTCCCGACCAAGGGCTTATGAGTCCCCTACTCTACCGCTGAGCTACTCTGCCGCCGACTCGCGCAGAACGCGAGGGCCAGAAGACTATCCAGCGCTGAAGAGTTGTCAAACAGGCGGCAGATGTTTCCGCAGTCCCGGTGTTGTCCGATCATAAGTAGAAGCGGTGCCCTCGCCGCTTGCTCCAGTGTCGGCCGCGCCATCGCTGCCGAGCGCAAGGCCCGGCGAGGCGCCGTGTGGCACCGGTTAAGCGGCGAGGGCACCGCTTCTACTCCCCCCAAGGAATGACGAGATTTTTGTCGTCAGGTCTTTTGTTCGATTGATGACGGCAGAAGTGACGCCACTCCCGCGCAAGCATTTGAACCTTGTCGCCGCCCCCGCAGAACAGTTGCCTTGCCCCCAACGCTCGCCTACATCCACGGATGCGCTTTGCCATCTGCAATGAACATTGGGGCAATGCACCGTTCGAGACGGTGTGTGAAGATGCCGCTGCCTGTGGTTATGAAGGACTGGAGCTGGCGCCGTTCACGCTGAAGGCAGATGCGCGCGATCTCACAATTGCAGATGCCATCCGACTGACGCGCATCGCACAATCTTTCGGGCTGGAAATCATCGGGCTGCATTGGCTGCTAACGCGACCCGCATGGCTGAGCATCACCACTCCTGATCCGATGCTCTATAGAGATACGCTAAATTTCGGCCAGCACATTGCCCGTTTCTGCGGCGCGCTCGGCGGCAAGGTCATGGTCTGGGGCAGCCCCAAAGCCCGCACCATCGCGCCGGAATGGAATCGGGATGACGCCATAAAACGCGCGGCGGAACTGGTGCGCGGCGTCGCTGAAGTGGCCGGGCAAAATGGAGCAGTGATCGCGATGGAACCACTGGCCCGGAAGGAGACGAACTTCATCAATACCGCCGCCGAGGGCATCGAATTCTGCAAAGCCGTGGATCACCCAGCTTGCAAGCTGCATCTCGATGTGAAGGCCATGAGCGATGAAAATAAATCTATCCCGGACATCATTCGCGATAGCAAGGAATGGCTAGTCCACTTTCACACCAATGACCCCAACCTTCTCGGTCCCGGCATGGGCGAAGTGAAATATGAACCAATTATCGCCGCGCTGCGAGTGGTCGGCTACGATGGCTGGCTGAGCACGGAGGTCTTTGATTATTCACCGGGCGCGAAAGTGATCGCGGAGAAGAGCATCTCCTATTTGAAAAAGATGCTCGCCGCATAATGCCGCTGTATCATTAATTTATGAAAATCACCTTCCACGGAGCCGCAGGCACGACGACTGGCTCGCAACATCTCATCGAGGTCAACGGACAACGCGTCCTGCTGGACTGCGGTTTATATCAGGGGCGCAGACAAGATGCATTCGAGCGGAACCGGAATTTCCCGTTCGATCCGAAGTCGCTCCACGCAGTGGTGCTTTCGCACGCGCACATCGATCACAGCGGCAATCTCCCAAACTTGGTTAAGCAAGGCTACACTGGAAACATTTTCGCAACGGATGCCTCGCGTGATCTCTGCACGGTGATGCTGCCGGATTCCGCGCACATTCAAGAGAGCGATGTGGCATGGCTTAATCGTAAACGTGCCCGTGACTTGTTGCCACCGGTGGAGCCGACTTACAACCGGGTAGATGCGGAGAAATGCCTGCGCCAGTTTGTGACGATCGGTTACGACCGGCCCATGCTCATCGCCGATGGCGTGAAGCTCACGTTCATTGATGCGGGGCATTTGCTCGGCTCCGCTCAGGTGGTGCTGGATATTGATGACCGGGAGACGGGGAAAAAATCTCGCGTGCTTTTCTCGGGCGATATTGGCCGACCCAACAATGATCTACTGAATGCCGCCGCGCCCTGCGATGGCGTGGACATTGTCATCATGGAGAGCACTTACGGAGGTCGTAAACACGAGCTGCCCAGTGGTGCCTCCGACCGAATCTGCGCAGTCATCAATGACACTATTGCGCGACGTGGAAAAGTTCTCATTCCGTCCTTCGCAGTGGAGCGCACACAACAGCTTCTCTACGCGCTGCATCAGCTTCGCGAAACGCGATGCATCCCGGCGTTGCCCGTCTTCGTGGACAGTCCGCTGGCGGTCAGCGCGACTGAGATTTTCCGACTGCACCCAGAATGTTTCAATGAAACAATCTACCAACACATGTTCGACCGCGACAATCCGTTCGGCTTTGAGGGCCTGCGGCTAGTGCGAGAAGTGGAGGAGTCCAAGAAGATCAACGACCTCCATGAACCAGCGGTCATCATATCCGCCAGTGGTATGTGCGAGTCCGGGCGCATCCTGCATCATCTGCGCAACAACATCGAGAATCCCAACACCACCATCTTGTTCGTCGGCTACTGCGCGGAACAGACACTGGGCTGGAAGCTGCGCAACGGCATCAAGACCGTGAACATTCTCGGCGACCCATATGCAGTGCGCGCCCACATTGTTATCATTGATTCCTACTCTGGACATGCGGATCACGATGAATTGCTGGCATGGTTCAATCGCGTGAATGGCTCTAAGAAAAATATCTTCCTCGTTCATGGCGAGCCGGAACGCGCCGAGGCGCTGCATGGAGCACTTGTCACCGCTCATCCTCAATCCAATATCCAGGTGGCGAAACTCCATCAAAGTGTAATTTTCTAAACTGATGAAAACCCTTTTCCTGACCAACGAGTATCCCCCGCACATCTACGGCGGCGCGGGCATCCATGTGCAATACCTCACGCGCGAGCTCTCCAGACTTTGCGATGTGGAGGTCCGGTGCTTCGGCGACCAGAACGACCAGATCAACGATAACCTGAAAGCCACGGGCTATGGACTGGATACGGGATTGTGGAATTGCCCGAAGCCGCTCAAGAGCATCTTTGCTTCAGTGCAGCGCAGTCTCAGCTTCAACACCACGAACATCGATGCCAACATCGTGCATCTGCACACGTGGTATTCCCACTTTGGCGGCATCTTGGCTAAATTAAATTACGGCATCCCCATGGTGCTCACCACTCACTCACTGGAACCATTGCGCCCATGGAAGCGGGAGCAGCTCGCGGGCGGCTATGATTTCTCTGTGTGGGTGGAGAAGACGGCCATTGAAATGGCAGATGCAGTCATCGCCGTTTCACAGGAAACCAAAGTGGATGTGTTGCGATACTTCGATGCCGACCCCAAGAAGATTCATATCATTCACAACGGAATCGATCCTATAGAATATCACAAAGTTCACGCCCCAGATGTGTTGCGAAAAAATGGCGTGAACCCCGACAAGCCTTATGTGCTTTTCGTCGGGCGCATCACACGTCAGAAGGGCATTACCCATCTGGTGCGCGCGATCAAGCATCTCGATCCCGGCTTCCAAGTCGTCCTCTGCGCGGGTGCGCCCGACACACCTCAGATCGCCGCTGAAATGAAACAGGCGGTGGCCGATGCCCAGACTAAGCGCGATGGCATCATCTGGATTCAGGCGATGCTTCCGGTAGATGAAAAAATTGCGCTCTATTCTCATGCCGATGTTTTCTGCTGCCCTTCGATCTATGAGCCATTCGGCATTATCAATTTGGAAGCCATGGCCTGCGAAACTGCCGTTGTGGCCAGTGCCGTCGGTGGTATTAAAGAAGTGGTGCTACCCGGTGAAACTGGGATTCTCGTTCCTTTACTTCAGCAATCGGAAAGCCCCTATGAAGCCGAACACCCGGAACAATACGCCCGCGATCTGGCCGAGGCGATTAACAAACTCATGGCTGATTCAGCGCTTCGTGAACGAATGGCCAAAGCTGGCCGCAAACGTGCCGAAGACCACTTTTCTTGGCGAGCCATCGCGGAGAAAACTTTTGATCTCTACAAGACTTTGCTGTGAGACATCTTGTATGGGCGCTCAGGCTTGGATGATCGTCATCAAACTGGCCAGTTCGTTAAAATGCGCATCTTTGCAGTAGAGCGGCAGTGTGTGACTGTGGGCGGTGGCGGCAATCCACAGGTCATTTTCAGGGATGAGCTTGCCTTTGGCAGCAAGGTAACTCTTGAATTCTGCGTATGCCGCCGCAGTGGCTTCATCGGGAAGCAAGAGCACAACACCCTGACTGAATCGCCGCCACTGTTCCTCGGCACGAGGGTCGTTGCCTGAGCGTTTGATGCCGTAAAGGATTTCGCCCAGCGCGGTCAGCGGGAGGTAAAGTTCTGTTGCAGATTTGAGTCTGTTGGCGATGGCAGGGTCGGCGGTGCGCATGTGGCGCACGACGAGGCTGCTGTCCAGTGCCAGACTACCAAGTGTTTTCATCAATACGTTCGCAGTCGGCCATCGCCGCTTCCAGCGCCTCGCCGTTGGTTCCCGCCAAGCTGCCAGCTGTGGCATCAATCATGGCGTTGCGGCTCTGGTGGCGCTCCGCAACCAGAACATCGATGAACTCGGCAGTTTCCTCCAACCGGTCGGTGGGCATCCGGCGGAGTTCGTCAAGCAGTGGTGATGCTGTCATCATAGGACACTGTATGCTGCTGCTGGATTTTCTCAAGTCTGGGCAGCAAGTAGCACTCTCCCGGTCGGCAAGTTCCCTAGAATCCATGAAAACATCGCCCCGTTCCAGCCGTCTTATCTGTATGCGCCGTCTGCTCGCTCTTCCCTTCGTCTGCATTTCTCTCCATGCCGCTGATCTCCTGCCCGGCCACTCGACTCACGGCGAGGCCTTTGATGAAGGGCCGCGACAGGCTGCGGTGCTCATGGATGGCTGTGGCAAGGTGAACTTCTCCATCACGACCAGCAACCCGGAGGCGCAACGTTTTTTCAATCAAGGCGTCGGTCAGTTGCATGGCTTCTGGTATTTTGAGGCTGAGCGTTCCTTCCGTCAGGTCTTGGCGCTCGATCCCGAATGCGCGATGGCCTACTGGGGCTGCGCGATGTCCAACGTGAACAATGAAAAGCGCGCCGCTGAATTCATCAAGAAAGCCGGTGAGAAAAAAGATAAAGTTCCAAAACGCGAACAACTCTGGATTGAAGCACTCGCGAATTTCTATCGCGACGTAAAGAAAGAAAAGAAATCGCGGCAGATGGATTTTATTAAGGACATCGAGGCCATCATTCATCATGCGCCGGATGATATTGAAGCCCGTGCATTTCTGGCCTGGGCCATTTGGCACGCCAAGGAAGACGGCGTTCCAATGGTGAGCCGGGAGACGGTGAATGCGCTCATTGAGCAAGTGTTGGCGAAGGAGTCGATGCATCCGGCGCATCACTACATCATTCATTTGTGGGATGATGACAATCCAACTCGCGCCCTGGCCTCGGCGGCGAAATGCGGACAGACTGCTCCCGCCATCGCTCATATGTGGCACATGCCCGGACACACTTTTTCCAAAATGAACCGGCTGGAAGATGCCGAGTGGCAGCAGGACGCGGCCATCCGCGTGGATCACGCTTACATGATCCGCACTCAGATTCTCCCGGATCAAATTCATAACTACGCGCACAATGCGGAGTGGCTCATCCGGACTAAAAGTCAGCTTGGCCATGCGCATGAGGCCGTGGCGATTTCGCGCAATCTCATCGAAATCCCGCGCCATCCGAAATTCAATACCATGAATAACGGCAAGGAAAGCGCATCATTCGGACGGACGCGCCTGCTAGAGACACTGTTGAAATTTGAACTCTGGGATGAGCTTTCTGCGCTTGACGGCTCACCCTATCTTGATGCCACCCAGAATCCTTCATTTGAAGCGAACCGGCTGCGCGCCTTGGGTATCGCGGCATTTTTTAAGAATGATCGTGATGCGTTAAAGAAGAACCTCGATGCTCTGGCTGTGCTTAAAGAAAAAGCTCCTGCAAAGAAAGACGCCGACGCGACAAAAAAAGATAAGGCCGACAAGAACGATACGAAGAAGCCCAAATCGAAAGAAAATGCCTTGAGTGAATTACGAATCCTTGACGCCATCATGAACGACAAGCGCGAAGAGGCTGCCAAGCTCCTCGATCAACCGGGCGACACGCCCAAAGAAAGACTGGTCCGTTACCAGCTCATGCTCGAGAACAAAGAAAAGGCATTGAAGCTGGCCAATCAACTTCCGCAGGATGCACCCGGCATCGCACTCCGCGCCGATGTTCTCGCTCAGTGCGGCAAAGACGATGAGGCCAAGGCGCAGTTCGAGAAACTTCAGACTGTTGCTTCCACGATGGATGAAGACCTACCCGTCACCAAGCGCATGAATGAACTCGCGCCTCGTTTCGGCTTCCCCGCTTCGTGGCGGAAGCCGCCTGCTCCAAAAGCTGACTCCGGCGTCAGACCAACTTTGGATTCACTCGGTCCCCTGCTCTGGCATCCATGGAATGCCCCTTCATTCACGCTCACCAACCATGAGCACCAACCTGCCTCTCTGAAAGATCACACTGGCAAACCAGTTGTTGTCCTTTTTTATCTGGGCCACACTTGCGGACATTGTGTTGAGCAGTTGAAAGCATTCACCGCAGCTTCATCCGATTTCGCCAAAGCCGGAATTGATGTCGTCGCCATCGGTTGCGAACCTGTTGATGAACTTGCCGCAACACGCAGTCTCTGCAACGGCAATAACAACACCTCTCTCGAACTTCTTGCGGACCCGGACATGAAAGCGTTTCGCGAATGGCGTTGCTACGATGATTTTGAAGGCATGCCACTGCATGGAGCATTCCTAATAGATTCGCAAAACCAAGTGCGCTGGGCTGATGTCAGCAGCGAACCATTCAAGGACACCAGCTTCCTTCTGGAGGAAGCGAAGCGCCTGCTGAAATTTCAGCGCGAATAAATCGGCGGTTTATTTCGGGGCAAAACAAAGCCCTGTGAAGTTTCCTCCACAGGGCTTTGTGTATTTGACGACTACTCGTTCGTCTGCGTCTTTTCAGGCCTGAGAAGACGCTGGTGCGCCTTGCGGCGCAGCGTTACTTCTTGCCCTTTTTCTTAGCGGCAGGTTTCTTAACGGCCTTTTTCGCGGCTTTCTTGGTTGCTTTTTTAGCCATGGTATTATTCCTCGTTTGTTGTTTTTTGGTTGCTGTTTTTGTCTTCGCCGAGGATTTGGCTGCCTTGGGCGAACCCTTGGCGCTTCCATTTCCACGGAGATCTTTTTGGGCGGCCTCATCTTCGAGGGCGGCCTGGGCTGCGGCGAGACGTGCGACGGGCACACGGAACGGGCTGCAGCTTACATAATTTAATCCAAGTTTGTGGCAGAACTTTACGCTATCGGGATCGCCACCATGTTCACCACAGATGCCGAGCTTAATGCCGGGGCGTGTGGCGCGTCCTTTTTCTACGGCGATCTTCATCAGTGATCCAACTCCGCGCTGATCAAGTGTCGCGAATGGATTCTTGCTGAAGACTTCGTTCTCAACATAAGGCATGAGGAAAGATCCCATGTCATCGCGACTGATTCCAAGCGCGGTCTGCGTGAGGTCATTCGTTCCGAAGCTGAAGAACTGCGCGGTCTCCGCGATTTCATCCGCCGTGATTGCTCCACGTGGCACTTCAATCATTGTGCCTACCTGGTAGTCGATCTTCACTTTTTGTTCGGACATGACTTTAATAGCCGCATTGTGCACGATTTCTGTTTGAAGGTCGAGTTCTTTTTTATATCCGACGAGAGGAATCATCACTTCGGGTTTTACTTTGATTCCTTTTTTCTGAACAAGAGCAGCGGCTTCGAAGATCGCGCGCGCCTGCATTTCAGTGATCTCAGGATACGCAATGCCAAGACGGCAACCGCGATGTCCGAGCATCGGATTCATTTCGTGAAGCTGCTCAACACGATGATGAATCTTCTCGGCACTGATGCCGAGTTTATCTCCGAGTTCCTTCTGCTGTTCTTTTGTATGCGGCAAGAATTCATGCAGCGGAGGATCGAGCAGACGAATGGTGGCGGGCAATCCTTTGAGTGCCTTGAAAATTCCGATGAAGTCTTCGCGTTGATACGGAAGAAGCTTCGCGAGCGCCTTGCGGCGGTCAGCAACATTGTCAGCGAGAATCATTTCGCGCATGGCATCAATGCGATCGCCTTCAAAGAACATGTGCTCAGTGCGCGTGAGGCCGATACCTTGCGCCCCGAATGCAATCGCGTTTTCAGTTTGCTCTGGCGTGTCGGCGTTGGTGCGCACTTGCATGCGTGTAACCTTGGAGCACCAATCCATGAGCGTCTTGAAACTCTTGAACTTCTCTGTGGACTGCGCAGCCTTGTCGCCATGAAGCAATCCGGTGACGATTTCGCTAGGGGCAGTTTTGATCTGGCCGCCATAGACAGTGCCGCTGGTTCCATCAATGGAAAGGTGATCGCCTTCTTTGAATGTCTGGCCGGCTACAGTCACGGTTTTTTTGTCGTAGTTAATATCAATGGCGCTGGCACCGCAGATGCAAACCTTGCCCATCTGCCGAGCAACGAGTGCCGCGTGTGACGAGACGCCACCTTTGGCAGTAAGAATACCTTCAGCGGCGATCATGCCGCGCAAATCTTCTGGTGAAGTTTCATTGCGGACGAGCAAAACTTTCTCACCCTTCTCAGCAGCGGCTGCTGCACGATCGGCATTAAGATAAATTTTGCCTGAAGCAGCGCCGGGACCTGCGGGAAGTCCCTTAGCAAGTTCCTTGGCCTTCTTCACTTCGGATACATCAAAGATCGGCGCGAGTAGCTGGTCGAGCTGATCAGCGGGATTGCGCATAATGGCTTTCTTCCAGTCGATGAGTTTTTCTTTGACCATGTCCATGGAGAACTTCAGCGCGGCAGCGGCGGTGCGCTTGCCGTTGCGTGTCTGGAGCATGAAC
The DNA here is from genome assembly GCA_038230495.1 of Verrucomicrobiales bacterium. GTDB lineage: Bacteria > Verrucomicrobiota > Verrucomicrobiia > Verrucomicrobiales > Verrucomicrobiaceae > VFKE01. The sequence goes on from JBBRNC010000018.1 coordinate 17,530, forward strand.
AACTTGCCTTCTTGAATAGTGAACTCCACGTCCTGAACATCCTTGAAATGTTTTTCGAGGGTGGCGCGAACTTTCATCAGTTCGGCAAAAGGCTTAGGCATGGCTGCCTTGAGCTTGGAGACTGGCTCCGGCGTGCGAACACCCGCGACGACGTCTTCGCCCTGAGCATTAATGAGGAACTCACCGTAGAATTCATTCGTGCCGTTGGCAGGATTGCGAGTGAAGGCCACGCCGCTGCCGGAATTGTCTCCCGTGTTGCCATAGACCATGGCCTGCACATTGACCGCTGTGCCCCATTCGGCAGGGATGTTATATTTCCGGCGATAAACAATAGCGCGGTCGTTCATCCATGAGCCGAACACTGCGCCTGCGGCACCACGAAGCTGTTGCCACACGTCATCAGGGAATCCGTGACCAGTCCTGTCTTTGACGAGAGCCTTGAATAGTTTGACGAGTTCTTTTTGATCATCAGCCGTGAGTTCGCTATCCACGATTTCGCGATGATATTTCTTGTGCTTGAAAGTTTCGATCACGACTTCAAACGGCTCATGATCTTCTCCTTCGCGTTTCTGCACGCCGAGAACTACGTCGCCATACATCTGAACAAAACGGCGATAGCAATCCCATGCGAAGCGCTCGTTCGATGTGGCCTTGGAAAGTGCCAGCACAGTCTTGTCATTCAGTCCGAGATTCAAGATGGTGTCCATCATGCCCGGCATGGAATCGCGAGCACCGGAGCGCACGGCAACGAGCAGCGGCATTCCATTGGCGTCGCCAAATTTGCAGCTCATGATCTTTTCCATTTTAGCAACGGCAGCTTCCATCTGCGTCTGAAGCGTGGAGGGGTAGGTGCGCTTGTTTGCGTAGAAATATGTGCAGACTTCCGTGGTCGCGGTGAATCCGGGAGGCACTGGCAAACCGATGCGGCTCATCTCCGCAAGGTTTGCGCCCTTGCCGCCGAGCAGCGGTTTCATGGAGCCATTGCCGTCTGCTGTTCCTGCTCCGAAGAAATAAACATACTTCGTTTTATCCGCGCTGCTTTTTGATGCTGTCTTTGCCATAATCGAATCGGTCGTTGAAGTGTCCGTGAACTTATGAGGTTGAGTTGTTGTTGATTGAGATGTGATGAATTTCAAACAAGAGTATTGTGGCAATGAAAACTGTCAACGCACTTTGCATGATGATACGCAAGAATTGAAATGTGCCTGTCGCGTTCGCTTGAAGTTCTTTTCAAGTTGTGTTGTCGATTGAGTGAAATGTCAGCGTGTGGAAATCCTCATTCTTGAGTATTGACTCCTGATCCACATCTCAGGTAAGATTGAAAAAATGAAGAACGGACCGTGATGTTTTACGCAAACAAATCTGTCTTCTCGAAAAGTAAAAACACCCCCTCATGAAAAACACATCACCAAGTCGGCCCACAGGTTTCACATTGATCGAACTCTTGATCGTCATTACCATCATCGCTGTTCTAGCCAGCATGGCCGTGCCTGCGGCAAATATGGTCATGCGAAAAGCAAAAGAGGCGCAAACCAGAACCATGATGGTCGGACTGGTCAATGCTATCAAAAGCTACCAGACGGAATACAACCGCTTCCCACAGGATCCAACAGTGACCACTGAGACTGCCATCGAATTGAATATTGCCAATTATGGCTCGACATATAGCCTTTTAAAGACCCTCACTCCCGACAAGTCGATCGCCGCTCCAGCGCTTAACCCGCGTATGATCACTTTCTTCGAGCCTCCAATTGCCAAGACCGATAATTCTTATGGCATTACCACAACTGGCGCACTGCAAGACTCTTGGGGAAAGAATGTATGGGTTCTCTTTGATTCCGACGCCGATGATCGCCTGCTGAGTCCATACTTCGGCATTGATACCAATGAACCGAAATACCTTCCCACTACCGCCATTGCTTGGTCTTGGGGTGATAACAAAATTCAGGATACTAACGCCGCGACCAAAAAAGACGACGTGAAGACCTGGAAGTAAAAGCTCGGACCAAGTTCGAGGAGTCTGACTGCCGTTTCCGATAATTTTCCGATTCTTGCTCTGCGAATCAAAACGATATCAGCGATTCTGGCGTATTGACTTTCTGGCCTCCACTCATGTAAAATTTATACATGCAGCGCAATATCGCGAAATGATACCATCGCGTGATTTGCGGTCCGCAGAAAAATAGGAGGTGCCATTATGAAAAACTCATCACCAACTCTGCCCACTGGTTTCACACTGATCGAACTATTGATCGTCATAACCATCGTCGCGTTGCTAGCAGGATTGTCGGTGCCAGCCGCGATTCTCGCCATGGAAAATGCCCGGAAAACTCAGGCGAAAACTCTCATGACTGGTCTGATTAATGGCATCAAGAGCTTTCAGACAGACTATGGCCGCTACCCGCAAGATCCAAACGTGACGACGGAAACAGCCATTGAATTAAACGTGGCCAATGATGCAACGCCATTTGGGCTGATCAAAACCCTCATGCCCAGCACCTCGACCACGATGCCTGCCCTCAATCCTAAAAAGATTTCATTCTTCGAACCTTCGTTGGCAAAGAACGATGCCGCTGGCGGCCTGACCACGAAGAATGAACTACTCGACCCATGGGGAAAGCCATTCTGGGTGCTTTTTGATTTTGACGGTGACGAACGTGTAAAAAATCCATACTTTGGTATCGCCGCCACCGAGCCTCAATATCTCTCCACCACAATTATATCTTGGTCATACGGTGCTAATAAATTAATGGAAACAGCGACTAGCAAAAAAGACGACGTGAAATCCTGGAAATAATCCTGCGTCACAATCACAACGCCATCTTGGCCACAAATGTAATGACGGCATGCACAACTCAATCGCATAAAGTTTTTGCACCTTCTCCGCAAAATATTTTCTCTCAACTTCCCATCGAATCGGGCGTTGAGACTTTACTTCCCTTGTTTGAATCCAACAACGTCAAGATCGAACGCATTGTCTCTCGTTCTGCGTCAAGTCCGCCGGACTTCTGGTATAATCAAGATCATGATGAATGGATCATCTTGATCAAGGGAACCACTGAATTGCGATTTGCTGACGGCAAGTCCGTGATTATGAACGCAGGCGATTACCTCCTGATTCCAAAGCACGAAAAACATCGGGTCGAGCACACTTCCGAAGAAGCGGTTTGGCTTGCGGTGCATGTAACGACTGCTTGATTCCACACTGCACTTATGAAATTCCAAGCCTGTATTCAACTGATCGCATGTCTCCTCGCCAGTTTGATCGCCGCTGCGGCTGATGCAGACAAGGGTGAAAAATTTGACAGCCATGACGGCTACTTTGTCTCCAACAAATTTGAACCTGAGAAGCCGTCATCATTTGTCGTGATTCAGGACAAAGAAACTTTCGACAAGGTTTTCGGCTCAGCTTTCGTCATGAAAGACAAGCACCATCGACTCCCAGACGGAGCTTTTGAAACCAAAACTGTCATTGCCGCCATCAAACGTGGCCATGCCGTCTGTGAATTCAAAGTTCAGAATGTTACTGTGAATAATGGAACCGTGACCCTCAGCTACAACGTCACCACCACTCCGCATCCCAGCGCCAGCTTTGCCTGCCCACTTATTCTCTCCATCGCCAAAGGTGACTTTCGTTCCGTTCAGTTCATTGAGGACGGAAAAGTCGTCGGGACTATTCAAGTCAAGCCCGTGTCCGGCAAACAGCCTTGAAAAGGCTGGGCGCACCCTCACCTCCGAAACATCGGCGCGAATAGCCCCTTGAGTATCATCATGGGAATGGCAATGAGCATACCGATGACCGCCACAAAAATGCCGACTGTGGCCATGGCGATTAATCCCAGAACGCCGACCACCGCGATGGCGGCAAGCTGCCAGCGAGAGGGCGAAAATACGACACGCTTCTCCTCATCCCGAACGATCTCGAAGGGAATGAATTCCGGCTGCTTGTCCTCCAGCATCACCAGTTTACCATCAAGCGGCTGATGATCGGGTTGTGTTTCAACGTTGGTCATTCTGTCGGGATTGAGACAAGCGGACATGCGAACTGTTCGATGCTCTTATATATAGTGTGTGCCCCGTTTATCAATTCTCGATGCGCCGGAGCGGATTTGCCCGAGGGCATTATATTATGTGCTGATGATGATGATGCCGAGAGCTGGAATCCCACTAGCCTGACTAATTAAAGCACCGTCTGCAAAAACAGCCCCGGCATAGCGCAACATCTTGCGCACAGGGCGGCATCTGCTAAACGTGTCGATTCGCGCCATCATTGGCGCGGCATCATTACCTACTATGCCTGCTGCCAACGAAGTTGAACTATTTCTCGCCCAATACGCGGCTCCTATTGTCGAAGAAGCGCGTAAACTTGCGGAGTCACGATCTGTGAAACTCCTGAACATGAGCGCAGATAACATCGAGGCTGAAGTCGCCATGCTGGATGATTTCGTCAGCGCCATGTTGAACAGGTCCAATGGTGCCTGGACTGGTGAAGCCGACGCCGAAGATGAAACCACCTGCTCCATCGCCCTTTGCGCAGCTATGATGGAGGCTGAAGCCGGAGTCGTGACGGAAGATGCCGTGCATGCGCCCATAAGGCTATTCCGCGAAATCGTGGAAGAGAGACTGGTGCGCAAACTCTCGCCCACGGAAGAATCGTTTATCTCCAAGATCGAGAGCCGTTTTGATCGCTTCACCAAGAGCGGCGAGATCCACGATCACGAAATGGTGCGCATTCATCCGCGTTGGCCAGTTGAAAGCTACGACCCGCTCCGACTCTGGGAAGATGCCCCCGAAGATGTGCTCACGTTTTGGAATCACATCGCAGCGGCGCTCAGTGAAAGGAAGCTGCCTTATCCGGGATTTCTTGATGCGATTACCGATCTCGAAAGCACGCGCGCGCGAATGGATGCGTGGCGGCGCTCAGAGGATATTCCTCGCTGGGCAGAATGCATTCGTGAGTTCAATCAAAGAACGGTTCCGACAATTCTTGAAGCAGACCTGCGGCTCATCATCACACCGGGAGAAGCACGTTTTCAAATCAGGGCGACCAGCGCCGAGGCTTGGCATCTCGCAGAAGACACTGAGTTCCGCACCCTACTGGATGCGCAACAAAGCAATACCTTGATTGCCCAACTGCCGACGCGCTTGTTACTCGAATCTTGTCTCCGTGTTTTGCGCGATGACGCACAAGCAACACTGCGCTTGGATGATTCATCCGCCGCTGCATGGCTGGCTACGCTTTTTGCCCAGCCTGAATTGCGCGATCGGTTGCTCACGCTCGATGAAGTTCCATTTGAACTCGCGCCGTTGCCCTTGCGATGGAGCGCTCAGGAAAAAATCTCCCATGATGGGCGCCTAGAAACCATCACGCTCAAACTTGGCGACGTAGCGGGAAGCGAGGCACCGAGACCGCTGCGCCTGCTTCCCGGAACGCCCCCGCTCTATTTAAGTCCCGACACTATATATAAAGGGCCACCGTCATTCTTCACATCCACCACCGTGCCCACCAGTGTCGAGATGCCGGGTGAAGCGCTGGCTACTGAAGATGGAATTACTTTTCTGGAGCGCCTTGAGGTTCCCCTGCCCTCCACTCTCGCTAGTCGCGTGCGCCGGGAAACTTTCACAGTAGAAATCACCGCGCGCTGTCTTCCGCGTGCGGAACGAAGCACCACCGAGCATGTGTCCGTCAGCGCACAAGCAGTCAGTTCCGACGGACTGATGGTGCAGAATCTCCGCAGTCATCATTGGGTGATGCAAACTCACGAGCGCCCCGAAGCCGACACCATTCACTTCTATGATCGTAGTGTGCTCGCAAAATTGCCGCAGGTGCTTGATGAATTGAACGCCTCTTTTGATCTGGAGCTTGATGCCTTCCGCACGCGCATCACGCGCCAATTTCCCCAGCGTTTCCTTGATTGGTCGAAATCACTGCCGCCCGGTGTGACGCTAAATGCTGATGATCGTCTGCAAACTATTCTCGCCGATCCACTTAAGGCCACGGTGCGATTTGAACTCCAAGAAACCGGCATTGACTGGTTCGATCTCCGACTTGTTTTTGACATCGAGGGCGTGGATCTCAAGCCTGCGGAAATTCGCCGACTCATCGCCGCGCGCGGTGGCTTCGTCCGTCTCTCGGACGGCTCATGGCGCAGTGTGACGCTGGAATTAACTGATGCGCAACGCGCCACGATCGAAGGTCTGGGCATTGACATGGATGAGTTGTCCGATGAGGCGCATCCGCTTCACTTACGCCAGCTTGCCTTGCAGGAACGGAGCGGATTCGTCACACCAGAAATGTGGGAGCGCCTGCGCTCGCGTCTGGCGAAACTCGATGTGCAAAACAAACCGCCCGTGCCTGCGGAACTCGGCGTCACATTGCGCCCCTATCAAGTAGATGGCTTCCACTTTCTTGTCTATCTCACGGTCAACCGCTTTGGCGGCATCCTCGCGGATGACATGGGCTTGGGGAAAACGCTGCAAAGCATCGCGTGGATTCTCTGGCTGCGGAACCAGTGCCGGGAGTCATCGACTCCGCTCACACCAACTCTGATTGTTTGTCCTAAATCGGTGCTGGATGTGTGGGCTGTGGAGTTCGCCAAGGCAGCGCCGGAACTCCGCGTGCATGTGATTCGAGAGAAAGACACGTTGAATCTGGAGGCCATCGAGAAATCGGCTGATGTGCTCGTGCTGAACTACGCCCAACTGCGCGGCAGCATCGAATCTTTGCAAACGATCAACTGGCTCAGCACCATTCTCGACGAAGGTCAGCAGATCAAGAACCCGGATTCCAAAGTCGCCAAAGCTGCGCGCCAGCTTCACTCACAGAATCGCCTCGTGCTCACTGGCACACCGCTGGAGAATCGCTTGCTGGATTTGTGGAGTCTTCTGACCTTTTCCACGCCGGGCGCATTGGGCGACCGCGCTTATTTCCAAAAGCATTTCGACCGTCGCAAAGATGAACGTGCCGCGGAACGCCTGACCTTGAGGCTGCGCCCCTTCATCATGCGCCGCACGAAGGCCCAGGTTGCGCGAGATTTGCCGCCGCGTTCCGAGGAAAATATTCTCTGCGAAATGACCGGCTTGCAGGAGAAGCTTTATCGCGAGTATCTTTCCGAGGCGCAGCACATGCTGCTCACTTCCACGGGAGCTGAGGCCTTGCAGAAGCGCCGCTTCGCCATCCTTCAAGCGATCACGCGACTGCGGCAGATTTGCTGTCACCCCGTGCTGGTGCGGCCTGATGCCGGTGCTGAGGAGAGTGCGAAGCTCAACGCGCTCATGGAGCACCTCGACCAGTTGCATGACGAGGGACATAAGGTGCTCGTTTTCTCCCAGTTCGTGACCATGCTCAATATCATTCGCGACCGACTTGTCGCTCTTGAGCGTCCGTTCCATTATCTCACTGGCGCCTCACGCAATCGTGCGCAGATCGTCGAGGGCTTTCAAAACGACGAACACGCCGCCGTGTTCCTGCTCTCGCTCAAAGCGGGCGGCAGCGGACTCAATCTCACCGCCGCTTCATATGTCATTCTCTATGATCCATGGTGGAATCCCGCCGTGGAAAATCAAGCCATTGACCGCGCACACCGCATCGGCCAGACGCAGCCCGTCATGGCCTACCGCCTGATCACGAAGGACACCATCGAGGAGAAAATCCGCAAGCTCCAGATGCAGAAGAACATCATGTCCAACGACGTGCTGGGCGACGAGCGCTTCACTTCATCTCTCGACCACCGCGATCTCGCCTATCTGTTTGAAATGGGTGATGAAACTCCTGCTGGTGAAGAATAGAATTTATTTCCCACCTCAAGATTCAGCGCCTTCAAGAAAATCCAGCGCTTTCTGATAGCTTGCGCGCTCCAGATAGTGAGCGAGTCGCGCAGGTAACGCACCTTTGCATCGCACATGAATGGCTGCGATGGACTCGGAAACTTCGCGCAAGCGAGCGAGATGGGCTGCGGGATCGCGATCACGAAAGGCATGATCGGCGATCACATTGACTCGCTCTTGCAGCATAAGGCGCAGTTGATCCAGTTCTTCGGTGTGAGTTTTTTCTTGTGGCATCGTCTTGAAGGTCGGTAGTAACGAGGAGGTAGAATGAATCACCTCGCGTCAAGTTTTTCATCAGTAAATATTCGTAAATTATTTCGTGCCAAACTTTAAAATATTAAAATTTTCAGGCGTGAATCGCATTCGTGAAAATGTTTTTAAAATTGCATGAAGATTCTCTTGTCTGATTCAGAAACGACTCCATAGACAGCATATGCATTCTAAAAACTTTCTTCTCCGCCACGCGAACTGAATCAACACCGCACCGGACACCAACAGAAGAAAGCTACTCCCCTCCTATATAAGATGATGACTGCCACTGAAACGCCCCGAGTGAAAGAACTGCCCCTGTGGAATGCACCAGAGGCCGTGAATACTCAGGTGACATGGTGGAGCACCGTCCTCACTCAATTGCGCGAACGGATTGGGGTCTCGATGTTTGAAAAATGGTTCGCGAATGTCTCCATTGAAAGTGCCGATGCGAGTCGTGTGGTGCTCACCGTGCCGAACTTGATCCATCTTTACTGGATTGAGGACAATTACAAAACGGTGCTCTCGGAGGCCATCACCAGCGCACTCGGAGAATCTCGCGAGATTGAATTCGTCACCGCACCCAGCACTGTCGGAACTTTGCCTCTGATCATGGAGGCCACGGCGCCCGCTCATGCCGCACCCAAAGACGAACATCGTCTCACGCGTTCGACTATCAACTCGGGCTTGAACAATCGCTTCTCGTTCGACTCGTTTGTCGTCGGCCCCAACTGCGCCTATTCCTGCGCTGTCGCTAAAGCCGTAGCTGACAAGCCCGGCAAGACCTATAATCCCCTCTTTCTTCACGGCGCCGCCGGACTGGGCAAGACTCATCTGATGCAGGCTATCGGCCATGAAATCTTGCGGAACAAACCGCGCAAGACCGTGCGCTACGTGACCAGTGAAATGTTCACCAACGAATACATCGAGGCCGTGCGGCACGGTGGCGTGACTGCCTTCCGTCAGAAATATCGCAAGGTGGATGTGCTCCTAATTGATGACATTCACTTCCTCGCAGGCAAAGATCACACGCAGGAAGAATTTTTCCATACCTTCAACGAGCTGTTCAACTCCCACAAACAGGTCGTGCTGGCCAGTGACCGCGCCCCGAGTGAGATCAAGAATCTCGAAGACCGCCTCGTCTCCCGCTTTGAATGGGGTCTGGCGACTCAAATCCAGATGCCCGATCTGGAAACACGCACCGCGATCCTGCGCCAGAAAATGCGCGACTGGACGGTGCAAGTGCAGGATTGGGTGCTGGGATATCTAGCCGAAAATATCCGCACCAACGTGCGCCGACTTGAAGGTGCGCTGATGCGGGTGGCGGCTCACGTCTCGCTCGGCGGCCCCGTATTGTCCCAACCTCTGCTGGAAACGATGCTCAAGGACATCATGGACGAAGCTCAGGTGCGCTCCATCTCCGTAGATTATATTCAGAAGATCGTGGCTGAGCACTTCGACATCCGGCTGGCGGACATGACCAGCCATCGTCGGCCCAAGAACATCGCCGAGCCTCGTCAGATCGCCATGTATCTGGCCCGCGAGCTGACAAAACACTCCCTCGTGGACATTGGCGACGCCTTTGGTGGTCGAGATCACGGCACGGTCATCCACGCCTGCAAGGCCGTTTCCGGCAGAATGACCTCCGAAGACTACCGCCGCACCATCGGGGTGTTGCTGGACAAAGTGAAGAAAATCTGAGCCTTCCGTAGGGGCTGGCCCAGTGATTTCGGGGCCAGACTTGTTTTTCCGTTCGACACCACCGGAATTCCTGACCAATATTCTTGCTTAATTTTTCACCCTCGCTAAGTAGAGCCGCAAGAAATGGCCATGAAATTTACCATCAACAAGGACGTCTTCATCGCAGGACTTCAGCAAGTTCAACATGTGGTCAGCAGCCGCACCACCCTGCCGATCCTCTCGAACGTGCTCATCCGCGCTTCCAAGAATGGATTGCAACTCGCCACTACTGACCTTGATGTCAGCGTGAGCGGCCATATAGAAGCCGAGGTCAAGGAAGCTGGCGGCACCACCCTTCCGGCACGTCGCCTTTTCTCCATCATCCGGGAATTGCCTGCTGATGAAGTTGAGGTCTCCGTAGATGAAAAAAACATCGCGACAATCCGATGCGGCCCCAGCCATTTTAAAATCAACGGACTCAGCGACGCTGATTTCCCCCAGCTTCCCACATTCACGGATGCAAAAGAGTTCAAATTCGAGCAGCGCGTTCTTAAAGAGTGCCTGCGGAAAACTTCCTACGCCATTTCAACTGACGAGATGCGCTTTGTGCTCAACGGCATCCTTTGCTCCTTCAAAGAGAACAAGCTCACGATGGTCGCCACGGATGGACGTCGTCTCGCCATGGCCGAACAGGAACTCGAATTCCCGCAGAGCAATGAATGCGACATCATCATCCCCACCAAGGCGGTGAATGAAATCCAACGCCTCCTCGGTGATGAAGGCGAAGTCATTCTTAGAGTCGGCGCAGGCCAGATGGGACTGGAAATGGATTCCTACACGCTCACGAGCAAACTCATTGAAGGCAATTATCCCAACTATCGTCAGGTCATCCCCAACGACACCAAGGAGCGCATCGCCCTCGAACGTGAGCCACTCCTGCGCACCATTGCGCGCGTTTCCCTTCTGTTGGTGGACAAATCCAACTCCATCAAACTGCGCTTTACGCGCGACAACCTCAAGGTCGAGGCCAACGCCCCCGATGTTGGTGAAGCCCACGAGGACATGCCCATCAGCTACAAAGGGGCGGACATCACTATTGCCTTCAATCCTGAATTCCTCATGGCGCCCCTGCGCAATCTTGTCGCCGACGAAGTGCATCTACACCTCATCGACGAAATCAGCCCCGGCGTCATTCGCCACGGCGCAAATTTCCTCTATGTCCTCATGCCAATGCGTGTGAACTCCTAACCACCACGACTCCAGATGAAATATATAACCACCACTCAACTAGCGCTCTGCTTCTGCTGCGCCGCACTGGCCTCCTGCGCCAACATGACCCCTGAGTCACAGAAAGACCCTCAAGGCAATCTCGACAACCCTCCAGGCGGTTCGCGTTACCTGCCCCCTGACTACAACACGGCACCGTCCAACCCGGAAACACCCAGCGATCCGAATTCGCAATTTCCACCTCCAATCAATACCCCTGACAACAACACTCCACCAGTAGTGGTCACGCCCACTCCTCCCGTTCCTGTAACACCACCCACGCCACCGCCATCCATCCAGACCCCATACGGCAAACCTGTTCCCGGCAAAAAAGGATTCGTTTACAGTCCCTTTGATGAAAAGGCTGGCATGATTGATGTGCGTGACTACGCCCCAGGGACCAAAGTGCGCGACCCTTATACCAACAAGATTTTCCTGGTGCCTTGAGCCGATCCCGATTTCATAATCATCCAGTCAAGGCGCGTTGCACCCCAACGCGCCTTTTCTTTCCCCCGCCATGATCCCCGCACAGCCCACCAAAATCGCCGTTCTCGGTGCTGGTCTGCTCGGCGGCTCATTGCTCGCGGCTCTGCGAAAAAAATCTCCCTCTCTAAATCTTCGCGCATGGGCTAGACGAGATGAAACCGTTCAGGAAATCGCCCAACTCAATCTCGCCGATACCGCATCGACCGACCTTGATGTCGTCACCCAAGACGCGGAACTCGTAATCCTCTGCACGCCAGTGGACACCATGATCGGCCTAGCGGAAAAACTACGCGCGGCTAAGCTCGCGCCCAATTGCGTTGTCACCGATGTCGGCAGCGTCAAGGCTCCGATCGTAACTGCGATTGAAGATGTTCTCTCAGCAAAAAAAATCGCCTTCATCGGCTCGCACCCGATGGCCGGCTCTGAAAAATCAGGATTAAAAAATGCACGGGCGGATTTGTTTGATGCCACGACATGCATCATCACTCCCACGCTATTCACCACGGAAATCGCATTGCATCAAGTCCGCTGGTTATGGACTCACGTCGGCTGCCGTGTTCTAGAGATGTCGCCTGAAGAACACGACCGAAAGATTGCCAGCATCAGCCACATGCCGCATCTCGCGGCAGTCGCAGTGGCCCTCTCAGCGCTACACGATGATCCCGATGCCGCGCAGTGCATGGGGAACGGCTTCCGCGATACCACGCGCATCGCATCGGGCGACCCTGAATTATGGACCGGAATCATTTCGCAAAATCGCCCTCAGGCACTTGCCTCATTGGGCGAGCTGCAAGCCACACTCGACCGGTTGATACAAGTCATCGAGCAAGGCGATGACAAAGCCCTGCACTCGATCCTTGATCAAGCCAAAACCCTTCGCGACCAAGCCGTGAAAAGCTGACGGCAAAAAATCTCTCTGCACCATGTCCAGCCTTCGCTCCAGCAAACTCAAACACATCCCCTCAGAAATTACTGTGCCGGGAGACAAAAGCATCAGCCACCGCGCCGTCATGTTCGCTGGCCTGTGCGATGGCGTGACCAACATCACCAACTTCCTCGCCAGTGATGACTGCCTCGCGTCATTGAACGCCATGATCGCTCTTGGTGCCGACGTCGATGTGCTGGAAAAAAACGACGAAGGAAAACCTGTGGCGCTCACTGTCACTGGCCATGGAATGAAACTCTGTGAACCCGCCACCGCAATTGATTGCGGAAACTCCGGGACCACCATGCGTCTGATGTCAGGCATTCTCGCGGGGCAGCCGTTTACCAGCACGCTTATTGGTGACGAATCTCTCTCCGGGCGTCCGATGAACCGGGTCGCAATTCCCTTGCGCAGCATGGGCGCACAAATCGAAGGACAAGGCGAAAAAATCTGTGCCCCTCTCACTGTGAAAGGCGGTCCGCTGCAAGCCATCAGCTATCCCCTGCCCGTCGCCAGCGCCCAAGTAAAAAGCGCCGTGCTCCTCGCTGGTTTGCAAGCGCCTGGAAAAACTTCTGTGGTTGAACCTGCGCCCACTCGTGACCACACAGAGCGGCTCCTGGCCCATTTCGGCGTCAAATGCGTGCGCGATGGCAGCACGGTGAGCATCTACGGCGGCCAGAAACCCGAAGCGCGGGATCTTCTCATTCCGGGTGACATCTCCAGCGCGGCCTTCTGGATGGTTGCTGCTGCCGCCACACCAGGATCGCAAATCACCATCAATCATGTCGGATTGAATCCCACTCGCACGGGCGTCGTCAATGTCCTGCTTCGCATGGGCGCACTGATCAATGACTTCGTGGAAACCTCCACGGGTGAACCTTGCGGGAACATCGTCGTTCGCGGTGGAGAACTCAATGGCACCGAAATCGGTGGCGATGAAATCCCCAACGTGATTGATGAACTCCCCATCCTCGCTGTCGCCGCCGCGCTCGCACGTGGTCAGACAATCATTCGCGATGCGCGAGAACTGCGAGTGAAGGAAACCGACCGCATCGCTGTCGTGGCCCAGAATCTCCGACTCATGGGCGTGACCGTGGAAGAATTTGAAGACGGCATGGAAATCACTGGTGGCAGCCAGCTCAAAGGAGCGACACTCGACAGTCACGGAGATCATCGCATCGCCATGGCGTTTGCCATTGCCGGACTCTATTGCGAAGGCACCACGGTGATCGAGAACACTGAATGCATCAGCACGTCCTACCCCGGCTTCGAACAGCATCTTGATTTGTTTCTCAAAACACCACTGCAACCAGACACTCCGGTTGCCGTCATCTCACGGATTCCGCATGAGATTGGAAAACGCATCAACCCGCCTGAGGAATGAACCCGCGCATCATCACCATTGATGGCCCTGCTGCATCAGGGAAAAGCAGTGTCGCGCGCGAAATCGCCCGCCGCCTTGGTTGGATTTATGTGAACACCGGCAACATGTATCGCGCCGCTACTTGGGCCGCATTGCGTGATGCACTGGATGTATCGGACGAAGCCCAAGTCGCCCAAGCCGCCGCTGGCTGGGATATCGTCTGCCCATTGATTGATCAACGCTGCACCGTTCGCGTTGATGGTCGCGACATCGAATCCGAACTCAACAGCGAAGACGTGAACCATGCCGTCTCGCTAGTCTCGCGCGTTCCACAAGTGCGCGACCGCCTTGTGGCCATGCAACGCGCCATCGGTTCAGCGAACCCCGTGGTCATGGAAGGCCGCGACATCGGCACCGTGGTCTTCCCGGATGCGCCCGTGAAATTTTACATAGATGCTTCAGAAGAAGTCCGCGCCCGCCGCCGCGGAATGCAAGGACAAGCTGACGCCATCAGTAAACGCGACCGCATGGACAGCACGCGCAAAACCGCCCCGCTCATGGCCGCACCGGATGCCATAGTCATTGATAGCTCCGATCTTACACTTGAAGAAGTAACCGCCTGCGTCATGAAAGAACTCCAAAAACGCGGCCTAGTTTCCGCAATCGAACCCGGCCCGCATTCATGAAATTATCTTACTGGCTGGGATACAGTTTCTTCAAGCTCGCCGCCCGGGCATTTTTCAATTACCGAGTGATCGGCGGAGAAAACCTTAATGTGCCCGGCGGCGCGCTCGTCGTTAGCAATCACGCCAGCTTCCTCGATCCACCCTTTGTCGGTGTCGCCTTTGACGAAGATCTTCATTACTTCGCAAAAAAATCCCTCTTCAAAAACCCACTCATGGGAGCCGTGATCCGGTCATGGAATGCATTCCCCGTTGATCAGGACAAGCCAGACATGGGCAGCCTCAGAACCGTCATCCGACTATTAATGTCGGGCCGCAAAGTCCTCGTCTTCCCAGAAGGATCGCGCTGCTTCGACGGACAGTTTCTTCCGGGTCTGCCCGGCACCGGACTCATTGTTGTGAAGTCCGGAGTCCCAGTGATACCCGTGCGAATATTCGGCACCCACGAAGCCCTGCCGCGCGGCGGCAATGTGTTGCGGCCCTCAGAAATCACAGTTGTCTGCGGCCAGCCTTGGCACTATGACCCCGCAAAATATTCGTGCGAAGGCAAAGAACTCTACCAGCTCATCAGCAACGATCTCATGGATCAGATTGCGAGCCTGAGTTTGTAAAATTAAAGCTCTCGGAATTCGCGGATGTAGAACAAGGCTACGGGAAAAATGGCTACGGTTTGTCTAAGCGCACTCACTGCGCCTTTCATCGAGTCTGCTTGATCCACCGCCAGCATGATCGTCACGCCAGTCAGCAGGGCGCTGCCAATGCAGAACACTGATGTGCTTGAAATCGTGCGACGCCGCATTGCCAATTCCTCGGGCCTAAGCCGTTCAAGATAAAATCGCGCGGCCAGCACTAAGATCACGATCCCAATTATCTCTCCTCCCAATATTTGCGCACTCTCAGTCGATGAGAAATCATAAATGCCGTGCGCTACGACCACACCGAGATAAGCCATGAGAAACTCACTCGACTTATGAAAGCGAGAGCGCAAAAATTCATAAAGCCAACCGCCCACGATTCCTGTGAGTGCGATGTGCATGAAGTTGGCCGTGACAAATCTCCCCACTGCAACCGCCCCGCCTGTTTCCAAAAAATAGCCAATGTTTTCATCCAACGCGAAACCGAGACCGACACAGCCTGCAGTGAGCGCAGCCTTTGCGGTTGATCCATGTCGTAATAGGAATGGAAGAAACGGTAGAAAGAAAATGAGCTTCACGGACTCCTCAGGCACACCCACATACATGACCCACTGAAAAATCTCATGCGACATCGTGACTTGTTGCTCCTCGCTCAATCCATAGTGAAGCAATCCCTGCAACCATTGGAGCAACCAAACGCTCAAGACCCCAAACAAAACGGCAGGAAGATATCGCAACCAGCGTAGGCGCTCGCGACTTGCAGAATAGACTAAGATCAGATACCAAATCGTTGCTGCAAACAGCGCCAGAGGCATCTCTATAGAATGTGCCCATTTATACAATTGAAGCCTAACGACAGCACGCAGCAGCATCCATTTATCCTCCAGTAAACCAGCGGCGTGATAACTGGTATTCACATCCATGTCCTGCGTGAATCGGGAATCGTCACAGAGTCTGCGTAGTGTGGCTTTGTCCTGAAGCTGAAGCGCGATCGAATTTGCCTGCGAACGCGCACGATGAGCATCAGCAAAACTGCCTTCGCGCACATAAGCCTGAAGCGCTTCCGCGCGACGCTCCAAGGCCTTCAACATTTCAGCCTCGAATTCATTGGCATAGCGCACGGGCTGCTCTTGTGTTGCGGCGTCGTGCAGTCGCCCCATAGCATCCTGCCGCGCCTCGCCCTCATTCAGCAAACGGAAGCGAATATAATCGGCAAAGACATCACGCTGTTCACCGCTGTCGAGATGCTTGTGAAAAAGTGACTGCAAATCCAAAGTTCCGTAACGCAATTGCAAATTATCGAAAGACCAACCTGATGCCGCAGGTTTGAGCATTCTAATTAATTCCGCAAGAACATCCGGCATTGGCTTATCCGCATGTTCCAGACGCGAGTAGATTTCCCTGGCCCGAAGCGCCCAAGCTTCAGAGCCAGCCTCGGATTCTGAAAGCTCATTATCACTGGTATGGTCGCGAATACTTTGTGCGATCATGGCCGCAAGCAGCGAGGCTATGATGATCGCGCCGCAGCACTTCCAGAGGAAGGACGCACTGTGACTGAGAGATTGAATCTTGGAACGCCAGATGGGCATGATGATTAGCCAGCGTATTTTTAATTCCACATCTGCAAAACAAAATCTGAAATCCGCCTCATACTAATGGTAGTGAGGGCGGACTTCGATTGTGCTTCTGCTTCTGAAAAATCCTGACGATGCGCGATGCGATCTGCTTTCCAAACCCAAGAACGTCCGTCATAAGGTCCCACGCGTCGTGGATCGCTCCATGTATGAATTCCTAGGGTGTGTTCTGGTCGGAGCGCAGAAGCGATGTGCATAGGGCCGCTGTCCACGCTCACAATAGAACGGGCGCGACGAATCAGCCAGATGAGTTGCGCGAGACTGGTTTCATTCAAAAGGGAGATGACATGCGGCGCTGAAAACTGAAGAGGCTTGCTGCTCCTGCCCGCGATGACTACCATGCGGGGCGCGAGACACTCACAGAGCGAGCGAAGCAATTCCTCATCAATTGATTTGCCCCTGCCTCGCGAGAATGGATGAAGCAGAATAAAATCGTCAGGCAGTGAGCTGGCCGAATCAACTGGCTCTCCGGTCGGCAGCGGAAACTCAATTCTCTCGGCACCAGCATCCGCGCCCAGCGCAGAGGACATGGTCAGATAACGATCTACGGCATGAGCCGAGGCATCCACGGGAATGACATGACGGTATAACGCCGGCGCGAATTCACGCGCATCGGATAATCCAATCACCGGCTCCGCACCGCGCATCACACCGAGCAACGCGGTGCGCAGCAGGCCCTGAAAATCCAAGGCTACTTCAGGCAGTCCGCGTGGTGAGTTATTGAATCGGCGCACCCATTGAAACAAGTGCGTCAATGAAAGCGGCCCGCGAAATTGTCCGCGAGGAAACGTGATGATCTCCTCGATATCCGGGTTGCCTTCCAGCAATGGCGTCCATTCGGGATTGCACAACCAGCGCAAACTGAGATGCGGATATCTGCGCCTCAAAGAATGCACCGCGGGCAAAGTGTGAACGATGTCTCCGAGCGAACTCGGTTTCAAAATCAATGCCGAGGCAAAGCCTGACAAATCCGGCAAGCTAACCCGGTTCATCGTCCCATGGCGAGCCGATCCGCCAGCATCGAAGGCAGGCCGGCATCACGGATTTTTTGCTGCGTGGTTCGCAGGTCGTATTCGAGACGACGAATGCTGACCGTCTGGGTGGTCACATCGTAAATTGCATAAGATGATCGCCAGTCTCCATCGCGAGGCTGGCCCACGCTGCCGACATTGATGAAATACTTCACTCCGCGACGGAGCGTTGTTTCCACTTCCCTCAGGCAACGCACTGTGTCTTCCTTCTCGTAGATGCGGGGCACATGGGTGTGCCCATAGAAAGTGAGCTGCGTGAACTGGTAGCTGAAGCTGGCCATGGCGTCGAAGCGATTGCTGACGTAAGCCCAGCTTCCTGGTGAATCGAGCGTCGCGTGAACAATGGTAAAGTCACGCACCTGACGCACGAGCTTGAGTTCGCGGAGCCATTGCTTCTGATCATCGCTCAATTGCTGCCGCGTCCAAAGCAAGGCACTTCCGGCGATGGGATTGAGTTCTTCCAGCGAGCGATCCTGAGTGGCCTCCTCGTCGTGGTTGCCTTTCACTACGGGACAGTTCATCGCGCGAACGTGTTCGAGGCAGGCGCAAGGATCGGCATTGTATCCCACAATGTCACCCAGACACACGTAATTCGTGCATTGCATAGCCTGCGCATCCTCCATGACAGTCATGAGGGCTTCGAGGTTGGCGTGAATGTCTCCGAAAATTGCGTATCGCACGGCAGTATTGATCAAACGTGGCGTGGGCTTGAATGAAATCAAGAAAAGTCAGCAATCGCCAAAAACTATCTCAGCCCATACGGGCCAGCCTTCTCGCTCAAGGCTGAGCTTTCACGATCACTTTCGTATTGGAACCCGCGCCTTCCACCGCATCCGTAATGGGCCAGCGCGATCTCAAATTCAGTTTGATCGGAGCGGAAAGGTCAACTTTCTTGTCACCATTAATGGCGAACTCGCCATAGACAATGGGCACGAGGGTGGCGCAGATGGCGTCATTGGCACCGCGACCGACATGGAGCAGAGCGGCGAAGGTGGATTTGTTGTCGAGAGTAAAAGTCTGCCCGTCCAGATAAGGGGATTTCTTGATGTCACGACCCGGAAAAATCACTTCGACCTCCACGTCTTCCATCTCGACAGAGCGTCCCCGGACAACCCAGCCGCTGCTCATCACATCCTTCTCATCAAGCGGGCGAGAGTTCAGCACGTTGAATGTGCCCTTCACATAGTCAGGGCTTTCGTCCTTGTAGTTAAGAATGTAGGCGCGCTTGAGAAGGTCATTCTTCACGCGGAGCTGGTCGGTGTTGAGATAGAAATACTTGGAGAGGAGTTTCTTGGGATCGAGATATTCGCCACGTGGGACCGTGAGCGGCTCAAATTCTGCCACAGGCTCGAGCTTCTTGAGCTTGGTGAGCAGGCCGTAGTTGAACGGCTTCTCCGGGTATTTGAAAACCATGATGCTGAAGATCCATGAAAACGTCGCAGCCCCCATGAGAAGCGTGATGACGATGGTCCACCAGAACATGTCATTACCCCTGCGCTGCCGCGCGAGATCACCCCCGCTGCCGCGCGAGCGGAAATCTGAACCATCACTCAAATACTGGGAACGCATATGCCGCTAAAAAATAATCTTGGGAAAAAGAAAAGGCACGCAGTAATAGGAGATTCTGAGGAAATGTGAAGAAATATTTTGTGTCAATTTTGACAGGGACAATTTAGCCCGGCAATGGCTCGAAAGATGAGCCGCAACCGCAACTGCGGGCGGCGTTGGGATTGTGGATTTTGAAGCCGGCATCGGAAAGCGAGTCCGAGTAATCGAGTTGTGATTGATCGAGGAAGGTCAAGCTTTCGGGATCAACGATGACCCGCACATTTTCCTGGTCGAAAATCCTGTCATTCTCTCCCGGCGCGTCCAGTTTCATGACATATTCCATGCCAGCACAACCACCCCGATTCACCAACAAGCGCAGACCCGTGCCCGGAGGCGAGCCTTTGGCTTCCAAAAGCTCACGGAGGTGTTTGACGGCGGATTGGCTGACGGTAATCATCTATGGCATCACGTAACCTGCTTTGTCCTCTTAATCAAACTCCATGAGCCGCATTCGCATTCTGTCCGATGCCCTCGCTTCCCAAGTGGCAGCGGGCGAGGTCGTGGAGCGCCCTGCAGCCGTGGTTCGGGAACTGGTGGAAAATAGTCTCGACGCCGGAGCGACCCACATCGAAGTCCACATTCAGCGTGGTGGATCGGCGCTCATTCGCGTGACAGACAATGGCTTCGGCATGGATCGTGAGGACGCCATGCTCTGCCTCGAACGACATGCCACCAGCAAAATCCGCTCGAAGGAAGACTTGGCCGCCATCTGCACCCTCGGATTCCGTGGCGAAGCACTGCCCAGCATCGCCAGCGTTTCCCGCTTCCGTCTCGCCACCCGTGAGGCGCACGCGCTCTCTGGCACGGAAATTGAAATCCACGGCGGAAAAATGCACGCTGTGCGCGATCACGGCGGCGCACCCGGCACGACCGTTGAGGCGCGTGCGCTGTTCTATAATGTGCCTGCGCGGAGAAAATTTCTGCGCTCGGAGCCGACGGAGTTTGCCCACGTTGAGCAGCAGTTTCGACTCCATGCCATCGCCAATTCCGGCGTGGCGTTCACACTGGTGCGCGATGCAGAAGTTCTGTTTCATCTGCCCGCGACCCAAAGTGTGCTGGAGCGAATCGAGGGTATGAGCGGACGCGATCTTGCATCAAGGCTGCTGCGCATTCCAGACTTTGAGTTCGGGGGTGTCAACGTGAGCGGTTACATCGGCGGGCCGGGCATGAGCCGTTCCAATCGCCAGACGCAGCTCGTCTTCTTGAATGGCCGCCCGGTGGACAGTCCGGTCATTGGCCACGGATTGCGTGAAGGTTATCATACGATGCTAATGAAGGGCCAGCACCCCATTACTTTTCTGTTCGTCCAGATGCCGCCGGAGGGATTCGACATCAATGTTCATCCAGCGAAAAAAGAAGTGCGCTTCCATGATGGCAACACGGTGCGTGAAGCCGTGGTGCGCGCCGTGAACCACGCCCTAACCGAGCACGCGAGAATCCCCACGGGACATTCAACGCCAGTGCGGTCAGTCGCGTCCATCATCTCTGGTGCCCCATCCGAGGGAATCCTGCCCGCGCTTATTCCGGCTCGCGAGCATCAGCCGTTCCAACCACCGCCAGCCGCTTTCGTCGCTCCGATAAATGTTCCGCCCACGCCTCTAGCCGCGACGTCGTTTGATTTTCCTGCGCCTATCTCTCCTATTACACCATCGAATGAAGCCTCGGACTTCCGCATTCTCGGTGTGCTGAACAAGCTTTATGTGCTCATGGAAAGTCGCGATGGCTTGGTGCTCATGGATCAG
Organism: Verrucomicrobiales bacterium; assembly: GCA_038230495.1. Taxonomy (GTDB): domain Bacteria; phylum Verrucomicrobiota; class Verrucomicrobiia; order Verrucomicrobiales; family Verrucomicrobiaceae; genus VFKE01. Next base: position 38,659 of record JBBRNC010000018.1, read on the forward strand.
CACGCCGCGCATGAACGGGTGCTCTTCGAGCAAATGCGGCGCGCGATGGAACACGAAGGCGTTCCTGCACAACGGCTGCTCCTGCCTCTAACGCTTGAAGTTTCGCCGCGCGATTTCGATGTGCTCCAGCGCAACCTTCCTGTGCTGCACAAGCTGGGCATCGAAGCAGAACCTTTTGGCGGTAATGCCTTCAAGATTGATGCCATGCCGTCCTTTCTGAAAAGCGACGATCCGCTCACGCTTCTCCGCGATGTGCTCGATGAACTTTCCAGCGCGAGTTCCAAGACATCGACACTCAGGCTTGGCGAAGACATGATTGCCACGACCGTCTGCCGTCACGCCGTGAAAGCAAACGACACTCTGCGAGAACCGGAGTCACGCAAACTCCTAGAGAACCTGTTCGCGTGCGAGATGCCTTATTGCTGCCCGCACGGAAGACCTACGCTGATTCAGATTACCTTTGGTGAACTTGAACGAAAGTTCGGACGGCGCGCGCCATAAGTAGCAAGGGCATCATACCCTTGCCACAATTAAAGATTCAGCTTTACGGAGAAGGCAAGGGTTCCAAGTCACCTTTAAACCCAGCGTTCTGGACGCCACCTTGGAAAGATTGCGTGAAATTGACTGGCTGCACATTCTGTTCGTCAGCAAAACCGCCGCCGTAGTGGCGTGAGATCAGATTGCGTTTCACATCGGCGTTATCTTCCTTCGCGACGAGTGAACTGGTGGCAGCATGGTTGCTTTGCGCAACCTGTTGCGATGCCGTGCCAGCAGGTCTCATCATCCAGGCTGACATGAGAAGTGCCATAGCAGTTGCACCAGCCCACGCCCATTTAGGATTGAGCAAGTCTGCAAAATATGTCGTCACACGCTCCCAGAGCAGTCCACGAGCGGAGCCTTGAAGCATTTCAGAACGCTGGCGCTCATGCAACGAGGCCACAAAATCATCCACAAATCCCTGCGGGGGTTGCTCGTGGCGTTTCAGACGGATGAGTCTCTGGATGTCATTGAATTCGCTCATAGGGTTCAGGGTGTGGCGGGTATTTATTGTCTGTGATTTTATCGAGTGTCATTTGCGGAATTCCTCGAGGAAATTCTGCAATTGACGATGGGCGTAGAAAAGTCGGCTCCGAACGGTTCCTTCGGAGACCCCCAAGATTTTGCTAATTTCGGCATGTTGCAAACCTTGAACGTCATAGAGAGTTACCACTGTTCGGTGGTCTTCAGACAGCTTCATCATGGCTTCGTTCAACCTTTTTTGCAGTTCATGAATATTTACCTCCCTGAGGGGGTTTCCACCGGAGGTTATATCAATGAAATCCGGATCGTTTTGAATCCCGCTGTCCACGTCATCCAGACTGAGTTTCGTGTAGCGCCCGCGCTTCTTGAGATGGTTCAGCGTCATGTTCACGCTGATGGAATAGATCCATGTGTAGAAAGTGCTCTTGCCCTGGAAACGTTTCAGCGAGCGGTAGGCTTTGGCGAAGACATCTTGCAGCAAATCCGCCGTGTCCTCGCGATTGGAAGTCATGTTATAGACCATCCCGTAGAGCTTGGGCGTGTATTTGCGCACCAGATCGTCGAAGGCCCGCGTGTCGCCGTTTTGTGAGCGTTCCACGAGGTCCTTATCCGAATCGGGGTTGTTGGGGCGGTCAGACATCTCCTTTCCATGAGCCGCACGGCGGCGCGCCAGACAAACAACCAGCAATGCGCCCGCGCAAGTGATTCTTCACCTCACGCCCGCTCGCGTCTCATCTTCACGGCCACATGATCCACACCGGGCAGGATGCGTTTGCGCAGCTCCACCTCGACCGAACTGACGATTTCGATTTGTAACAAAAGTGCCGTTATTTCCGTCGCCAGTGTCTCCAGAAGTTTTCGCGGATGTTCTCCAGCGAGAGCTTTCACCTGATTCGCCACCGCTTCGTAATCCACTGTTTCCGCCAAGTCATCACGCATCATGCTAAACCCGCGCCGCAGCTTCAATGTTACATCTGCCGTGATCACCTGCCATGCCGCGCGTTCCACCTCCGGCACGCCGATACGCACCGGCAGTTCCAGTCCGCGAATGATGATGCTGTCACCTGCTTCCATAATGCCAACCCCTAAGGGCCACGATGCAGTCGCGCAAGATGGTTTCAGATTTTCGTTATGTCTGCGAGCGCAACGCAACCACCTGATTTCACTCTTGTCTTCGGCATGATTACAATGCATCATAACGCTCAGATGAAGACGACATCTCAAAACCCACGCCCCATCAGTCTGGAGGACGCTCAACGGATATGGACCTTGCAGAAGCAGAACGCGCCGCTCTCAGCGGCAGACCAAAAGCTCCTCGAACAGGCAGCGGAGTGGCAGATGTGGACCAGCCACGGGATCAGGTTACAGCATGGGAAGAACGGGTCGCAGCCCAGTTCGCCGCGCTCAAAAAATGGGCGTCCGGTCGTGGCTGCTTGCTGAGTGAGAGCGATCTGCCGCCACGGGCCTTTGGAAAATCTGGCCGCGAGCATGAAGTGTTTCATCATCCTGCTGGAATGCGGTTCTGGAAATCCACGTTCCCCGGCGAGTCCGGCTTCGGTGCCTTCGGCTACTACACGCCCGCAGGCTATCTGCGGCGGCTGCACCTGAGCAATCGCATCTTCGGTGACGACGTGGAATTTGAAGGCGTGTGGGTCAGATCGCGCAAGCTAAGCCTCGTCACTTCGCAGAGTTTTATTCAGCCGCATCCAGAGCGTTTTATCCCGACCGAAGCGGAGATCGGGGCTTTCCTTGCCGCTCTGGGTTTTCGCTGGGATGAAAACAAGATGCTGTGGGAGCGTGATGACGGCGTGGAACTGGCCGACACGCATGACCGCAATTTCATCATCGCGCCCGATGGCCTCATCCGCGCCATTGATGTGCAGCCGCGTTTAAAGCCGGGCTGCGAGTTCAATGCTGTGCAAGAGGGGGCAGACCACCGTCAATAGGTGAGTCACTCTCGACTAGCCCGGCAGAAAAAGGGACCGCGCAAGACCGATTCCTGTCCGTCTATCAGTCGAGTTCATCCACATGAAACTTGTGTAGCAAACGATGCACTGCCGGACTCAAAATGATGGCCATCACCGAGATGAAAACCAAGGGGCGATAGCCTCTCGCCGTCGCAGCAACAAGTAACGTCGAGACGCCATCAATCCATGAATCGCTCTCCCAAGGTGTCAGTGAGTCGCTGGACATATTTCCTCCAGAACGTGAGTCGTTGAGCACCTTCTTAATCCCCACGCACCTGCGCTGCGCTGCATAAGCGTTCGATACGCGCGAGCACGGCCTGATCGCGATGGACCACGCGCCGAAGTGTGACCCAGTCCCGCCAGCCTCCGCGACGAATGATGTAATCCACCCCTGCGAGGCTGAACTCTTGGTGATTAAGATGGCGATGCTGCATGGCCAATAAATACGCTATGAGCATAATCTCTCACCCTCATGCTGACATGAAAAGCAGAAGTTCTGCGCACTCATTCATCATCCACAGCATCACTCTCGCCCGCTTTGCGGCCACGGAGCTTCGCTTCAACGAACGCGTCAAGGTCGCCGTCCATCACTTGCTGCACGTTGCCGGTCTTTTCGCCAGTGCGGTGATCTTTGACCATTTGATAAGGCTGGAAGACGTAGCTGCGAATTTGGCTACCCCAGGCGACATCGCCTTTCTCGCCATACTGCCGCTCCATCTCGGATTTCTTTTTGTCTTCCTCCAACTGATAAAGTTTCGCCTTGAGCATGTGCATGGCCATCTCGCGATTCTTTCCCTGACTGCGTTGCACCTGACAGTTCACGATGATGCCGGTGGGTTCATGAATGAGGCGCACAGCGGTCTCCACCTTGTTGACGTTTTGGCCGCCCTTGCCGCCAGCACGATAGGTTTCAAATTTAACATCCGCTTCGTTCAATTCCACTCCCCCATCGTCGGGGATGTCAGGCACGACATCCACGCTAGCGAAAGATGTATGCCTTTTCTTCGCAGCATCGAAAGGGCTAATGCGCACCAGACGATGCACGCCGCGTTCGCAATTGAGCTTGCCGTAAGCGTAATCGCCCGTGACTTGGAAAGTAGCGCTGCGCACGCCGACTTCATCGCCGGACGCAAAGTCCACCATGTCGATTTTCCAGCCGCTGCGTTCGCTGAAGCGCTTAAACATGCGCAAGAGCATGTCCGCCCAGTCGCAAGCCTCCGTGCCGCCCGCGCCCGAATGAATGGTGACGAACGCGCCGCTCTTGTCGTATTCGCCGGAGAGAAGCTGTTGCAGTTCAAACTCAGCGAGCTCGTGTTCCATCGCTTTGAACTCCTGACTGACTTCATTCCAAGTAGAAGCATCATCCTCATGCACCGCGATCTCACCCAACACATGAAAATCCTCCAGCTTGCGTTCGAGAGCTTCGAGCGGAAGGATTTTGTTTTTGATGATGTTGACGCGATCAATGACCTTGCGCGCGGTTTCCTGACTGTTCCAAAAATCGGGCGTGGTGAGCTTTTCCTCTAGCTCCGCGAGTTCAGTTTTTAAGGTGGGGACGTCAAAGATACCTCCGGAGCGCGCCGAGACGGCCCTTGAGGCTGTCGGTGTCGAATGCTTGCATGTCTGTGATCGCGGTATTGGTCTTGTCCATGCGCGCACTATTTAGAGCAGCCTGAGGCGCAATCAAGAACTGGATGCAAGTTGCTGGATACTGGCTGAAAGATTCTGAATTTGCCCAGCACTCAGCATCTAGCATCCATAAAGTAGTCTTTGCGCTTCAGCACGCGAGACCCGAACACACGCCCCGCGCTGAAGCGCAACACTACATTAAAGCAATCAGCATCTTCCCCCCGTGGAATCCGCCATCGCCATCCTCATCAACCGCCAACGCCTCACCGAGACGAGTCTCATCGTCCACTGGTGCTCGGCGGAGCAGGGCCTATTCAAGACTGTAGCCAAAGGCGCGCTGCGCCCGAAGTCACCCTTCACTGGTCGGCTAGATCTGTTCGTCACCTGCGAAGTCGTTTTCTTGCGCAGCCATAAATCAGATTTGCACACACTGAAGGAAGCGCATCTCAACAACGCGCGGCTTCATCTACGCAACAGCTATGCCCGCGTGTTGGCCGCGACCTATTTCAGCAGGCTCATCGAGATGGTGTCGGAGCGTGAGTCCCCGCTGGGCGGATTGCATGAACTGCTGCGGCTCAGCCTCGATTATCTTGAGGAGCATGAACCGGGCATGAAGCTCGTGCAGCGTTTTGAAAACAAGCTCTGCGAAGAACTCGGACTCGGAGCCGTGCAGAGCGGCGGTGCTGCGCTATTGCATGACTACTTCCATCGCGCATTGCCGCCCCAGCGGGATTTGTTGCTGAAGGAAATCGGCGCACGCCAGACCGGCCCCGCCGCTGAATAGCCTCGCGTCGCTCACTTTTCCCCAGCGGAAATTACAGCTTCACCGCTGATCCGCCGCACTGTCCTGACATCCTGCTCCAATGTGTATGCGTGGAGGATTGCTTCCGCCCCATGTGCCACAAGCTCCCCGTCATAAACCCATTTCCAGCCGAAATAATGATCGTAGTATTTCCGCCGAAGCTTGACGCGCCGATAAAAATCATCCGGCGTCTCGGGCGCAACGAGTGCAATAATTTTTTCTGGAGACCCAGCAGTAGAGGCCGTGATCAGAACTAGGTCGGGCATGTCATAAACCTCGCGCGACAACCCTGCGGTCCCATTCAATGTGATGCCCTGGGTGTCACTGCGTTGAAGTTCCCACTTCGCCCATTTGTCAGAAATTTCCTGCTTAATACGAAATTGTGACAATGCGGTATCGGGAACGAATTCAAATCCTCGGAATCTGCCTCTGTCGTGAAGAAAGATTGCGAGCCTGGCCAAGCTGCCATGATCGTCCACCTGTTTTTGCATCGCGGTCTGGGGTGGAAGAACCTTCGCAAACATCAGTGCGACTTTTTCGCGTTCTATGATCCGATGGAAAACCTTAAGGCTATCGAAGCCCTCCTTCCACGAAAGGACATGCCCCAGAAGTAGCATCACCAGCAGCGGCACCGACGCCTTGCGCAGCCATCTTTGGAGCCGGCCTTCGCCCTGAAAAATAATGCTACACACCAGCATCAGAACGCCGATCACTATAAACAGCATGAACTGCCCGTAGCGGGCCGCGAGCGCGGTGTCGAGACTGACGTGCCAGCGACCAAAGCAGATTGCCAAGGCATTGATGAGCGCCCACAGAACCATCGCCACCCACGGCCAGGCCGCGCGAAGGCGCGAGCCGTTGCGATTCATCGCCAGAGACACCATACATGCGACAAAGATCACGAGGAGCAGCAACCCCATAACAGCACAGATCGTCACCGGCTCGAACACTGTGCCTTGCCCAAGAGTATGGCCACAAAGAGCAAGAATATATTGCGCAGCATCCCACGGACGCTCGATAAAATCTTCCAGCCGCTGCGCACCGCTATCCGGTTTGATAGAATCCGTGCGCACAACGCAGGCAACCAAGGCCAGCCAGCTCACAAAATTGGTCAATAAAAGCCAGAGGCCAGCAATGGTGGAGCGTGGCCAGATGCTGCAGTCACGCTTGGCAAACCAAACGGCGGGAATCAAGATAAACCCAACCGCAAATCCAGTTCCAAATGAAAATGTCGCCACAACCGAAGCCAACGATGCCAGCAGCCAGCGCCACCACGGAACATGCTCCACGCTCAAGGCCCAGAGTCCGATCATCAGGCAGGCTCCGGGAATTGCGTTTTGGAACACGAACTCCCAAAGCCAGGTGCCGCCCATCACCAGCGTGAAGGAACTCAGATTTACCAGAAAGAACAAGCCCGCCCCGCGGGCCGAATGGCCACGCCACAGCGGACGGGAAAGGCCCATAACGCACAAGGAAACGACCAGCGCTAGAAACCATGTCACCAGCGGCAGCAGCCCCACGTCGCCTCGAAACCACTCCATCACGACAAACCAGATGGCTTTGCCTACGGCGCTAGGATGCATGTTGTGCGGAGCAAAAAATCTAGCCCACGAATAATGTCCTTCGCACCAGTCTTTGTATTGCTGCACGAACCCCCAGGAATCATAAAACGGCACCCTTCCGCCGCGCGACAAAACCAGGAGCAGCACCACAATGGCGGGCGCAAACGCCAATCCCCAAAGCAGAAGCCTTAGGAAAATGGAAATCCGGCGTGGAGAAGAACCTCCCGCTTCTGAATCAAGTGCGGACATAGCGCGCCACATAAGGCACAGGATGTGAAAAATCAAAATTCAAATCCTAGTCGCCCTCGATTTCCCCTTGGGGTTTTTGCTTTGTGATTTGAAGATTTGTTGCTGAAGAAAATCATCCGATCCTTCGAAGAATAGCTTATTCCTGCTTCCGTGGAACCAGTTGGACTGCACCTTGCAACTCCCGGATTCTTCTTTTACTTCTGTCGTAAGCATAGGCCCGCAGCGTGACCTCCCCCTCCTTCGGCAGGAGTTCACGATCTATCGGCCACTGCCAGCCGAAATAATGCTCGGTATATTTCCTGCGGCGCGCGACCCGATCAAAAAAGTCATCTGGCAACTCCGGCGGAAGCAGCGCGATGATCCGCTCTGCAACATCTGGCGCGGACGCCGAGATGACAACGAGTTCAGGCGTGGCCAACGGATCAGTGGTGAGCGCGTAAATGCCATGCAACTCTTCCGCACTTTCGATACCTGCGACCACCGTGAGGGTTCCGTGCTTGGATGCCATGCTCGTCCCCTGAGAAAAAGATGACACCAGCGTATCACGCGAAAAAATCACGCCGCGCAGCCGGCCACGCTCCATCAGAAACCGGGTCAACGAGGCGGCTTTTTCCCCGTAACGAAGGTGATAAAACACGTTGTTACTGGTAGGCAGCACATTGGTAAAATCGAGCGAGGCCATCCTTGATGCCATTCTCCGGTGAAATAACTCCATGCGCCGGACGCCGTCATTCCAGCATAATGCTTGGGCGACGATTAACGTCGCCACGCCTGCTGGTGCCATTTTTCTCATCAATTCAGAAACACGTCCGCCGCCTTCACTTTTGATTACAGTGGCCACGAGCATGAGCACCCCCAAGGGCAGGAACAACATGAAGGTGCCGTAGTGATCTGCTAGCCCAGTTTCTGGATTGCTGAAGAAACGCCCGATGCAAATCATGGCGGCATTTAAAATCGTCCACAGACAGAACGCAATCCAAGGCCAAGAGCGGCGGAATAATGCGAGATCCCGGCGCGCCAGCAACATCGTGGTGCAACCAATGAATATGACGAGCAATAGGACGCCCCATGCCGCGCAAATTGGCACAAGTTCAAACACTGTCCCCCGCCCCATCGTGTGGCCGAGCATGGCCAGCACATAATTAATTTTCTCCAGCGGTTTCAACAGCACGACATCCGCCGAGAGTCCACTTCGGTTACCCGGCCCAAAAGCGTTTAAAGCCACCCAGCCCGCCGTGGCGCAAAACAACAGCCAAGCCGAGTTCAGTAACAGCCGCGACCTGATGCTCCGGCCTTCCAGAGCCATGGCAACTGCAGGCCACAAAAGAAAACCGACCGCGAATCCCGTGCCAAAAGAAAATGCTGAGAACAGCGCAAGTAACACCGCGCTCACCCAACGCCACCAAGAAGTCCGCGCTCCGCTTAACACTAAAAAGCCCAGCACCAGACAAGTGCCGGGAAAAAAGTTTTTGGAAAACGAAATCCCAAATCCACGCAACACCTTGCGTTGGCGTGAAAATACTGAGGTTGGCAAGAAGCATCAAGCCCGCGCCCTGCCAAGATTTGCCTCGCCAGAGCGATCTCGACAAGGCCAACACGCCCAGCGAAATGACGAACGACAACGACCATGATAGCAGCGGCAACAATGAGACATCACCGCGAAGGAACTGCAGCACCGCAAAATAGACCAGCTTTCCTGGTGCTGAAGGATGGACATTGTGCGGAGCAAATAAATCGCCCCAACTGTAATGCCCCTCGCACCATTTCTGGTATTGATCCATAAACCCCCATGAATCCTGATAGGGCACCGGCAGGCGGCGCGACAAAATATTACTCAGTTGAACAATTGCGGGAAAAAACGCCAGCAGCCAGAATACCCAGTTCCATACCCGGATTGCCAGCCCCTTATCTTTGGAGATTTCCGTTTTATCGCTGCGCATCATTTTGTGCAAAGCATAGGCATATGCGAAAATGTGTCAACACCCCCCAGACTTGACATCGCTCGACGCGCGTGCTCTCGAAAACAATGCGCATTCTTATAACCGGAGCTTGTGGATTTGTCGGCAACCGCCTCTTGCGGAAGCTTCGCGAATCATTGGAAAACGTCGAGCTACTCGGACTCGACAATCTCTGCCGCGCAGGCAGCGAACGGAATCGCGACACAATGAAAGAACTCGGCGTGAAGTTCATTCACGGCGATGTGCGCAACGCGAGCGATTTTGAATCACTCCCCGCAGTGGATTGGGTCATCGATGCCGCAGCGAATCCCAGCGTGCTCGCCGGCATGGACGGCAAATCGAGCAGCCGTCAGGTGATCGAGCACAACTTGAACGGAACCGTGAACATGCTCGAGTTCTGCCGTTCGAGGGGCGCGGGCTTCATTCTACTCAGCACCAGCCGCGTGTATTCCATTCCACCACTCTGCGCACTGCCGTTGCGCACCGAGGGCGCAAGGTTCGTCATTGATGAAAGCAAACCGCTGCCGATGGGCGCATCTGCCCTTGGAATTGATGAAACATTTTCCACCGCGCCCCCGCTTTCGCTCTATGGCGTGAGTAAGAAGATGAGCGAAGACCTCGCGCTGGAATACGCCAGCGCCTTCAAGCTGCCCGTGTGGATCAACCGCTGCGGCGTCATGGCTGGCGCAGGACAATTTGGCCGCGCCGATCAAGGCATCGTCGCTTTCTGGATTCATTCGTGGCGCGAAGGTCGGCCATTAAAATATCTCGGCTTCGGCGGCCACGGACATCAAGTTCGCGATGCTCTGCACCCCGATGATCTCGCTGAATTGCTCATCAAACAACTCCGCGCAGGCTCCGGCAAACTCGATGCGCCACGCGTGCTCAATGTCGGCGGCGGCAGCGAAAGTTCCTTCTCTCTCGCAGAACTCAACGCGTGGTGTGCGAATCGCTTCGATCAAAAAATCGCTGTTACTCAAGATGGCAGCGAACGCCCCTTCGACATCGCGTGGCTCATTCTCGACGACGCGAAAGCCCGCGCTGCGTGGGATTGGAAACCGGCGATCACTCGCGATGCCTTGTTTGAAGAAGTGGCCAGCTTCGCTGAAAAGCAACCCCATTGGATGAGCCTGTCTGCTGGTTAAACGGGCTTTGCCTAGTCGAGCCGCTTTCATTTAAGGGCTTTCGCATGAGCAGCCCCAGTAATCCTAATATTTCCCAAATACTTGGGCGCGTGAATGAATTCGTTGGAGTCCAAGGTTTACCTTGCTCACGGCAATTGGTTCCAAAGTGAAATTTTCATCATGGGTATAGCACAGGTGGACAAGCTGAAGCTTGAACTCCAACGAATACAGCACCCTCGCAAATCAGAGCTTACACATGAACAGCCCAAGTAATTCATGCGTAAGCCCTGCCAACATTTCGGATGGAAGGAAATTCCACTTGCACCAGCACCAGCCACAAGTAAGCAGCGCACTCCCATGCCGCATTCAGTCTCTCCCTTAAATCTCCTCTCCGTCGTCATTCCTGCACGCGACGAAGAAGGCAGCGTTGGAGTGACTGTGGAGCACCTTCACGACAAGCTCACCGGCGCGGGCATCCTTCATGAAATCGTCGTAGTGAATGATGGCAGCAAAGACGGCACTTGGGCCTTGTTGCAAGAATTGCAGAAGAGCATTCCCGAACTCCATCCCGTCAACAACGATGGACTCAACGGCATCGGACGCGCCATTGTCTGCGGGCTGAACGCCATGCGTGGCGACGCTGCCGTCATCATGATGGCAGATGAAAGCGACAGCCCCGATGACGTGGTGCTCTATTGGAAAAAGCTCAACGAAGGTCACGAATGCGTCTTCGGCAGCCGCTTCATCAAAGGCGGCAGCACGCAGGATTACCCAAAAATAAAATATGCCGTGAACCGGGTCGTGAATTATGTCATCCGCGTCCTTTTCCAGATTCCGTTGAATGACACGACGAATGCTTTCAAAGCCTACCGGCGCGAGGTGATCGACGCCTGCCGCCCGCTAATCTCACCACATTTCAATCTGCTGGTGGAACTCCCGCTCAAAGCCATCGTTCGCGGCTTCTCATGGACGGTGATGCCCATCAGTTGGAAAAATCGGCGCACTGGCGAGGCCAAGCTGAAACTCAAGGAAATGGGCAGCCGCTATTTCTTCAGCATCATGTATGTCTGGCTGGAAAAGTATTTCAGCCGAGGCGACTACCTGCGTCAGCATCAACCGAAAAAATAGCCCGTGCCGCATCTGCGAGCAAGATCACAGGGATGTGATCATTTCACCACCACCGGAATCAGCACCTCGTTCCGACGAAACGGCCCGAGCGTCCAAGGCGGATCATAGTAAGCAAAGAACGGCTCGCCTTTCGGTTCCATTTTGTTGGCCTTTGACCATAACTGTAGTTTCTCCAGCGCAGATTTTTCGCGTCTTTCGGATTGCCTGCCACTGAATCGATAGGCCGCGACCGTTCGTGCCGGTATCTCTTTCACCATAACCTTGTCCGAGCCGGGCTTGGGCGCAGCAGCCTTGTTTTTCTCCGGCACCACAAAACGCATCTCGCCCGCTTCCATGAATACGGGAGTGGTCATGGCGAGTTTTTCCTGCTTCTCATTGGCCCCTTGTATGTAGCGGAAGAGTCGCATGAACGATCCGTTACCCGAGCCTTCAGATGTAGCTGCCACTTTGAGTTCAGGATATTTTCTCAGTTCAAAAGCGCCATCCGTTCGGAGAACATCATAACGGGCCGTTTCATAACCCGATCGCGATGTGCCGCATGATGCGAGAACAAAACAAATCACTACTACAGCAGCACCGACAAGGATGGACGTCTTCATGGCAATTATACGCGCCTCGCATCTGGCGGGACTTTGGATTTTTTTGCGCAGGCTAGTCCTCCATCAGCTTCAAAATCAAACGACGCACAATCTGGCGGCGCGGCATGTTGTCCTCACGTTCACAAGCCTCGTCGAGATTGCGCAGCACCCGAGCGATGATCGTCTCCACCGAGGCAGACTCGCGAATGATTTCCTCCATCGAAGGATTCGCCGCCGGATGATGTCGGGCCACGTCCTCCGAGAGCATGAAGCGTCCGCGATTGAAGCAGTCCACCAGCCAGATTTGCCCGTCCTGCACGACGCGAGCAAGGAAGTGTCCGGGGAAATTACATCCCTCAATTCGAAAACCGAGGCGCCTTCCTACCAGAATAAAGATACAACACAGCGAGATCGGATTGCCTAGTCCCTTCTCCAATACCCAAAACAGATTGCTGTTATTAGAGGCGTAGTATTCGGCGCTGTTGCCGCGCAATCGGGCCTCGTCACCGCGCCCACCAAACAAAAACTCCGAGAGCTTGCGAGCATCTTCGCCACATCCGTCGTTCAGCGCGATCTCAGCCAGCACATCAAGCTTGCGCGATAGCTCCTCAGAGCGCGCCTGCCAGCCACTAAGGAACGCAGAAATTTGCGAGACAGCCTCCTCCAACTGCGCCTCCGACGAAGACAACCAGCGCCAAGCCAGCCAGGTTTCCTCAAGGTCTTCCCGGCAAACAGGTGTCAGAATTTCCGCCAGCAACCGCTCCTGTTGCTCATCAAGCGGCACCGGCAGCGACAGAAGACGACTCGGTAGCTCGCGCCGCATCGCCGCCAGTTCCTTGCGCACCGCATCACGGACCACAGGAGATTCGTCGTCAAGAAGCTTCAATAAATGATTAAGGTCGGCCGTGCGGGGCATGGCAACATTCTAACAAGCGCTTCAGAATCAGGCAACGAACAATGCCATTGATCTGCATGAAAAATGGTGCGCGAGTCCATTGGCAGAAAAAGAAACACTTGCATGAATAGGACGGAACTGGAGCGGAGTGCTGATGTCTTTGGTGCTGCTCTGTGGCTGGGCAGCGTTGGTGTGGATCGGCCCGAATTGCTGGATGTGGCAGTCGCCGGAGAGACGCAGGAACGCAGCGAGCGGATGGCCTGCAATTAGGGCGGCTCCACAGTGTCGGGGCTGATCCTCGCGTCATCATCCCTGATGCTTGACCTGCTTCGAGGGTATGGCGGACAACTTGAGACGTTGATAGGCTCCGCGTTTCTGATCCTCAGGGTGCGGCTCAATGGCTAGAATTGTGATGTCGCCTTTGTCTGGTCCGTAAGCCCAAAACATCCGGCCTGCTGACGGCGTGTTGTTCTCAAGATAGGACTGAAAAATCTTGATCCCGTATTTCCGGGTCAAGTCGTCAATCTCGTGGGATGCAAGACTGTTGTGCCGGGGATTTTGAGCGAGATAACCGAGAGCCTTGACCAGCTTTTTGAAAAGCTTCTCTTCATCCTTGTCCAGTTTTCCTTGCAGCTTGCGTGTAGAGAGATCGTTCCACAACGCCTCCATTTCCGGCAACCCCATGCGGATGTTAAAGTTCATTTGAGCTTCTCAAGCCTCGATGAATGCGGAAAGGTCGATAGGTGCTGAAGCCAGACCCTTTTTTAAACTGGCGACTGATTTGTCCAGCATCTTGAGGGAACGAGCCGAAACGGCCTCGGGCGACACCAGCACCCGCGGCTCTAGCAGAAAGGAGCCGTTGGAAAGCGCCTTAACGTGGAAATACTTCGTCCTGGCTTTGCGCAAGATGATGCGCTTCTTCGCATCGGCGGCAATGTCGTATTGATCCACGATTGTGGGGCCAAGCTTCTTTGGGCGCTGGAGTGTCGCTGCTGGCATAATGAGAAGAATGGTGGGATTTCCCACCATTGTCAATTCGAACCTTGGCTCAGGTGGTAATTGCAGGCAGAGCGCTTTCGCGCAAAACCTTGCGTGTCGGATGGCCTGCAATTCGGGCGGTTCCACGGCGGCGAGGGCTGGCGGGGCGTTGCGGGGTGTCCCCGCTGGAATGGGTAGCCGCGCACGAAGTAGCGGCGAGGGAAATGCTTTCCCCCGCCAGAGCAATTTGTCGTAACGACCCACCTGCATTCTGAATTCAAGCTAAAATCCATTGCTGCGTAACGCCCCGAGGCTTATTATAACAACATGACCCTGACCCTTCCTGACGAACCTGCGCTCAAGAAGCTGACGCCAGAAGAACTCCGTCTGGAGCTGGCTTGTGCTCTTTATGCGCGTGGCAAGATTGGCAAGATTGCGGCGGCGGATCTGGCCGGTGTGGATTTCTTCACCTTCCAAGAAGCGGTTGGAGAGAGGGGCATCAGCAATTATACAGTCGAGGATTTGCACGCTGAAATAGAAGCCCTCGGCGAACGCTTCCCTTCACAAAAGGCAGCATTGAGCGTTTCATGACGTGGTCGTTGTTGCTGACACCTCCGTGTTGCTGAAACCTCCGTGTTGCTGAATCTCTGCCGTGTGCAGCTCGACTGGCTGCTGCCGGAACTGTTCGGTGAAGTCTGGATTCCACCTGCTGTGGAGAAAGAGTTTCAACGGCACAGTGTCGCCCATCCAAGATTCCTGGGCGTGACGTTGCCCGCGTGGGTGAAGCTCTCCGCACCTGTCAGCATTCCGCCTGAAGTCTCGGCGTGTCCCAACATCGATCCTGGTGAAACCGAAGCCCTGGCACTGGCATTGCAGCTTCACGCAGACTACATCCTCGTTGATGACCTCGCCGCACGCCGCGCCGCCGTCGTTCTGCATCAACGTTTCACTGGTATCGGTGGCATTCTTCTACAGGCGAAATCTGCCGGACTGGTTCCATCGCTCGTGGCATGTCTTGCTCGCTTGCAAACCGAAGGCCGTTTCTTCGTATCAGTGGAGCTACATGATGAACTGCTGCGCCTTGCTGGGGAATCGCCATGATCTGAGGGTCAACGCTCACATAGGTTAGTAGAGCGACAAAGAAAAATTTCATTGGATGAAACAAACGTGCTCCTTAAAGTGCCCGCCAAGACCATGCCCCGCGTTGCCAAAGAAAAATCATCGTCTAACGGCAAAACCTCCACTCCAACAAGCTCCGCAACAACATAGACGCGGCGGAGTCGAGCGGAGCGAAACAACCGAAACGCATTGTATATAGCCCCCACAACTGAGAACATGAATCCCAGATGACAGCAGCGCTGAAGATTTCCAAACCCCGTCCCTTCGGCGATTACTCTGCTTATGTTTCATTGTTGAAACGTCTCGCGCTGGAATCGCATCGAGTCGCGGATTGGAATGTTCGTGTGGATGCGGCGCTGAACGGTCAGGCCGGTGTTGAATTGCGACGCGTGACTCCAATCGAAACGCGCCGAAAGTTTGGTGCATTTTTCACCGGAACCGACCTCGGCGCAAAATTGATTGCCTGCGGCACTGGATTCAATGTGACTAGTATTTTTTACGATCCGACCTGCGGTATGGGTGACCTTCTTGTCGCCGCAGCCCGGCGACTTCCCATCGGCAAGACGCTGCCGGACACACTTTGGCAGTGGGGCCGACAGCTCAGCGGAACAGACCTGCACCGAGAGTTTATCGTAGGCGCAAGAACACGCCTCATCCTGCTGGCGCGGCAGCGACACAAATCTGACGAACGGTTACAGAACTCGGACGCCGCCTTTTTCCCAAACATCCGCGTCGCCGACGGTCTCAAGCAACGGGCCCTTTTCACCCGAGCCACCCACCTGTTGCTCAATCCACCTTTTGGACAAGTCGTTGCTCGTTCAGGCTGCAAGTGGGCCGGAGGACGTTTTACGGAGGCTGCCGAGTTTGTAGTTGCCGCGCTCGAACGAGCCAGACCGGGGACGGAAATGCTGGCGATACTGCCAGAAGTGCTTCGCTCAGGTTCCTTCTCTGAGCAGTGGCGCATGCGTGTCATCGAGCTCGCCAAAGTCCGATTGGTCCAGCCGTATGGCATCTTCGACGATAGTGCCGATGTGGATGTGTTTCTTTTGCGGCTCGCCTGCCGAGCTGAAAATCAGAACCCATCTTCGCATGTATGGACAAACACTTCCTCCAAGCGCAAGGCGACCGTGACTGATTTCTTCGACGTCCACGTTGGGCGAGTCGTCCCTTATCGCGACGAAAGATCTGGCCCGCTCCACCGCTATATTCACCCCCGAAACATTCCAGTCTGGAAAGAGATAACCCGCATTTCAGAGAAGCGCCGCCATATAGGCTCCGCCTACGAGCCACCTTTTGTAGTCCTTCGCCGAACTTCGCGCCCCGGGGATCAATATCGCGCCGCTGCCACCGTCATTCTTGGCAAACGACCCGTGTTGGTTGAAAACCATCTGATCGTTTGTGAGTCACGTGACAAATCAGCCGACACTTGCCGTGCGCTCATGGCACAGCTCCATACGCAGCAGGTGAACGATTTTCTTGACCAGCGTATCCGCTGCCGTCATTTGACAGTAGGAGCGGTTCGGGATATCCCCTTATCCGATGATTTTGCCCAATGCAATCTATGAGCAGCCCGTCAGCGAATGTGAATCCGCAAGAGCCAGCGAGAACTTCGCTGGCTCCTGCAGCGTTCTCAGTCAGCGCGCGCGTTGCCATGCAGTTAGGCCGCGAGAGTATCGCCAGTTCCAACACAGCAATCGTTGAACTGGTTAAGAACGCTTACGATGCAGACGCTCGACGGGTGAAACTCAAATTCACGGGACTTGGCACAGAGGAAGCCACTCTGGTCGTTTCGGACAACGGTCACGGTATGACCGAGGATGAATTGCGCGAACACTGGCTTTGCATTGGGACAACCAACAAACAGGACTCTCGTCTCTCAAAAGCGGGGAGAGTTCAAACCGGAGAAAAGGGGTTGGGCCGTCTTGGACTCGACCGACTCTGCCAACGCACGACGTTGCAAACTCGTCGAAAGCTTTCCTCTGAGGAGGAGAAGCAGCCCGAATTGTTCCCAAATCTTAAGCCATCGGCAGTTGAGTTGGATATTCAGTGGGACCGCTATCAGGTTCGCGGTCAACGGCTCGAGACCATCGCGCACGAGGTCTTTTCGCTTGAACATCTTGATTTTGACCCGGTATCTGGTGACAAAGCTGACTTTCCACACGGCACTCGGATGATCCTACGAGGATTGAAGGACACCTGGAGCAAAGAACGTCTTACTGAGCTGGCCGATGAATTGTCTTTGATGCTTTCGCCATTCGCGGACCGAGAAGATTTTTCAATCGAAATGGACTCCGGCTACCGTCTGGACGGGGTTGACGGCGAGATAGCTGCACCAAAAACCCTTCTCGGCCAAGCAACGTGGAAAGTGGAAGCGAACATCTTCCCCTCATTAACAAAAGAGGGGGAGGCAAGTGAGGGAGTGACAATCAAGATGTCTTCGCCCCAACACTCGCGTGAATATAACCTCGGACCGAAACCGATTCCGTGGCGTGAGTGGATGAGTCATGGCTCAAAGGAGGGTGGTCTAGTTGCGCAGGTTAGTAGATGTGGCCCTGTCCGCTTTATCATGCATGTGTTTGTTCAGGCAAAAGAAGGTGGGGCTGAGGACTCCGAACAATCTGCAAATATCAAGAGCTTCTTGAGTGCCAACCGCGGCATCCGAATTTATCGCGACGGCTTTCGCGTAAAGCCGTATGGTGATCCTAGTGGCAGCAATGATTGGCTAAGGCTTTCCATGCGCAGGAGCCTGAATCCAGCCGCAAGATCACGAAAAAGTTGGAAGGTGGCATATCATCAGGCGGTGGGAGCCGTCTTAATTTCACAGATCACCAATCCAAAACTTAAAGATCAGACTAACCGTGAAGGGTTGTCAGAGAACGAGGCTCTTTTCGACCTTACCGCATTTTCTGAGAAGGTTGTCAGTTGGTTTGAGGGTGTCGCAAGTGATGACTATCAGAAGCAGAATCCCCGAGATCCCAAGAAACCCAAACCAAGCTCACCCACTGATCTTAAGGACGTCTTTGCCGAAGCGGAAAACGCTGTAGCGCAGTTGGCTCTGGCTGTCGCTCCAGTGCCCGACAGAATGAGTGATTCGTCTCAGGCATCGGTGGAAGCGGCACTTCAGGCGGTTCAAGCTGCGCGGTTGCAGGCTTCAGTTATTGAGCGCGATCACGAAGCGCAGGTTGCCGAACTCCGCGATGAGGCGAACATGGTAAGGAGTCTAGCATCACTTGGTATCATGGCCGCCTATTTCGGTCATGAACGGGTTGGGGACGCAGGAAGTGTGCGTCAGAAAATAGCGGAGCTCCGAAGGCTGATCAAGAATCCGAACGATTCGCTATTCTCTGGAGAGGCAGAGAAGCTTGAGACCGTTGAACTCCTTGAGTCGGGAGTGATGCGCATAGAGTCGTTCGCTCGATTCGCGCTTGATACAGTTCGCCCGTGGAAGCGAAATGAACCACCTGCGGACCTCGTGGATGTGATCCATCGAACGGTGATGACATTCCGTGACTCCCTCGTCCGTTCCGGAATCAGAGTTGAACCTGAGGATGTTCCCGGAGCCTGGAAGAGCTTCGTCCCTCTGCCGGTCCACGGCCGAACAGTTCAATGGGAATGTATCATTACAAACCTAATGGTAAATTCCCTCTGGGCTCTCCGCCAAAAGGTATCCTCGGAAAGAATTATTAAGTTATCGCTGAGTCAGGAAGACAGATTCATCGCTTTCGTATTCGAAGACAGCGGGATCGGATTGGAAGCAGGCACCGAAGGAGATATCTTCCGCACAGGTTTCTCAACCAAGCGGGATCACCACGGCAAACAGGAAGGAACCGGGCTTGGGCTTACCCTAGTGAAAACATTTGTGGAGGAAGCAGGCGGCACAATTGCTGTTACTGCGAAAGGTGCACTTGGAGGTGCCCGGTTTGAAATCAAAGCGCCGATTCGCCAAATTTAGCTTATGAAGCCTATCATTTACTATCTGGATGACATTCCCGAAGGTCGGAGAGACCTTCGAATGCAGCTCCGCGCTCTATTCGATCCCGATTTTGAGGTGGCAGAGTTACCTTTGGAGCAAGACGTCAATCGATACCTTAGCCACATCCATGATCGCCCGGTTGCCGCCATCTTCATAGATCAAAACCTTGATGAATCCGGGCTTATCACCGGCTACACGGGAGTGAAATTGGCAACTTTTCTGAGGACTATTCAGCCCGAGATTCCTCTATATCTGGTGACTGCACATCCCATTCATGGTGAGCTCGAATCCGAGGAAGCCGGAAACGCGGAGGCTGTAATTTCTAAGACTTCGCTGCTTCTGGACAGTCCGACATCGCTGCGTTTTCGCCGTCAGTTTCTAAGGGACGTTGAGCGATACCACGATGCCCTTTCGGCGAATCAGCAACGTTTCCGGGAACTGCTGCCACTCAAGCTCCGTGGTGAGTTGACGCTTGAGGAACTCACCGAATACGAAAACCTCAGAATTGCTCGCGATATCGCTACCGAAGCGGCTGAGGAGCCTAATACTGAAGCAGTTCACAAGAAAATGGAGGAGATCGAAAAGCTGCTGGCTGATGTGGAGAATGTCCGCAGTTCGACGCAGGTATGAGCTTTTTTCCCGCCATCGTTCGCCGAGCGTATTATGCGGGGACGCCGCAGGTTTATACATATCGGAAATACAAGTCAGAGATTGCGGAGGATTGCGCCTACCGATGTGTCTATTGCGACTGCCACTGTAATTCTTTTGGCGGTCACGACGCGATGGAACTGGATCACTTCAGACCTAAAGCAGAGCACCATTTTCCAGAATTGGAGGACGAACCGACAAACCTTGTTCTTGCTTGTCGGAGTTGTAATGGCAAGAAGCGAGACGACTGGCCGGCGGGCAAGTTGGAGGGTGCAACCTATGTAGAGGGATTTGGCTATATTGACCCTTTTGAGGTGGAGAGAACACTTTATTTTGGTGTGGAAAACTGCGGAAGCCTCGCAGCCAAAGAGGCTCCCGCAGGATACATGATCGAACAGTTGTCCCTGAACCGCCCATTCGCTGTTGCCATTCGCGCCCGCCGTTTCCTAAGGAATAGGCTGCATGCAGCCATAGACCGTCTCGCCGATGAATTGCGTGCCTCGGACGGGTCTGCGCACCAAAAGGGTCAACTGCGCCAAATAGCCGATTTGCTCCAAGCCGCCAACAACGCGTTGCGCGACTTGGAAATAGAGGACGGTCCAATCCTGTAGTTTTTTGAAGGCAATATTGCTTCGAGAATACGAAAACCCCGTTTAAGATCGTGATGGTGCGCGAGGGTGAGGCACCCCTCCGTTTGTGGCTCACCCGGTTTCGACGCGCCGTCTCTGCACGCGATGTATGCCGACACACCGATGCAGGGCTACGGCCACATGTAGGCCATCGCCGCTTGAGCTTGTGCATTTGTTTCATTGGCTGAACAAGCCCTAGTTACCCTTCGTCATTCGTGAAGCGGAGAGCATAGGGGGAAACGGAATAAGTGCCGAAGGCTGAGGCAAGACACCCTCACTCTGCAACCCCCTCAAAACAAGGGCTTTAATCCCCTTCTGTCTCTAACCGGCCTTTGCCGTCACTTTTGGAATTTGGTGCGCGATGCAGGGTTCGAACCTGCGAAAGGAACCGGCATACCGTAAATCGATGCCTTACCAGTGATTTGAATGAGCTGGGAACAGCAAAAACTTGTCAAACTAGCATAAATAGGGGATGTTTTAGGGGACAGGAAACAAGAATTCACTCATGGCTTCACTCAGAAAACGCAAAGGCTCGAACGTCTGGCAAGCGCAATACTACGTCCCGGTCGCGGAAACCGGGGGGCTGAAGCAGGTCCGGAGATCGACGGGGCATACGAACAAGAAACTGGCGATGGCTGCCGCCATCGAACTCGAACGCACCGCGCTTGGCACCGTTAAGGCCGGAACGGACGCCTCCCGACTGGCGAAGGCTGTGCTTGCCGAGGCCATCGCCGAGATCGAGAGAGAGACTTTCACCGGGCTCTCCGCAAGGAAGCACCTGGCAAGGTTGTTGTCTCTTGCCACCGGGGAGGAGCTGAAATCCTACACGCTGGAATCGTGGTCTGCCGAATGGCTCCGCAGGAAGGCGCGGGACTCCAGCAAGGCGACCATGGCACGGTACGAGGGGCATGTGGATGCGTTTCTTGATTGGCTGGGTGATGACAGGCGCAAAAAGCCGCTGGAGAGTGTGACACCGCAGCAAGTCCGATTGTGGAGGGAGAGCTTGCAGGATTCCGGGCGCGCAGGAAAGACGGTGCTGTCCTACGTCAAGGATCTCGGCGCGGTCTATTGGGCGGCCATTCGCGAGGGGCTCGTTTCCTTCAATCCTTGCTCCACCGCCATCGGTGACGTGGAGACATCCGACAGTCTCGAGCGGAAGCCATTCAGCGGTGATGAGGTGGCCGCCCTACTCAAAGCCGCTCCTACTGAAGAGTGGCGTGGGCTGATTCTCGTGGCTGCATACTCCGGCTTGCGGCTTGGCGATGCCGCACGCCTCTCGTGGGCATCGGTGGACCTTGAGGTCAAGCGGATCACCCTCATCCCGTCGAAGACGAAGAAGAAGAAGCGTGAGGTGAGAATCCCCATTCAGCCCGACTTGCTGGTCTTTTTCGAGAGCGTGACGGTGAAAGATGATTGCCCTGACGCTCCGGTTTTTCCGATATTAGCGAAAACTCCTGTGAACACGGCGAAGGGACTCAGCAACGAGTTCGTGCGCATCATGGCCGCGGCGGGGGTGGATCGAGGGAAACCGTCCCGCGTGCTCAAAAAAGGGCAGACCGCGGGCAGCGGGCGCATCACCTACGAGCGCGGTTTCCACAGCCTGCGCCACTCGTTCACGACGTGGCTCCGCACCGCTGGAGTTCCCGAGGAAGACCGCATGGCACTTACCGGACACAGCACGCGCGAAAGCCACCAAATTTACAGCCACACCGATGAGGCTGCGCTCCGGGATGCTGTCGCCAAGCTACCCAGGCTCAACCCGAAAAAGAAATGAGCGACAAGATAAGCGACCTCCCCCGTGATCTGCGCACTTTGTGCGGTGGCACTGTCATGGACAAGAAGGGCTATAAGCGGACGCTACTTTTCCCAGTTGAATCATATGCCAACATTTGCGAGGTGCGGAAGGAGTTGGAGCAGGAAATTTCGGACCCTGACCTCGACTTTGAATACCGTGCATCCTTGGGCAAAACACTGAAGAAGGTAATAAAAGAACAAGCAGCTATGAAGAAAAGAATTCTCGTTCACTTTGCCTCGCCCCGTCCGTCTGCCTCGCCCCCTCCGTCCGACCCCAATGCTCCCAAGCCCCGCAGGGTTGACCACGGCGCAAAATACAAGGTGGAGAAGGCGTTAGCTGACGTGGAGGCCGGACGTTATGATCGCCGAAAAATGACAAAGACTCTGCAGGCGGTAATGAAGGCATTCGCCTACCACGGAAAAAATGGCCGCATGCCTTCGCAGGGGGAACTTAAAAAACTCGGGTTCAACGACCAGCAAGCGACCGACGCTGGAAAGTGGTTCGCGATGCAGGCTGATCGCAAACCGGATGAGGAATCGCTGTTTGCTCCACTACACAAGCCGAAACAGGGACGGCCGAAGAAAAAGTAGGAGGAGTTTCGCCATACGGCAAAAACTGGTAAAAGTGTGCAGCGTTTTTATGAACGCAAAACACATAAGCCAAACCAAGCCGGAACCCGAATGGGCGCGTGAGAAACAAATCACCGCTCAATTTGGCCTGACCCACACTATACTCTATAATCTCCGCCGAGAAGGCCATATCCGAACCGTCTCCCTTCGCGGCAAGGGCAAGCAATATGGAGCCCGGCTTTTCAATGTCGCCTCGGTCCGCGCATACCTCGCGAAACAGGAAGCCATGAGCGCCATCAACAGCAACTCGCGCGAGTCTGCTGTATCCAGCCTAAACCGTTAAAAAATCAGGCCGCCCCCGCGCTAGCGGAGACAGCCCGACGGTTTGGAAACCTGTCGAAATTGTCTCACAGTGTGGAGCGGCCTGCAATTCAAAAATTGCAGACCCATGTCCAACAAGAAAAACTTTCATTCTACTCTCCCATGGGCGGCGGAGCAATCCGTGGAGCAGTGCCGAGGGACATTGCACTTGCCCCGGCATCGCGAAGCACACGACCCGCAACGCACGGCGCGACTGCAAAGTTGTCGCCGGGCGCATCGGCACTCTCGCGCCGGGCGCGTATTGCTTCCATGGCAGTTGCCAAGCCGACGTGGACGCCGCGAGCATTGCACTACGCAGCGCACTTGGCAAACGCACGCCATCGACGGCACGAATCACCCGCGCGCCTTTCATCAGGCGGAGACGACCGGCACCGCGACATTTGACCCCGTGAAGTTGGAACGCATCGCGCGGGAATTGGACGGCGCGGATCACGAATGGTTCGCCGCGCGCTCACCGAAACGCCCCGACACCGTGAGGCCAGCGAGCTTCCTTCACGAACTCTACTCACCCGGCGAGCGCGTCCACGTATTCAATAAGTATCTCAGCCAAGGGCAGGCAATCTTCACGGCAGGTGAATCGCCGGAGGTGTCCCAATGAATGCTTCCGGCACTTATCTTCCGCGGTTTGTCCGCGATTTGCTGGCATCGCCACCGCAGCGCGGCGAGGGGCTGCACAACTGGCTCTTCCGCGCCGCCCGTGTCCTGCATCCGTATCGCACTGCGGCGGAAATCACGCAGCAACTTGGAACACTTACCGCAGGCCAGCCTGTAAAGCCGGGAGAAATCGAGGATGCCGTGAAGAACAGTGAATCAGGGGCATGGAATCCCAATGGGAAGACCACGACACCGCGAGCAGCCGCACCGACCTGGCCCAGCGTGAACCGTGGACAGAGGGAGGCGATCATCGCCAACGGCGGCGGACTGGCAGCCCTTCGGGAAGCATCGCCGAGGCGCTTTGAGGACAACGACCGGCGCACGGAAGAGATCATTGATCTCCTTTTCCCCGGCAATCCGCTTTTGTGCGTGGGCAAGTCCAGCCGCGACTTCAGGACCAAAAGCCGCGAAGAATTTCGCGGCTGCCTGGCGACGCTCGCGTTGATCGTCCCGTCGCCGATGACCGCACGCACCGGCATCACGCAGGCCGGCAAAAAATCCGCGCACACGCTCGCCAGCACCGGCCCGCGCCGGTTTCTCGTGATCGAGCAGGACAATGGCACGACGGATGAGCAGGCCGCGATCCTGTTGCACCTTGCCGAGCACGGGCCGATGGCACTTGCGCTTCACAGCGGCGGAAAGTCCGTCCACGGATGGTTCACGGCGGAGGGGCAGGGCGAGGATCGGCTCCGGCGCTTCATGGCATACGCCGTGAGTCTCGGGGCAGACCCGGCACTCTGGACGCGCTCACAATTCTGCCGGATGCCAGATGGCACCCGCGAGAACAGGGAACGGCAGACGGTCTATTTTATGAACCCGGAGGTCATGCCATGATGCCGCTCGCTACCACCTTCGACGAAACCATCGTCGCCCCGTCCACGATAACCGATGGTGAGCCCGAGGACGCGCCACTTGTGCCGCTCATAGACATTTCACCGGGCACACCCGACCCGCGAAAGACCGTGCTCGGCAACCGCTTTCTTTGCATCGGCGGCGGGATGATTTTCGTTGGGCCATCCGGCATCGGGAAAAGCAGCGCGAGCGTTCAGCAGGATATTTTGTGGAGCTTGGGCCGTCCCGCTTTCGGCATTAGACCGGCTCGCCCGCTCCGCATTCTGACCATCCAGGCCGAGAACGACGCCGAGGACTTGGCGGAAATGCGGGAAGGAGTGTGCCGTGGACTCGGCTTGTCAGACGCCGACCGGGAGCTAGTGCGCGAGAGCGTCTTTTACGAAACCGAGCAGGTGCGGACGGGCACGGATTTTCTCGCCTTCGCCGACAGTCGGCTCGCGCTGGGTAAATTCGACTTGCTCCGCATTGACCCGCTCCTTGCCTATCTCGGCGCGGACGTGAACGACGCCGAGCAGACCGCAGCCTTTCTCCGCAATGGGCTGAATCCGATTCTGACCGATCACGCCGTCGCCTGCATCGTGAACCACCACACGCCGAAAGTGACCAACCGGGTCACGTCCCACTGGCGCGGCTCCGATTGGATGTATGCGGGTGCGGGCAGCGCGGACATCACCAACTGGTGCCGGGCCGCGCTTGTCATTGACCCGACACACGACGCGCACGTCTTCCGGTTCATGGCGGCGAAGCGGGGAAACCGCATCGGCTGGGTGAACGAGGACGGCGAGCGAGAGACGATGCGCCACTACTGCCACGCATCGGACGGTCTTTACTGGCGCGGAGCGACCGACGACGACCTCGCCGCCGTGGATGCGGCAGCGGAGGCCAATCGCAGCGGCAAGCCGCACAAGACCGTCGCCGACATGCGCGCCCTTGTCCCGACCGAGGGAGCTATTGAGAAAAAGCAGTTGCTCGACGCCGCACGGAAGAAGGGTTTCACAAAGCAGGGAGCCGCCGATACGCTCGCCGAGGCGCTCGATACCGAGCAGCTTTTTCAATGGCAGATTCCCCGCACGGGTGCGCGTCCAGCGGTGCGGCTTTCCCGGCATCAACAGACGCTTCCGGAGGTGGCAGAGTGAGTGTTTCGGGCTGTTATTCCCGTTATTCCCGAGCCGTGGAACAACCCGTTTTATCGGCATCGGCCCGGGTTGGGCTGCTGTTATTCCCGCCCCTACGTTAGTAGGGCGGGAACAGCAACCCTACGCTGCGAAAAAACAAGCGGCACCGGCACCGACCGACAAAAAACGACAGGCCGCGCCATGATCAAGCCGAGCACGCCGTTTCAATCCCCCGACGATGGCGAGCTGGACATCGAAGCCGCCCGCGCAGCAGCAACGCCATTTGCGCCTTGTTTGATGAAGCGATGGAGCCGACCGGCACCACATAGCCGCGCGCCAAGGGTGGCGGGTTGCCTACGGGGGTGCGGCGTGAATCCGACGGCTGCCCGCGAGAAGCGCGCTGTGCCAAGCATTTCCCGGCAGCGGATTTTTCTGGCGCCGCGCGCTCTCCGTGGCCTCAGTCCGAATCGCGGACGAGGATGGAGCCGTCTTCGCGGGGGATCTCGACCGGCTTGCCGGAGTCGGGGCGCTGGCCGAACAAGTCGCCGCCTGGCTCCGCATCGTCGTCGGGAATCCATCCCCGGATCGCCTGCCACGGCGACACTAAGGTCTCGAAGGTCTCGATGTCGAAGGGCGGGTCGGCGCTGGTGGCAGGCGGGGCAGAAGTGGCGGGACTTGCAGGTGAAGGCGAGGAGCTTTTTCGTGGACGCACTCGGGGCAATGAAAGCGGGTGAAGCCGGCAGCGAGATCACCGCACCGGAGGAAAGCGCGGACGGTGGCGACGGCATCGGGACGCAATGGTCCCATGGTGCGGCGGTGGTGCTTTTCGTAGCAGGCGATGAAATCGTCCCAGGCGTGACGGACGATCTGCCAGAGGGGCGAGGCGCGCGGGCGGCGCGAATGATGGATCGCGGGCATGGCTGACCGTGGGAACATTCTCCGGGCCAGCTCTCACCGGTCTGGACGGAAGGAACGCGAGGAGTTGGCCCGGATTCAGCATTTTATCGGACAAATTTGGCCTTTGATTTCCGTGCCGAAGGTGGATTGCCCAACTGATCGGCGAAGGCGACCCGCACCCTGAGACAGCCGGTCCGGACGGTTGACCCGCTTGGTCTGCGCAATTCCCTGCCTCTCTGCGTCATAAGAGAATGACAAAGGCGCTCTAGCCCCACGTCCATTCATTGAAGCAGCCCGCCCCAGTCCTATCCCGTGGCGGGCTGCTTCGTTTTCAACATATCCAATCCAATACCAACACACATCAATGAAGCACCACATCAAACACAACGCCCATCCCTGCCAGCCATTCTGGCGATCCCGTAGCCGCCCATATCGGAAACCGTTTCTGATGTCGCTCGCACTCGCCAGCCTACTGCTGTGCTGTGCTTCCTGCTCCGAATCAAAACCGGCTCCTCCGCGCGCCACTGTCACCGATACAGCTCCTGTCGGTGAGGGTCTAAAAGTCATCGGCTTCGCCGTGCTTGGCGCAGCGGTCGTCGGTGTCCTCGGACGCATGCTCAAGTGAACCCGCACAGCCATGACCTTTAAAGGCCTGCTCAGGCGGATCGTTTTCACCGGGGTGCTGCTCTTCTTCATCCATGCATTCGTGGGAGATCTCGGCTGGTCGCTCTATTTCGCGCTCATGCCGTTGTTCTTCTATGAAATCTTGTGGCCTCGATAAACCCAAAAACCAAAACCCAATTAACAACATGAACCCAGTATCATACCTCAAGGGCTTCGCGTGGATCTCCATCGTCGCGCTGTGCTGTTCGATCTTCTCGGACTTCTGGCTGCCGATGCTCATCGGCGCGGTGATTGTCACTCTCCTCGTGAGGCTGGCCCTACCGTCAAGAAATTGAACCCACATCTCGATGATACTATATGCCACGCAACCTCTACAGCCCCCGTCTCTCCGACGACATTGTCCGCGCGCTTTACCGCGAGGGCCAGCGCCGCCGGCAGCCGATGACCGTTGTCGCCGATAGTCTGCTCCGGCAATCGCTCGTCCGCATCGCCAACGATCCACCTTTGCTTCAAGTCCGTGAGGACCCGGAGCAAGGAGGCGAGATCGCCCCAACCGATGCCCTGTAGGCATCACGATACCAACATCAGGAACGAAAGGCCCGGCATGAAAGCCGGGCTTTTCGTTTCAACACATCACCCAAACTAACAATCAAGCCCCTAACATCATGGCCATCAAACTTATCGCCAATTACAGCAAAAAGCTCGGTCTTCCCGGCTACAGCAGTCACAGCTTCGGCGCATCTGTCGAAGTCGAGCTCACCGACCTCAATCAGGTCGAAGCGGAATGCGCCCGGCTCTACCAGCTCCTGCAGCATTCCATTGATCAAAACATCCAGATTACCGGCTTCGTGCCCGATGCCGCCTACGGCGTCGCAAACCACAACACCAGCAACGGAGCCAACGGTCATCAGCACACCAACGGCCGCAATGGCCACAGCAATGGTGAAACCATCACCCCCTGGCGTTGCAGCGAAAAACAGTCCGACCTCATCCAGAAGATCGTGCGCGAAAACGCTCTCGACAAAAGCGAGGTCGAGCACATGGCCCAGGAAATGTTCGGCACCGGCGTGCGCCAGCTCGACAAGCTCCAGGCCAGTGGTCTGATTGACGAGCTGCTCGAACGTCACGGTGGAGGTCGCCGCACCCGGCAAACTCGCACCCGGCGTGAACCCGCCATCACGGGAGGTGCCCGCTCATGAACGCCGCCCTCATCACAACGCCGGTCCCGCAGGGGACCGGCCGCAGCAAAGAGGAACTTCTGCACACGATCTCCGCATCCCGGCTTGGGCTGTGGTTGTCGTGCCGGCTGAAGTTTTACTTCCGCTACCTCGCCGGCATCACCAAGCCTCCGTCCTCTGCGATGCGAGTCGGCACCGTCGTCCATACTGTCCTTCAGCAGTGGAACCTCGCCCGCTGGCGCAAAGCCCCCTTGCACGGTGACATGATCAAGACTGTCTTCGATCAGGCCTGGGCTAATGCCGATGTGGAAGAACCCATCGACTGGGAGGATGAGCAGGAAGCCACCAAGGCCAGTGCTCTCAGCTTAATAGAAACCTACTTGCGCGACACACCTATTCCTCTGGAGGAACGGCCTGAAGCTGTGGAGGTGTCTGTCGAAATGGATCTGGCCAAACACGGCCTGCCCAAGCTGGTGGGTATCATGGACCTGGTGCGCCAGGGTGGACGGATTGTGGATTTTAAAACCACTTCTCGCACACCCGATCCTGGAGTCGTGCTCCACACCACCGAGGTGCAGACCACGGCTTATGCCTTGCTTTACCGTGAAGCCACGCAAAAGCAGGAGAGCGGCATTGAGCTGCATCATTTGGTGAAGCTCAAGACGCCCAAGATCGTGGTCACCCAGGCTGGTCCTGCCACCGAAGACCAGAAGACCCGTCTGCTGCACCAGATCGACTCGTATGTGCAGGGATTGGAGCGGGAGGATTTTATTCCTGCTCCGGGATTCCAGTGCGCTGGTTGCGAATTCTTCAATGAATGCCGCCAGTGGAAATGAGTGGCCCCTGAGAGGCCCGGCATCCACGACGCACAACTTGGGCAACAAAAAACCGGCGGACGCCCACCGCCAGCAGGCTTGTGCCTGCACGCCGCCACAAGCCGGCCGGAAGCTCCTTCGCGATGTGAAGGAGGGAGCTTCCGATAATTTTCATCCTGCCCCGAAGGCTTCCGCTCCTTCGGGAGCGGAGGTCTGGGGGTTCACCAACAACAACCACTGAAAATAGAACCTACATCATGGAACGCATCACACTCTACTACCGCGCAGGCTCGTCCGACAAAATGTATGAGGCCAGCCTGCAACCCAAAGACGGCGGCTACGTCGTCAACTTCGCCTACGGGCGTCGCGGTGCCACGCTCAGCACCGGCACCAAGACACAATCACCCGTCGATTATCAAAGCGCCAAGGGCATCTACGACAAGCTGATCAAGGAAAAGACCGCCAAGGGCTACACGCCCGGGGCGAACGGCACACCGTATCAGCACAGTGACAACGCCAAGCAAAGCACGGGAATCCTGCCGCAGCTGCTTAATCCCATTGATCATGATCATGCCACGCGGCTTCTGCGTGACACGACCTGGCTCATGCAGGAAAAGTTCGACGGCAAACGCATCCTCATTCGCAAGACCGGCAAGACCATTGAAGGCATCAACCGCAGTGGTTTGACTGTCTCCCTGCCGCAGCCAGTGCTGCAAGCCGCGCAATCCATTCCCGGGCGCTTCGTCCTGGATGGGGAGTGCATCGGCGACCGTTACGTTGCCTTCGACGTCCTCGAACTCTCCGGTGCCGACATCCGGCTCTTGCCCTACAACGGACGACTCTTCCAACTGGCCGCGCTCATCGAGGAGGAAATTCCCCACCTGACCATGGCCGTCACGGCTACCACCACACGGTTCAAGACACAGCTCATGAACCAGCTTCGGGAGGAGAACAAGGAAGGCGTCGTGTTCAAGCACAGCGCCGCGCCTTATCGTCCCGGTCGACCCGCCAGTGGTGGTGATGCGCTCAAATTGAAGTTCTACGAGAGCGCCTCCTTCATCGTCACCAAGGTCAACACCAAGCGCAGCGTCATGCTGGTCCTCTTTAGCGGGGATAAAATCGTGCACGCGGGCAATGTCACCATTCCGCCCAACCATGAGGTTCCCTCTCCCGGGAGCGTCGTGGAATGCCGCTACCTCTACGCCTTCCCTGAATCCGGCTGCATTTACCAGCCGACGTATCTCGGACTCCGCGATGACATCCGTTCTGCGGATTGCACTACGGACCAGCTCAAGTTCAAGCCTGCCCTCGTGGCGGCTTAATAACAACAACCCAGCGCGCAACAGCCCGCACTCCCTTCACGGGATGCGGGCTGTTCGCGTTCCACCCCATCTCCAACACTC
Source organism: Verrucomicrobiales bacterium (assembly GCA_038230495.1). Taxonomy (GTDB): domain Bacteria; phylum Verrucomicrobiota; class Verrucomicrobiia; order Verrucomicrobiales; family Verrucomicrobiaceae; genus VFKE01. The sequence goes on from JBBRNC010000018.1 coordinate 69,201, forward strand.
AACCTATGAACACGACGTTGCACGCCAGGCAGAATCCTGTCATTAATTCAACCCGCATGATCGAGCTCCTGGACAGGGCAAAAGACTGGGCCCTCAGCGTTGTCCCGGAACTGCTCGGCATCAAAAAGATCCCAGACTTGCTGCCCCATGGCCGGCATGAGCGGAGCCGCAAGATACCGCTGAAGGGCTATTTCCAAACCGACGGCTATTCTTGCGGTGCCATCGCCGGATGGTCGGTCCTCAAATTCCTCAAACCTGGGTCCAGCTTCAAGAAGTTTTATGCGGACTGTGATCCAAGTGAAACCTGGGGCGTCTCGACGACTCGCTTGAGTGCCGCCCTGCGCAAGCACAGCGTCCGAGTCTCCACACGCCCCAAGATGGATTTCGACGCCATCAAAACCAGCATCGAGGGCGGCTCACCGGTCCTGGTGAGCATCGACGTCGGTTGCGAGGAGGATCTTCACTGGGTGGTCATCTACGGCATAGGCTGGAATCCACGCCGCATCTTCATCAGCGGGCACTCGATCCCGGGCTTCAGCAAACGCGTGATCCCCTGGCGCCAGTTCAAGCGCAGCATCTGGATACCATCCGGACTCGGACTGGTGTGCTCGACCAGGAGAAAACCAAACGCGAGAAATTCATCAGCGACGTCTTAATCCGCCGGACAAGCCACCAACCATTCACCAGCCCATCACCCTCACCGGTGCATGGGCTTTTTCATGCCCATCCACAACCCCAAAACCAAAATACGAAAAATGAATCCCATCACCATCCCGGTGGCCGAACTGAAACCCGCGCTCGTGGGTCTCGGCAAAGTCATCGCTAAACGTCACACGCTGCCTGTTCTGGGCTGTGTGCAAATCCGCCGTCACGACTCCGGACAGGTTGACCTCACGGTCACTGATCTGGACCGCGCGGCGACCTTCAAACTGGACACTCCGGATTACGCTCCTGCCGTCACGCTGCTCCTGCCCTTCGAGGACTTGAGCAATGTGGTGAAGAGTTGCGGCACCGCCGACACCATCACGCTGGAAGCCAGCGGCAAGGATGCGGCATCGATCCGCATTCCCGTCGGCGGTCAGAGCATGGAGCATCGCCGTGCCTCTTTCTCAAAGGAGGAATTTCCGGCAACAGCTGAAGTCACCGGGGACATCGTTCCCATCAACGATGCCGTGCGCGAATCCCTCCATGAAGCCATGGAATGCGCCAGCACCGACGCCACACGCTTCATCATCAACGGGGCGTTCCTTGATGTCAGTAAGCCTGGTGCTTCCTACATCGTGGGCACAGACGGCAGACACCTGTTCAGCTCCAACTCGTTTTCGCTGCCCCTGGCTCAATCCCTCGTCATCCCGGAACACAAGTTCCTCGCGTGGAAAGGGTTTAACCAGGACGGTGCGTGGAAGCTCAAGACGCAGACAGGAAAGAAGAACGACATTCAGCGCTTCGAGATCACCAGTGACCACTGGAGTTTCGTATCTCGCGCCATCGACGGCAATTATCCGAACTGGCGTCAGGTGCTCCCCGATAACGGCAGCTTCAAGACCACGATTTCCATTAATCCGGAAGCCGTGGAGGAAGTGAGCCGTTCCGCGCAACGACTTCCCACACCGAGTGATCAGTATCACACCATTGGAATCGAGGTGGCAGGTCACTGCTTCCGGCTCTTGGGCAAATCCAAACCGGAACTGCCCTGGACCAAGATTGAAATTAAAGAAGCCGCCACCACCGGCGACGCAGTGACGGTGTTCCTCGACAAGCGCTTCCTGCTTAAAGCCCTGCGCTTTGGCCTGACCCGCATCGAGATCATCGACGCCATGTCACCGCTGAAGTTCAGCCAGGGCGGTCGCCAGATGATCGTCATGCCCATCCGGGATAACCCGGTCAGCGCTTCCTCAAAACCGGAATCACCGACACCCGCAACGCCTGCGGCAGTGCCAGTCAACCCTCCGCCACCCATAGCAAAACAACCCGAACCCAACAAACCCATGCCACCCACCAACGGTCATCAACATCCCATCGCCACCAATGGCGTAACAAACGTCCCCAGCAAGGACAGCGAAGCCAAGCCCGCTCTCGAAACTGCCCTGGTGCAGATCGAGAGCATTAAAACTGCGTTCCGCGAAACCATCTCCGCGCTCACCAAGCTCGGCGATTCCATTCGTCAGGCCCTGCGCGAGCAGAAGTCCGGCGACAAGGACCTGCAGAACGTGCGCCAGACCCTGCGTTCGCTCCAAAGCGTTCGTCTCTGAGGCACTGATAAGAACAACACTCCAGACAGGGCTCAGGCCGCTGGCATCCTCGTGGTGTCGCGGCCTGACTTGTTTTGGGGAACACCCATCAAGAAATCATGCGCCTACTCGAAACACGCACAGGTGAAGCAGCCCGAAATTTTGCTGCTTCATCTCCACCCTTTGGCCCCGGTCTCAATACCGAACAAGCCTCCCAAACCGAAACTCTCGAAGTCTGGGCTTCCTCGTTCAAGGACGAAGGATTCGATTTCTGCGAGTTCCGGGCCTTTGACCCCACCGGCACGCTTATCACCACGCGCAGGCTCGCCGGATACTGAACCACAATTGCGCTCTACACCACCCATCGAAAAGAAAACAATATTATGTTCCAGCTACTCGCACCACCACCCGTCAAACGAAACAATCTCATCCTTCACTGCGGCGCATCTCACGTCGAAATGAATGAGATCCGCCGCGTCCAGACACCTCCGCCCACGGAAACCTGGCAACCCATCCCTCATTATCAACTCATAACCGCCGTCCAGAAAACCCTCAACCGCACGAACCTTAACGTCGGCAATCAAGCGCACAGCCTCAGTCATGATGGTGACCGCTACTTTGGCCTGATGGAAATCCACGGGCAGAGAACCAGTGATGATTATTGCTGGGTGCTCGGTCTGCGCAACAGTCACGACAAGACATTCCCGGCTGGCATCGTTGCTGGTGCTTCGGTCTTCGTTTGTGATAACCTGTCGTTTTCTGGCGAAGTGAAATTCGCCCGCAAGCACACACGGTTCATCACGCGTGATCTGCCTCAACTCGTCGAGCGTTCCATCGGCTTGCTCATGTCCAAATGGCATGACCAGGACAAACGCATCGAAGCCTACAAGGAAGCTGACATTGACGATACCGAGGCCCATGATCTGGTCATTCGTGCCACTGATGTCGGCGTGTGCAGCAACCGCCTCATCCCGTCTGTTCTTCACGAATGGAGGGAGCCAAGCCACGATGCGTTTGGAGGCAGGAACGTTTGGTCTCTGTTTAACGCATTCACCGAATCGTTGAAGGGAAATCTCGCTGAACTGCCCAAACGCACGGAAGCACTGCATGGTCTTCTGGACACACACGTGGGATTGTCATGAATGCCCAACCCACCCCCATCGAGCGCGAGCACTACCAGAAGCTCGTCGGAAGGCAAATAGTCGCGATCATCTGGGAGGAGTTGGAAGGACAGGCATTGCCAGTCCTCCTTCTCACCGGATTTGATCGTGACGGAAATGCTGCCACCACCGCTGTGCTCGCTGATCCGGAGGGCAATGGCCCCGGACACCTGGACCACTCACTGTGACTCCAGCCGAAATAGCCGAGGGGTCAGACTGTTCTATCCGGTCTGGCTGTCCAAGGGCGATAATAAAACACGGTGGTTCCTGCGTCGGGCTGCCTGATGCGGTCTATTTCTTGGACGTCCAATTCACCGCATTGATCAGGATTTTTTTAAAGAAATCCAATTCATGGACACGCCCGTCGTGGCCGAGGGCGATGCCAACGATTCGAGCCTTGTCATTTTTTGTGATCCAGACGCTGGGATGAGTCTTGTTGAATTTTTTGCTGGGCGTGGTCTCGGCCAGCACATCTATGGACGTGGTGTTCTTCGACGGCTCTGGATTCACATGATAGAGTTCATCAAAGACCGCAAAGCTTGCAGGAACGTCTTTCATCATGAGATGATCTTTTTGGAGCACATTCACGGTGAACGGCCCGAGCGGATCATGACTCTTGGCTCCGCCGCCAATGATCTTGGCATTGATTTCCGGCCATTTGTTGAAGCCATACCAGGTGCCGGGATGCAGCATGATGATGCCCTTGCCACGGGCGGCAAAATCAAAGAGCGCGGCGCGATATTCGGGAGTGTCCAGCCCGGTCTTGTTGGAGCTGATGATGGCGACATCGACGTTCTTAAGTTCCGCGACCGCGACTGCGGCGTCCTCAGTGACATTCACGGTGAAGCCTGCGGTTTTGAGGAATGCGCTGTCGTAATCCTCAAACCATTTTTTGAAGTCGTGCGATGAACCGCCAGCAATGATGAGGACCTTGGTCATACCGGATTCCCATTTTATCGGGGCTGGTTTTGTTTCCTGACCGTGAACTGAAATGGTCAGTGCGTAGAGAAGAGTAATGAGAATGAGTTTCATGGATTGCTGTGGGCTTGTTTGGGGGGGGTGGTGAGATGAGTGGACGGCGGGCAGCCCTCGACATTTTTTATTCCACAACAGGGCTACTGACGTTCAGAGTCTCATTCGAGAGTCGCCGTTAATGTGCCGTAGCCAAGCTGGTCGAAGCCGCCGCTGGTTGTGCCGTAATCTCCACCGCCGCCTTCGGGGCGCACCTTCTCAGCCATTTTTGTCGTGTAGGGCGCGGCGAGTTTCTTGAGTTTCACATAGTGGTTGTAGGCCAGCTCCCACGCCGGGCGCAAACCGCCTCGAGCCCAATCGCTGATCACTGTCTGAGTTTTGTCACTGTTCTTGTAGGTCTTGAAGAGAACTTCTTCGCCGAGGTTATACTTGGCGACATACTCGCAGCCTTTGAGGAGACGATTGTCGTCGAACCCATAAAGATCATCGCCTTGCTTCCAGGCCATTTCGCAAATGGCGCTGGCCAGGGCGATCCCCATGACGGTGTGGCCCTGGTCGCGTCCGGCTTCCTGCCATTGGCCGAGGCCGTCCGGATGGATGAAATAGACGGCCTGCCTGATGCAGCCATTTCCTTTCCCGTCTTTGTAATAGGCGACCACTTCATCATAGAGGCTCCGCTGATCGCAGAGAATGCCAATGGCCATCATGGACGCCATGTTGCAGAGGTCCCAGTTAGCCCAGTAATGATCAATCTTTGTATTGTTGTGACGCTTGAGGAAGTCCTGATTGATGGGCAAGAAGACATCGAGCATCATCTTCTGAAAGCGGGCGAATTCCTCGGGCTTCCATCCCTGATAAGTGCGCATGATCTCGGCGGCGTTGGCAAACTGATAGCCGTAAATCCCTGCGGCCAGAGCTACGTCTGTGGAGCCGCTGAGTCGCTGCAAAATGGAACTCCACGCATTGAGTATTTCCACCGCTTTGTCCCCGTATTGCTTCTCGCCCGAGATGCGCCAGCGCAACGCCAGCGCATAAGCCGCTGCGGCATCGTTAAACATCACCCAGTAATTCTCCCGCTCCACATGAGTCCTGTCCCGGCCCCGAACGACGTTTGCGGTGGGACGCGGTTTGTAGCGGAGCGAGGCATGATTGTTTGCCGTCAGCCGTTCCCATCCCGCTTTCCACGGCTGCTCGCTGAGATGATCCCGCATCCGCTTAAAGTCCTCGTCATTGTGCAGCATTCCGGGGTGGACGAAATCCCCGCTTTTCTTCGGCGTGACGGTTCCGGCGGAGTCAGCAGCGACTTGTGCCAGGGGAAGCGAGGTCGATGCGCTGATTAGAAGCAACGTGAGCAGGGTTTTCATATATTTTATTAAATGCGGTTGATTCGGACATCAGACCGACATTGGCACCTAATCTGGCATCAGCCCCAAGATGGCTCGGCACGACGATCAATCGTATATGAAAATAACCGATGCCACCGTGTCTTTGTCTGACACAACTCGAAACCAGTAAGCTGCAAATGCATCGGAGAATTTGTGCTCCGCTGTTTCACCGGGCTTGACGGCGAAAGTGGCGGCTGTGACCCACTGCCCAGTGCCGGTGATGTCAGCTTCTACTTTGAAATTCACCGTATCACTGCCGTGGTGGGAAAGCGTGACCGACTTGTGGTCATACCCGGTGGCCAGA
>JBBRNC010000019.1:0-72533 GCA_038230495.1 Verrucomicrobiales bacterium
CGATTGTCATCATAAAAATCGGGCGATGACATGCAGGCTTCCAGCTCGGCAAAGCGGACCTTCTTTTTCTCGATGATGGGTGAGTAATCCATGAGCGTGATTGGACAAAACAAAAACGGTGCCGCGCATGAGAGCGCGAACACCGTTTGTGGTAAAAATCGAGATGGGGAAGCTAGGCGGAGGCTGCTGCTTCTGCTTTCGGCTTGGCGCGACGCGTAGAGCTTGTGGAGCCGTAGCGTTGGGCGAATTTATCAATTCGGCCTGCGGTATCAATGAAGCGCTGTTCTCCCGTGTAGAAGGGATGGCAGGCGGCACAGATGCCGATGCGGATGGCTTTCACCGTGCTGCGGGTTTGGTAAACCGTGCCGCAAGTGCAGGTGATGGTGGTTTCGTGGGTTTCGGGATGGATTCCTTCTTTCATGGAAATCGAATGTAATTGGGCATTCGTGCGCGGGGCGCGTTCGGGGGCGTGAATAGTAGATGGGGTGTCGCAGGGGTCAAGATGTTTTTCTACATCTAGGAACGAGATGGCGAATGGGTGGAGTAAACCGATTATTGAGGAACAAATTGATATTCTCTATAAATACCATAGATTAATCGACTGCATTATGTCTTCTTTCGCACGCATCTGTTCTGCAATATTGTTGCTGGCCTTGGCCTCTCCGGGCTTTGGCCTGAACATTGTCATCGATTATAGCAACGATGTGGCGCATGGAAATTTCTTTGGCCTGCGTCCTGTGGCTAAGGCTGCGGTGGACGCCGCTGCTGCGGACTTGAGTGCTTTGTTAAGCCCGACAAATCTGTCCGCTACCAGTCCTGCGGGATCGCCCAATGTAAATTCGATCACTGGCACGAACGGAAGCACGTCGGTGAGCGCCGATTGGGATTTATATTACAATAATCCGTCCACTAATGTGAGCACAGCCGTCACCAGTCCCAATCTCTCGGCTAATGCGTTCACGGTTTATGTTGGCATGAGGGGACTTGGAGGTGCATTGGGGGAGGGGTCAACTGCCGATGCGGGCCTGAACTTGTCCGCGAGTGGATTTGGCTCTGAGCTTGCGGGGGCCACGAGCAACCTGCAATCTGCATCCAACTCCTATATGGGGCGCGGCAGCGGTCCTAGTATCGGCACATTGACTGGCAGCTTGACACTCGGTTCCAACTCGGCGGGATACTCCTTGAGCTATGGGCCGTCACTAGCCAGTCTTTCTATCTCAAATGATACAAATAACAACGGCATCACAGATAGCTTAGGCACGCTCGATGCATTCTGGCATTATAATCACACCACTGCGGTCACGGCAGGAAAGTTCGATTTATATACCATAGCACTCCACGAGATACTGCATGGTCTTGGCATTGGTGCGTCGGATAACTGGACAAATCTTTCCAGCGGCACCACTTGGCTGGGGGTCAATGCTCAGGCTCTCAATGGAGGCTCTGGTGCAGGACTGCTGGATATTGACGGAGCACATTTGGCCTCTGGTCTCATGAGCACGAACTTATATACTGGGCTAGCGCAGGAGGTGGCACTCGATAGCGCCCAAACTTCAGGGCAACGCAAACAACTTACGCAATTGGACGCCGCTTTCCTCAAGGACATTGGCTATCAAGTCGCCACCGTCCCAGAGCCGGGCGCATTCGTTTTGCTGATGAGTGCCTCGGTGATTCTGGTGTTTCGTCGCCGACGAATCCAAGCGAACGCGTGACAAGTCAGTGAACTTGGGGCAGTGTAGCCCATCATGCGCCGATTGATTTACCGCTGGATATTCCCGATGCTTGGTTGCGCCACGAGTGTCGCTTCGGCGGGAGTCGAGCGTGTGGAATTTGATGGTGCCGTGTATCATTTGTATCGTCTCGACAAGGCACGTTTTGCAGAATTGGAATTGGTCTGGAACGGCAAGAATGACAAACCCTTGGGCGACTTTACTGCCTTGCAGAAGCACGTCGCTGATGAGGGGAAACAAATTATCTTCGCCATGAATGCGGGCATTTACGAGCGGGGACCGAAACCATTGGGGCTGACGATTTGTAATGGGCGCGAGCTGGTGCCGCTGAATTTTCAAAACGGTGAGGGCAATTTCTATCTCAAGCCCGGTGGCGTATTTTACCTGGATGAGAAAAAGGGCGCTGGCGTCATGGAGACGGCAGAGTTTTCTAAAAGCGGCATCAAGCCGAAACTGGCCACGCAATCAGGCCCGCTTCTACTGAGGCATGGAGTTATTCATCCCATATTCAAAGAAGGATCCACCAACAAACGCCTGCGCAATGGTGTCGGCGTAAGATCAAAAGACGGGCAGATTATCTTCGTTATTAATGATCGCGATGACCGAGTGCGAGGCCGTGTGAGCTTCCATCAGTTCGCCTCTCTCTTTCTTCACCTAGGCTGCAAAGACGCGCTCTATCTCGACGGCGACATTTCCGACATCATGGTAGAACCAGCGAAAGACTGGAAGCCAGCGCCGACCACCTTCGCGGCGATGTTTCTCATAGCCCGTTGAACGTCTTTCGCGTTCGCTTTGGTATGTGACGAAAAGTTCACCGGGCTTTAGTTTCAACGCGAAGCCAATGCGGTATTCTGTCGCGAGAAATACTGATGAAAGTTCTAATCGTCACCGACACTTTCTCGCCGGACATCAATGGCGTGGCACGCACGCTTGAAACTCTGGCGCGCGGGCTTGCTGCACGCGGTAATCAAGTCGACGTAATCACCACCACGGATGGTGCGCAGAAAGAAAACGCCTTGCATGAAGTCACCATCCGGCGAGTGCGTTCCCTCAGTATTCCCGGATATTCTGAAGTGCGCGCCGGACTGGTGAGCGCGACATGGTTCGAAAAATTGTTCGAGATTTTCCGCCCAGACGTCATCTATGTGGCGGTCGAGACCATCATGGGCCTCAATGCCATTCGCGCGGCCCGACTCTGCGGCGTGCCTGTGGTCTCTGGGTTTCACACGAACTTTCACAGCTACGCGGACAACTATCATCTTTCCTTCATGAAGCCCTTGGCCGCGCGCTTCATGCGGTATTTTCACAACCGCACCTCACGCACGCTCACGCCCTCGCAGAGCACGGCGGAGCATTTGCGGGAAATGGGCGTGAACAACGTTGGCGTGCTTGGTCGCGGCGTGAAGACCGACATCTTCAAACCAGAGCGACGTGATTCATCGTTGCGCGCAGAGTGGGGCGCGACGGACGATGCGCCGGTGGCGATATTCGTCGGGCGCATAGCGGCGGAGAAAAATCTTCCACTGGCAGTGAAGGCCATGCAAAATCTTATCAAAGCCAAGCCCGGCGCGCGTGGAGTATTTGTCGGCAGCGGGCCGAAGTCGGAATGGCTCCGCAGGAAATACCCTCAGTTCATTCATGCTGGTGCGCGCACTGGAGAAGACCTCGCACGGCACTATGCCTCCGCAGATATATTTTTGTTCCCGAGCACAACGGAAACTTACGGTAATGTTCTGCCCGAAGCGCTCGCTTCCGGCCTCGTCACAGTGAGTTACAATTACGCTGCCGCACAAGAACTTATACTCAATAGCCAAAATGGATTCATGGCTACCTATCGTGACGAAGCAGCATTCCTCTCCGCCACCATCGTCGCGATGGAGCATTGGAATGACGCCACGCTGAGAGCTGCCGCACGCGAGGCGGTGATGGGACTTTCCTGGGACTCGATCACCGCTCAATTTGAGCGGGAATTGGTCAGCGCTGGTCGCCTGGAATATGGTAAACTGCCTCTGCGCTCGGGCCAGCTCGCCACCACCACATGAAAAGAAAACTCCGATTCAAAACCATTTTCATCTCCGACGTGCATCTCGGTGCGCCGGAATGCAAAGCCTCGCAGGCCGCACATTTTCTGCGGAACTGCCAATGCGAAAAACTAGTGCTCAATGGAGACATCATCGACGCCTGGGCGCTGCGACGCGGCGGAAAGTGGGACAAGCCCCACACGCATTTCATCCGCACCGTGCTTAAGAAAATGGAAAAGGAAGACACGCAAGTCATCTACACACGCGGCAATCACGACGACGTGCTCTCGCGCTTCCTGCCCATGAGTCTCGATAACCTCAGCATCGTCGAGGATCACATTCACGAATCGCCGCATGGGCGTTATCTCATCGTGCATGGCGACGGCTTCGACCACGTCACCACTAATCATAAGTGGCTCGCGGGCATCGGCGCAGTTTGTTATGAGACGCTGCTCAAGGTCAATCGCTTCTACAATGCCTATCGTCACTGGCGCGGCAAAGAAGCCTTCTCATTTGCCAAGTGGGTCAAAGCCCGCGTCAAAGGCGCAGTCAGTTTCGTCGGCAAATACGAAGAGCAACTCCAAGCCCTAGCACATCATCGCGGCTGCAAAGGCATCATTTGCGGACACATTCACACACCCGCCGACCGCGTGGTCGGAGACATCCATTATCTCAACTCCGGCGACTGGGTGGAATCCCTCACCGCCGTGGTGGAACACCTCGACCGCACCTTTGAAGTCATCACCTATGCCGACTTCTGCGCCCGTTCCGGTCGCGCACCCAAAGGCATGAAGCTGGCCCCGGCCCAGTCATCGGATGATGAGGAAATTGATGATGAAACGGTCATCGCAGCGAAAGCATAAGCCCAAGTAGCAGCCGACGTAAGGAGGCTCAAATTTCTGCGCGGGCGGCTTCGTCCTCTCCCATAGCTTCATAGACAGAGCCTCCTCACGTCGGCTGCTACTTTTATCGAAGCTGTGAACTATGGCAATGTGAGGAAGATGAAAGAGTGCCGCTATCGCAAAGGTAGTTTCGGTCGGCGGTTGGGAAACGCGCCCAAGAATACTGCATTGACAATTATCAACTGGCCCATCGAGAGGATTGGTTCAATGGTATGTGGTGGCCGGCAGTATTCGAGCAGGGAGAGCTCGTTGAATTCGAATTTTTTAAAGCTTGAGCAATGACTGCAACGCTTGAAATCCGCACTGAGAACACGCCTCGGAATACTTCATCCGCGCAGATCCGCAGCAGATTCATCTTGCCCGCACCGTTCGAGTGTGTCTGCATAGGCCGATGTTCATCACGTTGCACGCAATCTTGCTGACCGCGCTCGCTTATCTCTGTGGCTCGCTGCCGATCGGGTATTGCGCGGGCTTGATGCGGGGGATGGATATTCGCAAGCATGGGAGCGGGTTTCGTTTTCTCAGGTGTCGCTGATTTTTTGCGGGCTGGCATTGATTCTCGCGTAGGCACGATGGAACCGGCTGACACCCACCAAGGCCGCAGATTGAAGCACTTCGTGTGTTGCGCATTCCATTTAATGTCTATTGAGGTGTTGCCCGAATGGAGCGACTGACGCCCATGACATCCGAGTTGAAGAGACCCTATCTGATTTATCGGCCACCTCCGGGGTGGGGATTCTGGTCGAATTTTATCTGCATGATCCAGGGGATCGATTACGCTGACCAGCACGATCTGGTGCCGGTGGTGGACATGGAGCGGTATCGCACCCGCTACAGCGAAGATGATGAACGTGTCCTAGGGACGAAAAATGCGTGGGAGTATTACTTTGCGCAGCCTGGCGGACTCACCGTCGCGGAAGCTCTGCGACTTGACCCCTTGAACAATCAGGGCAGCGAGAAAGGACCTTTGATTTATGTGGATGCCATCCAGCCGCCATCCCATGTTTTCAATCGGGTAAGGGAGCTGCTGAATCGCTATATTCGGGTCAGGCCAGAAATTCTGGCGGAAGTGGAATCGATCTTGGGCGCCGACACTCGCCCGGATATTTTAGGAGTCCATGTGCGCGGGACTGACATGAGGTGGGGGAATATTCCGGGCCATCCAGTTTCAGCACCCACCATCGTCTATCTTGAGCAAGCTACGGCCCTGGATCGAAAGTATTCCTTTTCGCGCATCTTTCTGGCCTGCGACGAAGTCGAAACAGTCATTCTCTTTAGGGAACGCTTTGGTGATCGTCTGCTCACAGTGGAGGCTCATCGAACAGCCGCCACCATCGCCATCTCGGGTGATTATCAGTGGCTTTTCGAGCCGCGCCGCGAACTTCATTGTTACCAATTGGGAAGGGAAGTCCTGATGGACGCATTGCTGCTCGCGCGCTGCGGTCATCTTTTGTGTGGCATATCAAACGTCTCGCATGCCGCCATGTATTTCTCCGACAAGCTTCAGGACGTTCATCCCGTGCCGCCGCTGTGGCATCTTCCTCATCTCCATGAAGCTTCCCGCGGACGCAGTTATGTCATGGCGGACTTGAAACTGACGGCTCCACTCTCAGTGGATGCTTTGATGGCGCAGTCGGAGGGCTTGCAGATCTTGCTGGAGAATGCGGAAAACGTGAATGCGGAAACGGCGAGGGAAGCAAGGGAGTTGCAGGAGAAGGTGGCCATCTTAACTCGCAAGTCGTCCGCAGAGAATAGCGAGTTGAAAGCTGCCCGCAAGGAGGTGCTCGCTCTGCAAAAAAGTTTGGATCATGCTCATTCGCAGATCGGCCGGTTCAAGCACAGGATATTGCAGCTTGTGAATGGCTGGGCCTGGCTTGGCTGGCGATTGATGCCTTGGACAAAACCATCGTGGCGCAAGAATCCGCTGGATGACTGATGACGGCGCCGGAATTACGATGGCGAAAATCATGAACACTCAAAATCGAGCGAACCCTGAGGAAGTATAAAGCATGAAACGCGTGATTCAGATTTATAAAGCCATGGGACAGTGGAAGAATGGCCATCCGGGGGTTGGCGATTTTCTTAGGGGGACGTGCATGCTCTATGAGTGCCTCAAGGAATCCGGAATCGATTTGCGCATGGATATCTCGCGTTCTGATTTGTCCCGATGGATTCATCCTGACTCTGATTTCTTCTGCACGTCCAGCGCTGCGGCTGAAAATGTCGAAGAGTATTTTGTCGCGTCTGGCTACATGCGGCTTCTCGCCGGACTGGAGCAGTTCAAGCGCGGTCAAGACATGGAGTTCCCTGTTTGCACCAACTTGGGCGATTGGTTCTGCGGAGGTTTGACGAAGCAAACCAGAGAATTCATGAAGCCATTCTATCATTTCGTTCCGGCCATCACAGAGGTCAGCGCTGCGTTCAGAGAAAGCGGCCCCTATCAAGTGTTGAGCATACGTTGCGGAGACCGCTTCTTTGGCAATGCGGTCGATTCTCCTGAGGAAAATGACAGGAAACGGGTTTATGATTTGATCGAACTGGAAATTCTACCGGCAGTAAAAACGCCGGTGGTCATCATGAGCGACAGCCTCATTCTAAAAGCCGAACTCGCGCAGCGTTACGGATTTCGCGCCACCTCGCATCTTCCTGAGCATAGCGGCTGGGGCGGAGCTTTCTCGACTAGTGTGGACCTGGATATTCTCCGGCATTCCTCACGCAACTATCATCTCAATCTCTGGGCGCCCTGGTGGTCGGGATTCTCTCATTTTACATCGCTGATCTTTTCAATCCCCAGCACCAACTGGAGAAATCCCGATTTTGTCCGCGAGGAGGTTCCTGTTTTAGATGACGATGCCTGTGCTCTGACTCTCCATGCCCAGATGGCGTGGCGGCTCGTAGTCTCGGCTGAAATCCAGCGGACCGAGGCGCAAGAGGATGTCGGCACCCTTCGCGGCCAGCTTCTCGCCACGTCGCGTGAACTCATTCTGGCGCGAGCGGAAATCAAGGCCGCTCTCAAGGAAATACGCGGCCTTCAGAAGCAACTGGATGAGAAAAGTTCTCGGTCAGACATGCTGGAGACTCGCCTATCCCGCCTTGTGAATGGGTGGACGTGGCTGGGTTGGCGTTTGATGCCATGGACAAAACCTGCATGGCGTCATCACCCTTTCGAGAAGTGATGTGGCGACGCCGCGCAGCGGACATTGACCATGCCTGGCGCTTGGAGAACATCGGCGACTGTATTTATGTCAATTTTTTATCAACTGCTTACCCGCTGGCTGCTCCGCCGTAGCCGAAAGGGGAATGGGTCCGATCCCAAGCGGGATGCGAGAATGGCTGCTCTGTCCGAGGTCGTGATGGCTCAGCAGGCACTTATTGAGCGCCTCAAGTCCGCTGCTGAAACGCGACGTGAGCACCATCTGAAGCGGAAGCGCAAGATTCAAGAATTGGAGCGCATGGAGACGGTCATTTTGTATGCTCAAAGGCATGAAGCTGGCCGTCGAGCAGTCATTGGAAGAAGAGGATATGGAAGATGCTATTGCAGTGCCAGCAGCCAAACCGGTCTGAAAGTGGCACGGGCTTGTAGCCTATGTGTGGCGCAGTGCCTCTGGCCTGCGCTGAACTTCTCCTGATTAGGTTTTGCCTTAGGTTCATGAGGACAGGCTGCCACTCGGCCCTGAGCTCGTGGCCGAAGGGCAAGCCTGTGCCACCTTTTAGCGATGGCGCAGCCAGCACCGGAGCCAGCGACGAGGCGTCGCTTCTGCCGGGAGGCTCATGAACATTAGAGCCGGGTCCGACCCCGGCTATTATTTTTTGTGGGGGCTGCGGGATATAAGGTGACAGTTTTGCAAATGGGCGAGAATACTGAAATTTGATGGGTATGTTGCAAAAATGGAGAATAATACAATGTTAGGCGCATTCGCACGCTATGAGTAATTTCATCTTTATTTTTGCGACATTATTATCGAGTTTTATGGCATACTGGTTTTGTGGGCATTGTATTGCAGTCGCTCTCAATGGTGGGCCGCGTGGAGACGGTTCTGAATTTTACCAGCGTGCCACTCATCCGATTCGGTTCATCCTTTATGTTGCAGTTACCGGAATTATTGGACTCGTGCTTGTATCGCACACGATTTATATGCTTATCAAAGCTTGGAGGACGCTTTTTACCTCCTAACCCCGATGAAGAGCATCAAGCGTGAAAGTCCGTCTGATATATTTTTCAAGGGCTTTTCGTGATTGGACGTCTGCAACACATCCGGCGTAGATTCACCTTGCCCGCGCCTTGTGCGTGTGTCTGCATAGGGCGATGTCTAACACTTTGTCCGCGATCCTTCTGACCGCCTTCGCCTATCTTTGCGGCTCACTGCCGTTCGGGTATTGGGCGGGCTTGATGAAGGGGATGGATATCCGCAAACATGGGAGCGGGAACATCGGCGCGACGAATGTGATTCGGGTGCTAGGCAAGGGCATCGGCATTCCCGTTTTCATTCTCGACATGCTCAAGGGTCTGGTGCCGGTGGCTTTTGCCGAATGGTGGATGTTGCGGCAGGGCGCGAATCCCGGAACCGCCACGTTCGTTGCTGTGTGTTGCGCCGCTGCGTCGGTGCTGGGGCATATGTTCACTTTCTGGCTGGGGTTCAAAGGAGGCAAGGGCGTGGCGACTTCGGCGGGCGCGCTGCTGGGGCTGGCGCCGCTGTCACTGCTGTTCGCTTTGATTGTGTGGCTGGCCGTTTATTTTAGTGCGCGGATGGTGGCCATGGCTTCCATCGCCTCGGCGGTGGCCCTGCCCATCGCGATGGCGTTGGTGATGTCTTATCAGGGCACATGGAACTTTGTGCTACTGGGGCTTGGCATCGTGATGGGCGTGCTGGTGGTGGTGAGGCATCGATCCAACATTGTGCGGATGCTATCAGGAACAGAAAACCGTTTTGAGAAAAAGAAATCATGAAGAGTGCAATTGTTCTTGGAGCAGGAAGTTGGGGCACGGCGTTGGCGGCCATGCTGGCAGAGCGCGGGCTGCGCGTTTCATTCTGGGGCCGCGATGAATCACTGATGCGAGGGATCGCGCAGAGCCGATGCAATGAGCGCTATCTTCCGGGATTAATGCTCAATGAACGGGTGCTGCCCGTGCATGAATTTTCCATGCTGGAGCCTGCGGAGCTAGTGGTGTTCGTCACGCCGTCCAAGGCCTTGCGCAGCGTGGCACAGGGATTAAAAAACGCGGGCGTCTTGCGCGGTGATGAAGTGCTGCTGAGCTGCACGAAGGGTGTCGAACTGGAGACCGGCAAGCGGATGTCGGAGATACTCGCGGAGATATTTCCGGGGCATCCGCTCGCCGCCTTGTCGGGGCCTAATCATTCTGAGGAGATCGCGCAAAGAATGCCGTCCGCCGCGGTGGTGGCGTGCGCGGATCATGATCTCGCGGTTCGATTGCAAAATGTGTTCACTCTTCCGTGGTTCCGTTGCTACTCGACGGATGACATTGCTGGAGTTGAGTGGGCGGGCGCGATGAAAAATCCCTACGCTATCGCTGCGGGCATCGCGCGCGGATTGAACTTAGGCGACAACGCAATCGCCGCATTGGTCACACGCGGACTGGCAGAAATGGTGCGATTGGGCGTATCACGCGGCGGCGGTCTGGAGACTTTTTATGGCTTGAGTGGGGTGGGGGATTTGGTGGCGACCTGCTACTCCGAGCACAGCCGGAATAATCGCGTGGGCCGGCTTCTCGGCGAAGGCTTGAGCTTGCCGGACATCATCGCCAGCACGCGGATGGTGGCTGAGGGCGTGCCGAATACTGAGAGCCTGTGGCACTGTGCGCGCAAGGCAGACGTCCGCACGCCGTTGCTCGATGAAGTCCATTCTGTTCTCTATAAGGGCAAGTCCCCCAAGGATGCATTGCGCGAATTACTGGGGCGTGATCCGAGGCCGGAGACGGATTGAATTTTAGGGGCAATTTCACAGGATGCATGTTTGAGGTGGCATGATGCGGGTTTCTCGTCGAGGATAGAAATCATGCCGCTTCAAATAGTCATCATCAGCGGTGGTCAGACGGGGGCCGATCGTGCCGCTCTCGACTGGGCCATCACACACAATATTCCGCATGGAGGATGGTGTCCTCAAGGTCGGATAACTTCTGACGGGCCACTGGATAGCAAATACCAATTGCGAGAAACACCTTCGGATGAGCATATCGAGCGCACGGAATGGAATGTGCGAGACTCGGACGCGACCGTAGTTTTTACACTCGCCGCACAAACAGTTGGCGTGGCGAAAAAGACGATCACTTGCGCCCGGAAATTGAAGAAGCCCTGCCTCCACTTGCATCGCGGTATTCTGGCGGTGTCAGAAAAGCTGCTGACATTTATTGAGAAACATCAAGCGCGCAGGCTCAACTTCACTGGTTCAAGCGAGACAGAGGAACCGGGCCTTGCGGTCTGGGTCGCGCAGTCATTGGATAAGATGAAGGCCATGGCGGATCGCATGGACGAATAGGATTTGATCAATCGGGCTTGGCTGCGGTCTATCAAAACAAGATCATGAGAGCCTATCAGTTTCCAGTAATTGTTCTTCTATTGTGTGTCGCTCAGACTTGTCCGGCGGATGAAAAAACTGAGGCTGAGATCGGGCGGGCAGTGCTTGCTATACAGAAGGCCATTGCCAATCCAGATGATCCAGGTTCTCTCGCTGCCGTGAGAGAGCTGGGGCTGATAACTGCGCATTATCCCATGGTTCGCGGATGGCTGGTGCAGGAACTCAGTGGCGCGGAAAGCATCAGATCAGTGCAAAAACCGGATGCAAAAATTTCCGCAATAGATGCCAAGATTGCGTTTTTGAAGAAGGCCATACGGGCGATTGATCTGGAGTGATCGGAGTGGAGGAGCTTGACGCGTCGCAGTTATCCGGCAGCATAGCGAAACAAAATCCAGATACCTTGACCATGAAACGCGCTATTCTTGCCACATTGCTCCTGATCGCTTCAGCGAGCTTTTCCTTTTCAGCTGAGAAAATCAAAGTCGCCTGCGTGGGTGATAGTATTACTGCTGGGGCTGGCGTGAAGGATGCGAAGAACCGCTATCCAACGCAGCTCGGCGAACTTCTTGGTGCGGACTATGAAGTGAAGAATTTCGGCAACAGCGGTTCGACCATGCTTGATGATGGGGACAAGCCCTACAAGAAGCAGAAATCTTATACCGATGCGGTTGCATACATCCCGGACATCGTGGTTATCAAGCTCGGAACCAACGATAGTAAACCGCAGAACTGGGCGAAGAAGGATGGGTTCGCGGCTTCAACAAAATCACTGGTGGATGCTTTCGTGAAAGCCAATCCGAAAGCGAAAGTGTTTCTTTGCTTCCCAGTTCCCGTCATCGGTAAGGGCAATTTCGGCATTCGCGATGAAATCGTTAAAAATGAAATCATTCCGCAAATCAAAATGACGGCTGAAGAAATGAAGCTTCCGATCATTGACCTCTATGCTGCGCTCGAAGGCAAGCCGGAATTGTTCCCGGATCTCGTGCACCCGAATGACGATGGGGCGAAGCTCATTGCGAAGACAGTGTTTGAGGCGCTAAAGAAATAGAGCCGGAAAACCAGATGCGCAGGCATTGATCTTCGAGGGCGAGATTGGACCGGAAAAGATTCCTCATTTCTTCTGCATCTTTGTAGTTGCGCAAATTGTATCAGGGACTAGCATCCGTGCTCATTTTTCGGGTCCGACCCGGGCAATTGTTCACTAAATATTCCGGTTTCCAAACATCCTAGTCTTCTTACATCATGGCCACAAAACCGAAAAAAAAGCTCAGCAAGCCGTCCCCCAAGGCATCCAAGAATAAAAAGCCGGCCGCCAAGGCCAAAGTAAAATCCAAGCCGGCCCCAAAGAGCAAGGTCGCGCCAAAGAAAATTAAAAAGCCTGTGGCAAAGAAGGCCGTAGCCAAGAAGCCTCTTGCCAAAAAATCCGCGACTAAAAAACCAGACGCCAAGAAGCCTGTGGCCAAGAAGCCTGCTCCTGCGAAAAAAGCGTCAGCAACCAAATCTAAAACTATCAAAGCTAATAAACCCGCCGTCATTGTAAATCACCCACCGGCAAAGAAATCCGCTCCAACGAAACCAGTTACCGCAACGAAGGTTGCCCCAACTAAAAGTGCCCCAGTGAAGGGTAAGACAGCAGTGCCTATTCCATTGCCCAAGCCAATTCGGGGCGTGAATATGGACGATATTCCAGTGATCGAAATGGGCAAAAAGCCCCCGTTGGGTGCTATGTTCCTCAAGCGGCAAAAGCAGCGTCTCGTCGAGTTGCAAAGCCATCTGGTTGATTCCATGGAAGGCGTGGCCAAAGAAAGTCTGCGAAATCGCCCCGAGGGCAGCGAGGCCTCAGTCGGTGGCATGCACATGGCTGATGCAGGCAGTGATGCCTATGACCGCGACTTTGCTCTCAGCTTATTGAGCAAGGAGCAAGATGCTCTCTATGAAATTCAGGAAGCCCTCAAGCGCATCGACAGCCGCACATACGGCTACTGCGAAATGACTGGGCACAAAATCAACGAAGAGAGACTTGAGGCGTTGCCTTTCGCCCGTTACACACGCGAAGCTCAGGAGCAGATCGAGAGCAATCAGCGCGGTGGCGGCTACATGCGGATTCCCACCCGTTCCGTGTTCAATCTCAATGAAGATGGCGAGTCTGAAGATGAAGAGGGAGAAGAGGAGGAAACCACCAAAGCTCCTCCCGCTGAATCATCGCTTGACTTCATGAAAGAGTAACCCACTTTACCTACCCTCAAAACCATGGCCAGAGATATTGTCACAATCGAATGCACCGTAGCCCGCGGCGAAGGCAAGCCGCCGTCGCGCTACATCACCACGCGTAATAAAAAGAGTATCCGCACTCCCAATCGCTTGGAGAAGATTAAGTTCAACCCCTTCCTCAACCGTCGCACACTGCATCGCGAAATCCGCTGATCTCTAGCCCATATTTTTGCTATCATGGAACCGAAAACAAAACAACGCCTCATCAATTTCCGCAAGGCCAACCGCAAGCTGCCACGTCGCCGCCTTGACCTGCACACGGATAACATTACCTACAAGAAACCCGAAATTTTGGCAAAATTCACTACAGAGACTGGTAAAATTCTCCCACGTCGCGTCACTGGAGTATCCGCTTGGATGCACCGTAAAATCACCCGTGAAATCAAACGGGCGCGTGCTGTCAATCTCATGATGTAACAGACGCCCGCTGGCATGAACATGCTTTCTAAAACGTTCCAGTCTCCGGATTGGAACGTTTTTTTCTTCTCAGCAGGAACGATGCACTCCATCATCAATCATCCTCATGCTCCAAGACACCCAGAACCAGCGTGATGCCCGTGGCATCGACATTGATCGTGTGGGGGTGAAAAGCCTGAAGTTCCCTCTGCGAATTCGCGACCGAGATCATGCAGAGCAGAGCACGGTGGCCACAGTCTCACTGGCTGTGGATTTGCCGCATCACTTCAAGGGGACACATATGAGTCGTTTCGTTGAGGTTCTTCATGCCCACGGTCATGTGCTCACTGTTGCCGGGATTGCGGGGATGCCGCAGGCATTGATGAAAAAACTCGATGCGGAAAAAGCGCACGCTGAATTCCGTTTCCCCTATTTTAGATCAAAAAAGGCACCCGTTTCCGGGGCTGAGGGGCTGCTCGATTACGGCGTCATCTTTGAGGTGAATGCAGAACGGGAAAAGGTGGACTTTATCGTCACCGTCGAAGTTCCTGTCACCACGCTCTGCCCCTGCTCGAAAGCGATCAGCAGTCGTGGGGCGCATAATCAGCGTGGAGTTGTCACATTTTCTGTGCGCTTTAATGAACCAGTTTGGATTGAAGATCTTATCGAACTTGTCGAAGCGAGTGCCAGCGCAGAACTCTTCAGTCTGCTCAAGCGTCCCGATGAAAAGCACGTCACGGAACAAGCCTATGACAATCCTGTGTTCGTGGAAGATCTGGTGCGCAACATCGCACTGCGGGCAAAGAGGAATGAAAAATTAACCTGGTTTAAAGTAGAGGCGGAGAACTACGAATCCATTCACAACCACAACGCTTACGCTTCGATTGAACAGCGATTAGATCGCTAAGTTCGGTCGATATTAATCAAGACTCCTCATGCGCCCCATCGTTCTCATATCGGTTGCAGTGGGATTACTTATCCAGTTGCCCGTGGTGAATGCGCGGGAGCAATCTTACAAGGTGGTTCCTGATTTTCCACAATGGCCCGAGGGCATGAAGTGTGGCGCGGTTTCCGCTGTAGCCATCAATAAGGCTGGCGAGATTGTTATTGCGCATCGGAGCGGGCTACCGATTTCAATTTTTACTAAGGAAGGCAAGTATATCCGCTCTTTCGGAGAAAAAGTTTTCATGGCTATTCACGGAGTAAGGGTGGATAAGGAAGATAATATTTGGGCTACAGACATGACCAGTCACATCGTGGTCAAGATGGACATGACGGGTCGTATGTTGATGACTCTCGGCGAGCGCGATGTTGCAGGGGACGACGGCAAGCATTTTAATCGCCCGACCGATGTAGCCTTTGCGCCCAATGGAGATTTTTTTGTCTCAGATGGCTACGGGAATTCAAGGATCGTGAAATTTGATCGAGACGGAAAATTTCTGAAAGCTTGGGGCCACAGGGGAATCGGAAAAGGACTATTACATCTGCCACATGCCATTATTCTCGATGATCAAGGTCAGGTTTATGTGGCCGACAGGGAAAACAAACGCATTCAAGTTTTCGACGTCGAAGGTAAATTTATTCGTCTGTTGGATGGCTTTGCGCCTTATGGATTGTGTCTTGGTGCCGACAAGAAATTGTATGTTGCTGATGGTCGGGCTGACAAGGTATTGCGAATGTCCTTAACTGGCGAGGTTGATATGTCTTGGGGCGCTAAAGGCGCAGGGCCGGGCGAATTCAATATGCCTCATGGGATCGCGGTCGGATCAGATGGCGCAGTCTATGTTGCTGAAATAAATGGGGAGCGGATACAGAAGTTTGAGCTTCGATAAGTGTGGGCTAGATGGAAGGTTCTGCATTCTTTCAGGCGCAGCTAATTGCGACAGAATCGAAGATGCTAGGTTACGATACCGATATGTGGCATTCATGACCTCTTGTTTAGAGGCTTACTATGGGCTGTTATCCAACCAACTGCCGACGGTTATTTCTTATTGACGGATTGCTGCAATCGTATTACGAGAACCTATGACTCCAAATATTCATACTCTAAAACGTGCCGTTGCTCTTGCTGAGCAGATCGAAAGCCTTCAAGCCGAATTGGCTGACATCTTGGGTTCCAGCAAAGCTGGTAGCTCGCAAGTTACAGTTTCTGCGGCACCCGCGAAACGTGGCAGAAAGAAAAAAGGCAAGTTGTCAGCCGAGGGCTTGGCCAACATGCGTGCGGCGCAACAAGCCCGTTGGGCTAGGGTGAGGGGCGCATCAACTTCAGCACCAGCACCAACCCGCAAAAAGAAAAAGGGCGGGATGTCCGCCGCTGGTCGCGCCTCTATTGTGGCCGCACAAAAACTCCGCTGGGCTAAGGTCAAGGCAGAGAAGGCCCGCATGGCCAAGAAAGGTTGATTAGAAATCCAATTCAATTTGTAATCTCAGAGGGCCGTTCATGTGAAAGCATGAACGGCCTCATTATTAGCGAAGATGTTGCTCGCTCCTTGATTGGAGGCTGCATGATTCATTTGAATACAGTTTCCACTCCCATGGCGCTATCTTTGGCAAATCCGGGTATCCAGTGGGGACGACGCCGGGCTATAATGCGATAGACAAGTGAAAGCGCGTTGAGCGCCAGGATGCGGTCGATCAAGCGATAGCCGCGCTGTCGGCGCATAAGAACCTTGATCGCCCATCCTAAGTGACGGGCTTTTAGCCAGAAAGGCTTGAAGTCTGTCTTCACGCGGTAGCGATATCGCAGGCCAGTTTTGGGATATTTGAGCTTATATTCCTTTTTCGCGCTGCGGATACGCTGTTCCATTTCAGCAGTGAACGGCTGGAAGTAATACTCCCTTGCCAGTGCCAGAATACGGAATGTGTCCGTCATGAACTC
This sequence comes from Verrucomicrobiales bacterium, assembly GCA_038230495.1. Classification (GTDB taxonomy): domain Bacteria; phylum Verrucomicrobiota; class Verrucomicrobiia; order Verrucomicrobiales; family Verrucomicrobiaceae; genus VFKE01. The sequence continues at coordinate 16,733 of JBBRNC010000019.1, forward strand.
GATGTCCTCGTATGGCATTCCGGATGCTATGGCTAACGGGCGCATTTTATCCAGTTTCTCAAGGGCGATTGCAGCTTCTTGGAGACAAGTTTTTTTGTCTTGAACGAAATGACAAAGCATTTTCTTTACGCTGTGGCCGATGAAAATATTGTGCCAGTAAACTTGTAGGATGGGCGGGATGCGCACGCGTCGGAAGAATAGTTTCTGGCGTGCGAATTCTTGCACATATAACAGTTCGTGGATCACCTCGTTTGACAGTCTCAACAGTTCCAGCAGCGCGTTCGCATCCGGACATGATCTTTCTCGGGCGAAATCACGCACGGCATCCTCCACGCTTTGCTTGTCCTTGAAAACTCGCAGAGTTACAAAGGTATTAATATCCGTCCATACGGCAGCGTCATCTAATAATGCCCGACGTCGGAACGGAACCCATCCTCCGGTCTGGCACCAAATCATGATCCCGACAAGGTTCTCCGCCTGCTCCAGTTCACGCGCGTAACGTTCATAATCCCATCCAGTGAAACTCGGATACTCTCCGCAACCTTCATATTCCCTGCGTGTCTGAAGTTCTACGATTTTCGCCACCTTAGTGCGGAAGAAATTTCGGTTGAGTGGCAGGAATCGAAAAAAATCACTTTCCCCGTATTTCATGGAGACGATTAGATGGGCGCTGTCCTCAATTCCTTTGAGGACTCTGGTAAACGTTTCGCGATGCCACATCAAATCCCCGATCGGGTAAGCGCCCACAGTCCAAGTTCGGAAAACCAGTTTTCGGGAGTGGCGCTCAAACACTGGTAGGAGGGCCTTGAGAAAGCTGTTCACCTGCACCGGTTTTTTCAGGCAGAGTTCGCTTCGGAACTCATCACGCACATCCTTGCCGTCCGCCTCCCCGATGCGGATGATGACTCCTGCGATCTCAGGAAAATCTACAAAAAATGACTCAAGTAATTCCACCAGATAGGATTCAATAGGCCGACGCAACTTCGCTAGATAATCACGGATGGTGGGAGTCGCACTGAACACATCCATCGTCAGGAAAATCTTAAGTCCGTGCTTCCGAACGACTTCAAAACAAAGGCGGAATTCCATGCGCCATCGGGCGATGCGCGCCCTGGTCTCTAGATCATGCCATGCATGGTCGGCAAGATGAGTTACATCATCGAGCGAGACTGCGTTGAATCCCATCGCGGACGCCTTCGAGCAGAATATGTCGAGGTCTTCACGGATGCGCATCCATTGGGATTCGTGTTCTGGCCCCTCCAGTTTGAGATGCGCGAATGGAATTTTCGACCAGTTGATGACTCTCCTTGCATGGTCGCGAAAGAATGGCCCGATGGCATCGATCAGATATAGCTTATCCGCGTTCTTGGATGGGCCGGTCATGTCTTGGAATGATCGTCGGAAGGACAGGAGCATGAATTGGCAGCTTATGCACGAGTTTCATGGTAACATTCTCGGCAATTTGGCGGTTAAGCTTTATAATTGGATTTGTTGAGGTTGCAGAATTCTCAATATCTGGGATGGAGTCGGCACTTATGATCTCAGTTATTGTCATTCTTGAAGTCGAGCCATCAAAGCTCGAGAGCTTTCTCGAAATTGTCCGCGAGCAGTCCACCGCATCACTTTTGGAGCCGGGCTGTAGCCGCTTTGAGGTCAGCCGGAAAATTGATCAAGAGAATGTGTTTACGCTCTCCGAGATTTACGTGGATCAGGCGGCGCTTGATGCGCATTATGCCAGCGCTCACTTTGCGCTCTGGCGGGGGCGCATTAAGGAGATCCCTCTGACCAAGACGGCAGTGCGCGGTGAGGTGATCGCTGGTTGAGCGATTTAAAATCAGCGCACTGGCACGGCTCGTTGAACAAGTTCTCGATGGTAAATTTCCGCATCTTTCATGTGGAGCCATGCGGAGAGGAAGATGATGCCGATCCCGCCGCCAATGATAGCGTAATCCGAGAATTGCGCGATTTTCCCACCGGATATGAGCGAGAGCACTGCAACGATGGCGAGCGAATAATAAACCCAAGTAGTGTCTATGCGGCGCTGTTGTTGTTCTTTGATGATCATCGCATCAGAGGGGCGATTCGTTAATTCCCGCGTCATAGCTTTCTTGCGAAGGCTGACATAGGGATTGACGCAAAGGCTGCAAACGGCAATGACGATCAGCGCTGCGGTGCGGCACTTGGGCTGCCCCATGTAATGGCCCACGGCGAAAAATAACACGCCGAACAGCAGTCCGTAGAGAAGCAGCGGTTCGATTAGGAGCGATGCGAATTGCGCATCGTGCAGCCGGGAGAAAAGTATCTCAAGGTTGGAGAGCATGGGATGTTACCATTGAAATGATGAATGGTGCCGATGGAAAGAAAAAAATGCGACGAATATTAATCGAAAAGATCTTTCTGGATTCCCGTGGGAACGGGCAGCCCCAATTTTTTATAGGCACCGGGCATGGCGACACGACCGCGCGGTGTGCGTTTCAAATAGCCCTGCATGACTAGATAAGGCTCATGCATATCCTCCAGCGTGCTGGCATCTTCATGCACGGCTACGGCAATTGAATTAAGTCCCACTGGCCCGCCGTCGAACTTGTGAATGATCGCGTCGAGAATGCGTTGATCCATTTCATCGAGGCCATCCTGATCAATCTCCAGCATCGTCAGTGCGGCGTCAGCTACAGGCTCGGTTACGGCGTTCTGCGCCCGCACTTGGGCATAGTCACGCACCCAGCGAAGCAGGTGGTTCGCGATACGCGGTGTGCCGCGTGAACGGCGGGCGATTTCCAAGGCTCCCGCTGGCTCGATCTCTATTTTAAGTAGGTTCGCGGATCGCAGCAGAATAGAGCGCAACTCATCCACTGTGTAGTAGTCTAGGCGATTGGGAATGCCAAATCGCGAGCGCATGGGGCTGGTCAACATTCCCGCTCGAGTGGTGGCCCCCACCAGCGTGAAGGGTGGCAAGTCGATGCGAACGCTTCGTGCTTTGGGGCCTTGGTCAATGATGATGTCGAGGCGGAAATCCTCCATCGCGGGATAGAGATATTCTTCGATGCTGGGATGAAGACGGTGAATCTCATCAATGAAGAGAATGTCGCGTTCCTGTAAATTTGTGAGGATGCCCGCGAGGTCGCCAGCGCGCTCGATCTGCGGGCCGCTGGTCGCGTTCATGCGGGAGCCGATGGCCGTGGCCAGGATGTGGGCGAGCGTCGTCTTGCCAAGGCCGGGCGGGCCGCAGAGTAGGACGTGGTCGAGGGTATCGCCGCGTTGCCTAGCCGCTTCTACCATGAGCATGAGGCGCTCCTTGACCTTCTCCTGACCAGTGAACTCAGAGAATTCTGGCGGGCGGAGCGCCACGTCATAGGGCGACTCCGGGGCGTTGGCGGTTTGGTCGTAGTAGCTGTTGTTCAAGGTGATGTGGTTGCGAAATTATTCGCGCGAGAATAGGAATGGCACGTTGTGTGCATCTGTCGATTCTGAAAATGGGGCTTCCCAGCCTCCTGACAAGTTAGTCTTTCTTAAATATTTTACTTTGCCATACCCAGTCTTTTCCTGTATTGAAGCTTGACGATAGCTCCCTTGTTCGACGATATACACTGCCCTCAACTCCCACGACAACAACTCTTCCTTATGATTTTACGACCGTTTACCCATCGGCTGATGTCGGCCACCATTGCCTTAGTTTTCGCTGTGCATGGCTCTATTATTGCAGCCCCCGTTGATCTTCCTGAGAATGGACTCGGTGGAAAAACAACAGTCAAGCAGGTGCAGGTTATTATGTCTGGCGGCGCAGCAGTCGCAGAAAGCCGCATCCGGGCGAACATGGCGACTCGAGAAGGCGGTCCGTTCACCCAAGAAATGGTGGAGCGCGACATCAAAAATCTCTACGCGACCGGACTGATTGATAATGTGGATATCAGCACTCAGGAAGTTGCCGGTGGTGTCAAAGTCATCGTCAAGGTTTCAGGTCGTGGAATTATTGGTGAAGTGACTTTCGCAGGCAATTCCGTCGTTGACGCTGCCAAGCTCAAGGACGCCGTAGAATTGAAAGTGGGTGAGTCTGTAGATGAGGCCAAGCTCTTTGCCGGACAAAACAAAATTCGCGAAGTTTATGCGAAAAAAGGGTTTGCTGATGTCAGCATTTCCTACAAGACCCAGCCGATTAATGAGAAGCAGGGTTTTGTTCGCGTCGTTTATGCCATCTCGGAAGGACAGAAAGGCATCATCAACGCCATCATGTTCGAGGGATTGACCGCCATGAAGGAATCCGTGCTGCGCGACAAGATGAAGCTTAAGAAAAAGCAGTTCTACCAGTTTTGGGGCAAGGCCGGAAAGCTGGATAATGATGCCATGCAGGAGGACATCCGCACCGTTGAGCGCGCCGTCCAGGATAAAGGATATGTTTATGCCAAGGTGCTTCAAGTGCGCCGCGAGCCTGTTAAAGATGACCGCGTCAATCTGGTCTTCGTCATTGATCAGGGCCGTCGCTTCAGCATTTCTGATGTCGCCATTGAGGGGAATAAAGTTTTCACCAAAGATGAACTATCCCGAGTTCTTCGCTCTGCTGCAGGCCGCGCCTATTCCGCGACTGGCATCTCGGATGATGAGAAAATGATCGCAGATTATTATGGCTCCCGTGGATACGCTGATGCCCATGTGGATACGAGTGTCGTTCAAGGGGGTAGTGATAGCGTCAAAGTTATTTACCGAGTGACCGAAGGTGAAAAATCTTATGTTCGTAAGCTTAATATTTCCGGGAATGAGAAGACTCAAGATCGGGTAATTCGTCGCGAGGCCACAGTCGCTCCTGGAGACGAATACAACACCGTGCGTGTTGAAAAAATGCGCAGCCGCTTGCAGCAGATGGGCTATTTCAGTCAGGTTGACATCAGGCCCAATGGCACCGGCACTCCCGGTTACAAAGATATTCAGGTCGATGTCAAAGAGCAGTCCACGGGTTCAATCAACCTTGGTGCTGGCTTCAGTTCCATTGACAGCCTTACTGGCTTCCTTGACCTGACGGAAACCAATTTCGATATCACCAACTGGCGCAACCACTTCAAGGGTGGTGGACAGCGCTTCTACATGGGAATCAAAGCGGGCGACAAACGCCGCGACTTTGAGATTAGCCTCACGGAGCCTTGGTTCCTCGGCCAGCGTCTCTCAGTCGGTGCGAACGTCTTCTATCATGAGTTGTATTATCTCAGTCCCAACGATCTCTACAACGAACGCCAATTCGGTGGAGCGATTCCCATCCGCAAACCTATTGGCGAGCATTCCTATCTTGATCTGCGCTACACGGCTCAACAGGTAGAGATTTTCCATATTGATGCCAATGCATCGCCAGAGATCAAAGCGGAAGAAGGAAAATTCTTTGAAAGCAAATTGGATCTCTCCTTTGTCCACGACACTCGCGACTCTCTCACCTTGACGCGTAAAGGACACAAATTTGAGGTCGGCACTACGCTCATTGGCAAAGTTATCGGCGGTGATGTGGATGCTTATGGATTCCACGTGAACGGATCACAGTATTTCAATCTGCCCGGCGATCTCATTCTGAGTTTTGAAGGCGCGGCCAGCAGCATGGATAGCCAGGGTGATGGAGAACTCCCCATCTTCGAGCGTCTATTCCTTGGTGGAGCGAGTAATCTTCGCGGATTCAAATTCCGCGATGTTGGACCGAAAGATGCCAGTGGAGAACCTCTCGGTGGAACCACCTCAGTTTACGGCAGTGTTGAACTCAACTTCCCTATCCTTGGTGAGCGTGACAGTCCTAAGGCGCGTGGTGCTGTGTTCTATGATGTGGGCAGAGTGTCAGGTGGACCAGGATCGCTTGGTGGTGGATGGAATGCAGACGTGGGCATTGGCCTTCGCCTTTATCTTATCCCCGGCACGCCGATCCGTATTGATCTAGCCGTCCCTACATCTTCGGATTCGTTCAATAACAACGGTGCGCAGTTCAACTTCAACCTCGGATACAAGTTCTGAAGCGCGCATAGCCTCAGTTGGCGGTGTTGATCATTCAAACCGCTATCCGTCACAGATTGTGATTTTTTAACCAACCCCTATGAAATACCTCGTCCCCATCTTCCTCTGTCTCTCAGTCGTTAGCCGCGCTTTTCCTGCGGATATAAAAGTAGGTCTTGTTGATCTCCGCAAAGCATTTGCGGATTACTACAAGTCCAAAGATGCGTCAACGACCTTGCAATCCCACGTCTCTGAAGCCAAGGAGCAAATCAATGAGCGTTTCGCTAAATACAAGGCGCTCATGGACGAAATCCAGAAGCTCGATAAGGAACGCACCGACCCCGTTCTCAGTGCCGATGCACGCAACAAAAAGGACGCAGAATTCCGCAATAAAGCTCAGGAACTTCGGTCTCTGGAGCAGGACATCAATGAATTCAAAGGCCGTCGTCAGGCTCAGATCGACGAGGAACAGCGTCAACAGGCCAAAGGCATCTACGACGAAATCGTCAAGGTCGTGAATGACAAGGCCGCGCTTGCAGGATTTGATCTTGTTCTCGACAAATCCAATGTGGGCATCGGTGGCGTTCCCTTTCTCGTCTATTCCAAGACCGGAGCTGTAATCGATTTCACGGCTGAGGTAATTGTTGAACTCAACAAGAATGCCCCTGTGGGTGGCGCTCCAGCTCTTCCAGAAAAGAAAGAAGTTACGCCCAAGCCTGAGATAAAGAAAAAGAAGTAATCATTCTTGATAGTTTTCGCTCCCTGCTTTGAAGTAACATTCAGGGCAGGGAGTTTGCATATATATTGCTCTACGATTTGGCCCTGTGAAGATCACACTCGCTCAACTTGCTGAAATTACCCACGGCTCTCTCCTGCGAGGTGATGCATCCATGGTCATCACCGGATTCAGCACCGTGGATGAAGCGGAACCCGGTGATGTGACATTTCTGGGTAATCCGCGTTATCTCCCGAAGCTGAAAAAATCACTGGCCAGCGCAGTGCTGGTTACGCCAGACTTTACGGATACTTCGGCAAACCTAGCGCTCATTGCTGTCGAGAATCCCACGCTGGCCTTTCAAGAAATCATTGTGCGATTCGGCCCTCAGAAGTCGCCTTTTGCTGCGGGAATACATCCTTCAGCAGTGATTGCCGACACTGTTTCGCTGGATCGTGCAAAAGTTTTCATCGGGCCAAACGCCGTTATCGAAAATGAAGTTGTGATCGGCGATGGCTGCGCGATTCATGCAGGAGCGTTCATCGGTCGCGGCACTCGAATCGGACAGAACTCCGTCATTCATCCCAATGCCGTGATCAAAGATCGCTGTTTGATCGGTGACCGGGTGATCATCCATAGTTGTAGCGTCATTGGAAGCGATGGATTCGGTTACGAGTTCAGTGAGGGCAAACATGTCAAATTGGATCAAGTCGGCATCGTGCAGCTTGATGATGACGTAGAGGTCGGCTCCTGCACCACGATTGATCGTGCGCGCTTCGGTCGCACATGGATCGGTGAAGGCTCGAAGATCGACAATCTTGTCCAAATCGCGCACAACGTGACTATTGGAAAGCACAGCATCATTGTGGCCCAAGTTGGAATTTCCGGCAGCACGCGTATAGGAAATAATGTCACCATGGCTGGGCAGGTTGGAGTCGCTGGACATCTGAACATTGGCGATCAAATCACCATCATGGCCAAGTCCGGCATCACCAAAGACATGAAAGAACCTGGTGCCTATACGGGCTATCCCGCGAAGCCCCTCATGGAAGGGCGACGTGTGCTGGCGTTGAATACGCGACTGCCCGAGATGTTCGATATGCTCAAAAAATTTGAGCAGAGGCTAGAAAAACTCGAAGGAGAAAAACAAGATTGAGTTTGTGATATGATGCGTTGCTCGTGCGGCTGGCAGCGCGTAGCATGAACTTTATTATCTGAACCGCTGACCACATCAACATGCAAAGAGACATCACACCTCCGCCGAATCCGTTTGCTGGATTTAACCTGAATTTGAAGCTTCTAATACCCGGACTGCTTGTCATTTTATTGCTCGTAGGGGCATATAGTAGTTTTTATACGGTGAATACGGATTCAGCCGGCGTAGTGCAGCGATTGGGCAAATATGTTGCGACCACAGAGCCAGGTCTGCATTTTAAGATTCCCTTCGGAGTGGATGTCGTAACTCCTGTTCCTGTGAGGCGGCAGTTGAAACTGGAGTTCGGATTTGGCACTTACGGCGCAACAAATCATGATCAAGTTGCAGACCCGAGGGAGCAGGAAGAAGAGAAAAGTATGGTGACGGGTGACCTCAATGCCGCGCAGGTCGAATGGGTCGTGCAATATGGGATCAAAGATGCCTTCGAATACAGCTTCCATGTTCGCAAGCCGGAGAGCACGTTGCGTGATTTTTCAGAGAGCGTCATGCGCGAAGTCGTGGGTGACCGCACAGTGGACGAAGTCCTCACCTACGGACGGCAGGAAATTGAAAATGACGTGATGATCAAGCTCGGCTCTGCAGTGGATAATCTCAAGATGGGGCTGCGTGTCATTCAAGTGCAGCTCAATCGTGTGCATCCGCCGCCGTTGGTTCAACGGTCGTTTGATGAAGTCAGCCGTGCCCAGCAGGAGAGAGAGCAAATGATCAATGTCGCTAACGGCGAATACAACAGAGTGGTGCCGAGCGCTAGCGGCGAGGCTGCACAAAAAATCAGTGCCTCAGAAGGTTATGCCGTTAAGCGCATTAATGAGGCGCAGGGCGATGTTGCTCGGTTCAAGGCCCTGCTTGAACAATACGAGAAAGCTCCCGATGTTACACGTCAGCGTCTATATCTGGAAACCATGAGCGAAGTCATTCCACAGCTTGGTGCCAAGATCATTCTCGACTCAGATGCCAGACAGTTCCTTCCGTTGATGCACCTTCAGCAGCTTCAATACGCACAGCCACAATCCAAGTAACGGTAGCGAATATTTTTTATCATGAAACCAGTTCACATTTTTATCGCCTTCATTGCAGTCATTTTCCTAATCCTGTTGTCCAGCAGTCTCTACATTGTCGGCGAGCAAGAGCAGGTCGTGATCACTCGATTTGGTCAGCCGCAAGGCCAGCCGGTGCTGGATGCTGGGTTGCATTTCAAAACCCCTTTCATCGAAGACGTGAACCGTTTCGACAAGCGGATCATTCAGTGGGACGGCCCCCCCTCCGAGATGACGACTAAGGATAAACTTTACATCGTCGTGGATACTTTTGCGCGCTGGCGCATCACGGATCCATTGCTGTATTTTCAGAGCTTGCGTGACGAACGCACAGCGAAGTCCAGACTCGACGGCATTCTTGGTAGTGAGGTGCGCAACGTAGTCGCCCGCCACGACCTCATCGAAGTTGTGCGCACAGACAAGACACGGAAACCTACCCCTGATGATTCACTGGCCACGGCTAAAATCACCGAGTTGCCTCCCATTCAGTTCGGGCGTGAAAACTTGGAGAAGGAAATTTTCAAAGCCGCAGCGCCTTCGGTCACATCATTGGGCATCGAACTCCTCGATTTCCGATTCAAGCGCATCAATTACAAATCCAGCGTCATTGAGAAAATCTATTCCCGCATGACCAGTGAGCGCGACCAGATTGCCCTTCGCTTCCTTTCCGAAGGTCGTGGCGAGGCCGCAAAAATTTCCGGTAAGAAGGAAAAGGATTTGAATCAGATCGAATCGGATGCTTACCGCAAAGTCCAAGAAATCAGGGGCAAAGCTGACGCCGAGGCCACACACATTTATGCGCAGGCCTACAATACCAGCCCTGCGGCAGCGGATTTTTACCAATTCATCAAGACACTGGAAACATACAAGGCGACTTTGGGCCGCGACACCACCGTCATCCTCACCACAGACAGCGACCTGTTTAAATACTTCAAGAGGACGGATGGTAAAATCGCGCCGTCACTACCGGCAAGCACAAAGCCTTAATGGTGGCCTCAGAATGATATTGCTGAATCCAGTTCCGTCCACGGCACGCAATGATAGGTGCGCCTGTGAATGCACTATTAATCAATTCCGCTGTTTGGTTGCCTGCACGCAAAGTGCATGATAATCGTTGGCACTTGAGTCGCATGGAGAAAGAGACAGATGAATCCATTTTGCAGCGGATTGCAGCGGATGATGACGCAGCTTTTGCCGCGCTATACGACCGCTTTTCTGGGCGTCTGTATGCGCTGGCGCTTCGCATTCTGGAGGATGAACAGGATGCCCGCGATGCCCTTCAAGAAGGCTTTCTCTATCTGTGGGAGAAAGCGTCGAATTTCGATCCCACTAAAAGCAAGGCCTACACATGGTCGGTGATGATCTTTCGTCACAAGGCCATCGACCGCTTACGCTCCCGCCGCCGCCGTCTGAAGCTGGCTGATGATGCGGCCAATGATCTGATCGAGATTGACCGCTTTAACCCTGAGACGGGGGATGAACTGGCAGCAAAGGCCGATGACGCTGCGGCGGTGCGAAGGGCCATGAAATCGCTCCCCGAAGAACAACGCAAATCCATTGAGTGGGCCTTCTTTCGCGGATTCACCCATCATCAGCTTGCAGAATTTTTCGGCCAGCCACTAGGCACAGTGAAGACAAATATTCGTCGCGGATTGCTTCGGCTCCGCGATGCCATGAGGGGAGGGGAGTCATGACTGAACATCAGGAAGAACAAGCTGCACTTCATGCACTTCACATGCTCGACCCGCATGAGTCACGCATATTGGAGAGCGAGATGCGGACGGATTCGCGTCTAAGAGATAGCGTGGCCGAGCTTGAAGAATCAGCCGCGAAGATGGCGTTCCTGCTGCCGGAGCAGACAGCTCCGCCAGAGTGCAGACGCGCTTTACTTGTTGCCTTAAAACAGCGGCGACGGGCTAACTTGACGGTGATATCTGCGCCCTTCCGCATGTTCGGAAACCCTTGGCTGGCTTGGGCTGTTGCAGCAGGCCTGGCCATTGCTGCTGTCAGTTTGTGGACTGCCAATAAAGGTCTCAATACGAAATTTGCTTTAATGAGTGAAGCTGAAGCCGCCGCAAAATTGGACGTGGTGAAGACGAGAGGTTTGAATGATTCAGCCGCGTTGAAGCTGGCTGAGGCTGGTAGCGAACTGAATAAAGTTAAAGGTGAACTCGGCGCTGAAATTGCCCGTTTGAAAGAGGCAGGAAATGTTTCACGCATGGAAGCGGTAGCGCTGCGTTCAGCAATCAAGCGATATGACGAAGGTGTTGCCATTGTCATCTGGGATTACGAAAAACAGGAGGGCAAACTCAAGCTGGACAAGATGTTGCCCGTGCCTCCGAATAAGGATTACCAGCTCTGGGTTTTGGACAAGAAAAAGCCCAATGCACCCGTGAGTGCTGGCGTCATCAAGGTGGATCAGCATGGTGTTGCCACAGTGACATTCAAGCCGGTCGAGGCTGTCTCCGAGTCGTCTAAGTTCGCTTTGAGTGTGGAGAAGCAGGGTGGTGTTCCGCAAAAATCTCCAGACGGCCCGATCGTCTTCATTGGACCTTGATACAACTTTTGCTCTCAGTCAGAGATGAAACCGAGATAATCGCGCAGGTTGCAGGCGGTGCGGAGCGTGTCATTATGGCCTGAGCATGGTAGAAAAAGAAAGTCGCAATCAGGAATCGGCAGGGCGAAAATTTGCCGCCGATCAGGATGGAATTGCGCCTGAAACTAAAGTGAAATCAGGAAATGAATTGCGGCCCGGTTCAAGGTGGCAGTCACCGCGCGTCTTCACTTTGCTACTGCTTGTTGTGCTGTCATTTCTGGCGCTGACGGTGGTTTACTTGAAGGACGAGCCGCCCCCATGGGATGAGGATCTGGTGCGCCCCATATTTACTCAACAAGCCCAGGACATGTCCGCGCCCTCACGCATGAAGACCATGCTCGCAACTGCCGCGAAGGTTCAATCCGATTCACCTGTATTTGCATCGCCTTGGGATGTTGGCATCGAACAACTTGGGGCCTTGCTGGAGACGAACGGCAAGGTCCTGGATAATCTCAATGATCTACTGGAGGAGAAGCAGGATGAATGGGAGCCGCGTAGTCTGTTGTGGAAGATCGAGGACTTCGGCGCTGACCCCGCATGGCAGAATGTTGTGCGACTCAAAGAAGCGGAGGCTGTGCATCTGGCCCGACGCGGACAAGAAGAGGCGGCATTTCTCTCGGCTACTGATTTAGTAGTATTGGGATGTCTTCTGGAGCGACTTGATGCCTGGCCCTCATTCATGGATCGCGCATTGGAAATTCATGAGCACGGCACGATCATGATGGCTAGGCTACTGGAGCGAACGCAGTTGAGCGATGCAAAATTAAAACGATTGCAGGAGGTGGAGTTCAATCCCTGGTCAGTGAGCGTTGAGCGTCTCAATGAAGCGATGAACGGTTTCTATATGTTTGAGCGGAAGCTTCTCCTTGGTGCTCCAGAGGGCGAGCCTCCGCTGCCGCCGGGCTATCTGCCCGCCCGCTCGGGATCGCGCTTTTTCTTCAAGCCGCTCGCCACGCTCCGGCTTTTTGCGGAGAGTTTTCATGATTTGAAAAAGGATACGACGCAGACGTCGTTTGCGCACAATGACCAGATTGAGTCCCGGCTTCTGCATCACGCGCAAGCCGGAGGATTGCTAGGCAGTTCTAATCGTTCCGGTGTGGACTATTACGCCACACGCATCCGCATCTACACTCCGCTCTCGGATCGCAACGCCCTCGAACGCGCGCGTCATGCTGTCGTGCTCGCGCTCTTCGGAGTGCGGCGCTATGTGCAGCAAGAGATGCGACTGCCCGCCCGACTGGAAGATTTGGTGCCCAAATATCTTTCAGCTTTGCCGCTGGATCCATTCTCGGGCGAACCTGTTCGTTATAATCGCGCCCAAGGATTGATCTACTCCGTAGGCATGAACTTGAAGGACGAAGGCGGCAGGCCGACCGTGGTGCCATTGAGTGATCCTGATGAACCGACTGTGGAAATCGGTATCGGAGTGGCCAAGGCCGAGAAGTGACCCGAGCTGATTTCTTCATCGTAAATATTTCTTTGCACACAAAGCACTCGTTGGTTGTCGTTAAGCTGTTGAATGTCCGCATATTTCTCCAACGATCCCAGCTGGCGCTCATGGTATGACACCTACGCCTCACGGCTTTTGCTTTATGTGAGGCAGTGGCTACCGGAACGCGCCGATGCAGAGGACGCAGTTCAGTCCGGTTTTGTGAAATTCTGGAAGTGCAAACCGCACCCTTTCGATTCTGATTTGCCCTTGCTCTATGCCACCGTCCGATGTGCCGCATTAGACATGCTCCGTGCGAGAAGCCGACGGTCGAAACGCGAACAAACAGTCATGCTGGATGGCGATGATTGCTGGTGGGATGCAGATACGATTCATGAGCGCGAGCGTGCGGAGCAGATGCAGCGCGCGCTCGCTAAACTACCTGAAGAACAACGTGAGGTCGTTCTGCTGAGAATCTGGGGTGAACTGACTTTTGCGGAAATCGCGGAGACGCTCGACGAGAACATCAACACCATCGCCGCGCGTCATCGCTACGCGCTCGCTGCCTTAAAGAAACTGCTACCGGAGGAATGCCATGAACGATTCTGAATTCGAAGACAAACTGCGCGGACTGCGCCCTGCATCACCGTCCCTGTCACTGCGGGGGCGCATTGCCTCTGCCTTGCCGGAACGTAAAGCGCAAGGTTCATCATGGGCCGCATGGCTTGGGGAACGCATTCTCTGGACTGGCGGAGGCGCCGTGGCCGCATGGCTGCTTGTTATGCAATTCTTGCCTGCCCCAGCGAAACCTGGATCGCAGACCGCCTCCCCGGTGGCATCCGCATCCCGAGTTTCTGAAGAGACCACTGCATGGGCGGATGGCGGCGTCCAACTCATTGGCGGCAAAACACCAGCGCGTCTGCTTCATCGTCAGGTGATCGAACGCCGACAATCTGCCGACGGCAGTTTCATGGTCCAAGTGCCACGAGAAGACGTCATCATTGTTCCGGTGTCACTTCATTAATGCCCGCCCCGCATTTCATTACCTTGCTCAGTAACATTCAACTCATCCTTTAATATGAAATCATACATTCATAAATTAATAGCCGCGCTCGTCATCTCAGGTGGTATCGCATCTGCAGAGGACTCTGTTCAAGTTGATCCGGCCACTGGGCAGACTCAGTTAAAAGTCGGACCGATGGCGCTCTCAGTTACCGTGAACGGAAACGAAGCCAGCCCGGCTGCCATGGCCGCATTCCTCGGTGTCGTCGCGTCGCCGCTCGCACCAAACCTTCGCGCACAACTGGACCTGCCCGAGGGCATGGGATTAAGTGTGGACATGGTCGCTAAAGACAGCCCTGCGGATAAGGCGGGCATCAAGCAATATGATGTCTTGAAAAAGTTTAATGATCAGATGCTTTGTGCTCAAGAGCAGCTTGCAGTGCTCGTGAAGGCCGCAGGGAAGGGGACCAAAGTTACGCTCGTGCTCTTGAGGGGCGGCAAGGAGCAAACCATGGACGTTACCCTTGGAGAGCGCGTAGCACCGGAAACAGGCAAGGCGCAGTTCTCCGTCAACGGAGTTCCAGGAGTTTCCATCGAAGTCCACGACCTTGAAAAAATGCTCAAGGAGGGCATAACAGAAAATTTGCCGGCGGAAATCCTGAAATTTCTCCAGCCAAACAATGCTGAAAAGGGCGGTTCTGCCGACATTCAGCAGAAGATGGAACAGAGCCGTAAAAAATTTGAGCAACGCCGCAAGGATCTCGACGCTAAGTTGGAAGACGAACTCAAAAAACCACAAGCTGATACGAGTCCCGACAAGAATTCAGCCACAGCTCACGCCCAAGTCTTTTCCATTTATCCTGATGCACAATCCCAGAGCATGGTCACGTTTTCAGATGCCGACGGTTCCATGGAAATTAATGAAACGAAAGGAAAGCGGACTGTGAAAATCAAAGATCACTCGGGGCAGGAGATATATTCTGGCGACCTTAACACCGAGGCCGATCACAATGCGGTCCCTGAAAAATTCCGTGATAAAATCAAGGATATCGAAACCAGAATCAAGGTTGGCGGCAAGTGAAGCCTTCTGAGTAACACGGTCGTCCCGACTGTGTGTGTTGCGGGCGTCTCGCCCCGCAAGGCATCATGGAATCCCTCGTGGGCGAGACGCCCCCGACACACGCAGTCCCGAGGCCCACGTTACTTGCTGACAGACACGCGCAGCGAGCGCTCTATGCTGAACGGCAAATTCGAGATCAAATCAGGATCGGCATAGACGCTGTGTAATCGCGATTAGTAACGCCTATTTCTTTTCTGGTATCGGTGTGATCACTACATTCTTGATCGCCGCTGATGTTTGATAAGTAGTCAGCGACAGCGGAGCGAATTCCTCGATCGGGCCGGAGCGCAGGTTGATCTTACGGCCTTTGATCTCCACTTCGATGATCTTCTCTTCATTGGCCCAGACGATGATGGTCTCGGGCGTGACGCGCACTTTAATTTTATACCATTTTTTATCGTCGAATTTACGGTAGTGACCCGTCGAGTTTTCCGAGGCATCTAGTCCATCAATACAACTGATGCCAGTCACACTGCCGCCCCAGCCGCCGCAGACCAGCGTGGCGCAGGTCTTGAGATTGCCGACGGGAAAGGTCAACCCACAGAAGAAGTCGTTACCTTCGACCCGCTGGGCTTCGAGTGTGATTTCATAATTTGTCACCGGAAGTTTCTCCGTGTGTTTATAAATGGCTCCGGTGAGACTTTCGCCAGAACCGATGAGCATCTGTCCTTCATCCACTTCCACCCTGCCACTTCCCCCCGCGTCTAGGACTTGCCAGTCGTCGAGTGTTTTTCCGTTGAAGAGCACAAGCTCCGCAGGTTTGTCCGCGCTTTGCAAGGCGGTGACGAAGAGAATTGCTGCTAAGACGAGCGATGATTTCATGCCGCTATGTTAATCTCAAGGACTGCCATCGGGCAATAAAGAAAGCGTTGGAGAATCACTGGGCGCGTGATATGAACTGCCAGCATGAAACACTTCAAATCGGTCATCCTTAAAACAATCATCGCCGCCGCCCTTCCCATTTTGATTGTTGGCTTGAGCAGTTGTAATTCTCTGGGTAAGAGCGGGCAATACTCCACGACTTTCGATCCACCAGCGCATCGTCCACAAAATCCCCGCAATGTGCGCGTTAAAGTCAGCACCTCCAAACAGCGCGTCTATGTCATGGAAGGCAATCGCGTGCTGATGGCTACACCTTGCAGCGTCGGGACGGACCATGCGCCGACGCCTCCTGGCAACCACACCATATACGCCAAGACACCTAATCGCCGCTCCCATTCCTACGGCGAGTATCCCATGCCGAACTGGTGCGAGTTCGCGCCCGCTTACGGATTCCACTGGGGCTTTGTCAAACCTTACCCCTGCACTCACGGTTGCATCCGTATGCCCAAGATGGCGGCGGCGAAATTTTTCAATCTTGTAAGCATCGGCACCCCAGTGAATGTCTCAAGTTCGCAACCTGAAGACGCCACCATTGGTGCCAGCCTTCCGGTGCTTGATGATACGGCTCTGCCAAATCCTCCAAATTCTTACATGATGAGCAATCTGGTTTTTGAGGACGCCAAATACAAAGGCCAGATGTTTGTCGATTAAGTCCAATTTATATCAATTCAATGTCTGCAACCGATACCAAGTCCCGACGTGTAAACGTGCGCACGCCGGAAGTCATGGAGCGAGTGCAGGCGGAGGTGGAGACTCACTACCGCAGTCATTTGGTGGAGAATCTTCGCCGCTCCGGTGGTGTCCTCACGGTCGGCCAAACCACGATCCGGCTGGCTAAGGATTTTGGATTCTGCTACGGAGTGGAGCGTGCCATTGATCTGGCTTATGCGGCGCGCAAAGTTTTTTCCGACCGCAAAGTCTATCTACTCGGAGAGATCATTCACAATCCCGAGGTCAATCGCCAGCTTACGGAAATGGGCATCATCCGCATTCCCATCAGCCAGCACGATGAAATAGCCGCACAAGTGGAACCAGAGGACGTGGTCATCGTTCCTGCTTTCGGCGCTGAGACGCGCATCATGAACCTCATCAGCCAGCGCGGCTGCCTCGTGGTGGACACCACCTGTGGCGATGTCATGAGCGTCTGGAAACGTGTCCGCGGCTATGCCAAACAGGGATTCACTTCCATCATTCACGGCAAAGCATCACACGAAGAAACCCGCGCCACATCCAGCCGCGCCATGGGCGAGGACGGCAAAGGCAACTTCCTCGTGGTGCTCACGCTCGGCGATGTGGATTACGTTTGCGATTACATCCGGCATGGTGGGAATCGCGATGAGTTTCTCACGCGCTTTGCTGGTGCCATGTCGGAAGGTTTTGATCCCGACATTCATCTCGCACGAGTGGGCGTGGCCAATCAGACCACCATGCTCAAGTCAGATACCGAGGAGCTGCAACGGCGCGTGCAGAAAGCTATCCTCGATCGCGATGGCTTAGAAAAATCACGCCAGAATTTCCAAGTGTTCGACACCATTTGCGGCGCCACTCAGGAACGTCAGGACTCGCTCTTCGACATGCTGCGCAAGCCGATGGACGTGCTCATCGTCGTCGGCGGTTACAACAGTTCCAATACCACGCATCTCGTCGAAATTGGCGAGAAAGAACTGCCGACCTTTTTCATTCGCACCGCAGAATGCCTCAAGAGCTTCACCGAGATCGTTCACTTTGATCTGCATTCCAAAGAAGAAAAAACCAGCTACTCCAACAAGCTCGCCTCCGACGGTCCGGTCGTGGTTGGCATCACTGCTGGCGCATCCTGTCCGAACAATCTCATCGAAGACACCATCGTCCGAGTTTTTGAACTGCGCGGCGTCACTCGTGAAGCAGTTCTGCAAGCCGCCGACAGCGCCGCTGTGTAGCGCATCCCGGAAAAATGTTCTTGCGACACGCTCTGGCGCGTGTATCCACTGCACTGTCTTTTACGACACCCACGCGTGATTAGCTCAGTGGTAGAGCATTACCTTGACATGGTAGGGGTCGCAGGTTCGAACCCTGCATCGCGCACCACCTCACCATCAGTGACTTACGGTGATATATCTGGCTCACTGTCCCCTAAAGTGCCCCCTAAAATAAAAATCGGTGGGACGTGGTATTTTTGAGGTGTCGAGGAAGGCGGCACACCGTGGGTGTTCGCTATTTCCAAGGGGTTCTTGATGCGGCGCCGAGTGCGATGGACTGGCTCTGGGCTGAATTAGAAGCCGTGATGGATCGCGTTCGCCGAATCACAAAGCGAGCAGTAAAGGCGCCCCCATCGCACGATATTCATCAAACGCTTGCCGCTACTCATCTGTTCGAGTTCCTCCGGACCGGACGTTCAGAATGCGAAGCCTACATCGCCTCATTGATTGAAGCGTGCGATACGCCGCTCGCGGTTCATGAGCTGTTACCACAGCTTCATCCTCTGCGCGCGGGTGGGTGGCTGACCTTCAGCGCCGACTCAATGCGGACAGGGCATGGCAATTTCTCGCGCGCTTCCTGACGACGAGTATTGGGAGACTAAAGCAGCATCGCGAGGCTTGGCAGGCGCTTCATGAAAAAAGGACACCAAACGCCGATGAAATGAAGCCAGTGCAGGAGAAAATAAACCACGCTTCGCGAGTTGTGGATGACATAAACGCAACTCTTCTTCACGAGTGGTGCCCATTCGGACGGTAACGAACCGAAGCTCGATACGACTCAGACGCGGCGGTTCTGGTTGGAATCCGAACCGCTTCTCCGAGCACTTGCGGGAGAATTACATCCGCACACTGCGTACCATCTTATCGAGACGTTTGAGTATCTCCTTCCGTTCGCTCCGCGCGAAATCTTCCTCCTGGTGGCACAAAGCATCCGCAGCGCTTCCGTCGCAGGTTTTCAGAACGAATCACTCGCCGCTTGGGAAGTGGTGAAGCATGTCCAGCGCGTGCTAGCGGATCATCGTGACATCTTCCAGTCCGCCGGTGGGCAAGAATCGGAATGCCTCGGAGCACTTCTCGAAGTGCTCGACCTGTTCGTCGAAGCCGGTTGGCCTCAAGCGCGTCAGCTCACTCATCGACTCAAGGAGATCTACCGCTGAAACGCGCTTACGGCTTCACAATGAGCTTGATCCCATCCGCGAGCGCCGTCTTGAAGCCGTAGAGGCACTCGACCGTGCCGAACACGCGGTTGCTCTGCACCTCGCTGTAGCGCAGGTAGCCGAACGTGAGAGCGGTCTCGGGATCGGTGATGGCGCCGGCTTCGTCCTTGATGGAGAATGGATGCGCACGACCGTGACAAGTCACGCCTTTGTCACCGGATTTCCCCTGATGTCACCGTTGTCGAAGTTGTCACGGGTGGTTTTGGTGGCGAGCAGCCCGGGAATGCACTTCGACGGTGCAGATTCGGATTCAAGACGACCCTCCCCATTCGCAATCCACTGAAATCCAGTCGTTTGGATCACGCCGTAGGCATGTGCATCAGCCACCCTTGAAACCAGCCGCCCGCCCGCACCGGTTCACATCTCAGGCGGAATCCTCGCCAGCGAAAGCTTCGGGAAGTCCCGGGCGGGAATACAGTGCGGTGACAAATTCCTCAAAGGTCGCCGCCGTCACCGTCTGGCCGTCGAGCCGCACCAAGTCCTCTGCGGCGAGTCGTTTCAGCAGGATGTCCCGCTGCTGCTTGCTCTCAAGGTGGTGCTTGCGGCGGACTTCGCTGCGGCTCTGCGGCCCTTTGACGCGAAGGTCACGGAGGACCTTGACGACCTTCTCACGCGAGCACCCGGGATCAAAGCCCAAGGCATGCCACGCGAGTGCCGCAACACCAAGGGTGATGCCACGAAACGCCCGGTCTCGCAGATCCACGAAAAGCGCGACGTTGTCGGCGACCTTGGCCTTGTAATTGTTACCCGCCTGCCTGGCGATCTGGCTGCACACGCTATTGAGCTGGTGGAGCACCTGCAGGACGGCGAACTCGTAGGAGCCGGAGCCTGGCAGCAAGCGGAGACGCCGGCGGATGTCCTCTGTGTGAGCCTTGAACCAATCCATCTCTGGCAGTTCCAAGGACGTGCCTGCGCGGAAGACATGGGCGCTGCCCCAGATGGCGGGAAAAACATTCACTGCCCGGGGGTTGGATACGGCAAGCGGCTCCCTGGCAGTGTGGGGAATGAACAGGGTTGGCAGCCCGAGCCTGATGATGCCCATGACGAGCTCCTCGTCCCATAGATCCGCAGTGAGAGATCCGGACACCGGCACCTTTTTTCGAACCGTCTGCAAGCCGCGTCCGATCCCTATCGGATTGTGTAGCTTGTCGGGGTTTTCCAAGACATCGCTGCGGAAGGCGGCAAGGTCGGATGCTTCGTTGAGTCTCGCGATGAGGACGTCGTTTTCGTCGGTAACGAAACCCAACTCATCGGACCATGCCTTGGAGTAGGCGCGCGCTGTATCCGAGCCGTATCCGACCCTCTTGGCATCATAGTAACGACCCTCCAATGTATTGGCGCTCTTTTCATCCAGATAGTCGTGTTTCGA
The DNA here is from genome assembly GCA_038230495.1 of Verrucomicrobiales bacterium. GTDB lineage: Bacteria > Verrucomicrobiota > Verrucomicrobiia > Verrucomicrobiales > Verrucomicrobiaceae > VFKE01. The sequence continues at coordinate 37,232 of JBBRNC010000019.1, forward strand.
AGCGGGCCCCAGTCCGCGCCGCTCAATGGCGGCGTATGCCATGATGTTGGGTGCCTTTTCCGGATCGATGAGAATCCCATAGCGGTCCTTGCCCGTCTGCGGTTCATGGTTGATTCCCCCACGGGTGAAGGTCGCGATCAAATTGTCGATCGGATCAGGAACCGCTTCCCCGGCATTCAGCAGGATCAGCGATGGGACGTGTTCGCTCAACGCATCCGCGCGCAGCTGCCAGAGGGTCAGCACGAGAGCGGCGGCTGTGGCCGTGCGGGTCGCCGGATCAGGCGAGCAATGATGGATCAGTTTGGAAAGCACCTGATGGGCGGGCTCGCTCGACTCTTCCAACAGCTGCACGTCGAGCGTGCTCGGCATTTGGTCCAGTTCGGGGCATGGAATGCGGTTCATTTGGTTGATCATTGGTTTGTTAGGCTTCCAGTGGCAGCCGCAGGCATTGACTCCTGGGCTAGTTGGCTCCGATGATTCGCTCCCATTTGTCGCCGCGGCGCTTCAAAGAACCCTCGGCTGCCATTTCGCGGAGAACCGGCTCACAGATGTCGGCACGGAGACGCAGTAGGCGGTATGCGTCGCGGGTATCGAAGCAGCCTTCGGGGAGGTTGGTCAGGATTCTCTGCTTCCAGCGCAGTTTCTGGGCTTCCTCGGCGGTGAACAGGTTTGTCGCCCTTGCGCTTGCCATACGTCGCACCAAGAACCGGGCCAGGGCCTCGAAGCCGCCCCAGTGGTATTTGAAGCCTTCGGGGTTCCGTTCCGCACCAACAAGCCTACCCAACCCGAATACAAGGCTCGCGAGCAGGTGGCGAGCCGTGCCACTGATTCCGGGCAAGCTGCTCTCCATCTCTTCAAGAAACTCCATCCAGCGGATCTGGTTCTGGGTGAAGTCCATTGCGTCAATCAGAGGCTGCGTTTGGCGGAGGTTCATCCGGTTGGCGAAAATCCTTTGGACTACATGCTCGAAGCGGGCGGGCACATGAGGAAGTCGGACCACCTTTCCTCCAGTGGTATGCTGAGGCGGTGGTTCCGGCCCCGCGTTGCCTGAGACCAGCCACAAGAGCCGCCCGAGCCACGTGGTTTGATCGCCAGCCAGTCTCGCGGCCTCAGGCAGCACGTTGCCCGGGTCGGTGACCAGCAGCCGGCCCCGGGTGGTTTCACCGGAGGGACCAAGCGGAGGTAGGCCATTCATGAGCGCCAGGCATAGCTCACCGAACCTCCCGGCGTCCGAAGCGCGGTTGAGTGCAATCGTGATGAACGCCTGCCCAGCGTGGATGCCACCGAGCTGACGGTCCAGCATGCCCGGATTGGCTGCGGCGATGAAGGCCCGGGGACTGCGGACCATGTCGTGAAAATTCGGGTTGGGAGCAATGTCCAAAACATCCAACCACGCATCATCGACGCCTTCAGGCACAAGGTTGCTCTTGGGATCAAGAGTCATCAGGCGGAGGAAGTTGCTTTCTCCTGAACTTGGCGAACCACTTTTGAGGATGTTCCACTCTCGGGCAAGGCTTTGAAGAGGGCGCTGGTTCTGCTCCTTGTCGCTCTCCAGCAGACGGCCAACGTGCGCCAGGATGTTATTCTGAAAACGTCCGACCGGGGTGACCACTTCATCGCGGATCATGTCTGACAGCCGCGCACCACTGGCGAGCAGGTTGCAGCCCACGGTGATGAGCCGTCCGTCCGGCGTCCGGATCCCGCTGCCGGGGCGCGCGAGATTGGCCAGTGTGATTGCCATAGCCGCCAGCAGGTTCGCGCCTATGGCTTCATCACCTTCTCCGAGGGAGCGGGCGTCAAAAGTGGTCAGGATGTGGCGAAGATCAGCTGATTCGTTCTGGCTCATGGCTAATGTTTGGAAATGGTTGGATGCATCAGGCGAGATATTCTCATCTGCAAATTGCGCCGTAGAAGGCCCAGTGCAGTTAATATACAATAATAATTGTCAATGTAACATATTATATTGCATTAATTGTGCGGATGCGCCATTCAGTTGGCGATGAAACTGGCGAAACCTGGCATCCGGGAATTTGAGAAAGTTGCAGCCATGGGGTGGGGGGATGGCGTTTCCCTCGACGAGTTGCTGTCCCGAGTGAACCGGGTGGCCTCGAAGATGCTACCCGGCTTGCCAACGACAACGGATTCACGCATCAACCCGACTCTCGTGCCACGGACCTTCCGCCACTACGTCACACTCGGATGCATCCAGCCGGGCCGACGCGAGGGCCGGCGGGCTGTTTACGATTACCGGCACTTTCTTCAGACGATGCTGGTGCGCAGGCTCCTATGGGAGCGGGTTCCTGCCGACCGGATCGCGTCGCTGATTGCCCGCAAGAACACATGGGAGATGGAGAGACTTTTCCTGGGCGGGGTTCGTTTCGTCGCGGGGTCGGAGGTCGAACCAACAGCAAATCTGGCGAATTGTAATCGACTGTCAGAGGATGCGCGGTCAGAGATATGGAGCCGGACACTGGTGGCACCGGGAGTCGAGCTTCACCTGCAGAATGATGTGCCGATGCTTAGGGGGACAAGGCTTAGGAGCTTGCTTTTGAGGCTAGGCGTCGTGCTGCGCAGTGAGATTAGATCCATATGAATAAGACATAAGATTTGTTGATCATTATAAGTGAGAATTATGTCTTACTGTTAAATAAAATCAGGGGCTGACAGATGCACTCCGGAAGATGCGGCGATGTGGGACTGCACGGCAATGTCATCTTGATGATAAGCTTTCACGCTGGTTGAGGATTTTACTTCGACCATCCGCCAGCGCAGGGTGCCATCGGAGTGATTCGGCAATCATCTGCTTGGATTGCCCGGCAAACTCGATGTTCACCTTCTCTCCCGCATCCGCCCATCCCCACACTGGAATTGCATGGTCACGTTGAAGAACCATGTGCTGGGAGAAAACGGCAGCCAATTTAAGTTCGGCAGCGTGGAGAGCAGTCGACGGCACCAGGAGCAGGGCGAAGATGAATGGCAGGCGGGTATTCATTGGCACTTATAACTTATGGTTGTGCCTTCCACACTACGGCGTCTGGCATAGCGATGGATGGCTTCTCTTTCGTGGGAAAAGCGCCTGGCAGCGCAAGCGTCACTTTGCCCGTCGCCACATACTCGACTCCGCGTGCCACGATGGTTTGGAAACCCACACAATGCAGACAGTTCCATTCGGTGTCGCCGAGCCATGCGTGACCCATGGTGCTGACTAGCACTCTACCTTTGCCAAACATCGTCTCATGCAGGACAGGCTCATGCCTGCCGCTGCCGCGTTCTTTTTCCTCTGAGAAAGCACTAGCGAGAACCGTCACATTTTTCGCCGGACCACGCAGATGATGATAAAGCTCGTCCTTGCCGTGCAGCCATTCCAGCGGCATTCCACGCAATACCGGATGATCGGGCACGCGGTTCGTGACGACAAAGGAATGCTTCGTGCCGTGGCTGGTGGCATCGTCATGGCAGCACTCGGAAACGCTGCCATCCTGATTCACGATCAAGCACTGACCGAAGCCGCCCTTGCGCCAACCGAGTCCGATCATGTCGTTAAACTCCGTCCAGTTAGGGAAGGCATTGTTCGCCGCATGAATGAGCATCACGCCGCCTCCATTGCGCACATAGTCGATGAAGGCCTGCTGCATGGGCTTAGGCCAATCAGGGCCGTTGTAGTTCAGCACCACGGCTTGGTATTTGGAGAAATCCACCGACCACTTGCCCCAAGCGGCATCCATTTCAGGTCGGAGTGATTTCACGATGTCATCGCGCTGCTTCTTCGCTTCGAGGTAGGCCGCGTCTTCGATCTTCGGTTTTTTCGGCGCTGGCGGTGCTTTGTCTTCAGGCGCGGTGGCGACCTCGACATCGAAGCGACCGCAGGCAACGAGAGTCGTTTTCAGTGCCTCAGTCGTTGTGCGCCAGTCGTGATTGTTGCGGCCATCGAGAATCAAAACTTTCAGACGCTCCGCTCCAACGGCGTCCTGCGACGCGAACAACGCGCACAATACCGCAAGAATGAGAGTAATGGTTTTGAGCATAAGTTGATTTTCTCAGTTTGGTCGTGATTCAGTCTTGGTTCCAATGCGACACGGAATGGCCTGATGGATGCGTGGGCAGGGACGGGCGCAGTTCATTAACGTAAAGGCCAATCTTCTCAAACGGGATCGCCTCGAAGTGCGGCACCTTCTTCAGTGCTGGCGCGTCGCGCGACATGCAGAAGTCGAGCTTCTCTGGGTTTGCGAATCCGAGGTCGTTGAGTGGCAGTGAAAAGTTATCGCGCACAGTTACTACATCGAAGTGTTCCTTCTTGCCGCGCAGCTCGGCTTTCTTCTCCGTGCCGACGACGACATTGTGCTCGATGACGCAGCGCAGTGGGAGCTCGGGGTGATCTTGCAGCAGCGTCTTGAGCATCGGGAAGCGTTCGCTCCACGGGCCTTTGGTCGGATTGAGCTTCATGAAATCACGCAGCATTCCGGAGTCCTTGTCGTATTTGCGACCCACGCCCCGTGCATCAATGCCGAAGCCGCCTGGGCAGTCGATGGCGATGTTGTTGCGCAGCACATTGTCATGCCCGCCGCCGATGGCCGCCCCCGTGCCCATGCGATACATCAGGTTCCCTTCGAGCGTGTCGCCACTATCGGCATCATCGAGATAAATGCCTAGCGCGTTCGCCGTGTGATGAATAAAATTGTGCCGCAGGAGATTGCCGTAACTCACCCAACCATTGTTCGTGTAGAAGCCGCCGAGATCATCAGACTCGATGAGAAAATCATGAACCTCGTTGAACTCGATGCGGTGATCGTTGCCGCCATAGAGCACTGCCGCATGGGGCGAATCGTGAATCAGGTTATGGGTGACGATGCAACCGCACGCGTAGCCTGCGTCGTTCGCACCGACGCCGATGCCGGGAGACCATATCTTTTTCGCCAATGCGTAGTGATGGATGTGGTTGTTGTCTGCGATGTGGCCGCATGGGGTGAGCGTTTCGCGAACACCGCCGCCGAGCAGAATCCCGCCGTGCCCCAGGGTGTGCAGATCGCAACTCTCGATGCGGTGCGCTTTGCCGCCTTTCACCACGACGCCGTTTTTACCAAGCTGAGTCAGCGTGCAGCCTGTGACCGCGCACGCTTCGCCATCCGTGATCTCGATGCCGTTGCCTAGCGCACCCTGCAAAACAAACCCGCGCAGCGTCACATGGGACGCACCTTTCATCCGCACCATCGGCCCGTCGAAGTCCGCGATGGTGATGCTGGCATCCGCAAGCTCACGCGGCGGCCAGAAGAACAAGGTGTGCGTTGTGAAATCCACCGCCCACTCGCCGGGCTGGTCAATCTCCTCAATCAGATTGATCGCGCGCCACGGCTCGGTGCCTGCGCCCTCCGGTCCTGCATACTTTGATCCGATACCGCCTCCGATGGGAGCGGCAAGCGCGACCGACTGCTTCTCAATATCCAGCGACTTCACCCGGACGCTTTCCCAATCCCACGCCACGCGCCAGAAGCCCGCGAGCCAGAGCTGCCCCGCGTCCGCAGCGGCCTTCCACCGCGCAGGGCGGTCCCCGTCGTAAACGAAGCTGCCCGGCCTCTTGCCCGGTGCTCCAGGATCATCACCGCGATCCAGCACCCTCACCATCTTCGTATTTCTATCATTCGGCCAGCGAGAGAGCGGTTGCCAGGTTTCATCGCAGAAAAGCTGCATCAATCCTCCGCCATCGTTGAAGCGATCTGGAAATGCCTTGGCGTGCTTCACGCCGAGCGCAGCAAGGTCGAGTTGATACACCTTGCCACGCGCTTCGGGAGCCAGACGCGCGAGGATTTTTGCATCGTTCACCTTGGTAAAGCTTGCCGCTTTCAGATGCGTCGCTGCATCCAAAATGACAGCACCGTCCTTGCGTGCGCGATAGGTGGTATTTGCATCCTCAGCGGTGAAGTCAATGGTCTGCGCGACCTCGTAAGTGCCTGCCTCTATCCACACGTTAACAGGCTCGGTGGGGTGGCCCGCCTTGTGCCACTCTTGGACCGCACTTTGCGCACGGGGCAACGTGGCGAAAGGCTGGGCTTCGGTCCCTGGTGCGGTGTCGCTGCCAATTCGAGACACGCAGAATTCCTTCGCGCTCGGTCCAGCGACCAGAGGCGAGACCGCTACTGCAAAGGACAATGAAATGAGCAAGCTGGATAACATCATGGAATCAAGGATTGGAGTGTTTAGTGTTTGCATCAGCGTGGTTAGGGGCCGACATGCTTCTTCAGCTCTTCATCCGTCCACGGGGTCAGGCGCTGTTTGTGCTGCTGCTTGAATTTGATCACGTCCTCTTTTGTCACGCTGCTGGCTTCATTGCCCCAGGCATAACGAACGTAGCTGATGATCTCAGCGAGACGGTCATCGCGTGTGATGCCCAGCGCAATGGCCGGGGTCATCATCGCACCTTGGTAAGTTTTGCCTTCGATGGGTCCGAGCAGGCCATTGATGAGCACCGGCACCATGCCTGCCGCCGGGCCTCTCACGCGCTTGCTGCCAGCAAGGGGTGGCGCGATGGCCAGGCCTGTGCCGGGGAGAGTAACGCCTTTGCCATCAGGGCCGTGACAGGATACGCAGGTCTGGTAGAAGATGTCCTCACCTTTCGTGATGAGTTGCTGCTGTTCCTTCGGCATGTCCTTGGGCAGTTTCAGGCCGCGGTTCCATTGGGCAAAGCCTTGCGTCCAACGTGCAGCAACCAAGGCGCGCTCACCAGGGTCTTTGATGACGGTGAATCCTTCGCCCTTCTGAAGCCGCTGGAGATAGGGAGAAGGCTTCTTCCAAAACACGGTGCAGGCTGCGAGAAAGACGCCTTCATGAGCCACGAAGCGCTCGATGACGCCATCCATGATCGGGATGACACGGGCGTCCGTGGCAGATGCGAGCGACAAGACGATCTGCTTCGCGACTTCCCCATCGGTCTCGGTTTTGGCAAGCGTGGCGATGGCGTCAATCATGTGCGCGTCATTCTTCGCCAAGAGAGGCTCGCTGATTTTGATGGCTGCTGCGCGGAGTCGCGCATCGCGATCCTGCATAGCGGTCAGCAGCAGCGAGGGGTCCGCCTTGCCCATGCCTTCTAGCGTCCAGAGCGCATGAAGTCTGGCCAAGTCGTTCGTATTAGAACGAGTCATGTCTGCGAGCGCCGGCGCGACGCTCTCACGATCCTTGCGCAAAATGATGAGCTTCTGCGCCGTGTCCCGCCACCAGCCGTTGGGGTTTTCGAGATGATGCACCAGTAGCGGAGTCGGCTCGTCCAACATCTTCGGCGAGGCGGTCGTCGTTTGATCACGATGGCGAATGCGCCAGATACGGCCGTGTTGATGGACACCCGCGAGGCCCGTTTCTTTGATCCATTTACGAGGCCCATCGCTGAGCCAAGGCGCGTCCTGAATGATGCCGCGATACATGTCCACGATGGTCAAACTACCGTCGGGTGCGGTGGCCGTATTGACGGGTCGGAAGAGGATGTCCGAGGAGTTCAGGAACTCGTCCTTGTCATATGCGCTCGTGAAAAAGAGACGGCCATTCCGGTTCTCGATCTTCGCGCGGCGGATGACATGAATGCTCGGATCCGTGAAGAAGTAATCACCACGCGCATCCTGTGGCAAGGCGGTCCCCCTAAAGATACTCTGCCCAGAGAGAGACGTCAGCACCTTGCGCTCAGGAGCCGCCGCACCGCGATCATCTTTGGCGCAGATGTTTTTTGCTTGTAGGAAACTGGTGTCCCATGACTGCTCCAGTTTGATAGGTTCATCACCCTTTGCACCGTTGTCCTTGATCTTATCGAGCAGGCTCCAGTAAGAACGCGGCAGGTTGAAACCCATCGCTGGCACGCTGTTTTCCGAGAAGAACACACGGCCTTCATCATCGTGAGTGACGCCCCATTGCGACCAGATGCCGCGAGTGCCTTGAGCTTTCCAAACGCCATCCGTAAAGCGATACCGCTCGCGGCCATAAGTGATGTAAATCCAGTTGTCGAGGTTCCAATCTAGGCCGCTGTCCTGATGCTCCACCGAGTGTGTGCCATCGCCATCTTTGCCTTTGAAAAGCAGCGTCTTTTCATCGGCCATACCCGTGCCTTTCGTGTCGCGGTAGAACCAGACGCTGGTTGAATCCGTTTCCACCACGGCAATGCCATCACTTAGAGGTAACACCATGCGGGGGAGGTTTAGCCCGTCCACAAACACCGTCGCCTTGTCCATGATGCCATCCCCTTTCGACGACGTAAGCCGCTTGATGCGACCATTCTTCATCGTCTTCGTGCCCGTGCCCTTTTCGTCCTGCATGTAGCTGCGCATCTCTGCGACATACATCGCGCCATTCCCATCCCAAACCGCGAGCACCGGCTCCTCCACGAGTGGTTCAGCGGCGACGAGTTCAGCGACAAAGCCGTCCTGCAGAACAAAGGTCGCCTTCTCTTCGTCAGGCGTCAGCACCGCCATTTCATTGGCAGCTTTCTTTGATTTTGCATCCGCTGCGAGATCAGCGTGCGCGGTCGCGACAATGGCAAAGCATAGAACAACAAAGAGCTGGATGATTTTCATTAGAGACTTGATAGATTAAAACTACTATTTCCAATCATCAGAACGAAACGGCGAGGCGGGAAGACCTTCTTTATTGTATAGATTGCAGCGCGGTGAATTGGCCCAACCATAGCGGACGGCGATGGGTTTGGTTACATCGGGACTGGAGACGATAACGCCGCCGCCTTCGATCTTCGCTTCAGCCTCGTGCCATTTCTTATCCTCACCCGCAATGGTGAAACCGATGAGCTTGTCCAGCGGCAAGGGTTCCACTTTGTCCGCGCGCCACGGAGCCTGACCGGGAGTGAGTCCGCTACCGAGCTCGCTGAACTTGACTCGCGCCGTTGCGCCTTCGACGACGAAGCCTTGATAGAGAGGACCGGAGGCGATCATGTTTTCCTTATAGGCAAGTTTCCGTGCGGCAAGCGCGAGGCGCAGGCCAACGTCGAGTTTGCCCGTAGGATGCACGTTCGCTGGATTGCCGATATCAATGGTGACAGCCATCGCTGTGAGAGGCGCGTTTTTGAGTGTGAGAAGTTGGGCCTCCCGCAGCCACGGCCAGTCGTGAGTTTCTGGAGGTTTTGTATCGTGATCCCATCCGGGAAGCTGCACGAAGAGAAAGGGAAAATCAGCACCCCAGTGCTTGCGCCAATCGCTAATCAATCGGGGAAGAAGTGTGCGATACTCCAGCCCTGCGCCGCCATTGGCCTCGCCCTGATACCAGATGGCACCACGCAACGCATACGGCGCGAGCGGGGCGATCATGCCATTGAAGATCACACTCGGCGTGCCCGGACGTGCCGAGGGACTCGGCATCCCCATGGGATCAGGATTCGCGGGTTCGGGCCATGCGGCTATCGGTTTCTGCACCGGAATATTCCCCGCCTCTTTTGCTGCATTGTAGGCCTTCATCGCAGCATCAAACGAGGGCCGCACTTCGGTGTTCCAGCGCTTGATCTTGTCGGCGTATTCAGCGGCGATTTGTGGGTTTGCATCCAACTCCCGTTTCTTTGCGATCGCCTTCTCCCATGTTTCAAGATGGCGGGTTAATGGCGGCTCTTCGCGTAAGGCTGCGATACTCGTCCAAGCCTGCGCTGGAGTGCCGCCCCACGCGGACTGGATCATCGCGACGGGCACACCGAGTTTCGTGCGCAATTCACGAGCGAAGAAATACGCGACCGCTGAAAAGCCCGGCGCGGTCTTTGGCGAACTCAGTGCCCACTGGCCATGCACGTCCGGCAGTGGCTCTCCAGCAGTTTGCGATTTCACATTGAAGAAGCGCAATAAGGGATCATCGGCTTTTGGGATCTCCGTGGCAGCGTTGTGAGCGCCAGACAGCGGAACTCCCATGTTGGACTGGCCGGAGGCAAGCCAGACTTCACCGACGAGCACATCAATGAATTTTAGGGTTCGTGACTCGGATTTCAGGTTGGAAGCAGTGATGCTGAGGTCGCGGGGTTCTGCATTTGCAGGCATCGCATCGAGTCTCAAGAGCCATTTTCCTTGGGCATCTGCCGTTGTGCTTTTACTTTGGTTAGCGAAGCCCACGTTAACTTGCGTCCCCGGATCGGCCCATCCCCAAATCGGCACGGGCTGATCACGTTGAAAAACAGCATGATCGCTGAAGAGGCTGGCGAGCTTGAGTTCCATCGCCTGCGTCATGGTGCTCAGCAGCAGGAAGAGGATGATGCGGAGTGTGTTTTTCATGAGTGGAATTGGGTTGCTATGGAGAGAGAGTTATCGGCGAGAGCATCAAGGCCGTGCCAGCCAGCGCACGGCGTTTTCGATGACGCGCAGCGGCTCGGCTTGTTTGAAAATCGGATAGGTCTCGTGGCCGGGGCGGAAGTAGAACACGCGGCCTTTGCCGACCGTCCACACGCAGCCGCTGCGGAAGTGCTCGCCCTTGTCCCAGTGCTCCTCGAAAATGACCGCATCGGGCGCGGGGACGTGGAAGGGTTCGGCATACATCTCGGTCTGCGGAATGTCCCATTTCTCCGGCAGGCCTGCGGCGATGGGGTGCTGCGGTAGCAAGGTGGTGACGTGCGAAGGTGCTCCGTCGGCACGCCAGGCGGGGAAAACGCACTGCGGGAGCGTGAGCCGCCAAACGTCGCCATCGTGGGTGAGCGAGGGCGTCAGCGGTGCATCGTGTTTCACGCCTTTGGAGTAGGGCTGGTCATTGAGAAATTCCCACTTCGCCGTTGCGCGTGCGGCGGCGGGCACCTGTTGCAGCGCATCGGCCTTCGCGCGCTCCTGCATGAGCCGCACGAAAGGTTTATCCCAATGCGCGGAGTGCAGCACGATGAGCGAGAGCTTGCCATCGAGCACGCGCTGCACCACGGCCTCGGCGCGTGCGGCGTCCTGATCCTTCACGCGCTTATGACACCAGATGATGAGCACATCCGTGGCATCCAGCGCCGCGTCACTGAGTCCCTGCTCGGCGTCATCGAGCTTCGCCGCCTTCACGGACAATCCCGGCTGCTTCTCCAAATGCGCCGCGATGGTCTCGCCAAGGAATTTATCGCCATACGCCTCCTTCTGCTGTGGCTGCTGCTCATCCCACACGAGCACACGGACGGGTTCGGCGGCGTGCAGTGAGGTGAGGGATGTAAGGAGGCAGGTGGCGATGAGAGTGAGTTTCATGGTTATTTTTTTCCCGGCTTAATCGAGCTGCCATTGTAGGCACCCAGATGTGGAGCAGGCGAGTCAGAAACCGCATTGCCCCAGTAATCGCGGCCACCGTTGTTGGGGATCAGCACACCGGCATTGAGTGCGGGCGAAGTGGTGCGTAGTTTGTATCCCGCAACGGAGTCGAGGCCGAGATTTCCGCTGCCGGGAGTTAGCAAGAGCGGGTCGCCGAGAATCTTCTTGGCGTCTTCCTCAATGAGGCCTTTGCCGAAGTAGAGGTTGCACTCGAACTGGCAACCTTGCGGGGCTTTGAATGTTCCCGTGCCGGTGTTGATGAAGATGTTGTTCTGAAACAAAATCGAACTCTTGTCGCTCTCCGCACCCTGCTCAAACATCTTGGGGTTACCGAGACCGACGTAGATCGTATTGTTGTAAACCTGATAGCCGTGGTTGCCGTGGCCGTGGACGAGAAAGACGCGACTGCCAGCCAGGCAGCCGTCGTTCTGGCTGATGTTGTAGCGGGCGATGTTGCCGTTGGCGTTGCCGTCGCAGCACATGTTGAGGAAGCCGCCTTCGTTGTCGTGGCTGTAGTTGTATTGGTAGATGCAACGCTGGTTGCTGTTGTCGAAATCGAAGGCCATGCCGTCGAACTTGGTCTTCGTCTCGCACACCTCATTGTATTGAAATATGACGTCCTCGCAGAAATATGGCCAGATGGCGGCATGGCCTTGTTTGACGGAATTGTTGTTCGATTGACGGACGAAATTGCGCTCGATGATCGCGCCTTTCACGCACCACGGAATGATGCCATCGCCGCCGATGCGTTCGAGATGGTTGCCGGCAATGCGAATGTTAGTAGAAACGGTGTAGGCACCGTGGCCGCTCCAGCTTGAATTTGGATCGTCCGGCTTGTTGAGCCACTGCGACTGCATGAGGATGCCGTTGCGAGCGACATCTTGGATGGTGTTGTTCTCAATCCGAACGCCGTCCCAACGAGACGGGACCGACAGATTCGCAGCGTTAATGTAGAACACGATGCCGCCGCTTTCTTTGCCGTCCTTGTAGTCGGTTAGATCGCCGACCACATCGTGGATATAACAGTTCGACACCTCGAAACCGGAGAGCGTCCCAACGGAGTTGTTGCGAACCAGGATGCCCACCTTCTTGGCTGCGGGTGAGCCTTGGTTGGAGACTTCGAGGTTGCGAATACTCCAATACTGCTGGTTTTCGAGAAAGACAGCTCCGCTGGCAATGCCGCCGCCGTGGATGATCGGTTTTGGTCCGTCGCCATAGCGATCCATTCCGATCCAATTCGTGGCGTTGCCGGAACCTTGGGGATGCATGCAGCCAGTCCAGGTCGAACCCGCCTTGAGCAGCAACTTGTCGCCGGGTTGGAAATGGGTGGCGTTGATTTTCTCCAGCGACCGCCACGCCTCGGCGGGACTAGCGCCGGGGTTGGCATCATTCCCCGCGATGGAATCAATATGATAGGTCGCAGCATGAAGCGCGGCCAGTGAAGTGAGCAGCAGGGCGGCAATGATTGTGAGGAGGCGTTTCATGGATGGTTGTGAAAGCAATGTCGGGGATGGTTCGGTAGGGCGAGGACTGTGTTGATTTTGTGCCCGACGGCAGTTTTCTTGCATCCTAAAGTCGAAGTCTTGAATCTGCTACCGCTTCTCGCTCTGAAGTCCGCGAAGGAAATCGGCGGCGTCCTTTCGGAACGAATCAGGCGCGGGTGGCGCACCTGTTTTGCTGGCTGCTTCATTTACGCGCTGTCGTGCCCATTGGTAAAAGCGCTGATGGGTTTGCCACACGGGTTGCTTTTCGTTCTTCTCATTGATGAGCCAGAAGCCGCCGGGTTTCTCGGGGGTGCCTTCGTTGTCGTAAAGTTCCCAGTAGAGCACGAAGGGGCAGCCCCATTCGAGGCCGACGATCATGGTCTCGATGCTTTTTTCGTTCTGCACTTCGGGTGGGTAACGGCTCGTCGGAAAGCCATATTCGCCGATGAACACGCGTTTGCCGGTGATGGCTAGCTTGGCACGAAGCTTGGATTCGATGTGATTCAGTGCCGCCACGAGATCGTCGCGGATGACGCCTTGGAGACTATCGTAACAGGAGTAGCTGACGAAATCGACGTCCACCAGCGGAAGAATGTCGTTGGTCAGGCATTGGCCACCTTTGATGAATGGCTTGACGAGGTTCACCTCGGTGTAGTGCCACACGTTCACGCCATGATGCGGTGTGTCGCGCTTCGCATCGTCGATGGCCCGCTGGCGCACGTTCAGCCAGGCGATGAAGTTCTCGGCATAGTGATCGGGGAAGGGTTTTTTCGGATCAAAGTCCGGTCGTAAATGCCAGTCACCCTCCCAGTGGCCGAGGTAGAAACTCTTGCCGCTGCCGTCATAAGTCTGAAGCAGGTGTCGAGTGAAATCATAGATCTCGCGATACTCCACATCACTCTCGGTCGGCTTAAAAGTGCCAGCGCTGCCATGCGTGGTGAAGGGGTAGGCCCAGATGAGGAAATGCGTGAAGGGCATGTCCAACACGGCGCGATGAGTAGGTTCATCGCGCGCGATTTCAGTGAGCGTCTTCAGTCCTGGATTCGCGATCTCCACATTCGCCTTTGTTTTACCAAAGGATGCCTGCTGAGAGATCGAGAACTTCATGATCCCCGAGCCGAGTTCCGCGATGACCCGCGCACTCTCCAGCAACGGCGCATCCTGCGTGAAGTGATAGCGTCCACCAATCGCTTGCGTGCCGATGATGGTGTTGAAAGGGGCGGACTCGGCAGCGTGCAGCGCGGCGAGCGAGGTGAGGAGGAAGGCGGCGAGAATTGTCAGGGCGTGTTTCATGGCTGTTGGGTTAATCAGTCGCACTTATTTAACCTTCTTACAAGCCCTACCGGAGCGCACCATCAAATCCCACGCCCTCATCCGAGTCCGATCTCGCCGCCCACAATGCCGACTTCTAGTTTTCCATTCACTCGATCATTATTTATCCGTGCACATCCGTGTCATTTGACTCATTTTTTGGATCTTCAGTTCGTCCATATCCGCTGCGCTCCCATTGTGGTTTCTACCCGGAGTCCGTGAAGTGCGATCCTGAGCGTGCCGGCCGATCACGGGACACTGAGTTCGTAGGTTACCATGCCGCGAGGTGGAAGCGTTTCTGCATACTTTCCGCTGTTCATTCTAGCAGCGGGCAATTCAACCCCATTTTCAGACGCGCTGGTTCGCGTTCGCCGGATCGCGGCATTCGCGAACGCACCGCCGACGGTCAGCGTAAATTCGGCGGGTGCATCTTGAACCGCGACGACGTGAACCGCAAGATGCTTCCCGTCCGGCGAAATAAACGCCGATGATTTTACGCCTGGCTTCGAGATGCCGCTGGCGAACTCGCCGGTGACTTCGGATTCGACGAGGTGCATTCCCTTTTTGAGCGGCGCGCACCACTGGCGGAAGCCGTGATAAATCTTCGTGAGGTGAAAATCTTTTGCCCAGTTGAGGTGGATGAGCGCCTCGCCGCCCTGCCGCGGCGGATAAACCCAATCGTAGGCCATCCACACGTTAACGCCTTCATTGAACGCCTCGGTCATCGCGAGCCATTGCTCCGTTGCCGAGTTGACGAGATCGGTTGATGTGTCTTTCCCGTTGAAACACGATTCCGTTTGCCATAGCGGACGGTTGCCGATTTTTGAAGCAAGGGCTTTCCAGCGATGACCACGCCGGTCGTAATCGTGGCAGCCAACGACATCGACTTGCGCCCCGGCCTTCGCGAGCAGCGGTGGAAGATATTTTCCTGCGCAATCCACCGCGCTGAGATTGTTAGGAGCGATGAGTTTAGGGCGCGGCGTTTCGGGATGGCGGCGCGCCATCTCGTCGAGATACCCAGCGATGATCGCAAAAACCTCGGCGTGGCGCTCCGGCGACATGAAATAACCGGGCTGCGTGTGCGGCCAATCGCATTCGTTCGCGATGCTCAGATAGTCGATCGTCTGACCGTGCTTGCGCATGTAATCCAGAAACGCCCAGATGAATTCGCCTTCTTCGAGTTCGAGCCCCGGCTTGAGTGTCCCCTTCAGCGAGCCGCCACCATTGGGATCGTTGTTCGTCTTCATCCAAGCGGGCGGTGTGTAGAGCACGGCGTAGAGCTTCATCTGCGGCTTGCGCTTTTTCGCTGCCTCGCAAATCGCGAGCGTATGCTTGCAATAGTCAAAATCTCCCTCGCTGAAATTATATGTGTAGGGATCGTGGTCATCATTCTTTGGCTCGTGATCGTGGCGGATCATCAGTTCGAGAACATCCGTGTTCACATCGCGAAACATCGCGTCGTTGAGTTTTTCCTGCTCGTTGTTCTTTCCGGCGAATCCAAGGCTGGTCATGTGAGCTTCATAAAAAATCGCGCCGCAGCCCATGCCCTGAAATTCCTGGCGCGGCTTTTCGGGGTGAACTTGGATCTGCGTTTCGCCCGCCGCACGTCCTGAGGAAGCCGCGAGCATCGTTGAAATAAGCAGGCCAAAAAATTTCATGCGCAGCATTTTGGGAGTGTGTTTTATAGTATTTTATATCGTTACTTCGTGTTGTCACGCGTGATCGTCATCCGTGCGGCCCACTTGATTCCTTCAAGAATGTGCTGACGCACGAAGGGCGTGCTCAGCGAGCGGAGGTCGTGGCCGAACTCGGTGTAGAAGAAGCGTCCGCCACTCTCGAGCTCATGTGTCCAGGCGATGGGATGATCCGCACCCATAGGCTTGCCGTTACGGGTCTGGAAATACTCGCGCACCGGCGTGTAGGTGGTCTCGTCCACGCGCATGAGCACCTTGAAGCCTGGTTGGCCAGTGACGGCGTGATCGTGATTGGTCCAATCCGCTTCGATCCAAAACTCATCCGGCTGGCCCTTCACGCTCGGATGTTCCTTCGCTGCGGGATCGATGATGACCTTGGCTTTGCTGAAGTCCGAGTCGCTGTTGAAATCACAGCCGCCGAGCGCATTCAGCCACGGCCAATTCGTTTGATGCACCAGTGCGGCGTGCAGGCCCACGATGCCTTTTTTGCCCTTGGCAAACCATTCCTCCACCGCCTTGCGCTGCGGCTCTGGCAGCACCTTGTCGAGTTCGTTGGCGTTGTTGAGCACGAGCACATCGTAACGCGACAGCACCGCTGGCTCCATGTCTTTCCAGTGTTCGGTGACATCCACTTCAAATCCATTTTCATGACCGAGCAGGACCAACCAACGATTGATCGCAGGGATTTCGGGATGGCGATAGTAGCCGGTGTTGGAATAAACCAACACTCTGACACCGAGGCTTTTCGTGGGCGTGGACACCGTGTCGTGTGCCGTAGCAATGCCCCCGAGGAGCAGTGTGGTGAGGATGTTATCGGCAGTCAGGGCGCTGGCGGTGAGAAGGGCGCAGAGCGCGGTGGTTTTGAGCAGTGTGTTCATGGATGGGTGCGATTTTGGAAAAATGGTCGTCAGTGATTTGCGTCATGCGCGAGCGCGATGGCTCCGCAGACGCCCGCGTCGTCGCCGAGCTGCGGCGGGACGATGAATTCCGCGATGCCGCTCTCGGTGAGCAATGGCGATGAAATGTAGCCCGCGAGCACTTCAAGGAGCGCGCGGCGGAGTCGCGTGAAAAATGCCGCTTCGCCCAGACGCCCGCCCTTCCGGACACTGCCGCCGACGATGATGCGCTGCGGCGAAAGCACGCAGGTGATGTTCTTGAGCGCATGAGCCATGTATCGAATCGTCGCGTCCCACGCCGGATGATCGGGCGGCAAATCCTCCGCAGGCGTCCCCGCGCGTTTCGCTATGGCGGGACCGGAACACAGCCCTTCCCAACAGCGCCCGTGGAAATCGCACGCGCCCGCGAAGTCATCGCCTGCGAGCTGCGGCAATCCCATGTGCCCCATCTCGGGATGCACCAGCCCGTGCAGCAATTTGCCGCGCGCCATGCCGCCACCGCCGATGCCAGTGCCGACGGTGACATACACAAAATCCTCCAACCCACGCGCCGCACCCCAGCGCGCCTCACCGAGTGCCGCGCCATTCACATCGGTATCGAAGCCTATGGGCGCACCCGGAAACGCGCCCCGCAGCGGGCCGAGAATGTCCGCGTGTTGCCAGCCGCGCTTCGGCGTCGTGGTGATGAAGCCGTAGGATTGCGATCGCTCATCGAGATCCACCGGTCCGAACGACGCGACGCCCAATCCAGTCAGCGCGCCGTGCTTTTGCTCCTGAGCAGCGAACCACTCCACCACGCTCCGCATGAGCCGCGCAGGATCGTCGCCGGTGGGAAATTGCGTGCGCTCCAAAAGCTGCACGCCCGGCCCTGAGCCGACGGCGCAGACGAATTTCGTCCCGCCCGCCTCGACGGCTCCGACGATGGAGTCTGCAGGCTGCGCGCTCATGTCACTGGATGCCGAGGTCGCGCTGAATTTCCTCCAGGCTGCGGCCCTTCGTCTCGGGCACCATGAGATGCACCCACACGAGTTGCAGCACCATCATGAAGCAGAAGAAGAGGAACACATAGCCCGCTGGAAAGGCGGTGACTGCTTTCGGAAAAAACGTGGTGAGCAGTGCGGCAAAAATCCAGTGCGTGAAGCTGCCGAGTGATTGGCCCATCGCGCGGAACTTGTCCGGGAAAATCTCCGAGATGAGCACCCAGATCACCGCACCTTGGCCAATCGCATGAGCCGCGATGAAGGCGAAGATGCACGCCGGCACGATGGCAAAGTGTTCCGTGAAAAACGCCCACGAGCACAGCCCGAGCGATGCGATGTAGCCGAACGATCCGATGTAGAGCAGCGTGCGCCGACCGAGCCGGTCAATGAGCCACAGACCGACGAAAGTGAAGACGAGATTGGTCACGCCGATGCCGACGGATTGCAGCAGCGCGGCCTTTTGCCCGAGGCCCGTGAGTTCAAAAATGCGCGGCGCGAAGTAGAGGATCGCGTTGATGCCGGAGAGTTGATTGAAAAAGGCCACGAGGAACGCGATGAGGATCGGTGTCCGCATCCCGGCGCGCCAGAAGCCGCGCGAGTCGGCCACGGCTTCGGCGCTGGTCGTCATCGCGTTTGCGCTGGCTTGAAGCTCGGCATCGGAGGCATCGGGCGTGATGAGTTTCAGCACGGCGAGACCTGCCGCGCGGTCGCCTTTGCGTGAGAGCAACCAGCGCGGACTCTCGGGAATGATGAAGCACGCGAGCGTGTAGAGCACCGATGGCACCGCCATGATGCCGAGCATCCAGCGCCATGCGCTTTCGCCTATGCGAGCGAGCAGGAAGTTCGACAGGAACGCCACGAGGATGCCGAAGACGATATTGAACTGAAACATCCCCGCGAGCCGCCCGCGACTCTGCGGCGGCGAAATCTCCGAGATGTAAAGTGGCGCCGCAACCGTGGACACCCCGATGGCGATGCCACCGAGGAACCGCGCGATCATGAACGAATAAACCTCAGTGGCGAACGCCGACCACAGCGACCCCACGAGGAACAACACCCCGATGCAAAGCAGTGTCCGCTTTCGCCCAAACCGATCCGTCGGCCAGCTCCCGATGAACGATCCGAGCACCGTGCCCCAAAGCGCCGCGCCCATCGCGAGTCCGTGCATCGCAGGACTCAGCGACCAGAGCGACTGAATCGTCTTCTCCGCGCCAGAGATGACGACGGTATCAAAGCCAAACAAAAAGCCAGCAAGCGCTGAGACGACAGACCAAAGGAAGAGGCGGGGGTTCATGAGAGCTACAGCTTACAGGAAACACGCAGCCCGTGCAACGACGCCAGCATGAGCATCCAAGAGGCCGAGGAACTCTGCGCTCGCTACATCGCCACGGGAGTCAGCGGCGTGTTCTTCGCCCCCTTAGAGCTCACCGACGGTCAATTTCGCTACAGCCTTCGAGAATACGCATAAACTCTTTGGCGTCGGCTGGCGGCGGCGAGTTCTGAATCAACGCGCGATGCACCTCGTGCAATACGATGTTCGGCTCTTCGCCGGTGGAAAGGACCTTGAATCCATCCAACTCCAAACCCTTCACGTCATCGCAGACCAGTGCGGCGCGATAGTCCTTTTCCTTGAAGCCAATCGTCACGTTCTCGAACTTGATTCCCTCGGCATGCCGGCAGTAGAAGCCCCACGCAGGCAACTCGCCAAAAATGGTGAACTCAGGATACTTCGAGGGTTGCTCCGGCACCTTCTCAAGCCTGTCGAGAGGGATTTGCCCGTTCTTTCGATTGCCACCGCCTCCAAAGGTGATGGCGATGTTCTTGAGGGTCACGCCTTGGACGGGATGGCCGGGCAAACCGGTGATTGAGGACGGAAGCAGATTGTGGGGGAGTCCGGGAACTTTGTAGTAATCGGACGTCCGGCTGAGTGACGACATCCACACATCGGGAGGAAGCCGGGCTGGCGGGATATGGTAATCGTAGTTCTCGTCCGGCTGGCCCTTGGGCACCTCGACTCGCACATTGCTGATCGTCACATTCCTGAGAGTCGAAACTCGCTCATCGGTGTTGCGGTGGCCGAGGCGAATAAATATCGCACTGCCGGTGTTTTTGGCTTCCACATTGGAAATCTCGACGTCCTCAAGTGCGCCGCCGTCCACGCTTTCCAAAGCGATGGCCGAGCGGAAAGTGTCATACACAAAAAGATTGTTCACCCTGATGCGTTTGAAGCCGCCTTTCGACGCGGTGCCGAACTTCAACCCGCTGGCGCTGGAGCGGATCTTGCAGTTCTCGATCACAACATCCTCGCAGGCGCCTTGCGGGTCTTGCGACTTCAGACAGATGCCGTCATCGCCCGCGTTGATGTCGCAATTACTGACCCGCACATGCCGGCAATCAATAAGATCGATGCCATCGTTATTCCCATAAGCCATGCTGTAAACCGTGATGCGATCAATCGTCACATGGGAGCAATTCTGATACGCCTGCACCAGGCAGCACGAGTTCTTGAGCGTGATCCCCGTGACGCGGACTTTCTGGCATTCGTCGAACTCGATCAGCAGCGGGCGATACTTTTCATTCGGCCGTTTTCCCAGCGATGATTGGTCTATCTGCCAATTGTTTTCCACCGCCAACCGCTCGACATCGGCCGCGAGCAACCGTCCCTGTCCGTCAATGACGCCTTCGCCACAGATGCCGATGTCCTCTTGCGCCCGGCTGATCAGCAACGCGAGCAGGCGGGATTTGCGATAATCGGTTTGGTGCGGGCTGCCGAGCAGAGTGGCGGTTTTATCAATCTGCAACGTCACATGACTTTTCATCTCGATGGTGCCGCTGAGGAAAGTGCCTTGGGTCAGCAGCACAACACCGCCACCGGAACTGCTCACGCTGTCAATTGCCCTCTGAATCGCGGCAGTGTCCATCGTTTTGCCGTCACCGACCGCGCCGGTGGAGCGCACATCAATCACCCCGGCGGTTGCAACAGCAGTCAGCGTCGTAGCACCCACGATCATCAAGATCATCAGGTAACAATTCATAGGCAACCTCGTCTTAAGGGAACTGGGGATCAGGGTGCAAAAGCGAACAAAAGTCGGTGAGCACATAAGTTGTTAGTCGGTGATGCGCGTGAGTGCGTGTTTCATGGTTGTTCCTTTATTGGTAAGGTGCTGTCGATGCTGAAGAGACCCAGCGCGTCGTATTCCAAACTTTGGAACTTCTGATAACTGGCTCTTCGCCCGTGGACGCAGCCACCGGCGCGAGCAGCAGGGCGGCGAGGATGAGAATGATGTGTTTCATAGTTCAGGTCCAACTTGAAACCTGCGCTCCACGATTTCCGCCGTCTGAACGGCAGGTTCATATGCGCGACCCCATTGCCACGCGGCGACGGTTACGGCCAGCGGCAGCTTGCTGCGCGGTGGAATCGCCGTGAGGACAAGACGGTCGCTATGGATGACTGCGGGACCAGCCCGGACGAAGAATTGAACCGGCAGGCCGGCGTCTGATGTCGCGCGCAGTTGAAGTTCTTTCGCTCCGATTTTCTGATCGGCTATCGCGTCGAAGGTGATCTTCTGCGGTTTGCCTTGGGTGTTCGGATTGAGCTTGAATTCGCCGGGTTGAACCGAAAGCCGGAAGGTGCGATCACCGGAATGCCACACCCGCAGATAGATTGGAGAATCGGGCCAGGTGCGATCCAGTGCGATGCGAAAGCGATTGTCGCCCAGCGGTGCCAACGGCCCGCAAATCCACTCAACGATCGGCGACCCGGGCGCGTGGCCCAGCGTCGTTCCGGCGTGAACGAAACCGTCCGGGATTTTTTCCAGGAAGGTCGCGCCGAGTTGAAGCGTCACTCCGTCGTTGCCGGGAACGAACGGCAGCGGACTGCTAATGCCCCGGTTACCGAAGGGAATTGCTTTGCCCGCCGCGTCGGCAAACACCGGCACTTGTGTTTGTGCCGACCAGTTGATGTCCGCCATCGCGCAGGCGGCTTTGGCCAACGTCTCGTCGAAATACCACGGCAAGCTGCGGGCATCGGGAGGACAATCTTGGTAGCGAATCGGCGGCAACGCTTTGGCTCCCGGCACCGGCAGGCCGGCGACATAGCCGGCGTCAAGATTCACGGGTCGCAGCGCGGGACTGCCGTCAAGCGAGAGGCGCACCTTGGCCGCGGCGCGAATGTATTGGGCGATGATGCGCGCCATCGGCTCGGTGCATTCGAAGTGTCCGCTGCCGCCTTCGATCAGCAAGCTGCCGGGCCATTCGGGTGTTTTCGCGCGGCGTTGCTCATGTTTGTTGTAGATCGAAACGTCCTTCCACTGATTGAGCAGGTCCTTCTTTTCCTGATCCCATTCGTCGCAGGTGCCGATGGCCGTCAAGATGGGCACGCTGGTGGACTGAATATCCAGATAGCCGCCTTTGATTTGGACTGCGGCGATGCAGCGTTCCGGCCATGCGTTTACGATCTGCTTGACCATGCCCAGATGATAGGACTCGCCAATCGGCAGCCAGGGAACGGTGGCGATTTCCGCGTAACCGGATTGCGTCGCGAGTTGGGTGAGCAGTTGTTGGAGAAACTCGCCATGACGTTTTCCGTCCTTGACCGCGCCGAGGTAGAACGTCGGGCAACACCACATGATCGCCAGATCGGAATCGGCGCACGCCGCGCGAATGGTTGAATGGCCGACCAGCCAGTGCTCGGGGACATTGCGTCCCGCCACCAACACGCCTCGCACCCGCTGGCACGTGGGAGGAATCCACAAGTAGGCGGTCGCTTTCCGATTCGTGCCTCCGCCGAAATCAAACGAACCGGTGGTCATGAATTGAAACACCTGATTCTCCGGCGATGCCGAAACTGTTTGCGCCGTTGCGACTGTTGATGCCTCAGCCATCGCGAGGACCAGTAGGATGATTTGCTTGCTGAACAGATTCATGTCGGTTGTTTGCTATGACTCCGGCTGGGGTCGCCGTCGAATGCCGCCTTGAGCACCGGACTACCGACATGAAAGACCGCGAATTGCTAGGAATTTACTTTCATTCCCGCCGCACCGTGGACGGTCAGAACGGGGATCGGTGTTGAGGAGTTAGGGCTTTGGGGTCCGTGCTGTTGGCTTCGACTTGGCACTTGTGTTCTGCCGCTGGATGCCTTGGGAAGTGTTCGATTGGACGCTCGCATCCTCTGATACCAGCCAGGGGCGGGCATCGGGTGCCGCAGCGGCCACGGTGACATGTTCGAGGATGATGCCATCGGCGTGCCGGATATAGATTCCGTGTGCGGGCGTATTGCCGAAGATATTGGACTGAGGATAAACGTCCGTGAGTTCTTTTGGTGATCCGGGGACTTTGTCCAGCCCGCCTGGCATCTCGATATAGCAATCCTTTAAGACAATATTTTTTACCCGTGCGTTCGGTATGCCGGTGATGGTGCAGGACGGGGCCGTCTGCCGATGGGTGCCAGTGGCGCGGACATGTTCGATCGTGATGCCATTGATGGAGCCCGGTATCGCGCTACCGCGTGCAGCCAGTCGGATGAAGACGGGTTGGGCTACATGCTGCATCTCCAGACCGCGCACCGTGATATCACTGATGGGCGAGCCATCCACCGACTCCAGGCAGAGGCCGCCGTATCTTGCGCCAAGTATGATATTGTTCAGGATGCGGATGCCTGAGACCGGGCCGCGACTGGCGGTGCCCAGCTTGATGGCATTGGCCCCGGTGTTCGTGATGATGTTGTTCTCGATGGTGATGTTTTGCAGCCCCTGCGCGGTCATGCTTTTGAGGCAGATGCTGTCGTCATCTGAATCGACGCGGCAGTTGCTGATCATGACATCGCTGCAGTCACAGATGTCCATGCCGTCGAGATTGGGACAATATTTCGGCGGAGCGCTAACGGTGACGTAGTCGATCACGAGACGCTGGCAGCCGAGATAGACTTGGGTCCACATACGGGGATTGCGCATGGTGATGTTGCGCACGGTGACATCCTTGCTGGCGAAGATGCGAAGCAGCGAGGGGCGGTTGGGTTCCTTGCCGGACATTTTTACGGAAGGTCCCTGGCCGTCAATAACGCCCCCGCCGTCAATGACCAGATGGTCGGCGTTGTTCGCATAGAGAAGACTGCGCTGGATGGGGTGGGAGGTGATGCCGGGAGGGAGCAGGACAGGATAGTCCTGAGGTTCCAGGCCTCCGAGCAAGGTGGCATCCGGCGCGATGTAGAAAGTCATGCCGCCTCTCAGAGTCAGTTGCGCACTGAGAAACTTTCCCTTTGAAAGATAAACGCAGCCGCCGCTTCCAGTGCAGGCATCAATGGTCTTTTGCAGAGCGACGGTGTCGTAACTGACACCATCACCTTTGGCTCCATAGGCGCGCACATCAAAGACAGGCTTGGGCGGCGCACTGATCACAGCAGGAACTTCTTTTATTGTTGCTGCCGGCTGGGCCGGGTCTATACCGCCAGCCAGCGTGAGCAGAAGTGGCAATGTTGCAAAAAGCAGGCAAAGGGGCATGGGTGATTTGGCACTCAACATGGTCAGTTCTATATACTATATGTTTTAAATCAGATGCAGAAAAAAATGGGAAGCGGGGCTTATAGGCGCTGGAATGGCGCTCCCTGCTTTATGTGCGCCGCACCAGTCTGAACTGCTTTTGATAACGCAGCGGCGTCAAGCCCATGTGATTCTGGAAATGCTGGGTGAAGGCACTTTGGTCGCCGAAGCCCAGATCACGCGCCACGGCGCTGATCTGTGATCTTTCGAGCTGCAGAGCTTCGCACGCGGCCTGGATGCGGAGTTTCAAGATGAAAGCCTGCGGGCTGCTGCCGAAGGTCTCGATGAATTTGCGATGAAGCTGGCGGGAGGAGATATGCACCATGTTTGCGAGTTCCTCCACAGTGATGCGCTTGCGAAAGTTCTCCCGGATGTAGGCCACCGCTCGGTCAATCTGCAGGTAAGGCTGGAGAACGGACTTCTTGCTCTCGTAGTTTTGCGTGGTGCCCATGATGCCAATGATGCGACCTCGCGTATCGCGCACGGGGAGCTTGTTAGTGATGAACCAATCGGGGATGCCCTGTCGGTTGAAGAATAACTCCACGATGTTCAGCTTGGGCCGTCCAGAGCGCATGACTTCGGTGTCATCCGCGCGGAAGTGTTCGGCCAGACGCGGCGGGAAAATGTCGAAGTCGTTTTTCCCGATGATGCCCGCCTCGTCGTCGAAGCCAAAGCGCTCGAAGAAAAGCCGGTTCACAGCGACAAAGCGAAAGTCCCGGTCCTTGGAGAAGAAGGAAACTCCCGGCATGTGATCGAAGAGTTTCTCGAACCCGCTGCCGGGGGCAATGCTATTGATAAAGTTATCGCGCCGTTTTGAATCCGTTGCTTTTTTCGATTTGATAGCGATGCGGGGCATAGACTGATTTAACACAAAATTGACGGAGAACCAAGCGTCAATGCTGGATCAGGGTTTCTCTTGCCTGACCGTCCAAGTCTTGAAATCATAAATACGTTTGGTGTCCTGAAGCATGATGGTGAGCGGACCTTGGTTGGGCTGAAAGGCATTGCTGGTCTCCAGCAGATTGAATCGCGAATAATCCAGCAGCTTGCCATCCACCAGACATTGGTCTTTCAATGGTGCCTCCATCGGTTTCCATGTGAGATCGAGCGTGCGGCCATTGAGATTGGTGAATGTAAGTCGCGGTGGACTGGCATTCGTTTTGTCCGTGATCTTCGTTTTGCTGATGAGCGCATCACCGAAACGTTGTAGCTCGGCCTCCGTCCCGCCGCCCGCGAACGGAGCCAGCGGTGTGGTCTCCAGAATCCATCCCCCGCGCGGTGCATTACAATCATAGAGATCGAGATGCTCTTTGGTGTTTGGTTTGCCCCACTTCGCGGGCTGGGTGTAACGGAAGGCGAAGAGCATGCTGCCACCGTGACAGATGATCCAGCCATCGCGCTCGATTCGCTTCAGGATGGCGCCACTCTGCGTGAAGGGCGCGTGACTTTTCCAGAAGCCGTATTCCTTCGGCACATCATACACGCCCAAGAGTGTGCCTTCATGTTGCATGGTTTCGCAATAAGGGTTCTCGCCATAGGCAAAGGCGTTGACGATCTCTTCTTTGGGCCGGCGGCGATTTTCCTGAATAAAGGTGAAGGTGCTGGCTGGTTTATCGCTGATCCATTTCAGCATCGTGCGCCGACATTCCTTGTAGAGAAAATCGCTGAAGGCCGATCCATCTTCGCGCTGGCTGGCCAGGCCGTAGCCGTTGGTAAACCACGCCATTTTCCAGACTTTGGTTTTCCCTGCGATTCGCGTGGCCAGCACGAGCCGGTCATCGGGCAATGAAGACTGCCAGGCTGATAACCAGTCTGTTGGCAACGCGTTTCCGGGATGGGCGAGCCAGTAAGTTTGCGGCGCATGACCAAGAAACGCGGGCCGGTCGCCGCCGAAAAAAAGATAGGCCATGCCACTGGTGGGACTGCTCGCTTCAGGGCTTAGATTGAGCGATCCCCAATATTTTCCGCGACCCGCCGTGCTGATGTGATAACCGTGAAACCAGTGGGCACCCGTCTGCACTAACATAAAATCGAGCGTCATCCGCGCGGCAGTGGCCAGCTTTTCGTCGCGGGCGAATTCCGCAATCATCCGCGCTGGGGCGAAGTCGGTGCCGTAGTAAACTGGCGCATCATATTCGCTGGCGTTGTGATCGGTGGTTTCGTTGAACACGCGCATCAGCCAGCCTGCGCAATTCTTCTGAATCTTCGCGGCGTTATTACCATTCTGATCCACAAGGTCGGGCCACTCCTGTGCTGCCAGCCAGCCGGAGCCGTCGCGCATCAGTTCATAGTTCATGGAGACACCAATCGGCTTGGAATAACTCCAGCTTGCTGCGAGCGCCTTGACCTTGGCTTTCATGGCTGGCGTGAACTTGTCGCGATGCAGGAGATAACCGTGCATCACCGCGTGGAGATTGAATGGATCAGGCTTGGCCTTGAGCGTCACATCGAGCATCCGGTCAATGGTCTTTAGCGTGCCGGTAATATCCACGCCCGCCTGCAACCGCGATGCGTGGAAGGGCATCGCGTCTTTGGGAAAATTTGGATTCGAGGGCGATAGCGTGGCGAAGAGCTGGACGGCGGCGGCGGCTCGTTCGGCATAATTTTTTCCTGTGACCCTTCCGTCGGGAACAGAGGTAGATTGCGCGGCCAAGTGCAGGCAAGAGAGCGCGACCAATGCCAGAATGCTGAGTCTTGTTTTCATGGACACAGATTTGTCCGGTTCAGTGCGTCGTCAAATCATACCCTGCCCTGTCCATAGGCTCCGAAGTAAAAATGTCCGAATCGGCATAATAATTGTCAGTGATCGTGTGCATTGAATCGCGTTTTGTTTATCAACCTCAGTCAAAATCCTTCTACCATGCTCCGACTCCTTCTCAATCTTTCCGTCGCCATTGCCATCCTGCTGATGCCCGGCTTGTCACTGGCCGCAGAGAAATCTGTGGCTCTGCGCCCCATTCGGGTGCTGGCCATCCATCAAGACACGGCCAAGACCGGAAACGCTGTGCCGCTGCTCATGGAAAACCTCGGACGGGATGCGATCTATTTTGATACGCTTAGGGCAGATGATTCGTTGAGCGCAGAAATGCTCGGTCACTATGACGTGGTGCTGATGGACTCGGCTAAGAAGCTGACTGATGATCAGTCCAAGGTGCTGGGCGGTTTTGCCCCAGGTCGCTCGGCAGTCATTAAGAAAAACTTGGAGGCGGAGGCTGCGAAGCCGGACTTTGCAAAATCCCTGCGCGGTGAAATTCTCGCTGCGGCTGGAGAGAAAGCCGTGAAAGAATGGGAGGCCTTTGTCGCCCAACGCGAACCGGAAAAGCGCGAGCCGCATCCGATGGTGGCGAACTACGAGAAGCGTCCCCAACCGATCACGTTCCAGCATCCGTTCGATGTCAAAGGCAGCATGGAACGCACTCAGGTGCCTGCGGACATGAAGCTGGAGCTTTTCGCCAGTCACCCGGACATTGCCAAGCCCATCGCATTCGCTTGGGATGAACGCGGTCGTCTTTGGGTTGCGGAGACACGCGACTACCCGCATGGCGTGGTCGCCAGTGGCGAGGGCAATGACGATATCAAAATCTGCGAAGACACTGACGGCGATGGTCGCGCGGACAAGTTCACCGTCTTTGCCGATCATCTGAACTTGCCCACCAGCATTACTTTCTCGAACGGTGGCATCATCGTCGCCCAGCCGCCGCAACTGATTTTTCTCAAGTCCTCGAAGGGAGATGATCATGCCGACATCCGCACCGTGCTCATGGATGCGTGGGGCGTGCACGACACCCATGCGCAGGCCAGCAATCTCAAATACGGCATCGACAACTGGATCTATGGCTCGGTCGGTTACTCCGGGTTCAAAGGCATGGTCGGCGGAAAGATGCATGAGTTCGCCATGGGCACCTATCGCTTCCGGCCCGACGGTTCGCAGATCGAGTTCCTGCACCAGTTCACGAACAACACTTGGGCGCAGAGCGCCAATGAAGCCGGGGACCAGTTCGGCGGCACCGCGAATGGCGCGCCCATCTTCTTCGGCGGCATTCCAGCCACAGCCTTCCCCGAAGGCACGCATGGCATGACCGCAAAAAAAATTAATCTGGTGGAGCAAGCCCACGCCATCACGACGAACTATCGCCAAGTGGATGTGATGGGCGGCTACACTGCCGCCGCCGGATCGAATTTCATTTATTCCGCGAATATGCCCGCGCGATTGCAGGGCCAGGCGATGGTCTGTGAACCGACCATGAAAATTCTCTCGCTCATGGATGTGCAACCCCAAGGCGCTGGATACAAGGCCGGCGATGGCATGAACCTCGTCGCGAGCACCGATGAATGGATGTCACCTGTTCATGCCGAGGTCGGCCCTGATGGTGCGGTCTGGGTGGCCGACTGGCAGAACTTCATCATTCAGCACAATCCCACACCAAGCGTGGAGCGCGGTGGATTCAAAGGCGAGACCGGCTCCGGTGGCGCCCACAAGAACGATCTTCGCGATCACGATCGCGGTCGCATTTACCGCGTCGTTTGGGAGAAGGCTACCAAGCCCGCGATCACTTCGCTCAAGGGAGCGACTCACGCCCAGCTCGTTGCTGCGTTGAACAACGACACGCCGTTCTGGCGTCTCAAAGCGCAGCAGATGCTCGTCGAGGGCAAGGCTGTCGATGTGGCTTCTGAATTGAAAAAAATGGTCGTTGCGAATGACGGCAGCATCGGCGCGGTCCACGCATTGTGGACTCTGGATGGCCTCGGCCAGCTCGATGAAGCCACGCACAAATCCGCGCTCTATGCGAAGGATGCACGCCTCCGCCGCAATGCCGTGCGCGCACTCGGTGCCGATGCTAAATCTCATTCACTCTACTTCGGCTCCGGCGTCATGACCGACCCCGACCCTGCCACGAGGCTCGCCGCGCTGGTGAAGCTCGGCGACTTCCCGACCACGAAAGAAATCGCCACACTGGTGCGCAAACTCAATACGGATAAAATTGTGCGTGATGACGAATGGCTCCGCGAAGCCGCCAAGATGCTCTCGAAAAAGCATAACGCGGCGGCTTACAAAGAAGGTCCGAATCTTCTGCCGAATCCCGGTTTGGAGAAACTCACCAAAGGAGGTCAGCCCGAAGGCTGGACGCGCCGGGATTATAACGAGAACGCCACCACCAAAGGCGCGAAGTGGGAGATCGTCAGCGGCAAGGACAAGGTCCACAGTGGCGAACACGCCCTGCGCTGCATTGCCAAAGGAACCGCACCCGCCGACACCAGTCTCTTTGCCGATGTGCCGCTCAAGCCAAACACAGATTACAAGCTCAGCGTCTGGATCAATGCCCGCGCCTTCCGTGGCGAGGCCAGCATGAACGATCATATCAATCGCCCCCAGACCGAGATCATCACCCGCGATACCAAGGGCTGGCGCGAGATGGAGGTCATTTATAACAGCGACAAGAATCCCACCGCCAGTCTTAACATTCTCTTCGTCGGCACCGGCGAAGTTATTTATGACGACGTGAAATTCTGCGAACTGACACCAGAGGAAGACGCCTCAGAGAAAGCCATCGCCGGTGATCCGGTGAAGGGTAAGGATATCTTCTGGAACCATCCCATCGCCGCCTGCAAAAACTGCCACATGCTCGGTGGTGTCGGCAGCACCGTCGGCCCACCGCTCGATGGTATTGCAGGGCGCAAGGATGAAGCTTATATTAACCAGAGTCTCATCGAGCCGAACGCCGTTCTCGCCCAAGGCTACGAAGTTTTGAAAATCTCTCCCATGCCTCCCATGGGCCTCATCTTGAAACCGCAGGAGCTTGCCGATGTGAAAGCCTTCATCCTCACGCTGAAAGAACAACCCAAGAAATAGCAGGTATACATCACATCGAATAAAAAAAAGCGATGAGGACTTTTCTATTTGCTGTCATGACATCAATGTCGGCGTGGTGTGCCTCGCCACCTCAGCCGTGGGTCAGCATGGGCGCGGATGGCTCGCTAAAATATCGCGGCGATGCGGAAGGAAATCGCATCCCGGATTTTAGCATGGTCGGCTATGGCACGGGGAATTGCCCGTTGCCGGAAGTGCCGGTGAAGGCCACGCTCGATCCGGCAGAAGGCGACCAGACGAAGCGGATCCAAGATGCGCTGGACGCGCTCGCGAAGATGCCGCTGGCGGCGGACGGATTTCGCGGTGCGCTGCTGCTGAAGCGCGGTGAGTATCCGGTGAGCGGCACCCTTTTTATTCGGGCGAGTGGCATCGTGCTGCGCGGCGAGGGACAAGATTTGAAAACGGGCACGGTGATCCGCGACACGGGTAAAGATAAAGACCCGCTCATCTTCATTCGAGGCGATGGCAAGCCCGTGCTGGAGAAAACTCCGCGCAAGGTGCCCGATGCTTATGTGCCCGTTGGCGAACGCACGCTGCGGCTCGATAATGTAAACGGCCTCGCGGTCGGCGACACGGTGCTGCTCACGCGCGGCAGTAATGAAGCGTGGATCAAATTCATCGGCGCGGACAAGCCGGGCGTGGACTGGCCGGTGCCGTTCGCGGTGGTGCGATGGGATCGCGTCATCACTGCGATCCACGGCGACACGGTGCAGCTTGATGCACCGATCACGACGGCAATCGAGGCGCGCTTTGGCGGCGCGACGCTCGCGAAGTATTCGTGGCCCGGCCGCATCCAGAGCTGCGGCGTAGAGAATCTCATTGCGATCAGCAATCACACGAGCCCGACGGACGAGGACCACGCGTGGCGAGCGGTGGACATCGCGATCGCGCAGAACATCTTCGTGCGGAACTTCACCGGCCAACACTTTGCCTATGCCGCCGTCCACATTGCGACGACGGCGAAGTGGGTGACCGCGACCGACTGCAAATGCATTGACCCCATCTCGAAGATCGAAGGCGCACGGCGCTACTCGTTCTGCATGGACGGCCAGCTCTCGCTTATGCGCCGTTGCATCGCCAGCAAGGGGCGGCATGACTTCGTGTGCAATGACTACATGGTCGCCGGGCCGAATGTGTTCCTCGATTGCAAAGCGGAGAACTCCTACTCGGAGAGTGGCCCGCATCGGCATTGGACTAGTGGCGTGCTTTGGGACAACGTTACATTCAGTGACCGGATCAGCCTTTACCATCGCAAGAATTACGGGCGAAAAGAAAAGCAACCCCCGTATCACCTCGGCCACGGCTGGGGCGCGGCAAATTGCGTCGTGTGGAACTGCACCATCGCGAAGCTGCTCCTCGTCGAAAGCCCGCCCGGAGCGCACAACTGGGCGATTGGTTGCAAGGCAGGCGCGTTCACCTCAAGCGGCCCCGAACGCGGTGCAAAAAAGGGCGCTGGAGAATTTGAATCAAACAATCAGCCCATCGCCATCCGCAGTCTCTACGAAGCTCAGCTCGCGGAGCGGATGCGCACCAGCGGCAAGACGGTGCCCACTGCTCAATGACATCCGATGCGCCAGCATGAACGACCACATCAACCGCATCTTTCCGTCGTTTCTGGCTCTCGCCAGTGCGACGCTGCTCTGGCCTTCAGCACTGGCGCTGGCTGCGGAAGTGCCCCCACCCATCACACGGATCGGTGACGTCCGTGCCCTCCCTCGCGAGCGGGCGGCGGAAGGCAGGTCTGTAACTTTGCGCGGTGTGATCACGTTTACCAGTAAGTCTGCCGGTTCATTTGTGATGCAAGACGAGCGGGAAGGGGCTTATGCGGGGGATGGCATTTATGTGTCGCCGGAGAATTCACCAACTTCGAAACGCCATGATGTTGAATGGGTCGGACTGAAAACGCCTGAGGTCGGGATGCTCGTCGAGGTGCGCGGCCTGACCATGCCCGGCGGTTATGCACCTGTCATCGCCATGCAGAGAGTGACGTATCTCGGCACCGCGCCCCTGCCGGAGGCGCGCGAGGCTTCATTGACCATGCTGCTCAATGGAGTTTACAATTGCCAGCGCGTCACCTTGCGCGGAGTCGTCCAGCGGATGCATCTGGTCAATGATCCTTCCTCGCAACTGCGAATGAATGTCGCCGGATGGGAAGGCGTCTTCATGGCGAATGTCCTCCATCCCGGAGCGCTGGCGCACCAGCAGTTGGAGGACGCAGACGTCCAGATTACTGGTGTCAGCATGGCCTATTTTAATTCTCGCGGTGAACTGAATGCGATCCACCTCGAGTGCTTGGATGAGAAGGGGGTGCAAGTCATTCGGCCTGCGCCCCCGGACCCATTTGCCGTTCCAGAGGCGGCGGCATTGGCCCTGCAACCCTTCCGGCAAGAACTCATAGGCCTCCACCGTCAGCGATTTTCCGGCGTCGTGACATTCGCCCGTCCCGGTAAGTTCCTCTATGTGCAGAGCAAGGAGCGCTCCTTTCGTGTGAACACCAGTGCCGCAGAAAAAATCGCCTCAGGTGATGTCGTCGATGTCTCCGGCTTCGTCACTTCCAACCAGAATTTTGCCGCGATGAATGCGGCCTTGGTTCGCAAGACCGGCCATGCCGCCTTGCCCAAACCGATCGCCATCACCAAAAGCGACATCATTAAACCGCAGTTATTCGCGCCGTGGATATTGCGCATCGAGGACTATGATGGCGCTTATGTCTCCCTGCGCGGCGTGTTGGTGAAAATCGAGATGCTCGAAAAAAAGGACGCACGGCTCTACCTCGACTGCGAAGGGACAATCATCATCGCAGAACTCGGCCCGGGAGTGCCAGCCGCCGCACTGGCGCATCTACTGCCCGGCAGCGAGGTGGAGGTCGCCGGCATCTGCTCCGCGCAGCTTAAGAACCCCTGGCCTATTTACGCCCAGCCCGCGCCAGAGACTTTTTCCCTCTACTTACAGGGAGCTGAAAGCATCAAAGTGCTCCGGGCACCGAGCAAGTGGACGCGTGAGCGAATCCTTGGGCTGGCGTCAGTGCTGGCCGCACTCGTAGCCATCGTCTCCGGCTGGGTCCTGATGCTCCAGCGCACCGTGCGACGCCAAGCAGCGCGGATCGAGGGGTCGCTCCGCAGCCATCGCGATACGGAACTGGAGTTTCAGGCAGCACAGCGCGAGCGACATCACCTCGCCGCAGATTTGCACGATGGTCTGCAACAGACGATCACTGGTGCCTCCTACCGGCTGGAAGCGGCGCTCCGTCGTCTGGGGCCTGTTTCCACGGAGGCCGATGAACAGTTCGCTGCCACCCGCGCCGCCATCGAGCGCACCCGCACGGGCCTGCGGGAATGTCTGGTCGGCTTGCGGCAGGTCGAGGAGGGTCCGGCAGAATTCGCGGCCCTGCTCCGGTCTGCACTGAAAAAAATGGAACACTGGCCCGAGGGAGCAGTCGAAATCGAGACCAGTGGAGATATCTTTCGACTCTCGCGGCACGTCATGGGCAGCCTGCTCTTGCTGACGCAGGAAGCCGTAGGCAATGCGTTCCGCCATGGAGCAGCCACGCATGTGCGCGTCACCCTGCGTTATCTGCCAGCGAGTTTTGAAATGAGCATCGAAGACAACGGCGCCGGCTTCGATCCCCAACGGGCACCAGGCACCGCCACCGGGCACTTCGGCCTGGAATCCATGCGGCATCGCCTCCTCTGGCTGGGCGGTAACACGGAGATCGACAGCGCACCTGGACGCGGCACCAGAATCATCGCCCGCCTTGCTCGCGAGAAAGCCATCCCCAGCATGACCCAGCCCATGGAGCAGGAGGACCCAGCACCGTGACCCTAAACATCTCAGTTGATGGCTTATTGCTGATAGTTGATAGTTGATAGTTGATAGCATGAGACTGAACACAATCTGCGAAGCACGGCCATTCACTCTGGAAGGGAGGCCCGGCATTTTCCTTCATCTTGGCATTCTCAGGCTATCAGCCATCGACCATCAACTATGAACTGCTTTTTATAGGATGACCCTAAAAGCCGCAGTTGATGGCTTATTGTTGATTGCTAATAGCATGAGTTTGAACAGAAGCCGCAAGGAGCGGCCAATCACCCCCGGGGTGAGGCCCGACAGACCCCATAAACTATTCATTTTCAGGCTATCAACTATCAACCATCAACTATGAACTGCTTTTTCTAGGATGACTCCTCGGAAACCCAAATCACCCCGGACGGGGCGTAGCGCCGCCCCGGCGGTTCCGGCAAATTGCCCCGTGATCGTGTCTTCAGCCAGCTTGCGCGTCCTCATCGTGGATGACCACGCCGTCGTGCGAGGCGGCTTGGAGGGCCTGCTCGCCGTTGACCCCACGATCCACTCCGTGGCCACGGCAGCCAACGGCGACGATGCATTGCGGGTCGCCGCCACCTTTGATCCTCACATCATCCTGCTCGATCTGCGCATGCCCGGCATGGACGGGCACAGCACCCTGCGGAGCCTCAGCCTGAAGCAGCCCCAGACCCGCGTGATCATCCTCACAGGCAACGACTCCGCAGCCGATGCGAAATTGGCCAGACAGCAGGGCGCCGCCGGCTTCCTCAGCAAGTCCGCCGACCCCTCCACACTGCTGGAAGTGATCGCTAAAGTCGCCGCCGGAGAAACCTATTTCCCCAAGGTCACGGAATCCGCCGCACCCGACTCCGTTCATCTCAGCGCCCGTGAACTCGAAGTGCTCCAGCAGCTCGCTCGCGGACTGACGAATGACGACATCGGGCATGTTCTCGGCGTCTCCGGCCAGACCGTCAAAGGCCACCTCAAACACCTCTTTCCCAAGCTAGAAGCCGCCACCCGCGCCGAAGCCGTCGCCCGCGGCTACACGCTCGGTCTCATCTGAGAGGGGAGAGGGGAGAGTTGATAGTTGATAGCTGAGAGTTGATAGCTGATAGCTGAGAGTTGAGAGTTGAGAGTTGAGAGTTGAGAGTTGAGAGCTGAGAGTTGAGAGCGGAGAGCCGTTCGACCGGAGCGTGGGCCTTCAGCCCGCATCATAATAATGCGAAGCGAAATAGTAGAAGTTAGATGTTAGATGTTAGATGTTAGATGTTAGATGTTAGATGTTAGATGTTAGATCTCAGATGCCAGAGGCATCCAAGCGCCCTAGCCGGGGGTTGAGCAAGGCGACACCCCCGGTGATGCGTGATCATGAAACCCGACCCCGTCGGGGTCGCAGCATGATTTTCCCACTGCGCAGCAGAGAAAGTAGTCCTGGGCTTCAGCCCGCAAGCGTGGCACAGGCTTGCAGCCTGTGTGTCGATCGGGGCATCCTGCCCGATCATC
>JBBRNC010000020.1:0-67722 GCA_038230495.1 Verrucomicrobiales bacterium
GGCGAACAGTTGGATGAGACACATAAGTGTGGGTTTTGTGCCTGTGCGCCATTATATGCCACATTTTTTGGGTGATTGTCCATCATTTTGCGCAGAATGTGTCGGAGCATATTGAATGCGTTGAAAGTGAGCAAAACTCAGAAGCTACTAACGCAACCTCTTCGCCCGCATTCTCTCGGCGAGCAGCAAGGCGCGGAAGCGTTCAAGATCTTGCTCGCGGGAGCCACTGACTAGGGCGTGCTGGTATTGCGGCCAGTGGGCGATTTCTGTTAGCGCGTTCTTCAGACGCAGGGCGAGTATGTCGGCGTCTTCCGTGCCGCGATTGGCGAGACGCCGCTTTAATTCGTCCACGCTGGAAGGCAGGATGAAAACATCTGTATGACAGCGACGCACGAGTTCATCATCGCAGGCACGAACTTGGGCGGCGCCTTGGATATCGATATCCATTACGACATCGATGCCGCGTTCGAGGTTTTCCTTCACATAAGTCTTGAGCGTTCCGTAGAGATTGCCATGGACGCGGGCGTGTTCAAAGAACTCGCCGCGTGTGACGCGCTCTTCGAATTCAGCTTCGGAGAAAAAGAAATAATCACGTCCATGCACTTCACCGGGGCGCGGTGCGCGGGTGGTGCTGGAGACGGAATAGACGGCATCGCCCATGTCTGCGATTTGGCGGCAGAGGGTGGTTTTTCCGGAACCGGAAGGGCCGGAGACGACGAGGAGGACGCCGAGGCGACGGGTAGGAATGGCTGGATCAGACATCAACAGGAATGGGTTGGATTGTATCTTCCGAGGCACGCGCGGAACAAGGTTTGCAACACCAGCAGGTTGCCTTTGATGGGGCTGATTTTCGTGGGAGCGGGCGCACCAGCAGGATAGGCGCGGGTGACGGGAACTTCCTTCACTTTGAAGCCGAGACGCGCGGCGCGGATCGCGAGATAGTAATGCAGTTCGTAACGCTGGAAAATATCGCGGAAAGGTTGCACGCGTTCATCAAGCAGAAAGCGTCGGCTGTAAGCGCGGAAGCCGTTGGTGGTGTCGGTGTAGCGGAATCCAGCGGCGAGCGAGATGAGCGGCGAGTGGAGCAACATAACGCCCCAGTGACGCAGAAAGGGCGTGTTCATGGCCTTGCCGCCGGGGATGTAGCGCGATCCTTGGATATGATCGAAGCCGTCATCAAGCGCGGCGACGAATGCTGGCACGGCGCTGGTGTCATCCTTGTCATTGCCATCAACGAGCACCACGCCTTCGTAATTTTCTTCCATGGCAAATGCTATCGCCATGCGCATCTGTGCGCTGAGCTTGCCGGGCCCGCGCTTGGTGAGAAGCGCGCGCACGTTGGAGGATTTCAACAATTCGGGAGACAGCGAGCCATCGGTGCTGCCGCCATCGGCGAGGATGATGTCCACCTTGTCCGCGAGCGGTTTCATTTTCTGAAGCTGCGTCTGGATGCGCGATCCTTCATTGATCATGAATACGCAGAGGGCATAACGTTGACGTTTCGGAGCGAACTCGTCCTTGCTGAATTCGGGATATTGCCAGCCAGCCTGCATGGGAATTTATTTGGAATCTTTAACCACGTTGCGCTGGTCTGCATCGAGATGCAGCACGGGGCTGTTTTTCTCATCAGAGACGTGGTAGAGCGGACGACCGCGCGATGCCTCAAGAATGCGGCCAACATATTCGCTGAGGATCGCCAGCAGCGAGAAGATGAAAAAGAACATCACGCCGTGTTGCACGGAGAGCGTGGTCCAGCCGGGCGCGACATCTTTTTTGAAGAGATAGATGAGCGCAGCATAGAGGACGTAGAGCACGTTGAGAAAGCCTGCGAACCAGCCCATCCAACTCACAAGTCGAAGCGGCTGACGGCTGTGAGTCACGATGATGTCAATGGCCTCATGCAGTTCCTCGATGAAGCCTTTGCTTATGATCTTGCCGCTACGGGAAAGCGGCGTGTAGGGGAACGCGCAGCGACGATAACCAACGGTCGTGGTGAGCAGACGGAGCTGGTGATAGCTCTCACGGAACTGGGTGAGTGCGTTAACCATGCGACGGCTCAGCACGCGGAAGTCTGTGCAGCCGGGCAGTAACTCGGTCTTGAGAAAGCGGCGCATGTAAGTGTGAAAGAGATTTTTCAACATGCGACGCAGAGAGCCGTCGCGACCACGGCGTTGATCAACGCCATTGACCATGCCGTCGAGTTCGCGGCATTGCGCAACCATTTGCGGGATCAAATTCGGAGGATCGGTTTCCGGAACTAGAATGACGACATAATCTCCGATGGAAGTCTCAAGGCCCGCGAGCACAGCCAGTTCACGTCCGAAATCGCGCGAGAGCATGATGAGCCGGACGCAGGGGGTTTTCGACATGACGGCCTGAGCTGACGCGAGTGTCGCGTCGTCCGATCCATCGGCCACGAGGATGATTTCGTGATGCGTGTAGTTTTGGGTAAGCACCACAGAGGTCTCCTCCACGACACTGCCAATAATCGCGGCGTCTTCATGCAGCGGCATGAGGACTGAGACAAGAAGGTCGGCGCGTTCCATGGTGCTTAATCAGACAGGATGAGTGCATTCGGTCAAGGCATCAAAGATATTGTCAATCTTTGCGCCCATGACGCAGTGCAGGTCTCGCTTCCACAAAATCTCATTTTCCCGGACTCCGGTAGCGGTAAACCACGATCGAGAATTGCTCCCATGTTCCATATAGAGTTGCCACACGTTCGAACAGGCCGGAATTCTCCACGAAACCGAATGCTTCAGGATACGTGTCCCAACGAGTCGCCTTGTATTGGGTGCAAGTCACATAAAATGGACGTCCCTTTTCGACAGCCGACTTGGCTAAGTCCTGAATTTCCTCGATGCTCCCGACTGCTTGAACCATCGGGTCGTAAGCCTTGTCCGGCCAAAAGCCAGCCGATATCACAACGTCAAACTGGGGATCTTTAAGATTGAGAGTCTCGTGCATAACGGAAGCGGCCTCGCGCCGTGGTTCCAAGGGCAACTTGCGCATGATTTCGCGTTGATGGTGGGTGGCTACCCCGAACGGGATGCAGGCCAGACCGCAGGCCATGGTAGGAATCCATCGCGTGCGGGTGGTTGGCGGAAGGCTTGCTTTTGCCAGCCAAGCAGTCCCGGCAGCCATCACGAGCAGCAAGCCGGGCAAACCGATGACAAGATAATATTGCACCACCAGCAACCCTTTCATGACTCCCATCAACGACAGCAGTAGAGGGGGAAGCAGTAACGCGGGAAGAAGACAGCGCGTCACCATTCCTCGTCGCCAAAGGACTATCACACCCGCGAGCAGCACGACCCCCATGAGCAGGATGCCTCCGCCAACAACCCAGGGATGCGCGTCGAACACTTGCTCCCATGGGCGCGTGTAAGGATTCGACGGGTCATACTTGTTCCAAACCACACCCGTGAACATTTCCGCCAGCGCATCACGCAGCCACTGCAGATCCATTTGCCATGCGGTGCTGCGTGCTGCCATGAATGGTTTGACTTGCGGTAGCAGTGGCAACATGAGCGGCAGAGCGAGCATCGCGCCTAACAGGTTGCCCGCCACCAAGCGTGTTAGGATCGTGATCCGATCGCGGCCCGACTTCCAATGTGTCAGCACCAGCAGGCTCCCGGAAAGCACTGCGGGCAAAATAATATACAATGACAACGGTTGTGAATACAGCAGGAGGAACGCGATGATCCCGCTGCCGAGCCACCATCGCCAGCGCCCGGTCCGCGCCCCTTCGACGAGGCACAGAAGCAAGGCCGGCGTCAGCAAAAGTAGAAAGGCGTATCCTCTGGCCTCCGTGCCAAACCGCACATGCCACGGGTGCAAAGCCAGCAGTATCACGGAAACCATTCCCGCATGGGGCCAACCCATTCTAAGTGCGAGTGCGGCTAACATGGGTAACGCCGCCAATCCCGCGAGATACGCAGGCATCCGCAATGACACTTCGTTAAAATAGGATGCCGTCCGGCTATCGCTTTTGGGCAACGCCTCATGACTTAAACGCGCCGCCATGCTGTAAAGCACATGATTGTTGGGCCGCCAATAACCAAACACGGTGTCCGCCCACCGGACGGGTTCGACATGGAGCTTGTCGTTTTTTTTGAGACGTCTGACTTTGCCAACCACAAAGTCGCGCATGGTGATGACTTCATCACACCACAAACTCACCCGCAGCCTTGGTGCATTGAGCACGCCACTGAGAAGCATGGTGGCGCCGACGACTGCCCACAATTGGCGACGGTTGCCTGAAGTGATATTTTGGGTGCAGCCGTCGAGCGAAGAGGAGAGATCACGCCGTCCCCGCCACCAGGCCAATCCCAAGAGGACGCAGAGGCCCAGATTCACCAGCAAGGCTTTTGGAAGATACACTGCCACACTGTCTTCCGGTTGAATCATCTTGTGATTCCTGAGTGATTCCTGAATGTTCGCCGCAGCTTCGGTCGAAGGAGGAAGGAGAAGCCAGGCCGTGAGAAATGCGAGACCTAGGGTAATGATAAGTGCAGGGACGAACCAGACGCTTCGCACCAGCCGGTTCGTCATTTCCACCGTGCTCTGTATGAACTTCATCATTCCTTCAGCGCAGAAACACCAAATAGCGGCGCCCCCAATAGTTCACGACTAAGGAAACTGCGATGACATTGAAAAGGCCCAGCCCATCACCGATGCCAAATAGTGCAATCATTACTGGCCCGAACAAAATGCCGACGCCCAAACCGATCAGAGACACCAGAGTGAAATAGACAAATTCCCTACGTCGCGTGTGTCTTCCTCCCTCAAAAACCCAGAGAGCATTACCCAGATAAGCCACGAGGTTGCTGAAACAGAACGCTCCTGCATTGGCGATGAAATGATTCCAAGCGCGGTCAGTGTTGCTCAAATTATGTAACCGCTCGTCAGATGGCCACCATTGCGAGAAAAAATAAAACATCACCACTCTAACCAAGACTGCCAAGACGCCGAACATTCCATATTTTGAAAGCTTCCAAAGATGGCGTTTCCACTCTGTTGGGAAATTGCTTTTTTTTGCGACAGACTGGGGCTGGGGGGAGAGAGGGGAAGGATGGATAGGCGAATCTGCACACCCCAATTCGGGTGCGGATGCGTTGTGTTCGGGTGCATGAATGCCTTCTTTCATCGCAAGCGATTATACCTTTGCCGTCCGAAGTGCCAAGATTTTTTTCCGGCAACGGTCACGAGCGGCACGGCGTTTTCATATACCCGCGCATTCGGTCAAGGCATCAAAGATATTGTCAATCTTCGCGCCCATGACGCAGTGCAGATTCTTCAGGCCGCAATCGCGCTGAAACAGAATGGGGCGGCTGTCATCTTCTTCGCTGGCAGGCAGGACGGTCTTGATCTCCCAGAGCGAATCCTTGTAAACGCAGTCTTGCAGAAGCGGGAGATAGCGCTGCGCATCGGCGAGCATGAGGCGGTAGTTTGACGCTGGCCGCTGCGAATTCAGGTAAGGGCGAAGGTTGTGGCTCGTCGTGACGGTGTCCTGCCACGAGCCATGCGGCGTGTAGCGCACGTGACTGAGCGTGTGCAGGCCGCGAGCGGGAAAGGGCATCGTGGAAAAAAAGGGTCCGCACATGACTGTGATGCCGATCTGCTTCAGAGGCTCCGGCATTTCAACCAGCGCCATTTCCGCCAGTTCGTGCTTCAAGCGGATACGCGGCAAATCCGATGCGGACAGCAGTTCATTGATATGGCTGTAAGTGCAGTTGAAGACTTGGCCCGCATGGATTTCTTCGGTGCCGCCGGATTGTTCCAGAGTGATCGCGATGCCGTTTTCGCTAGCCGCCAGTTTGATCGCTTTGCTGCTCAGACGGATTTCCACCTTCGCGCGCTCTAGTTTATCCAGCATCAGTTGACGGAGCTTCAAAGCATCAAAAGCGTATTCACGAACGGAGAAGACCTGCTCGATGAGCGACTCGTTGAACATCGCAGTGATGTGCGATGGCGCAGGCTGCAGGGGTGCACCGATGCGTTCCATCATGGAGCGAAACTGTGATGCGGAAACTTTCGAGAAGCGGCGGGCGATGGCGTAGTATTTCTCGAAATCAGAAACGACACAGTCGCGATAGTCCTCTATCCAATGTGGAAAATTCACATGGGAGCGCATCGCGGTGAGAACGCTGCGCGGGTAGTGATAGCCGTTGTGAATGCGCGCCTGATTGTTGTATGAGGCCCGCGTCAGTAGATCGCCCGCCTGTTCGCAGAGCAAGACTTTGCGGCCTTGTTCTGCCAAAGCCACGGCGAGACTGCAGCCATAAAAGCCGCCGCCAATGACGACGCTCTGATAGGCTTGCTGTGCGCTCATGGACGCGGAAAATAAATGTGAAGCATGTTCTGCAAGGCATCATTTACGACAGGCAGTCCGCCTTGCGGGCCTTTCATTTCTAGCGAGACGACGCCTTGATAGCGAAACTTCTTCAGTGCAGCTGCTGCTTGCGAATGGGCTTCGCGCTTGGGATCAAACGGATCCAGCATCGGCTCGCTGACATGGAAATGGCCAGCATAGGGCAACAGTTCCTCAACGGTGCGGCCGACATCCGAGTCGTTCATGATGAGTTCTCCCATGTCGAGATTCATGCGAATGCCCGGTGAATTCACCAACTCCACGAGCGAGGCCGCTTCATTGGCGGTCTGGATGAAATCGCAACCGTAAGCCGATGGATTCGGCTCGATACAAACCACCACATGATGTTTGATCGCAGCATCACCGAGAACGCGGAAGAACTCTGTGGCTTTCGCGAGTGCGGCATCATACGAGAGCGCTCCGCGAAGCCGGTTCTTTGGCGAGCCGAACACTAGCGCTTTCGCGCCCATCCATCCGGCAAGGCGGCAAACAGATTCGAGATAGTCGAGACAAGCGCGGCCATCATCGGAGCCAAAGACTTGCAGTTCTGGTTTGCCGAAAAGCAGAGCCTGAAAGCCACAGATGCTGAAGCCGCGTTGACGAAGTTTTTCTGCGAAGCCGCGCGCCTCGCCTTCATCAACTTGTGCGAGATCGGGCCAGTGTCGCGTTGGCGCGATCTCAATGTGTTTCACACCGGACGCTTGCAGCATTTCGAGCGCAGCTTCGTCATCCGCAGCAGGCCAGGCGATGTTGGAGACAGCGGGCTTCATGAGATTTGTTTCAGGCGTTCAGTCTCCGCGCATATGAATTCGCCGATCTCCAGCAGCACGGTCGCGGCATCGTAAAGATAACCGCCACGGCAGTTCCAGAGCGCATCGTATTTAGAGCGGAAGTCATAATGCGCAGGCGCAGGGGCGTTGCTGCCCACAGCTTTCTCCGGTGCGAAATTCTCCAAGATGGCTTTGGTGGATACAGGCTCCGTGGCCAGATTCAGCACGGGGATGTTTTCCTGCACCACTTTTTTCAGATCGGCGGTCAGATGCTTGAGATCATAATACTGAAACGAGCTGAGCGGCTGAATGGCGTCGAGACAGTTGTCGTGCAGCAAATCAAAGATGACATTCTTCTTCAAACCAGGGCCAAACAAACCGGGCAGGCGGATGATATGATGGTCGGCGAAGCGGTCACGCACGAATTCCTCAACCTTCATGCGATGGCGACCATAAGCGTGGTTTTCCATGGTCGGAAGGATGTCCTCGGTCACACCGTTTGGACTGGCATAGACATCAATGGTCGAAAGCAAAATGAATCGCGCGGCTTTCACGGTGGCCAAAGGCCGGAGAAGTTTTTCAATGCCCGCCAAGTCGGCGTCAGGTTCTTTGTTGGCTTTCCACTTCACTGCCTGCACGCCCGCGCAGACGATGGTGTCGAAGGTTTTTCCCGCGATGTCCGCGATGTTTCGGCTGTTGAATAGTGCGGAGTATTCGCCTTGTGCAGCAAGGTTGGAGC
Source organism: Verrucomicrobiales bacterium (assembly GCA_038230495.1). Classification (GTDB taxonomy): domain Bacteria; phylum Verrucomicrobiota; class Verrucomicrobiia; order Verrucomicrobiales; family Verrucomicrobiaceae; genus VFKE01. Next base: position 7,883 of record JBBRNC010000020.1, read on the forward strand.
CGACGAAGCCAGTGTGTCCGATCAGTGCAATGTTCTGGCCCCAGGGATTCATGATGATTGATAAAAATTAATTTCGTACAACTTGAAGCTGCGTTCGGTAGGAACCTCCTCGAATTCAATTTCGATGTTCTTCACTGGATGCGGCGCACGCATGAATGATGCCGGAATGAAATAAGCGCTGTAATCATAGCCTCCGTCTGATTGACGTAAGCGAAGTTCGGTGGACTGGCCGTTGTCTCCTCGGAGAATGCAATTGATCACAGGCGGAAGCAGCTTGCGGCCCTTCGTTAGGGTCACACGAATTCCATCGAAGTTGCTGGTGTTTAAAATTTGTTTGGATGTATCCACGGTGAGGCTGCGGCGGCAAATTTGGCGGACTTCTTTGCGACCGAATTCATCAAAGTAAGCGCGACCGTTAGTGATAGTCTTGCGCTCGACCGCGCCCGCGATGTCGGGGTTATAGCGAAGATAGGCTTTTTCGTTGAACTCACTTTCGTTTGTTCCCGGCACCACGATTTCCTTGCCATTTTTCAGTGACACTCCATGCGGCTTCACATCGGTAGGATTCCATGTCCAATGAAACACAATATCCATTGGGTGCAGGCGAGCGGCGAATGATTCATCGCCGAGCAATGAAGACAGGCTGAGGCGCTCTTGTGGGCGCATCAATGTGCCATTGGCGATGATTTTTTCAGCGCTCTCACCAATGCCGCAGGCAAGGCCGGAGAGCTGTTGCTGGAGAACTTCAAGCGTGCGTCCATCGTTAACGAATAGGCAAACTTTGAACAGCCAGTTGAATGCCGGTTTGGCAGATCGCTTGAGCGCGGAAGGGTCCGGAGTGTTTGGAATTTCGTAAGCGAAGCAACGCATCTGCACATCACCGGGAATTGATCCCAGCCAGAGTTTCTTTCGCTTCTGGCTGAAATAGGGGATGTCCTTGAGCAGAAGATCGAAGGTCGCGAGCAAGCCCTCGTGTCGCGTGACAACACGGAGATTTTGCGTGGTGAGATCACGCGCGCGGGCGTCCGCATCCATTTTGAAGTGCGCGGCTTCTGCCATCTCAACGGCACATTCATCGGAGGGAACCGCAATTTTGGTCGTTACTGCCCGCTCCATTTTGTCGCTGGCGACCAGCATTGAATGATTTTCGATGTTGATCTCGACGGTATAAAAGGGAGGAGAATTCACTTTGAGCGCAGCAGCGCGATCGCCTGTGAGACTTTGGATGGCATGAACGCGCCGCATCTGATAGGGCCAGTGGCGGGCTACGATGGCAGGGTCATCTTGCCGGAGGTAGTGGGCGATCTTTTCCTTTTGCAGGATGGCGTAGTTCGCCAGCATCAATGAAGCGAAAATTAGCATTCCTGTTTTTATCTTGGGGAACAACTCAGTGAGTCGCACCAACAGCATGACGATGAATGCTCCCATGACCATGTTCTGCGCGATGTAATATCGCGCGGGCCACACGCTGTCGTAACTATCGTCACGCAAGATGAGCCATTGACGGGAATAGGCCGTGGCTGCTGACATGCCAAGTGCCGCGCCAAAAATTAGCAGCATCCCAGTGATGCGTGGCGCATTGAAGGGCCGTTGCGTTTTCCATTCACGATGAATATAAGCGACGATTAAAACGAGGAATATTGCGAGACAGAACAGGGTGAGTCCATCACTAAACGAGGTGTAGAAGTTCAGAACCAGCGGGTAAAGAATCTGGCGGCAGAACACCACCTCAGTGAATTTGGACATTAACTGCACAGTGTTTTCCTCTTGATTGACAAAGGGGCTATTGTGCCGCGCACGGATAATGGTGAAGACGGCGAAGATGGCGGGAATTTGATGCGGCAGCAGTAGCGACAAGCGCATTTTCAAATCCAGTTTCGTGCGCCACCACCCGATAAATTCTCGCAGACACATGGCGCCGATGAAGCACTCAGCGATCAATGCCGCCAGCGGTGAGGTTGCGATGTGAAACATTACCACCACGAGGTAAATCACCAGGCGTCGATTGGAACAGGTGCGGCTTAACCACAAGTCGTGATAGATGAAAAGCGTCACCAGTGCGCTGAAGTAACCCAAGTTCGTGGCCTCGCCGAAGATGCGGTTTTCATCATCGAGATCGGGCATCAAGAGCATCGCGCCGCAGATGAAAATTGCGGGCCAGAAACCCTGGCTGCGGCGCAACACCACAAAGATGATCGTAAACATCAGCGCCGCATACAGGCAGGCGACATGATGTTGAATAGAAGGCGCGTGATCGAGATTTGCCCCGTGCAACAGCGCATTAATCCAATCGGAAGATTGCAGCACGACGAGATTGCCCAGCACACAGTAGTCGGGGCGGATCGTGAAGATGGACTTGAGGAAGCCCAACTGCCACATCTGTGAAAGCCACACGCCGCCCTCGGTCGTGTAACTTCCGCGAAACCACGCCGGCTGAGCACGCAGAAATATTACTCCCCAGAACAGGGCAAAGACCAGCACTGAGGGAAGATGACGCAAGTATCTGGTGCGTGAAATCATCTGGAGGAGCGTCGTTGAAAGCGTGTCACAGCTTGGGATTGGTAACTGCTTGGCAAAGGAGTTCAATGGCGCGGCTGAATTGCGTGCGCTCGCTTTGAGCATAGGCTTGGAAATCGCCGATCATCGAGTGCTGCCATACCACCACCAGATCTAGGCTGGGGACAATGACGAGCGCCACCTTGCCCCAGAGTCCGCAGGCCACCACGGTGTCCTCTGGCGCTCCAGGCATCAGGCGATGGCCGTTGTTGTCGGGAGTGTTGAGCCACCAGTTGAAACTATACATGCCTGGGCCGATCTTGCTCTGGTTCCTGCCTGCGCCCACACTTGGCATGTTTTCGAGGATTTGTGTCGCGCTGCCGGAAGTCAGCGGCAGTGAGGCGGGCACAGGACTGTGGAGCATCAGCTGCACCGATTCCTCGGGCAGTATTTGCTTCTCACCCCAGCGACCATTGCGTAATATCATCAAGCCAAACCGGGCCATGTCTTGTGCGGAAACGCTGATGATGCCGCGCGGCGCTTTCAGAAAGTCGTCTTGAACTGACAACGCATTTTCAAAGCCTAGCGGACGGGCGAGTCGTTCGTGGAATGTATTAGTTCCATCCATGAAAAAAACATTTCGTGGCAGCGTGTAGAGATACAACGTGATGGCGTCGTCATTATAGGAAAAGGCCTTACCGGGTTTCTCGGCCAGTCCATAGCCGGAAGTCATGTTCGCCAGGTGCCGCCATGTGATTGCGGTGTCCTTGCCTCCGTTTATTTCCTTGAGACCCGGTTCAAGATCGGAGACAAGATCGTCCACGGACTTGATGCGTTTTTCCTTAATGGCACGCATGAGAAGCGCGCTGATGAGCGGTTTGGCAGCAGAAAACAGCGGGGTGCTATGATAGGGCTTGCCCCAGCGGAATACGGAATAGCCGTGACGAGTGACGATGCCGCTGCCGCCGACCGCATTGGCAAATTCCTCGATCTTAGCGGAGGACATGCCGACCGATTCAGGGGACTCATTCAGCCAAGCTTCTTTTGGGAATACATCTGGCAGTCGCTTCGGAGCGGGGGCGGCTCGATGACATGACTTGACCACTACAATGACGATGACGGCTAATAACAGCAGCGCGATCAGTGGCCGATTGCGGATGAACTCCCTGAGGGAATGGGCGATCCGGCGACAATGATATATCACAATCTTGGTGAAGGTGGGCTTGTTCAACACTCGGGCGCAACGGCTGCTTTAGCCCGGTAAAAATGGCTCAACAGCGAATGATGACTTAGTTGCAATCAACCCGTTGTAAACCGTTTTCATGTGGGCTGATACCACATCTGCGTGCTCGAATTTCGTTCCAGAAATTCTCACGTGTTTACGGTTCAGATGCAGACACGACAGCTTGACATTTGTCGAGGAAATTCAGGTTGTGAACCACTTCCGCGACGAGAAACACGGCCACGACAACCGTCACGACATGAGATAATTTTGGAATGCGGCGCACGAAAACTTCCAAACCCCAAGCAACTGCGATAACGGAATAGAGTGTCCAGTCTGCGGCATAGAGCATCCGGTCGTTTCCGAACACAGAATGGAATACAAAGTTGAAGGCAAGGCAGGCTAGACAAGCCACAAACGGATGGGAGTAAGTTTCCTTGCGAAACAGGGAAGTAGCAGCGGTGGCCAGTAACACACCCCACAACGCGAAGAGTGGCCAAGCAGGACGGAACACAGCCCAAGCTCCCTGTTCGATTGACGCCATCGGCTTGCCATTGAAAAATTCGAGCACTGGTTCGGGGCCGATAATGTTGGAGAGCCATTGGTGCTGTAGTAGGATGCGTAAGGTGTCCCATGGCGTCTTGAAAAGGTTATCCCAATAGAGCCAACCGCTTTCGTTTGTGACGGATGAAGGAATAAAAAATAATTCGCTGTTAGGGAAGATGACTTTTTGCAGCAGGCTTAACAGCATCAGCAGGACGATGGTCAGGATGACAGTTAGAACCACACGTAGGAGCACCCTACCAAGTTTATTGAAACCCTGCCAGTGACGCGCCATGCACCATAGGCTTATTGGCGCGAGATTCGCAGTCAGGTTTCCCGCCGCATAGACGGCGCTCACTTGCCACCAAGACTCTCCCACATTGCGGCGTGTTCCTACCCATGCCACTGCGGCCAGTCCTAAGGCAGAGAAAATGTAAGTCTCTGGCACACTGGAGAAAAACATCTGCGTGGACGTGCAGCCCAGCACTGCCGCAAAGAGGAAGCCGCGCCACGCTGTCAGACCCATGGCCCGCAAGGTGGCGAAGACCAATAGCACCACGCCAGTGCCAGCAATCGATGTCAGGAGAATGGACGCACGCCTCACGGCGTCGTATTTTTTTAAACGGAAGGTGTTCCGGTAGAAATCTGTCGCGGCTGAGCCGATGGGCTGGTGTGCCAATACAAAAATCGGGTGGACCGAGGTTCGCCCCTTCTTGCCGTCGCGACTCCCCGTCATATCCCTAAAAGCGCGGTATGTATCCGTCCGGAAGAAGACATCGTTCCGTTCATACATCTCGCTAAGCTTCAGTTTGTTTCCGGTCACTTGGTAAAGCGAGAAGAAGAACGTGGCGAGCACCACATAAGGTAAGGCTTTTAGCAGGGTGGTGACATTGCAGCACTTGCGGATGAATGTAGGGAAAGTCAGGCGGGTCATTAAAATCAAATCGGTTGAGCCAGCATAATGATGGCCAGAATAAGCGCACCGATGGCATAGCTGGTCTTGTCCCGGAAGGCGAACGAGATCGCATCCTCGTTCACCTCACCGCGTCCCGCAAGCAGCGCGAGTCGGCTGACCCAGTAGAGAAGGCATGGGCAGGCCCAAGCCAGCACGTCAGGCCGGGAATAGTGCGCTGTCACTTCAGGCGAATGGATGTAGAGAGCGAATACAAGCACTGCTATATAGCCCGAGCTAATGCCCATCGAGTTGAGGTGATCCAAATCCTGCCGCACATAGCCCCGGCGGCGTAAGGGTTCATCCTCTTGATCCCAGGCACGAAGTTCACTGGTGCGCTTTTGAAAAGCGAGGCAGAGAAAGAAGAACATCGCGAACAGCAGCAGCCAATTCGAGACGGTGATGTCTGTCGCAACCGATCCGGCAAAAATACGGATCGTGTAGAAACCTGCGAGCATGAAGACATCCAGCATCATCACTCTCTTCAATCGCACTGAGTAAAGCACTGTCGCGACCACATAGCTCAGGTAAACCAGCGCGAACGGGAGCGACAGTTGCAACGCCAGCACCAACCCGACAAGAAACAGAAATGCACTAACCATCCACGCAGAGCGAAGTGTGACCAGGCCCGCTAGTCGTTGATGAGATAGATCGCAGATGCTCCCGCTGAGAAGGAAGCAAAGGCAATCAAGGCTTTGAGTAACAGCGCCATATCACGCCAGTGGTGCGCGAAGATCAGGGGAAGAAAAACCAAGATGTTCTTGATCCACTGCTGCCACCGGATCGCCTTCATCCATAGCGTGAGTGTGCCTAGCAATGACGGCGCGTGCGGGAGATTTTCCGGCGGGGTGACGGCAGAACTCATGGAAGAGGCGGGGCGAATTTCATTCAATGTTCTGGACTTGCTCGCGGATTTTTTCCAACTCGGTTTTTGCCTGCACGACCGTCTGGGCTAGCGCGGCATCATTGGCCTTGCTGCCCATGGTGTTGAACTCGCGGAACAACTCTTGTGAGAGAAAATCCAGCGCGCGGCCCGCAGGTTCTGCGCCGTTCATGTAAGTGTGGAACTGTTGGATGTGGCTCTCCGCGCGGGTGACTTCCTCACTGATGTCGCAGCGATCGGCGAACAGCGCGATCTCTTTCACGAGACGTTCATCATCGAGCGGCAGTGGCACTCCAGCGTCGGCTAGACGTTGTCGAAGAGCATCGCGATGACGCGTGACGATTTTCGGAGACATGTCATGAGCGATTTTGAGCATCGCAGCGAGGGCATCGAGCCGTCGCGAGATGTCTGCCTTCAAGTTTGCACCCTCGGTTTGTCGCATCGCGAGCAGTTGCGCCAGCGCCGCATCCACTGCCTGTTCGATGAACGGCTGAGATTTCTCAGTGCTGCGTTCGCCTTGCTCCAGAGTGAAGACGCCGGGCCAGCGCGTGATGTCGGACGCCGCTGCCGCAAGGCCCAACTGCGCAGACAATCGCTGAACCTGCGCAACATACTGACGCGCCAGAGTTTCATCCACTCGCAGCACGGCATCACCAGCTGATCCATGATCGGCGGAGATGCTGACCTGCACGCGACCGCGAGATAATTTTGCCGCGAGCTTGTTACGCAACGCAGTCTCCATGTCCGCGATCTCACGCGGCAGATGGATGACGATTTCAAGCTGCTTGCGATTCACCGAGCTGATCTCGGCGCGCCAGAGAACTCCATCGGAAACCGCCTCGCCGCGGCCAAAGCCTGTCATGCTGTTCATGGTCTTAGTCGGGATTAAAAAGCATTTACGGTTTCGCGCAGCCCGTCCATCACGGAATGCTCGGGCGCGAAGCCGAGGACGCGCTGAATTTTCGAGGCATCGGCGCAGGAGTGGCGGATGTCACCGGGGCGGAAATCGCGATAGATGGCCGCAGGCACATGATCGCCGATCAGCGTTCGCAGTGTATTAGAGAGTTCGTTCAAGCTGGTTCCGTGACCGAGGCCGACATTGAAGACATCGCCATATGCATCTTCGTTTCCGGTCATCGCCGCGAGGATGAGCGCTTGCACGATGTCGCGGACAAAGCAGAAGTCGCGGGTGTTTTCCCCGTCGCCATTGATGAAGACATCGTGCCCTGCTTTCATCGCCGCGATCCATTGCGGGATCACGGCGGCATAGGCTCCTTTGGGATCTTGACGCGGGCCAAAGACGTTGAAGAATCGCAGCCCGACGGTTTCGAGTCCGTAACATTCGCGCCAAGTCTGCGCGTGGATTTCATTGATGCGCTTGCTCGCGGCGTAAGGGGAAAGGCAGCGGCCAATAGATTCCTCGCACTTCATGGGCAGCGTGTCATCGCCATAGACTGCGCTGCTGGTAGCGTAGGCCACACGCTTCACGCCCGCAGAGTGCGCGGCCATGAAAATATTGAGCGTGCCAGTGACATTGCTCGAATGGCAGAGTTCCGGTTTCTCCAGCGAAAGCGGGACACTGCCCAAGGCCGCGAGATGAATGATGCGATCCATGTCCGCGACCGCGCGCTGGCAGGCGGCAGCATCCGCGATGTCGCCCTCCATCCATTCGGCTTCGGCGATCAGGTTGGCAGTTTTTCCAGCAGAGAGATTGTCGAGCACGCGCACGCGTTGGCCGAGAGCGAGCAGTTGCTCCACGACATGCGAGCCGATAAAGCCCGCGCCTCCGGTGACGAGCCAGCGGAGCGGTTGTTTTGGCAAATCTAATTTGAGCTGGTTGAACGCTGTCATGGGAGGAGGGGGCGGACTTTTAGCACAAAGCCGAGCGAGTTGCCGTAAAAAGGTTGAGGCATGCACAAGAGAAGAAAACTTTCTGGCGGAGTCAGTGATTTTGGAAATTCGTTGGTGCGAAGCCGCGAAGCGAATTCAGCCTTCAGGCTGTCACCTGCGCAATACCATGATGAGAAACTTGCCATGGGACAGAGCGGTATGAACAAGCTGAAGCTTGAATTCGCTTCGCGGCTTCGCACCAACGAATTCCTGATCGTCATGGGGCATTAAGGTGATCAACCCTTGTGAATGAGGGACTTCATTGCCAAGTCCAAAGAACTGTGATTTGTTAAACCACGCTATGAAAGATACTGACCGTTACCATCGCTTTGTGAAGTGGTCCGATGAAGACGAAGCTTATATTGGTTACTGCCCCGACCTCTACTTCGGCGGCGTTTGTCACGGTCCGAATGAGGAGCAGGTTTATGCTCGGCTTTGCGAGATCGTTCGTGATGAAGTGGCCCACCGCCTTCGCCAGAACGAATCTCTTCCTCTCATCACTGTGCGTGTCACGCGCGATGTGGATTTCATGGTTGCCTGAACGGGGAGGACTGGGATGAACTAAGGACATCAGCATGATTGAAGGCATGAAAACTCATCGTGTTGCATTTGCCGTTCAGGTCTGCCTGGCATTGGCCGGGGTGTTGCTGGCGGGTGCCGTTACGGCGCAGGATTTACTCGGGAGCACGCGGACCCAGATGCTGGCGCGATTTGGCCATCCGATGTTTTCGCCGCGGCTAGGCGATGAGGATACGTCGGAGCAGTTTCATGTGGGCGCGTGGGAATATTTTGTCGGCTATCGCGCTGACAAGGCCGATCCGGATAACAACGACAAGAGGATAGTCATCTGTGTTCTCAAGAAGCACGACTTCGGCGCGGCGCAGAATATCGAGGCGGGTGATCTGCGTCTCAGCTTAAGGGAAGCGGAAAACTCACCTGAGTGGAATCCCTTCAATCCGCTGCCGCACGAGAATGATCCCAAACCGAAGCCGGGGGAGAAATACAGCGACTTTGAAACGCTGCATATCCGCAAGTCAGACGGCGTGCTCACTGCCAAAGGTCAGACCGTGCGCACCCGTCAGCGTCTGTTCATTTTCACATTGGATTGGCATGGGAATCCACAGAGTGCGCCCGCCGCGTGGTTTCTGGATTTGCCCGTGAAAGAATTGCGGGATTTTTTCAAGGACACCATAGAAGGCGCGGAGGCGAAACTGAAGCTCGTGCCAGAGCCGTTGGAGGAACACAAGGTGTTGCTGCGGCGGAAATAGATTAAGAGAAGATGAATGAGTGCCGCTGTTGCGGAGGTTGTTTCGGTCGGCGATTAGAAATACGCCGTTCCTTGATGCAGCCCTCAGAGCCTCCTGAAAAACATATCCCAAGGATTTTTATGCTTGATGCTATTCAGAGGGGGGCGTTGCGGATTCATGAGCGTGCGTGTAACTCCAAAGAGCATAGCCGATAATGACAAGCGCGAGAATGAAATCAAAGGTGCAAGAAAGGATGAAACGAAAAGGAGCCTTCGATCGATGCACGCCACGATTACCGGGACAAACATTACGCCAAAGGTAGCCACTCCGCAGTTGGGCGATGCCCACCCCAAGAAATACCAAGCTGGAAGACGCCATTCCGATCATGGTTCCAAGGCGAGGCTGCGATAACTGGATTCGGGTGGCAACGTAGAAGAGCGCGAACATAAGAACGCCTCCACTGAAGCCGATTACGCTATTGCTCCGTGGGTTGTCTTGAATGCTCGTTCTCATGGGAAGTGTGCAGAGTCGCCTAACATTGTATTATTCTCCATTTTTGCAATATAACCCTCAGAGCCTCCTGAAAAACATATCCCAAGGATTTTTATGCTTGATGCTGTTCAGAGGGGTTGGGCGAGTTGGTGTTCATTGGAGCTTGTCGAAAACCTTTGTGAATGGCGGTAACGAAAGAAGAGTTATTAAGGCGTCGAATTCCTCCTTGGTTAGCGGCCCTCGCACACTCTTGTCTCGTGCAACAATGAAGTAATTCGTGACTGAACGATCGAATTTGGTTCCAGCGTTGGTTGATGGATGCTGCTTGAGAACGATGTGCTTCGCGTCGGCTCCGACAGCGAAGATTGTGGGCTCGACGAGGCAGACTGAAGAAGACTCGTGAATCAGGGCCATCTGCGACATCGTGTCGATTGCGATGAGGCGGAACTCACCGCTCTTCCACTCAGTATCGAGCGACCACTTGGAACACGCGGCGAGAGCAATCACGAAGAATAGAATTACAGGTCGCGGTTTCATTAGTCGCCTAACATTGTATTATTCTCCATTTTTGCAACATCCCCCTCGAACCCCAGCATCACTGCCCCGTTTTGCAGAAATATCATCTTATATCTGTCAGAGGCGTTCATCACGGAGGGATTACGATGACGATGCCCACTCAGCGTGCGATCGCGACTAATCGCTGCATGGTGGCTCTGCAAATCAGATAATAGGTCACCAGATGGTTGGGCGACTCTGATTTGACGCCAATCAATGCACCTTCTCCATTCCAGAGCCAAATAGATTGACGCTCTGAACGATATATGACATTCAAGTCATGGGTGTTTGCATCTACGGACTCGGCGGAACAAGAGAATGCCAAACGGTCAAGAGGGCACTCAACCAATGCCGACTTACTTCGTAAAGTCGTTATTACGGATTGACTGGCCACGGAGTAGAAAATCAGATACTCCGTCTTAATTGGACGAACAGGTCTAATCAACGATTGCAACCTCTCATTAAAATGCAGTCTCTGTGATTCAGATATAGCAGACACTGGTAATCCGTGGGAGGTGAATGGGGTGAGAAACTGGCTGTCCAACTGTTCTTTGGTAAGAGTCACTCGATAGATGGCTATGCCTGCAACCCTAGAGCGCTCAAAGTAGAAGAGGACAACAGCTATTGTGACGACAGCCGCTAAGAAGGTAATCTTATACCGATTTATACTCATTGCGATGGAGGCTGCTATTTTGCCGAACATTCAAGATCATTAACAGATTCGTTTGTTTATCAACACCTTTATAGCCAACACTCTTGTTGGTGCTCACAGAGTTCCTGCCCCCGAGTGCTGGAGTCCGCGCCCTCGCGGACGACTCTGGGAACGTCCTGATGGCGTTGCTATCTCATGGGTCTGCTCCTTGCCCTTCGCGAGGGCGTAAAGGGCGGCACGCCGGGGGGCGTGCGCTCCATGGGGGAACGGTTTCCTGAGAGTGCTTCCCGTTTCACCGCGCCACGTCGAGGACTTGCAGCTTGCGTCCGGGAAAGGTGGGGAAGATGGGGGTGCCGTCGGGATGGGGACGAAGCCCGACGTGCTGGCCTTTGGTGGACTCCAAGGGCATTGCTACCACGCTGCCATCATTAAAACCGATGATGACCTTTCCGCCGCTCCAAGTGCGACCGGGTTTGGTGGTTCCGGCGAGGCTAGGATTCCATTTCGGTGGCCAAGTGGCATCCGCCGGGCTTTCATAAACCAGTGGGATGTTTCCCGGATCGGAGTCGGTCAGGCCCTTGGTCATGGCCCAGTGATTCTCGTTCGGTTTCAGGGCTTCTGCATAATCCGGCACCTTGCCGATATTTCCGTCGGGATTGCCATCACTGCTGTTTGGGCAACCGAAGATCGCCTCAGAGTCGGCATCACCTGCCTTGAACAGTTCGCGAAAGACTTCGTTGGACGTGTGCGCATTGGGCAGTGCGAAATCGGGATATTCCCCCCCGTTATCTCCCGAGTAGAGTTTTAGCGTAGTGATAATCTGTTTGCAGTTGTTGATGGCTTTGGTCTGATTGCTTTTTGGAGGAATTCTTGATCCTGGCGGATTGAAAACACTAATAAGGATTAGGATGATGGGCCATCCATACCCGATCCACAACCCAGCTTTTGCACTTTGACCGCCTCCAACTTGAAGCGGGTTGCGCTTGATTAGCCAACGCGCCAAATGCCCAAATACAATGGCGGCTAGGGACGCAAGCAAGAAGTAGGGGCCTTGCAGAATATTACATAAAAATAGCAGTGGCACGGAGGCACATCCCAACACCACGCTTGCAACAGCCATATGATTGGGAACGCGTTTCAACTGACCATCCTTGTCGAATTGAAACTCCTGTAACTTTCCAAGTGGTTTCCATTCTTCCTCACTCTCTCTTCGCACCAAGTCAGATGCCTTAGAACGACCGGCAATGATGCGTCGCTTGATGTGATCTGCCGTGAGCGGCCCAAGAGGCGGCTGGTCATCAATCTGGATGAAGTAATTCATGAGGGCGTCTTTGTTTTATCAGTTCCGCGCTTGGCCTTCAATGATTTCCTTGGAGCGCACGCGCCCCCGCGTGCTGGAGTCCGCGCCCTCGCGGACGACTCTGGGAACGGTCTAATGGCGTTGCGATCTCTGGGGTCTGCCCCTTGCCCTTCGCGAGGGCGCAAAGGGCGGCACGCCGGGGGGCTTGCGCTCCATGGGGAACGGCTTCCTCATTATGTAGTCCCCACAGATGCGCCCCCGCTTCACCGCGCCACGTCGAGAACTTCAAATTTCTGATTCGGCATATTGGCAGGGAAGATCGGGGTGCCGTCAGGATGCGGACGAAGCCCGACGTGCTGGCCTTTGGTGGACTCCAGAGGCATCGCCATTACGCTGCCGTCATTGAAGCCGATGATGACTTTGCCGCCGCTCCAAGTGCGACCGGGTTTGGTGGTTCCAGCGAAATCGGGATTCCACGTCGGTGGCCAAGTGGCATCTGCCGGACTTTCATAGACTAGCGGAATGTTTCCCGGATCGGAGTCGGTCAGGCCCTTGGTCATGGCCCAGTGATTCTCGTTCGGTTTCAGGGCTTCTGCATAATCCGGCGCGTGACCGATGTTGCCATCGGGTTTGCCAACGCCGCTGTTTGGGCAACCAAAAAAGGCCTCAGAGTCGGAATCACCTACCTTGATCAGTTCGCGAAAGACTTCGTTGGATGTGAGGGCATTGGGCAGCGCGAAATCGGGATAATTCCCTCGGTTGTCTGACGAGTAGAGTTTCAACGTGGTGATGATCGTTTTGCAGTTGTTGATGGCTTTGGTCTGATAGCCTATAGGGGCAGTTCTTGCGAACATCGGGACGATGAGCGATAAGACGAGCATAATCATCACGATATATCCTAGCCAAAGCCCTGTCTTCGCGCTGCGATAGCCTTCCATTGAAGGAACACTGCGGTTGATTTTCCCGAGCGCCAAGTAGGCAAGAATGATGGCGGGCAAGGGGAAGAGCAATATGGCACCTGCCAAGATTGGGATGAGAATTCGCAGCGGTTCGATGAAGCATCCTAAGATAAGAATAACAAAAGACGTGATGGCCGCTAACCCCAACGCCAAGCTCACCTTGGCCAGAGGATTTGGCACGAGGCTCAGTTTGCCGTCTGGAGTGATCACAAAATCCGTCACCGCCGACAATGGCTTCCAATCAGATTCCTCCTCACGCCTCACGAGATCGGAAGCCTTGTATCTCCTTTCCTTGATGCCGAGCCTGACCTGATCCGCCGTAAGCGGTCCGTGAGGCTGGTCATCGAGCTGGATGAAGTAATTCATGAGGGTGTCTCTGTTTTATCAGTTCCGCGCTTGGCCTTCAATGATTTCCTTGGAGCGCACGCGCCCTCGCGTGCTGGGGTCCGCGCCCTCGCGGACGACTCTAGGAACGTCCTGTTGGCGTTGCGATCTCAGGGGTCTGCCCCTTGCCCTTCGCGAGGGCGCAAAGGGCGGCACGCCGGGGGGCGTGCGCTCCATGAGGAACGTTGGGGGCGGCTCCGCCTCCCGGTTCTTCTCAGACCCCGACCGTTACGCAGCCCTCAGAGCCTCCTGAAAAACATATCCCAAGGATTTTTATGCTTGATGCTGTTCAGAGGGGATGGGCGTTTCGTTGGAATTGGGAAAGGTCATCCTCAAAGGCTGATTGTGATAACTCGCGGTCGGGTTTATCGAGCGCGTAGTAAAGGAGTTTCGCTGATTCTGCGATGCTGGCGAGAGAGGTGCGAAAGTCTGGACGCGCCGACCAAAATGCGGGATCCGAATGCAGTGTCGCACTCAGAAGATCGCCCGCGTAAAGCTCTGCGTCGAGCCACGGGTCGTCGGTAAGAAGCTGAAGCGCCAACGGAGCTAGAAACTCGAGGCCGATACTCTGACCAATCATGATGCGTAGGTTGGCTGGCGTGAACTCGCGCAATGGCACGCGACGAAGACGATGGCACTCCAGAACGAGATGAGACTGGAACTCCGGTTCGCCCCAGTGCTGACCGTCGAGCTGCTCAAGAGTCTTCGATACGTCTGGAAGCTGGAGCGTCATCGTTTGTTCAAGGAATGTGCGCAGAAGCGCCTAACAGTTGGATCATTAACAGATTCGTTTGTTTATCAACACCTTTAAAGCCAACACTTTTGTTCGCATATTACAAGTTTGGAGTGGAATGGATGTTTGTTTATATTCGTATGCAGTGACCGGGCTTTTGACGCAAGGAGCGGCGCGTTTCTAACCGCCGTCAAAACCCTGCCGCACAGCGGGAATAATCGAGGCGCTTAGCCGGAACGATGCGAGGAATGAAAGAGGAAAGAATGCCGCTATTGCGGAGGTGGTTTCGGTCGGCGGTTAGGAAACACGCCGTTCCTTGAACTGATGGCGACACGCCGTCAAATCCCTGAGGGCAGACGGCCAGAGGCCATCTTTCCTTGGTCTGTTGCCGCTTATGAATACTACAAAGCGGCGGACTCCAAATACCCATGCGACTTTATTTCCGCGGTTGTCTCGCGAAACCAATCAGTCGCGCAAGCAACATGGCAACTAACCACTTTCCGCCCCCCATAGCACATAGCCCCGATCACTGTCATTTTTGTGTGCCACGCAGGTTCAAGCGCAGTAATGGTTCCTTCGACCAAGCAAAAAAATATCATCATCGATAACCACTCCATTCTGGTAATGCGGCTTGAATTGAAATATTTCCAAAATGATTTCATAAGAAACAAACAGCGGTCAAAGTGACATTTCGTGATGGATCAGTGCGCATTCTGCAAATGCGCCTGCAACAAATCCGCGCCGAAGTCGCCGTTGAAATCGCGCCAGACGGTGTGGACGTGGTTGGCGTCGTTCTGGGTGTTGTCGTATTCGAGGAGGAATGTTTTTCCCTGAACGCGGTAGTAATGAGGCTTGCCCTTTTCGCGTTCACCGGCCCAGGCAAAGTGAATGGGGCCGCCGGTCAGGATTTGTTTCCAGCTTTCTTCGGCGATCTCGGGTCGGATGCGGAAGATGAATTCGCGGATGAGCTGGTGGAGCGTTTCTTTTTGCTCGGCGTTCAAGTCGGCATCGCTGATGCCTTCGGGGCTGAGGGGATCGACGTGATGCTTGGCCTCGGTGATCATTTCCTTGGGCGCGGTGGTTTCGACGAGAGTCTTCTTCCAGAGGTCATCGCTGAGCGAAGTGGCGAGCTTGCGACCGAGGTCTTCCTCGGTGCCGAGCACGCGGGTGCCGGTGCGTGGGCCAGTGCGGACTTCGCCGGGATTGGTGCCGAAGAAGCTGGGCGTGGCGCGGAAGAGTGTGCCGTCTTTGACGGTGATGTTGAGCGAGAAATGATGACCCTCGACGCGCCAGCCCCAGATGCCGGTCATGGCGGGCTGGCCGAAGATGCTGAGAAAATATTTTTCCGGGTCGCGTTTCTCGCGGGTGGCGACGCGCTTGGATTCATCAGCGGCACTCTCCATATGAAAGAGAATTTCCTCTAGGCTCATGATGGTTGTGGCCTTGAGGTAGCCGCGATTGCTGAGGCCGGTGCTGAGCAGGGCGTGCGCGAGAAGGTGCTGCTCCGGCGTCATCTCGCGGATGGCCAGGCCTTTGCGTTCGCGGGGGATGAAGTGCCAGTTCTCGCGTTCTGGGGAGTCAAAGGTGAATGCGAGCTTGTCTTTCTGCTCGGGCGAAAGTGTTTTGATCAGGGCGTTCGCTGTGTCTGCCATCTGCTGGCCTGCGTCATGAGCGGGGAGGGAGGTTGAGAAAAAAATGATCCAGGCAGTGATGGCTGGCATCGCGAGGGAGGGGGAGAGGCGTAGAATGTTCATAAGAAAAAAGTTTGGTGTTCTTGGTAAACGTTGCTGGCGCGATGGAATTCTCAAATTATCATCAAAATGCAAGAGCGGTATTGACAGTTTTCTCCAGTTCTTGCTAACCTAAGCAACTTGCCGCGCTGGCAAAATCATTTCATCCCACCGCATTCGTCTGTCCTTTCATGTATTCCAACGAAGATTATTTACTCCAACTGCTTCAGGAAAACGGTCATGTGACGGATCGTGACCTGAGTCATGGCCGCGGCACGATGAAGCCCGGCGAGACTCTCATCGAGAGCCTCATCAAGTCAGGCGTCGTCAGCGAGGATGATGTGGCACGCACCATGGCGGTGAATTCCGGCATGGAATTCATGGATCTGTCCGGTTTCATTCCTGCGGCGGACTTGAAAAATGTCGTCCCCGAAGATGTGGCGCGGCGCTACAAGGTAGTTCCGCTGGGCTATGAACGCGGTCGCTTGCAGGTGGCCATCACGGATCCGAATAATTTTGAAACTCTCGATGCTCTGCCTCATGCACTGCACACGGACATTGACATTGTTTGTAGCACGCCGGGCGCGATCCGTGCGCTGACCACGGCCATTTACGGCAACGATGGTGAGTTGTCCGATACGATCATCAAGGGAGTGGAAGGCGGAGCCAAGGACTCGGATGCGCCGATCATCCGGTTGGTGAACAACTCCTTGATGGAGGCTTTCAAGATCCGAGCGAGCGATGTTCACATTGAGCCCATGGAGCGCGACATGCGCATACGCTATCGCGTGGATGGTGTGATGCATGACATCGAGCATCATCCGAAAAAGCTTCACTCCTCGATCATCGCCCGTATCAAGATCATGACGGGCAGCATGAGTATTGATGAAAAGCGGGTGCCGCAAGACGGGCGCATTCAAATGAAATTTCAGGACAAGGAACTCGATCTGCGCGTCAGCATCATTCCCACCAGCAACGGCGAAAGCGTCGTTATGCGTATTCTGGACAAGTCCTCACTGCGGCTCGGGCTGGCCGACCTCGGATTCTTCTCGGACGATCAAGAGGAATTCGAGAAACTCATCACGCTGCCCGATGGCATCATCCTCGTCACTGGCCCCACTGGCTCGGGCAAGACGACGACGCTCTATGCGTGCCTGAACTTCATCAATCGCCCCGACCGTAAGATCATCACCGTGGAGGATCCTGTGGAATACGAACTGCCGGGCATCAATCAGGTCATGGTCAAGGAAGACATCGGCATGACGTTTGCTGCCGCACTGCGCTCGATGTTGCGCCAAGCGCCGAACATCATCATGATCGGGGAAATTCGCGACATGGAAACGGCAAGCATCGCGATCAATGCCTCACTCACTGGCCACCTTGTCTTCAGCACGCTGCACACGAACGATGCGCCCAGCGCAGTGTCGCGTTTGATGGACATCGGTATTAAGCCTTTCCTCATCGCTTCCTCAATCCGTGCTATCGAAGCCCAGCGCTTGGTGCGCAAGCTCTGCGTTGAGTGCAAAACGCCCGGCGTCATGAACGAGAAAGAGATGCGGGCGTTGAATCTGGATCCCTCGCAAATTTACGGAGCCAGTATCATGGTGCCTGAAGGCTGCCCGAAATGCCGCCACACCGGATATCGCGGACGAATGAGTCTTGTTGAGATTTTCAAAATTGACGACGAAGTGCGCGGCATGATCAATCAGCAAGTTCAAGGTCCTGCCCTGCGCCGACGTGCTCGCGAACTGGGCATGAGGACGCTGCGCGAAGACGGCATCCGCAAGGTGCTCGCCGGCGCGACCACCGCCGAAGAAGTCGTGGAGTCCACGATGTCGGACGCCAACTAGAGCTACCCAATCATCCTAAAAACTTTTCGAATACTATTATGGAAGCGCAAGCAGTGGTCGATACGCTCAAGCATCGCGGTCTTCTCGACGAGGGGCAGGCTGAAGACCTGCTTCACGACGCGATGACATCTGGCAAGGACATCGTGGAACTCACGGTGGATTACGGACTCTTCCGCACTCAAGATGAATTCTGGGCCATGGTGGCCGAAGAAATTGGTGCTGAGTATTATGATTTGGCTACTTTCGAGCCAGCCCCGGAAGTGCTCCACGCGCTGCCCGCTGGCATGGCCCGTTTGTGCGGCGCGTTCCCTATCCAGAATGCACCGGATGGACTTCATGTTGCATTGACCGATCCGCTCAATCCGCAAATCATCGAGGATTTGCGCTTTGGTTTGGGAATAAACATCGTGCCCGTTGTCGGCAGACAGGAGGAGGTGCAGGCACTTATTGATCGTCACTACGGCACAGGGACGGACAGCATTCAGGACATCTTCCAACAACTGGGCGTGTCCGGAAAAGTCGGCTCGGAAAAGGGCGGGCTGGAGGCGGAGGCCAATAGCGCGCCCATTGTGCGCTTTGTAGAAATCGTGCTGAAGCAGGCTATTAAAGAAAGGGCCAGCGACATCCACTTCGAGCCATTTGAGCACGAGTTCAAAATTAGGTATCGCGTGGACGGTGCGCTCTATGAAATGGCGCCACCTCCCGTGCATCTGGCCAACTCGATCATTTCCCGTATCAAGGTCATGTCGAACATGAACATCGCCGAGCGCCGTCTGCCGCAAGACGGACGCATCATGACGGTGGTGGAAGGAAAGCCGGTGGACATGCGCGTATCCACCTTGCCCACACAGTATGGCGAGAGCGTCGTGCTCCGCGTGCTGGATCGTTCATCGATCAATCTCCAGCTTTCATCACTGGGGTTGCCGAAGTATCTCTACGACTACATTCAGGAGACCATCCATAAGCCCAACGGCATCTTCATCGTCACTGGCCCCACTGGAGCTGGAAAGACGACCACGCTTTATGCCGCGCTTAAGGAGATCAATACGATCGACGCCAAACTCATCACCGCCGAAGATCCCGTTGAATATGAAATCGACGGCATCATGCAGGTTCCGGTGAACGAGGCTGTCGGCCTCACCTTTGCCCGCGCCCTGCGCTCCTTTTTGCGTCAGGACCCGGACCGCATCATGGTCGGAGAAATGCGCGACAAGGAAACGGCGCAGATTGCCATTCAGGCATCCCTCACGGGTCACTTGGTGCTCAGCACGTTGCACACGAACGACTCTGCTGGTGCGGTCACGCGTCTCATTGACATGGGCGTAGAGCCGTTCCTGGTCGCCGCCACACTGGAAGGCATCCTGGCCCAGCGTCTCATGCGCACCATCTGCAAGGAATGTCGCACCTCATACGAGCCCAATCCCATTGTGCTCAGCCAGCTTGGTATTTCGCAGAGCGACATTGGGAACAAAAGATTTTCCACGGGAGCCGGATGCCCAGTCTGCGCCAATAGCGGATACAAGGGACGCAAGGGCATCTATGAACTACTCGATGTTAACGATCCTATCCGTGATCTCATCACCCAAAAAGCGCCTACCCTTGCCATCCGGCAGAAGGCGATTGAGCTGGGTATGGTCACCCTGCGCGAGGACGGATTGCGCAATATCTATGAAGGCGAGACAACCATCGAGGAGGTTCTCAAATACACATGAGCCATCTGCATTCTGCAAATCCTTCAATATTCCCAGTGGACAAATGAGCGCTGGAAACGGTAAGCTCTAATTATTCTTTAACGATCTCCGAAATTTACCCCCTATCCAGCCATGCCTAAATTTCACTATGCCGCCCTCGATCAAAACGGCCAGGAAACCGCCGGTGTTATCGAAGCACCCAATGAGGCCGATGCCGTTGGACAGCTTCGCCGCAACCAGCTTTACCCGACCCAAGTGGTTGAAGAAGGCAAAGGCGATCTTTCCAAAATCAAGCGCGCTTCACGCGGCACTGGTTCCAAGGGTAAGTCCAAGGCCGGTTCCGGTGGTGGTGGTGCCAGTGGCGGCGCCAAGGTAAAGAGCAAAGTGCTGATGCTTTTCACCCGGCAGCTCGCCACGCTGATCGACTCCGGTTTGCCACTCTTGCGTGGTCTGACCGTGCTCGGGAGGCAGGAGCCGAACCCGATCATGAAGAAGAGCATTAACACGCTCGCTGAATCTGTGCAGACGGGCAGCACCTTCTCCGAAAGCCTTCAGCAGTTCCCAAAAATCTTCAACAAGCTCTACATCAACATGGTCAAGGCCGGCGAGCTTGGCGGTGTTTTGGAACTCGTTCTCAACCGTCTCGCTGAATACCAGGAAAAGGCCCAGAAGCTGAAGAACAAGATCGTGGCCGCGATGGTTTATCCCATCATCGTCATGTTCATTGCCAGCGCCATCATGGTTTTCCTCATGACGGTCATTGTGCCCAAGTTCGAAAAAATCTTCGATGACATGTTGCCCGGCGGTAGAAATGACCTGCCTGATCTCACTAAGTTCGTCATGGGCTTCAGCCGCTTCATGCAGGACAACCTCCTGCTCATCGCGGGTGTCATTATTGGCGGCATCGTCGGTTGGCAGATACTCAAGGCCAGCAAAGGCGGCAGAAAGTTCATCGACAGCATGAAGCTGAAAATTCCGCTCTTCGGCGATGTGCAGCGCAAGAGCGCCATCGCCCGTTTCACCCGCACACTGGGCACCCTTGTAACCAGCGGTGTCCCCATTCTTCAGGCTCTCAATATCACGCGTGAAACCGCGGGTAACATCATCATATCCGACGCCATCACCAAGGTGCATGACGCCGTGAAAGAAGGGGAAAGCATGGTCGCCCCGCTCGAATCCAGCAAAGTCTTCCCACCCATGGTTGTCAGCATGGTGGACGTCGGCGAGGAAACTGGTCAGCTACCTGAGATGCTTCTGAAGGTTGCAGACGTTTATGAAGATGAAGTGGACAACGCCGTCTCCGCGCTGACCTCCATGCTCGAACCCCTCATGATCGTCATCCTCGCTGTCGTCGTAGGCGTCATCGTCATGGCCCTCTTCCTTCCTCTCATCAAGATCATTCAGGGAGTCAGCGACGCAAAGTAATACGGAGCACCAAAAAAATCCCATATCCTATGAACAACCATCGCATTCCGACAGCACGTCGGGCGCAGGCACCAGCCTTCACGCTCATTGAGCTGCTCGTCGTCATGGCCATCATCGCCCTGTTGGCGGCACTCTCTTTTGGCGGCTTCCAAGCCGCCATGCAATCAGCATACAGAAGCCGCACTACGGCGACTCTCAGCGCCATCAGTTCGGCACTGGAGCAATACAAGGAAAAATTCGGTGAGTATCCTGACCCCGCAAATTCCGCCACACTCGGCGGCTCTGGCAACATGCGCATCGGTGGAGCAATGATGCTCTATCAAGCCATTACTGGCGACGGCAACGACCAGATCAAGCTGGCCTCTGGCACCGTCGCCAAGGCGTCCGATGGCGACATTGATGACACTGAGCGCCCCAACGTCATCAACGGCGACTTCGTGCCTATCAAGGACAACAACGGCACTTGGAAATCCAAGCTCAACGCCACCTTCGTCACCAGCACCAACCAGTTCATGCTCACCGATGGTTTCGGCCACCCCTTCCTCTATGAAAAGGGTGGGAGCGCAGATGCTGTCAACGTCACCTTTGATCTCTGGTCCATTGCTCATTCCACGACCATGGATGCCACCATTTATACTCTCGCAGTTAAACAAGACGGCACCAAGACCGCTTCGTGGCTCAAGAACTGGTGACACTGGTTCGTGGTGGGCATGATGTTTTTTTAACAACACTGCATCAGCACCTTGTCAATACTGCCACTATCCGGCATGGTTGCCTGATGCGGCAAATTCCGAAGTGTTTCCTGTTTTGCACACTCCTCGTGTGGGTAGCCCTCGGACTATTGACTACACAGGCTCGCGATACTGAACCCCAGGTCGATACTGTCTTCCAACTTCCTCTGGCCCCAGCGGGCATGACTGTTGCGCCCGGTGGAAATTTTCTCATCAGCGTCAGCTATGAGGAAAAGCCCCAGAATCGCGTCATCGAGGTAACGATCAAAGGAGAGTCCAAGCCCTTTCCGACAGCATCGATAAGTCAGGCCGCAGAAGATGAGCCGCTCACTCTCGATTCAGTTCAGGGCATGCAGACGGACAAGGACGGCGTGGTCTGGATGTTGGACAGCGGACGACGCAGCGAAGTGCCACCGAAAATCATCGCTTGGGACGTGGCTCACAAAAAACTCCATCGCATTCTGAATCTAACCCAGCCCGCCGTCTTACCGGGATCGAATCTCGATGATCTAGCTGTCGAGCAGGATCATCCTTTTATGTATGTCTCCGATCAGGCCAGTGGTCCCGATGCCGCTATCGTCGTTGTAGATCGTGGAACCGGACTCGCGCGTCGCGTGCTTCAGGGACACCCGTCAGTGGTGCCGGTAACAGGGTTGGAACTAATGATTGATGGCCAGAAAATCCAGAGCCGCCGACTTGATGGCACCGTGGCCGATCCCAAAGGCGGGGTGAAACCCCTCGCGCTCGATCGGCGTGGTGAGTGGCTTTACTTCGGCCCTATGCGCTCGCTCAAGCTTTACCGCATCAAGACCGAGCATCTCCGCAATGCGGCACTCAGCGCGGATAAACTCGCCGGACTGGTTGAGGAATACTCCAATAAACCACTCTGCGCGGGCATCACGTTGGACTCGAAAAACAACATCTATGTCGCCGACCTCGGGAGCAAGGCCATCGGGATGATTGCCGCTGGCACCAAGCAATATCGCATCATTGCCAGTGACCCGCGCTTCCTTTGGCCCAATGGACTGTGTTTCGGCGTGGACGGACGGCTATACTTTTTCAGCAACGCGCGCAATGCCCGGCCCAGCGGCGCAAAAACCACTTCTGAACCACCGTCCAATCTCCTTTTCCGTCTGCAAACGCCAGCTTCTGGGCGCGTTGGCGATTGAATTCGTTTGTCTCACCACAAAATTCCGGTTGAGAATTCCATCGCGCCGCCGATGTTCGCATCCCTCTCGCAACAAAGGTAAATGCTCACGTGGCGGAATTGGTAGACGCGTAGGATTCAGGATCCTATGGGGAGACCTGTGGAGGTTCGAGTCCTCTCGTGAGCACCACTTTGAAAAACAGCGGGTTACGACAAAGTAACCCAAACGCTTTTCGATCTACGTATCTGCATTGTGCTCGCATCTGCTTTCAGATTTAAAAAACAAGAGGCCGGCCAGCGTGAGGCTAGAATATTCGCGTGATGTCACTATCAGCTTGGCTTGGCTGAATCCTCAAGCGTGCGCGAGCTTTCTTGCTTCGGCCCGTCCTGATGTGGCGAGTCCCGAAATAGCACGAATAAAAAGGGTCCACGTTCGCACCTCTTGCGTTGCGATGCCGCATGCGGAATGTCTTGAATAATGTTCCAGACCAATTCGTCTGATCCTCGCCGCCATGAACGAAGTCGTTGCCGGACGACTACTAGCTCGTATAACATCCTGCGATTCTACTTTGAATAATATTAACTTCATCCCCCGGTAATTTGGAAGCCACGCCAGCCAATCATTCCCCCGACGCGAGTGTCGCAATGCCCATGGGAAAGGGCATCACCGACGCGACGGACAGGGTGCGTGTGGATGGAAAGTTCTTTTCGCGCGGGGACAAGCGGCTGCTGGTTCGTGGTGTAACTTACGGCCCGTTCGCACAAAACACCGCAAGCGAACCTTTCCCTGACAAAGGCAAAGTGTTGCGGGATTTTACACTGATGAAAGAGATCGGCGTCAATGCGCTCCGGCTCTATGATTTCCCGCCCGAATGGCTGCTGGATCTGGCTGATGAAAACGCAATGCTCCTGCTGCCGGGAATTCCATGGTCGCAGCATGTCTGCTTTCTCGATGACCGGAAAATTCAGCGCGAAGCGCGAGAACGCGTGCGCGTGGCGGCGTTGCTGGCGCGCGCACATCCTTGCCTTCTGGGTTGCGTCATCGGGAACGAAATTTCCCCGCACATCGTCCGCTGGTATGGCCCGGCGCGTGTGAATCGCTTCTTGAAGGACTTGATGAATGTCGCCAAGGACAACGACCCAGAAGGTCTCGTCACGTATGCGAATTTCCCGCCGACCGAATATCTCGATCTATCGAGTTTTGATTTCACCACCTTCAATATTTATCTCCATCAGCTTGCAGACTTCCGTCGCTATGTGAACCATCTTCAGATCATGACCGGGGACAAGCCGCTGCTGCTCGGCGAACTGGGCATGGATACCATGCGTCATGGAGAAGAGGAGCAGGCCACATTCCTCGCAGGTCATTTGTGCGAAGCGACGCTGATGGGCGTGGCGGGAAATTTTGTCTTCTCATGGACTGACGAATGGCACACTGGTGGCCACCAGATTGAGGACTGGGCCTTCGGCATTACGCGGGCGGATCGTTCTCCCAAGCCCGCTTGTAGCGCGGTAGGTAAAGTTTTTACAGTGCGCTCGTCCGCTTTACTGCGCACTGCGCCGCGTGTCTCGGTAGTGGTCTGTTCCTATAATCGCGGCGCTGCCTTGGAGGAATGTCTGCGTTCTCTGGTGCTTCTGGACTACCCAGATTACGAGGTCATTCTCGTGGACGATGGCTCCACTGATAACACTCGCGAGATCGCCGGAAAATTCCCAGCCGTGCGCGTGATTCATCAGAGCAATCAAGGCCTGAGCGCCGCGCGCAATGCTGGTCTGCATGCGGCGACTGGCTCCATCATCGCCTACACTGACTCCGATTGTTTTGTCGATGTGAACTGGCTCACGCATCTTGTGCATCAACTTGAAGCCACCGATGCCGTAGCTGTCGGCGGCCCCAACCTTGCCCCGGACGATGGATGTGCTGCCGCCTGTGTCGCCGCATCTCCGGGACAACCAGTGCAAGTGCTTGAGAGCAACACCATCGCCGAGCACATTCCCGGCTGCAATATGGCCTTCCGGCGTGAAGCCTTGATGGCGATCAATGGATTCAATCCGCGATACCGGAAGGCGGGCGACGACGTGGATATCTGTTGGCGTCTCCAGCAGGATGGGAAATGGATCACCTTCGCGCCCGGTGCCTTTGTTTGGCATCATCGACGTCAAAGTCCCGGTGCCTATCTCAGGCAGCAAGCCGGTTACGGCGAAGCCGAGGGCTTGCTCTGGTTCGATCACCCCGATCGTTTCAATGCGCGCGGCGAGAGCATGTGGCGCGGGCGCATTTACGGGGCGGCGGGCGAGGATTTGCGTTTTGGCCGACCCGTCATCAACCACGGAGTCTGGGGCACAGGACTTTTTCAAACCATCTACCAGCCTGTAGCGGCGCATTGGGCGATGATTCCGTCCACTCTGGAATGGCATCTACTGGCCATGATCGTGGGATTGATGACGTTCAAACTTTCCGCCGCTTGGATTATCGCCGCACTGATGCTCACGTTGTCATTCGCACTGGCGGGTGTGCGCGCGATACAGGCCCCGCTTGATGAGAAATATCACGGGATCAAAGCACGACTCCTCATCGCGGCCTTGAGTTATCTTCAGCCGCTCATTCGTTCGTGGCAGCGTCATCAATCGCGGTTAATGCCGAATCGTGATGTCGGTCAATCATCTAGTAAACCAGAAATCTCCAGCGAGCTGCCGCCGGGACTGCGATGGATAGGATCGCCAACAGTGAGCTATTGGAGCAACTCTGGATGCGACAGAATCGCGCTATTACAAAAGGTGACCGAATACCTCAAGCAAAATCATTGGTGTTTCAGAACAGGCCGCAGCAGCGACCCTTGGGATGTTGATATATTTTTGGGCATGGGAGCTGTTCTCCGCATTTTCACCACACAGGAAGATCACGGTCAGGGGAGTCGCCTCATCCGGGTGAAATATCGCATGAGATATGGCATCGTTTTCTGGCTCGTAATTGCTCTAAGCGGCCTGTTCGCGATACTGGCTTCGGCCTTGAACAGTCCAGCAGCGGTAGTTATTGCAGTCGTGGCCTGCGTTGTATCCATCTTGCTTTGGAGGCGTAGTAGCATCATGGCCTCTTGTGTGGCTCAAATGGTTAAAAATGAAGCGAACGAACTCAGCCGCGTTTCGCAATGACATTATTTTGAGACAACATAGTTTCCTGTAACGTATATCGAATATAAAACTGACTTTCTCATGACATCCTTGTTCACCCCACTCACTGCTGGTCCATTCACGTTTGCCAATCGCGTCTTTATGGCCCCGCTGACCCGCTGCCGGGCGGATGCCAGTCACGTGCCCACGCCCATCATGGCTGAATATTATTCTCAGCGTGTCAGCGCGGGATTAATCATCGCGGAAGCGACGATGGTCATGGAGGGCAACTCGGCCTTCGGCGCTCGTGAACCCGGCATTTACTCGGATGCTCAGATTGCTGGCTGGAGAAAAGTGACCGACGCGGTTCACGCCAAGGGCGGTCTGATCTTCCTGCAAATCTGGCATGGAGGTCGTGCCTGCCATCCATTACTCAACGACGGCGCCCAACCCGTGGCACCAAGTGCGCTGGCGATTACTGGTGATGAGATTCACACACCTGAGGGGAAGAAGCCGTATGTCGTGCCCCGTGAATTGCGCGATGACGAGTTGTCCGGCATTGTTGAAGGCTTCCGCAAGGCGGCGGCCAATGCGATGACCGCAGGCTTCGATGGCGTAGAAGTGCACGGGGCGAACGGCTACCTGCTTGATGAATTCCTTCGTGATGGAAGCAATAAACGCACCGGACCTTTTGGCGGACCGCTCGAAAATCGCGCTCGTCTTTTATTGGAAGTGGTTGATGCCGTGATTAGCGTCTGTGGCAAGGAGCGCGTCGGCGTCCGCATCTCTCCGCTCAACAGCTACAACGACATGATGGACAGCGACCCCGTTGCCGTCACTCGCTATGTCGCCAGTCAACTCAACATGCGCGGCATTGCTTTTCTGCACCTCATGCGGGCAGATTTCTTCGGTGTGCAGAAAGGTGATCTGGTTCCAATCGCTCGAAAAGAATTCTACGGAGTTCTCATCGGCAACATGGGCTACACCAAAGAAGAGGCTGATGCGGCCATCGCATCCGGCCAGCTTGATGCCGTTGCCTTCGGCCATCAGTATGTCAGCAATCCTGACATGGTGGAGCGGTTAAAGCTCAATGCCGATCTCGCTATGCCCGATGCCAGCACGTTCTACACGAACGATGCCAAAGGTTATACGGACTATCCCGCGCTCGCAGCGGCTTGAGCCATTTGCCTTAATCACTCCGCTTGCAAGGCGGCACGATGTCCTGCGGCTTCCCGCAATCCTGCTATCTCTTCCGTCTCACAGCGATAAACCGCCTTGAAGCACACGGTGCAGACCCGGATGTCAGTCTCGCCTGCCTGTGGCAATTTCTCCCAGTCCTTCGGGCACTCAGGATTGTCACATTTCAAGATGGGTGTCATGGTAAAAAATTGTCGTATGTGGATGGTAGGAATTCTTCACGCGTTTATACACTGAAAGCTTTAGAGATCAAACTGAACACCGTTTTCGCCTGCCAGTCGCAACGCTTCATTACGAAGATCACGTGAAACATGGAACTTGCAGGCATCGAGAGAATCCAACAACGGTCGCACGGCGGTGATGATGCCAGCACTCTTCGCCTTCACGATCAATCCGATGGTTCCGGTCACAGGCACACCCATGCGGGTGGCGACTTCCCGCGCCTTGCGATCATCGAGAATTACGCGCAAACCTTTTTCATGAGCCAATGCAATGGCCTCGGATTCGCCACGGTCGAGGACGAGTTCGAGTGCACGCACCATTGAACGATCAGCAGGATCCTTCACAGCTAGCCACTCTGGATGGGAACCAAACTCTTCGATGACGGCAGGTGGTGCAAAGATGGGATCGAGCAATGCCGGGAGCAGATGGAGCGCGTCTATTCTCTCCAGCCCAATGAGACAGGCGGCATCCACGACTGCCGGAATTCTCACCATGCGGTCTCAGCAGCGAGTTCGTCGGCGGGATAGTTGATGACGGTGACACCATGATGTCCGAGCACATCCACGAATGAACGAAGCGGATAACCAGCAACAGCAGCAGCCTGCCCGAGTGAGAGGCGTCCGGTTTCGTAAAACTTCACGGCCATCATCAGCGTTGCCTCGTCCTTAGTGACAAAAGGCGGGAGGGCCACACTGAAGTCGGTTGTCGTTGCTAAAGGCATAGATACAATTACCCCATACGCATGGTAGTTGCAAGGAGCGAAGATTTCCGGCTCGTTACCCCACCACCACGCAGTGGATATTCTTCACACCGTTGAGCTTCTTCAGATCGGCCAAGACTTCTCCGTCCGGAGTTGAATCGAGAGTAAGCAGCGTGAGCGCAGTGCCGCCTTCGACGTTTCGGCTCAGGCTCATGTTGGCAATGTTGACTTTGTGTTTGCCGAGGATGGTGCCGTAGGCGCCGATCATGCCGGGTTCGTCGTCGTTCTCCAGCAGTAACAAGGTGCCCTCGGGTTTCGCTTCTACGCGGCGGCCATTGATCTTTACGATGCGCGGATCGCCACCAAAGAATGAACCAGCGATGACGGCGGTTTGTGTTGCGTTGCCGACTTGGACTTCGATGAGATCAGTGAACTCACTTTGTTCCGGCAGGCGGCTTTCGGTGAAGCGCAGGCCGAGGTTTTCTGCGGTGCCAATCGCGTTGATGAGGTTGACTTGATCCGCGCCGACAGGACGTTCGAGATAGCCCTTGAGCACGCCGCGCGAGACGAGTGTAGTGTCCAGCTTGCCGAGATTGCCACTGTAGTTCACGCGAAGAAATTCCGAGCGCTGCGGGGCGATTTGTGAAATGAGACGGCCCAAGATTTCACCGAAACGGAGGAACGGTCCGATTTCGGCGAGCGTCTTCGGATCAATGTTCGGCATGTTCACTGCGTTGATGACAGTGCCTTCGAGCAGATTTGCTTTCACTTGTTCGGCGATTTCTATACCGACGCTTTCCTGTGCCTCTTCAGTGCTCGCGCCAAGGTGGGGCGTGAAGACAACGTTCGGGGCGGAGAGCAAAGGATAATCCGCAGGTGGCGGCTCCACTTCATAGACATCGAGTGCCGCACCGCCGACGTGGCCTTCCACGAGCAGTTTTGCGAGAGCGTTGTCGTCGATCAAACCACCGCGCGCACAGTTGATGACGCGCACACCCTTTTTGCAATGACGCAGGCGCGTCTCGTTCAGCATGTGCTTGGTCTCTGGCGTGAGCGGCATGTGCATCGTGATGAAGTCTGCGTCTTTCACTGCGTCATCGAGATTGTCGCGCAGATCTACATTGAGCATCTGCGCGCGGTTCGCGCTGAGATAAGGATCGTAAGCGACGACCTTCATGCCGAAGGCTTGCGCGCGCTTCGCGAACTCGGTTCCGATGCGCCCCATACCCAGCACAGCGAGTGTTTTCTTGTTCACTTCTGTGCCGCTGAAACTTTTCCGGTCCCACTTGCCCGCGATGATGCTGGCGTGCGCCTGTGGCGTTTTGCGGGAGAGGGCCATCATCAAAGTGAATGCCTGCTCTGCGGTCGAGATCGTGTTGCCGCCGGGCGTGTTCATGACCACAACGCCGTGTTTCGATGCTGCGGGGATGTCGATGTTGTCCACGCCGACGCCGGCGCGACCCACGACTTTGAGATTCTTCGCGGCATCGAGCACCTTCGCCGTAACCTTCGCGCCGCTGCGCACGATGATTGCATGAACGTCGCGTGAGGCTTCGATCATCGCATCCTCGGCCTTGAGGTTCATGTTCACCACCACGTCGAATGACGGCACGGACTTGAGGAGATCAATGCCGATGCTGGAGATGGGGTCGTTGTTGCCTGCGATGAGAATCTTGAATTGGGCCATAGGGACGCGCAGACTAGCACCCCGCTCCCGCCGCTCAAGCTTGGAATGTAGCAAAGAATTCCGCCCCTCAGAAGAAGAACTTCACGGCACCCACCACTGCTAAGCCAAGACTGGCATACCAGAACAGGCGTTGCCCGCTCAAGATGGCCACGGAAGCAATGACGATGCCGATCTGAAGAAACAAACCAGAGAGATCACAGCGGTCATTCATATCTGACCCCTTTTTAGCTTCTGCCTGATGCTCTTTCGCTTTCTCGGCTAGTTCCTTCATCTCGGAATCGTAGCGCACGATCTCGGTTTTTAGTTCCTCAGTTTTCTTCGCCGCATCGGGCGAGGTAGTCGAGGTCAACGTAATCATATCGACCTCGAGCTGTTTGATATTCTGTTTGAGGCTCTTCGCTTGGTAACGCGCCCAAGTATTAGCGGACTCGGTGGTTTCGATCACCGCATCCGTTTTCGCATTGTCGCCCTTCATGGAGATGTAGGAAAGTAACACCGCGATAATGGCGATGCTGATGGCGACCTTTTTTTCAAATGGGTCTTTTGCTTCGGGGATTTCAGGTGTTTCAGCCATAGGATTAGAAGGGGGTGAGTTTTTACCTATATTGAGACGCTTTTGAAACGCAACATGCCATTCACCCGATCTTCATATGGGTTGTGGTGTTGTGCTTGAACAATGTCGAACTCATCGCATCTTAAAAGTTCTATCCCGAACCCTCATGTCTAAGAAGCCTACCTCGAAAAACGTCCTTCATCGCAAACACAGCGCCATAATCGTCGATGGTGTCGAACGTGCCGCCAGCCGCGCGATGCTTCATGCGGTGGGCTTCACGCGGAAGGACTTCAGCAAATCTCAGATCGGCATTGCATCGACCTGGAGCATGGTTACGCCGTGCAACATGCACATTGACCGCCTCGCTAAGGAAAGTGCTAAGGGCGTGGATGCCGCTGGTGGTAAGAGCATCATCTTTAATACCATCACCATCTCCGACGGAATCTCGATGGGAACCGAAGGTATGAAGTATTCCCTCGTGTCGCGCGAAGTGATAGCGGATTCGATTGAAACGGTAGTCGGTTGCGAAGGCATGGACGGCTTTGTCGCCATCGGCGGTTGTGACAAAAATATGCCGGGCTGTCTGATGGCGATGGGCCGGTTGAATCGTCCGAGCGTGTTTGTCTATGGCGGCACGATCCTTACTGGATGCGTCGGACCCGAAAAAAGGGACGCAGACATTATCACCGTCTTTGAAGCCGTGGGTCAGCACGCGAATGGTCAGATCACGGACAAGCAACTCATCGATATCGAAGAACATGCCATCCCCGGCGAAGGCTCATGCGGCGGCATGTATACCGCGAACACCATGGCCAGCGCTATCGAGGCACTCGGCATGTCTTTGCCGAACTCCGGGGCGCAGGCAGCCGTGTCGAATGAAAAAATGATGGACTGTTTCGATGCGGGCGCGGCCGTGATGAACATGATCAAGCGCGGGATCACGCCCCGCGACATCATGACGAAGGAAGCTTTTGAAAATGCCATCACGCTCATTATCACGCTCGGCGGCTCGACCAACGCCGTGCTGCATTTGATTGCCATGGCGCATAGCGCTGGCGTGAAGCTCGGCATTGAGGACTTCGTGCGCATTGGCAAGAAGACGCCGGTGCTTGCCGATGTGAAACCCAGCGGCAAGTATTTCATGAACGACCTCGTGAAGATCGGCGGCACCGTGCCGCTTATCCGCATATTGATTGCGGAAGGCTTGATGCATGGCGACTGCCTCACCGTCACTGGCAAGACGATGAAGGAGAACATGAAGAACTCCAAGATCGTGTGGCCGAAGGATCAGCAGATCGTGCGTCCGCTCAGCAACCCGCTCAAGAAAGACAGCCACCTCGTCATCTTCAAGGGTAACCTTTGCCCCGAAGGTGCCGTCGGCAAAATCAGTGGCAAGGAAGGCCTCAAATTCCAGGGCAAAGCCATCGTCTTCGAGTCCGAAGAAACCGCGCTTCAAGCGATCCTGCATGACAAGGTGAAGAAAGGCCACGTCATCGTTGTGCGCATGGAAGGTCCGAAAGGCGGCCCCGGCATGAGAGAAATGCTCTCACCCACCAGCGCCATCATGGGCAAGGGCCTCGGCAAAGATGTCGCGTTTATAACCGACGGACGCTTCAGCGGTGGTAGCCACGGTTTCGTCGTCGGCCACGTCACGCCCGAAGCCTTCGTCGGCGGACCGATTGCCGTCATCAAGAACGGCGACGCCATCACCATCGACGCCGAGAAGCGCAGCATCACGCTCGGCATTCCCGCCGCAGAGTTAAAATCACGTCTCGCGAAATGGAAACAACCAAAGCCACGCTACACGCGCGGTGTGCTCGCAAAGTATGCCAAGCTAACGTGCGATGCGAGCCACGGGGCGGTGACGGATTTGGGATTGTGATTTGCGACCGCGTAGCGGTCACGGACGGTAGCCGTGGGTTTCAACCCACGGTTGTTGGGTTCCCGTCATCCTCGTCGCGTAGCGACGAAGGAACCGGACCGGCTGACATCGTTTCGGGCATGGCGGGTCTCCATCGGACGGGTTCCGGTGTCGCTAACGCGACACGGATTTCTTTTCGCGCGATACCGTGGGTTGAAACCCACGGCTACCGTCCGTCGTCGCTAACGCGACGAAAGACGGGTGTCGCTGCGCGACGGACGTTCATCGTCGCAACCTCCTGGAAGCGGGCTTGCGTGCTGCGTGCGTGCGTTTGGTCGTTGGAATGCGGGGTGCACGTTCTTGTTCTCCTCGTGGCGCGGTGAACGGGCTGTTGGTTACGGTGAGGTTCACCCAAAGATGAACCGCTCTTCCGCCGCAATGTCATGGAATCTCAAGAACTTCCGATACTCATCCTCGAATGTGACTTTCGCGTGATGCTCGCGTTGGGTCTGGATGTAATGAATGGTGTCTGCAATTTGAGATTTACCGACAGTGAATGCACCATAGCCGTCCTGCCACGCGAATCCGGCCATGCCCTTCATCTCAGCGGACAGCCATTTCGAGGACTCGCCTTTGATGCGTTTCACGATGTCACTCACTGCAAGTGTCGGCGGCATGCCGATCAATAAATGCACGTGGTCGTCCACTCCGCCGATCTGCAATGCCTTAGCGCCATGCGTGCGGCAAATGCCGCCAAGATAACGCCATACGTCTTGCTCGATCTCAGCGCACAGCCAGCGCTCCCGGTTCTTGGTGGAGAAGACGATGTGACAGTGTAGCGAGGTAAAGGTGTTCGCCATTGGAATGCGGTTTTGGAATGTTTGATGTGGCGGGCAGACAAATCAACGCACATGTGCATGGACGTTGGAGCCAGCGTCAATCCACAGCGTCAACCTGCCACCGACCGCGTAGCGGTCACGGACGGTAGCCGTGGGTTTCAACCCACGGTTGCGAGCACCCATGATCATCGTCGCGTAGCGACGAAGGAAGTGGAACGGATGACGATATTATGGGCGACGATGGCGTCTATCAGACGGGTTCCGGTGTCGCTAACGCGACACAATTTTATTCGCATAATACCGTGGGTTTAAACCCACGGCTACCGTCCGGCGTCGCTAACGCGACGGAAGAAGCGGCGGTTATTCCGGATTTGCCCGCATAGGATTGTCCGAATACAAAATGATCATCCCCTGCAAATGACATCAAAGATCCAAAAATGTTGAGCGATGCCATGACTCTGCCATGCTTGATCAATGACCTCCAGCACCCGTCTCAAACTCGGCATCGCTCTTGCGATTGGCGGCAATGTGCTGTTTTTCACCAGTGCGTGGATCGCGTGGATGCCTTGGTCGGCGGGAGTGAAAGCGGCGGTGTGGGGCGCTTTGTTTTTCGCGCCAGAGGTGGGCACCTTGTTGGGAGCGGCCGTTATGGGGAAGGAGAATTACGAGCGCTTCAAGTCTGCGACTTACGCTTTCATCGGGCGTATCAAACCTGCGGGTGATGTTGGCGTGTGGCGGCACCGGATTGGCATCGTGATGTTTTTGTCACCGATCGTGCCGACTTATATCATGGCCTACAAACCTGAGTGGCTGCCGGATGGTTCGACATGGAGATGGGAGATTAAGATAGCAGCCGACCTTATTTTCATCGCGAGTTTGTTTGTTCTCGGTGGTGATTTTTGGGACAAGCTTCACGCCCTGTTTCTTCGCGAAGCTCGGGTGCTGAAGCCTGACAAGAGTCCTGTCGCTACATCATCGGATGAGATTTCTCCGGCGGAATGAAACTTTCTGAAAGAATGAATCGGAGTTCTGTAACAAGGAATGATGGCCTCTGGCCGTCACTCCTTGAAAGCAGACGGCCGGAGGCCATCTATCCTTGGGGGTAATTGCAAAGGCGGATGCTCTGCTCGGGCGCGAAGGTAATTGATGGCGCGCAACACGCCAGGAAGTCGAATCAAACGAAGCTCCAGTCTGCGTTTGCCGGGAAGGTTCAGCATCATAATGCCGATGATGATGGTGAGCAGTCCTTGTCCCGGTAGAAACAACATCGCGATCCCAGCCAGCACCAGCAGCAACCCGATGATGTTTTTCAAAATCAATCCTGTCCAGCGGATCAACGGATGACGGCCTTCGAGAGTGCGCTCTTCATCGCGATTCGGCATAAAGTAGTCTTCGCCCATGCGCACACAGAGGAGAGGGATCAGCAGCAGCGATCCTACGAAAGTGATTGCTGAAAATACGCCGAGCCAGACAATGACTTCCTTGTGATTGGAGATGAAATCTTGCACACCAATTATGCTGCCTAGGTTCACGCCAGAATATCCTTCACGATTTTTCCGTGCACATCGGTAAGTCGATAGTCGCGACCTTGGAAGCGGAAGGTCAGTCTTGTGTGATCGAAGCCCAGAAGATGCATGATAGTGGCCTGCAGGTCATGGACATGAACTTTGTCCTGCACGACGGAGAAGCCGAGTTCGTCTGTCTCGCCGTAAGTCATGCCTTGCTTGATGCCGCCGCCAGTGACGAGCAGGCTGAAGGCGTCGGGGAAGTGATCGCGTCCAAGAATTTTTCCTCCACTGGTGCGGCCCTCGCGGAAGGGTGTGCGGCCAAACTCGCCACCGAACACGACGAGGGTGTCGTCGAGCATTCCGCGTTGTTTCAAATCTTTGATCAATGCCGCAGCGGGCTTGTCGGTGTGCCGCATTTTTTCTGTCAGACCGTCGCGGATATCTTCTTTGGGATTAGTGCCGTGGAAGTCCCAGCCCCAATCGAAGAGATGCACGAAACGCACGCCTTGCTCCAGCAGACGGCGGGCGAGTAGGCAGTTATTGGCGAAGCTCGCCTCACCGGGCTTGGCACCGTAGGCTTCGAGCGTCTCCGGTTTTTCTTTGGTGATGTCCATCACTTCTGGCACGCTCGTTTGCATTCGAAACGCGAGTTCATACTGGGCGATGCGGGTGGCGGTTTCGGGATTGCCGAGTTCTTTTTGCTGAAGCTCGTTGAGATCGCGCATGGCATCTAAAGTCTTGCGTCGGAGCGAGCGGTCCATGCCGGGAGGATCGGACACATAGAGCACGGGATCGCCTTTCGAGCGGCATTGCACGCCTTGAAATACGGAGGGCAGGAAGCCGCTGCCCCACGCGCTCTGGCCGGCGCTGGGTTGCGTTCCGCTGGAGATGAGCACTACGAAGCCGGGGAGATTTTCGTTCTCTGTGCCCAGCCCGTAAGTGACCCATGAGCCCATCGAGGGACGGCCTTGCACGGGACTTCCGGTGAACAACAACAACTCCGCAGGCGCATGATTGAACTGCTCGGTGAACATCGATTTGACGACGCAGAGTTCATCGGCCACGCCGTGGAAATTCGGCACTGCATCACTCAACCAAATGCCAGCCTTGCCGTATTGCTTGAACGTGCGCGGCGTGCCCATCAGTTTCGGAACGCCAGTAGTGAATGCGAATCGTTTGCCTTTGATGAACGATTCTGGCGCGTCCTGACCGTTGAGCTTTACCAGTTCCGGTTTGTAATCAAACAAGTCCAGATGCGGTGGCCCGCCGGACATGTGCAGATAGACCACTCGCTTCACCTTCGCGCCGTAGTGTGGATTGCGCGGAGCCAGCGGGTCGGACACTGCGGGCGTAGCAATGGCATCGCGCCGCATGAATGATTCCATCGCGAGCGCGCCGAGACTAAGTTGTCCGGCGTTGTTGAGAAAATGTCGCCGCGTTAGGTGCTGGATGTTTTGCAGAGCGGGATTCATGTTCAGCGTTTCATCAGGGTTTCATCGAGATTCAAAAGCACGTTCGCTACCGTGGTCCATGCGGCGAGGTCAGCAAGGTTCGCGCCTGGAGGGGCGGCTCCGATGGGATTGGTCGCCATGTCCTTGGCCTTTGCGGCATCGGCATTATAAATGGTCAGCGCGTCATCGTGCATCTTTACGAGTCGTTTTGTTTCCGCATCTGAAGGCTGACGGGTGAGGCAGAGGCTGAAACCGTAGCGCGCCTTGTCTTCTAGTGTTCCATTTTGTTGCGCCATGCGCCGCGCCAATGCTTGGGCGGTTTCGATGAAGACCGGATCGTTCATCGTGACCAATGCTTGCAATGGCGTGTTGGTGCGATTGCGACGCAGCGTGCAGGATTCGCGACTGGGCGCATCGAATGTCGCCATGCTCGGATACGGACTGGTGCGACGCCATTCGGTGTAGAGACCGCGACGATGTGAGTCTTCTCCGTTGCTGGTCTGCCAGTCGAGATTGCCGCCGAAGGCTGCAGTAAGGCCGCTGCTGGGTCGCGTGGGGCGCACCGATGGGCCATACATTTTTGGACTTAACAATCCGCTGACTGCCAAGGCCTGGTCACGCACCATCTCGGCACTCAGACGGAAGCGTGGACCGTGTGATAGATAACGATTCTCTGGATCTTTCTCCAAAGCCTCAGGTGAAACGATTGAAGAGCGACGATAGGCGGAACTGGTTACAAGCAATTTAATAAAGCGCTTCACGTCCCAGCTCGATTCGATCAATTCTGTCGCGAGCCAGTCGAGCAATTCCTGATTCACGGGAAGCTCACCCTGCGATCCGAATTCCTCGCTGGTGCGCACGATGCCGATGCCAAAAATCTGTTCCCAGAAACGGTTCGCGATCACGCGCGAAGTGAGCGGGTTGTCCTTATCCATCAGCCAGTGGGCTAGTGTTAGGCGATTCTTGGGCGCATCTTTAGGCAGCGGATTCCAAGCGGCGGGCACGGCCTCGGAGACTTCGTCCGAGGTGACGAGATAGTTGCCACGCAATTGGATCAGGGTCTTGCGACGTTCATTTCCACTGAGTTCGTTAAACACTGGCACGGTGATGGGTTTGATTCCCGTGCGTTCGCGCTCCAGCGCAGCCAGTCGATTGCGTTCAGTGGCGAGCTGAGGTGCGATTTTCCGCACGAAGTAATCAATGATCACGGCTCGTTGAGCGTCGTCGCGACTAGCCTCATCTACGGCAAGAGCTGCCAGCACCGCAGTAGGAGTGCGCGTGTGTTCGGCGGCGCGGGCATCTTGTGAAACGGATGCGCGGAACTTTGCGGGGGTTTGAGGATCAGAAACGGAATGCTCGATAATGATGGAAAGCGTTGCGCCAGCCGGAACATTAGCTGGCTTTTTCAACAGCAAGGTCAGCGAGTTGTCCTTGCTATTTGCGCTGCCGACGATCCAGCCTTTTTGCGGCGCATGATTTTTCTTGGGATCGAGTTTGGCCCGCTCCTTGACCACGAGAGAGACCTCAGTGCTTGGCTGGTTGGAATGAGAAACGGCATCAGCGAGTTCAACCTCACGCACGCCAGTCAGCGCAAAGGTCATGTCCGCCTTGGGTGCGGTAGCGACTGTTTTCTCCCAGACCGGCTGGCGCTTTTCATCCAGCGCAATCACCCGGAAACCGTTAATGAGTTCGCCCATCACTGAACGGTTCCAAGCCACAATGCGCTCGACGGGTTGTTCGCTTTTCAAATCCACTTCCCACCAAGGATCATCTTGTTCTTCAGTGCGCGCCACAGAACCCTCGGAGAATACGCCGCTGGTATTTCCGTCGTTGGCGCGATCCGCCACCGCATCCGTATCGGTGCTGCTCTGGGTCGCCTGTCCTTTGCGCCCCACGTTTTCACCACTGCTGAAAACCTGCACCTCCGCGAGATGCAGCGTTTTTTCTTTCCCTAGAAGTTCGATGCGCACGTAACGTGCTCGTGGGCCAGCTTGATTCGGCACCGGAGTAATGGTGGCACGAATCGAAGTCACGATCGAATTTGCCGTTTTCCTGACTGTGCCGTCTTCCTTTTTTTCACCGGGGACTTCATCAATGCGCAGAGCGGTGAGAGTCGCCGGTGAATCGAAAAGCAGATCCGTGGTGGTGACTTGAGATTTTTCTATGGTGGTGGTCTTAGCTTCAGTCGGCTCAGGAGTCTGCCAGTCGAGTTTAACCGGAAAGACGCGCGCCCAATTTTGGGCTGCGGTGACAATTTCTGGTTTGGGGGAGCTGAATTTTTTATCGATTTCCGTGAACTCGGCATCAATCCGGGCACGCTTCGCTTTTAGTTCGTCGGTATAAAATTCGAGGACTGGCGATTCGTTGCGCTTGTCCGCATCCGCTGTGTTATTGAGGAAGGCGAAGACCTGAAAGTATTCCTTGTTTGAAATTGGATCGAACTTGTGGGTGTGACATTGGGCGCAAGCCATCGAGGTGCCCATCCAGACTGCCATCGTCGTATTCACGCGATCGACGATGGCGGCGTTGCGGAATTCCTCGTCCACTGTGCCACCTTCGTCATTGGTCATGGTGTTGCGGTGAAACGCGGTGGCGATCATTTGATCTTCCGTGGCTGATGGCAACAGGTCGCCAGCCATTTGTTCATAGGTGAATTGATCAAAGGGCATGTTCTTGTTTAAGGCGCGAATCACGTAGTCGCGATAGGCCCAGATGGTGCGCGGTTGATCAGAGGCATATCCGGCGGAGTCGGCATAACGCGCGAGATCGAGCCATGAACGCGCCCAGTGTTCGCCGAAGCTGTCCTTCGCCAACAGGCGATCCACGTATTGTTCGTAAGCCGCAGCAGATTTGTCATTGATAAATGATTCCGCCTCCTCAAGTGTTGGTGGAAGTCCCGTGATATCAAGTGCGACGCGACGTGCCAGTGTATTGCGATCCGCTTCCGCTTGCGGAGTCAGGCCCAGTTTTTGCAGCTTGGAAAAGACGAAACGGTCAATGCCATTGGTGTCAGGCTGCTTTGGGTTTGTTAATGGAGGCAGTGCGGGCTTGATGATTTTTTCGTAGGACCAGTGCTTCGAGAATTTTGCGCCGTCTTTGATCCAGCGTTTGAGAAGTTCTAATTCCTTAGGTGAGATTTTTTTCCCACTTTCCGCTGGTGGCATGTGATCGTCCGCGTCGGTGGTCACGATGCGCTTGATGATTTCGCTGGCCTCTGGATTGCCGGGCACCAAGGAAGCATAGCCGCCGAGGTCTTCTTGCAGGCCTTCTGCCGTGTCCAGTCTCATGCCGTGCTTGCCGCCCTTGCGTTGTTTGTCGTCGGGACCGTGGCAGTAGTAACAGTTGTTGGAGAGAATGGGGCGGATGTCGCGATTGAAATCGATGGGGTCAGTCGCGATTGCCTCGGCGCGCAGTTCAACCACCGCAGGCAAACAAGCGGCGAATGTGAGGGCGAGCAGGATGCAATGTCGAAGATGGATCATGAGCAGAAAATATACGCTGTGAAACCGGGCGATGTTGCACTGAGGAGACACTCTTAAGCGCGGTTAGTAGTCGCGTTCTAGCAGATAGTCTGCCAGTTGGCGCAACCGCACACCGCTCTCGCCGAACACATCCAGAGCCCGATGCGATTTTTCTGTGAGCTTGTGGGCTTCATCTCGCGAGGCTTCGAGACCCAGCAGGGCAGGGTAGGTGGACTTTTCTGAGGCGATGTCTTTGCCTGCGCTCTTGCCGAGCTTCTCGCTGGTCTGCGTGACATCGAGGATGTCGTCAATGATCTGGAACGCGAGACCCGTGGCCATGCCGAACTCGTGCAGTGCTTGCAATTCCTCGGCGCTCGCATTCGCGCACATGCCGCCGAGCTTCACAGAGCTGGTGAGCATTGCCGCTGTTTTATTTTCATGAATGAAACGCAGATCATCGAGCTGAAGCTTCTGGCCTTCACCTTCGAGATCAGCCACCTGTCCGCCGACGAGATGCAGACTCCCCGCAGTGCGCGCGAGTTCGAGCACCATCTCTCCGGCAGTGTAGCGCACGGTGCTCTGCGATTTCGCCACCAATTCAAACGAGAGCGCTTGCAGTGCATCGCCCGCGAGCAATGCCATTGCCTCGCCATAGACCTTGTGACAAGTGGGCACACCGCGCCGCAAGTCATCGTCATCCATGCACGGCAGATCGTCGTGGATGAGCGAGTAAGTGTGCAGGCACTCGACGGCGCAGGCCGCAAACAGCGCGCTCTCCGCTGATCCTCCGCAAGCCTCTGCGGCGGCTAGACAGAGAATTGGCCGCAACCGTTTTCCGCCTGCGAAGATGCTATGGCGCATCGCCTTGTGAACCGTGACCGGCTTCGTATCCGCTGATGGAATCACGCGGTCGAGCGCACGATCCACAAACTGGATGCGTTCGGCGAGGTGGGATTTGAGGTCTGACATCATTTGGAATCTGAGCGCACCTTTTGAAAATAACGCAGCTGTTCGATCAAGCCATCGCCCTCTCCCGGAACGATCACCTCATCGAAGCCGGGCACCTCTTGATGCAATTGGGAGCTGACGCCACAGACAAGCCAGTCTCCAAAGCGTGGCATCTCACACAAGGCCACGACTGGGCGGGCCTTAGTCCGGCCATTGGCTGTCTCCATCGCAGGCAGAATCACATCGCCAGCCTTCATTTGATGACGTCAGCAAAAGAATATTCCGGCTCATTGTCGCCGTAAGCACCAGCCAGTCCTTCCGATGAAAACTTCAGCCACTCCTCCCGCTCATCGTCTGTGAACACGATTACCCGAACAGGTGTGTCAGGCGGCACATCTATCGGATGTTCAAGCTGTAGCGAATTGCCCTTGCAAACGGCCTGTAGATTAAAGGTCATGGCGCAAGTTTACCACAAGTCCGTCTATTGCCAATCTCACAAACATTCCGCGATCTGCACCGCATTCAGTGCCGCGCCTTTAAGGAGCTGGTCGCCAGCGATCCAGAAAGCGAGGCCGTTGTCCAGCGCGCAATCTTGGCGAATGCGGCCCACGGCGCAGTTGTCCTTGCCTGCGACATCGAGGGCGAGCGGATATTTTTTTAAGGTTGGATCGTCCACGAGTTCAATGCCGGGGGCCTTGCTCAGCACTTCACGGGCAGCTTCGGGCGTGATGGGTTTTTCAAACTCGGCGCTGACCGCGATGCTGTGCGCCCGGAATACGGGGACGCGCACACAGGTCACGCTGGCGCGGAACTTGGGGTGGTGCATGATCTTGCGCCCTTCGTTTTCCATCTTCATTTCTTCTTTCGTGTAACCAGTGTCGAGGAATGAATCCACCTGCGGCAGCGCGTTAAAGGCGATCTGGTGCGGATAGACGCTGACATGTTCCTTGGCGAGCCGCACGTCGTCCCATTTGCGCTCGGATTTTGCCCACTCGCGCGTTTGTTTTTCCAGTTCTTCAATGGCCTGCGCTCCGGTGCCGCTGACTGCTTGATAACTGCTGGCAAAAATGCGCGTGACACCAAACGCCTGAT
Source organism: Verrucomicrobiales bacterium (assembly GCA_038230495.1). Lineage (GTDB taxonomy): Bacteria > Verrucomicrobiota > Verrucomicrobiia > Verrucomicrobiales > Verrucomicrobiaceae > VFKE01. The sequence goes on from JBBRNC010000020.1 coordinate 49,395, forward strand.
GCAACGGATAGAGTGCCATCAACGTGATCGCAGTCGTGCAATTCGGATTAGCCACGATACCTTTTTTGAGATGCTTCAAATCGGAGGCGTTGATCTCCGGCACCACCAGCGGCACGTCGTCGTCCATACGGAACGCGGAAGAATTATCCACCACAATGGCTCCTGCCTTCACTGCGTGCGGCGCGAAATCTTTTGAAATGCCACCGCCCGCGCTGAAGAGCGCGATGTCCACACCTGCGAAAGAATCTGGCGTGAGTTCTTTCACAACCACGTCTTGGCCCTTGAACTTCATCTTCTTTCCCGCGCTGCGGGCGCTGGCGAGAAGGGTCAATTCACCGACGGGGAAATTCCGCTGCTCGAGGCAGCGCAACATTTCCACGCCGACGGCGCCAGTGGCGCCGACGATAGCAACGTGCTTGAGTTTGCTCATGTTCTTATTTGGTATTTGAGGGCGTGGAGATTAAGCTCCCTGATATAAAATGCAACGTCGTCCATGCAGCATTTCTGCGTTTGACCAAGGGAGCAGCGCAGGTATCTTTACTTATGCAGACGACCATGACATTGACAGAGGCTCTTGCTGCGGCGCGAGAGCGCTCCGCTGCGAAGATTGCTGTCGTAAAGCCAAGGCACACAAACAGTCCGTCACCAGTCATGGCGCTCACTGAAAATGAGAAGGCACTGGTCAGAAAGGCCGCGAAGCTCGGCTCAGAGTGGCGCGAGCGTGCGAACAACGCAGGCTGGTGACTCATGTTGGTCGTGCTTGATACGAATCATTTCACCGAATGGGTGAACGATGGTGTTCTGGGAATCCGACTCAGGGAGCAGTGTGCGGCGCAAAGTGCTTCTGTTTTTACCACCATCATCACTTCACAGGAGAGCGCCGAGGGCTGGTTTGCATTGATCAAACGCCATCCAGCAGGGCCGCTGCAAGTGACGGGCTATCGCCTGTATCAGCGCAGTTGCAACATTCTACACGAGCTGGGCATATTGCCGTTCGATGAGGACGCTGCAGACATCGCCGAGGCGTTGCGGGCTTCGCGCATTCGCATGGGTTCGATGGATCTCAAGATCGCCGCGATTTGCCTCGCGCATGATGCCGTGCTGTTGAGCCGGAATCTGCGGCATTTTGAGATCGTGCCGCATCTACGCGTCCAAAATTGGCTCGATTAGGAGGTAACTCAGACGCTGGTGCTGAGGGACGGAATTGTGGGCTAATTTTGTAAATCGGATCCGGTATTGCCATCTTGCAATTAGGTATTACTTTATCAATCATGAAGACGATCACCATCAAGTTGCCAGACTTCCTGAATGAATCGCTGGACGCTGCGGCAACTAGTTTGAAGCAGCCAAAATCCGCCATTGTGCGTGATTTGTTGATGCGCGCCCTGCCTGCGAAACCGGCGGCGGTTGGGCTGCGAAAGTCGCGCCCTTCATTACATGATCGTTTACAAAAGTATCAGGGGGCCGGAGCGACGGGAGTGAAGGATTTGGCTACGAACCCGAAGCATCTCTCAGATTATGGCCGTTAGCAGAGGCATCTTGCTCGATACCGGCCCGTTGGTGGCCTATCTCGCCAAGGACGAGCAGCATCACGCGTGGGCCACTGGGCAGTTTCAACGGCTCGATGGAGCGTTGATCACCTGTGAGGCCGTGGTGAGCGAGGCGTGGTTCCTGTTGCGACGTTTGCCACGTCATCTCGCTCGGTTACGGGCCATGCTGGCGGACAGCGTGTTTGATCTGTCATTTCATCTCGAAGACGAAGCCGCAGCTATCAGCACCCTGATGGATCGCTATGACGATGTGCCAATGTCGCTCGCAGATGCGTGTCTTGTCCGTTTGTCCGAGTTGCATCCCAAGCTTCCGCTCCTCACCCTCGACTCCGATTTTAAAGTGTATCGTCGGCTCGGCAGGCAGTTGATTCCCGTCATCGCACCGTAATGCACTCCACCCATCTCCGCATCGAAGTCACCATTGGCACCCAGACACTAGCACTGTGGGATGGTCATCGTCTGGTGAGGCAATGGCCGTGCAGCACGTCGAAGTTTGGCATCGGATTTCGCGAGGGATCAAATCAGACGCCGCTGGGGGTGTTCCGCGTGGCGGAGAAATTTGGTGAGGGCATGGGGCAGCGCACGGTTTTCAAGGCGCGTGTGCCAGTTGGCGAATGGAATCCCGATCACATAACAAACGAAGACCTCATCGTCTCGCGCATTCTCTGGCTGGAGGGCTGCGAGCTGCGGAATGCGAACACGAAATCGCGTTACATCTATATTCACGGCACGAATGAGGAGCACAAAGTGGGGCAGGTGGGCAGTCATGGTTGTGTGAGACTGCGCAATGCGGACGTGGCGGAGTTATTTGATCTTGTGGGCTGTGGCACGTCCGTCTGGATCGCTGAATAGCTGATTATTAAGCTTTCTTAAATCTTTGTTGGCAAGCTCCTTGCTCAATGCTATGGGGACAGGCGCGTTTCGCATCGCAATATCCGCCGTGAGGCGCGCAGTCAAAACAACTCAAACCCATATTATCCATCATCTATGAAGTCCATCCTTGTTCTTACCCTTGCCGTTGCGGCCATGACACTCGCCTCCTGCGCTTCGAAGCAGACCACGAGCACCCCTCCTCCGATTGACATGGGTCATCGCAGCGGTAAATAATTTATCTGCCAAATGATTTAGGTGCGCCGTGGTGACATGGTGCGCCTTTTTTATTGAACAAAGCTACATCCAGTCGATCAATACAGCTCGTCATTCATATATAAACCCCAACCACCTCATACCATGAAACAAATCCTTGCCCTTACCTTTGCCGCCACTGCTCTGCTTCTTTCTTCATGCGCCAGCACCGACTCATGCTGCGCTGAAAAAAAGGGCGATTCCTGCTGCGCCACCGATAAGAAGGCCAAAGCTGGAGAATGCAAATCCTGCGATGCAGGTGCCAAACCAGCTACCACCGCAGCCAAGAAGGACGCCCATCAGCATTGATTGGCATACTTTCCCGAACTCAATTTAAAATCGTCGCAGCCGACTGGTTGCGGCGATTTTGTTGACCTTTATTGGATCAGTCGAGAACAAGAAAGCGCCAGAGATGGTGCACGGCTATGCTTATTCCTCAATGAGCACGGACTGGATACGCGGTTGCTGCGTTTCGGCCAGGGTGGGGATTTCCCAGTCGAGTTTCACGGATTTCATCCCGCTGCGAAGCAGCGCGAGGTTCCAGAAGACGAGGTGCTTTTTGGCGTCAACGTTCACCAGCATGACGCCGTCAGGGCTGAAAGCGAGTGGGGACTGGTGATCAAAGTCCGGCGCGGCCAGTTCCATCAGCGTCGGTGGATAGACGATCTTGATGCGGTTGCGCTCAGACTCGATGGCAAGTGCCGTCATGCGAGGGCTGAAAGACATCGCCCCGAAGTAATCGCCCAGCCGCGTGGGCACAGTTGACGAACGTTCCCATGTGCTGGTGAGCCAGATGCCGTATTCTTTGCTGCTCCCAGTCACGAGCCACTGTCCGTTCGGGCTGAAAAGAACATTCGCACTTCCCTCGACCTGCAACTCGCGTTCGGGCCGGACTTCAGGCAGCGACCACACGCGAACATTGTTTTCATGCCAAGTGCCTGTCGCGAGCCAGCGGTTGTCCGGACTGATCGAGGCGAAGGCCGCCCCTTTCTGACCAGTGATCGAGCGCGGTGGATTTTTTCCACTCAAGTCCACGATCAATATTTGTGCGGGATGAGTCACAATTAGCAGCCTGCCGTCATTGGTGAGTGCGGCGCGTTCCCAGCCTTCGGTTGAGTCAATGGCCGTCTTGTGTGCAAGTGCAAGACGCTGCGCTCCTCCCGCTGCACTCTTGACCGAAATCTGCCAGCGGTGGACGCCGTGCATGCCGCTGACGACAAGCGAATCCGCAGTCCACAAGGCCGATCGCGCGTCGGTCACGTGGAGCACGCCGATCTGGTCGCCCGCAGAATTCCAAAACTTTACGGCATCGTCGCCCGCCGTTGCGAGCACGCCATGAGCCGGATGCCATGAGGCTCCAGACACCTGCCGACCCTCGTGTCCCGCAGTGTGATGCACGATGGCACCGTCCTCCACTTCGAGAAGGCTGATCTGGTCGCTCTGCCGGAATAGCCCTAGTCGGCGCCCGTCGGGCGAGAACTGAAGTCCTTGCACCGGCTGCGCTGTGTAGGCCACGCGGAGCTCGCTGATCTCCGCATCCCATAGCGCCACGTTTCCATCGGCACCATGCGAGGCAAGCAGATGTCCTCCGGGATGCCATGCGAGATGTTGGACTCCGTCCGTATGCGCCTCCCATCGCCGGGCGGCCCCTGGTTTTTCCAGAGTGTTCCATAAAAATATTTTCCCATCAGAAGATGCAACAGCAGCAATCTGCCTGTTGGGATGCCACGCAAAGTCGAGCACCGAATCGCATTCGCGAAAAGTCGCAACGAGCGTTGCTGATTCGATATTGATCAAATCAACACCGCCACGCGGTAACACCACCGCGAGCATGTGACCATCGGGTGAGCATCGTATGAGGCGCGCGTCTTCTGTGAGCGGGATGCGTTTGATGATCGTCTGTGTCACCGTGCTCCAAACGGCGAGCTCGTTCTTAACCCCGATGAAAGCAAATGCTCCATCAGGAGAGAAATCGAAAACGCCCGTTGCCGCGCTTTCGCGAATCATCGGCGCGCGTGTTTCGATGTTCCAGACGACGATCTGTCCCGATGGTCCGTAGCTCGCGGCAAGAAACTTTCCATTGGGTGAGAATTGCAGAACTCTTCCCACGGGCTGCCCTTCGCCGGGCAGTGTCGTGAGCAGCTTTCCGGATGGATGACTCAGCATCTCGATGGTGCCGTCTGCCAAGCTGTGCGCTATTCGAGCAAAGGCGATGTCGAAAACGTAGAGCGAGGTGCGCTCCGAATCACCATGCCAATATTCTGCGGGACGAAAATCGACCAGCGCTAGGCACGCGATGGCTTCGTTGCGCAGATCGGGCGTCTTGCGGATTGCGACAGCCTTGGCGATCGCCGCGAGCGCGTCCCAGCGTCGTCCGGCCTTGCCCTTCAATCGGTGTGCCGTGGCCTCCGCAGTGAATCCGTCGAGCGCCTGTTTCAGGTTTTCCTCAGCCTCGTGCCGGCGCACTTCGGCATTGCGCCTGCCGTCTTCGGCCAAGTTCCAGGCATTGTAGAGCAGGGCGAGGGCGAGCATTCCCATGACCAGAACCGTGCCAGTCAGCGACGCGATGGCGGGCTTGCGCCGGGCCCACTTTGCCAGCCGGCCCGGTGCCGAAATGGGCCGCGCGGAGATGGGCCTTCCATCGAGCCAGCATTCAAGATCCCTGGCGAAGGCATCGGCTGATCCGTAGCGGCGGGCTGGATTTTTTTCCAGGCACTTCTGACAGACTGTGGAGAGATCACGATCTATTTCCGGGTTCAGCATATGCAGCGACGGAGGTTCGCTCTCGATCACGTGACGCAATATCTCCGCCACGGAACTCCCCTCGAATGGCGGTCTGCCGGTCAGCATTTCGTAAAGCACCGCGCCGAGGCTATAGACATCAGCCGAGGTGGTGAGGTCACCGCTTTTCCCATCAGCCTGCTCCGGTGACATATAGTTCGCCGTGCCCAGCACCATGTGGGTTCCGGTAAGCCCGGCATTTTCTTCAACAAAGCGCGCGAGTCCGAAGTCGCTCAGATACGGATCGCCCTTGGCGTCGAGCAGGATGTTTCCCGGTTTGATGTCGCGATGTATCACGCCGTGTTGGTGCGCATGTTGCACCGCGCTGGCGATCTTGATCATCAGCATGACCGCTTCCCGTGCGGGCGAGGGACGGTGGCCTTTCAGGGCGTGAGCAAGGCTGCGCCCGCTCTCGATCAGTTTCATCTTCAGGAAGGGTGAACCCTCGCGCTCGCCGAATTCATAAAGCGTCACAATGTTCGGATGATCCAGTCGCGCTGCTGCACGCGCCTCGATTTCGAACCGCGCCTCCCACCCTCCGACATCCGGTCGTTCAATAGGCAAGAGCTTGAGTGCGATGTCGCGCTTCACATCGCGTTGATGAGCGCGATAGACCACGCCCATGCCGCCGCGGCCGATGAGTTGAATGCGCTCCAGCTCGGGGAAAAGATCCGAGACAAACCGCAGCATGTTAGCCGGTGCGGCGGGTTCGTTTTTTTCCGGCAGCAGTGTCTCCATCGCAGACGAAAGAAGACACTTCGCGCAGAGGGCAACCTGAGATCTCGCAGGCAACGGGGCACCGCAAGCGAGGCATTTGTGGGATGTATCAGTCATCTTGTGAAGTTTGATTTCTGCAAATGATGCATCCGGTTTTCCGTGACGAGGTTATGATTCTTTTTTGTTTTTCATAAGCAAGTGGCTGACCAAGATACTATCCTTATGTTAGACTACGCAAAGAACAAATTTCTCAGTGGGGGCTTAGTGCTTGCATTTGCCGCCATAAGTTGAAGAAAAACTATTACCTCCTCCACCGCTCGGCCAGGCCGACGCAAGCACGGCTGCTACATCTGCCAATCTTTCCAGGGCCACCGAAGCCCCGTCTTCCATGGCCGTGCGGAAAGTTTTCGGGGATTTTTTGACTCTGGTGTCTGTGATCTTTTTCGCCTCGCCGGTCAGCACGCCGGGCTCCCAACGGCTGACCTTCTCATTTGGAACAAAGAATTTTTTACCATCGCGTTGATCTATGAACCAGGAGCCTTCGCGGTCAGTTCTCGGAGCGCTCGCAGCATAACCTGTCGGCACATAAGTCTGCGGCTTGTCTCCGACGCGATGCCAGATGCCCAGTTGATTCCACTCTGCATCCGGCTTGAGAGACCGATCGTTCTTGGGAACTTGGGCGCAACTGGGAAACAGAATAGCCAGGGTGATGAAGCTCATGGATGTGATGATTGTTTTCATAGGGCGTCAGAGTGTTGCTGGAAAACATTTTCCAGGTTCTGATGCCTTACATCCGAAGTTTTGGTAGCGAGGTTACACCCGCATCATCATGTTTCGCTGAAGACCTTGAATAGATGCGCAATCTCGTCATCGACTTCACTTGGTGAATCGACGGTCTGCGCGATGTGTTCCTGCAGCAGCCGCTTGTAACGCTGGCGCATGCGGAAGACCGCCACCTTGGTCGCGGCCTCGGTCATGCCGAGCGATTCCGCGACAGATGCGAGCGACTGGGGATCGCCGTCCGTGGAAAGCCGATTTTTTAGGGCGTCGAACACGCCTTCGCGGCCATCATGCGCGTAATTTTCACGCAACGACGTTAGCACCGTGTCGAGAAGCGTCAGCGCCCACTGGCGCTCGAAGATCATCTCCGGCGTCACGCTGGTGGCCGGCTCTTCAGTGTAGTGATCCTCCGCGTGCGCGGTATCGATCGGCACATGCAATGCACCTCCACCGCGCCGCTGCGCGCGACCATGTTCGTATTGATTGGTTGCAAACCGCTTCAGCGCGACGAGCAAAAACGAGCGCAGCCGGCCCTTTGCTTCATCAACTGTTGCGAGCGATTCTCGTTCCAGCAGCGACGCAAAAAATCCCTGGGTCAGGTCCTCGGCATCATGCGGGCTGTTTCCCTGCCGACGCAAAAACGAATAAATCGGCCGCCAGTAGATGCGGCAAATTTCTGCGAGCGCCGCTGCTGCGGCCGGTTCGTCGCTGCTGCGCACCGCGAGCACCATGGTCCAGCGTGTTGGTGGGAAAGCTCCGCTGCGCCGCACGGAATCCATCAGGCGTGTGGAAGAGTCTGTGGTAGGCGTTTCGTTCATCACGAGGCACTCTCTATCAACTAGGCGTAGTGAAGGACGCATTTAGATGAGCCCCTAGATGGAACTAAAACGCCTTCCATCGCCTGACGTCAATGGCTTTTATCGATTCTACTGGCGGCGAATCGCAGCCTAAGGCTTCGGCTTGGATGAATCATCCTTGCCCAAGCCCACCCATTTGAGAGGCTTCTTCATGCTGTCGCCGATCTTCTGCATCATGCCGGGCTTTTTCTGTTCGACAATGATGGCGCCGGGTTCGCTATGAGGCGCGGCAACTGCTTTAGTCAGGGGTTTCCACGCGCCGGTTTGCGAGTTGAACTCCATGTGTGTAGCTGGCGTCGTGGCGACTGGTTTCTTGGTGCCGCCGCAGGCAGTGATCAGGGCAACTCCACAGAGGAGAGTGGTGGTGGACAAAATCTTCTTCATCATGCTGACGATCCTAGCGCGACTTGAGCGAAGCACAAGCCATCATCGCGTGACTGACGCGGAGAGTTCGCGCATGGCGGCTCCGATTTCTTCGCCCGCATCTTGGACGACTTCGTTGTGATGGCTGTCCTGAACCTCGGTGAGTCGCACGTTTTTTGGAAATTTCTGCGCGAGTTCTCGGCCCATCGTCACGGGAATAATCTCGTCCGCTGTGCCATGAAAAATCCGCACCTGCGCGTTGCGGGCAGTGAGCGAATTTAGGCGGGCGACGTTGTCAAAGCGATGACGATTCAGATAACAAAGCGGCCAGCCAACGGTGCGCTGTGCCATGTCGGTCATGGTGGTGAATGTTGCGCATAAGACGGCTCGATTGATCTGCAGCCGATCCGCCGCGATGAGTGCGGCTGCGCAGCCGATTGAATGGCCGAAGACTCCGCTGCGTGCGCTGAGTTCCGAATCAGTCCAGTGCCATTCATCTTTCATTTTCGTTGCCAAAGAGACGATGCTTTCCTCGATACGCGTCGGGTTTGGACTCCCTTCGCACAAGCCATAGCCGGGATAGTCCACAAAAAGATATCCCGCCCGCGCATCCCATCTCAGAGTCTCGTCAGCGTAATCCAGTGAGAGAGATCCATTACCGCCGAACACGAGCCAAAAAAATTCAGGGGGCTGTGCGCTCGCATGGCTTGGCGGGAGATAGAACGCGACTTGTTTACCTTGTGAGGTTTTGACTTCGATTTGCCGTCCTCCGCGCTGTTGGAAATTAGTCAGCGCCACCGAGTCATAGGGGCGCGGATAATAGATCAGGCTTGACTGGCAGGAGGCGAGGAAGACCACGGCAGTGAGAACGGCTAACAACAAACAGCGTGCGATGTAGCGAAGAATTTTCATGTGGGGCAGGGTAGCAAAATATTTGATGCATGGGAAGTGTGCTCTGTGCAGCAGCTTTGACACGGTGCACGAGAGATAAAATAATCTGTGCGGCCATGTAACCTGATTCCGCTGTTTCCGGATGTAGTGGGCAAGAGGGAGTCACGATGACCTCTCGAAACTCAAACTACATCACTATGAAAACATATCAGATCCAACGCAACACACTCGCAGCACTTTGCCTGGTTATGGCATCTTGTGCCGGCCACACAAAAAACTCCCCGGCTGCCCTCACGAAAGCAAAAGCTAACCATACTCAAGACATAGCTATGGAATTCGACCAAAAAACTTCAAATTCGAAACCAGCGGGCCCCAAGCCTGTCGTTCCAAACTACCCGCCCGCCCCGGAAGATCGCATACCGTGGACGGCAAAACGCCTCGCCATGCAACCCTTGCGCTTCATCGTGATGGTAGCCAAGGCCCCCTTGATACTGCCAGCCATTGGTGCCGACGCCGTGGGCACTCAGTTTGCGCGGGCTTATGGGGGTTCCGGCGAGTTTGCAGATTACGGCAAAGCATTTCGCGATTTCGATCCTGGCCCGGCTATAGATGCCGATCTCGGTCTTCGCTAATGGTAAGGAAGCACCGCTCAATTTCAGTGACCGCCTTTCCACTATGCCTATTTGGGGCAATCGCAACTGTCGGTAGAAGCGACGATGGCGTCGCTTCTACCGGTTGCAGCAGCTTTGACGCGGCGGGCGTATTGCTTTAGTGTTGCCGCGCTTGATCTTCCGCCATCAATTTTTTGTGGTCAGTTTTCTGGCTTTGTTTGCCGGACAACTTGTCCATGCGGCTGAGACCACGTTGGAAGATTTGCTTTCTGTTCAGACGCAGGTTCAGGCATCGCTCAAGCACGCTGAGATGGCGATCGTGGCCATCGAGTGCGGGGGCGCGACGGCCAGCGGGGTGATCGTGAGTCCGGCGGGGCTAGTGCTGACGGCGGGGCATGTTACTGGAATGCCGAATAAGAAGATCAAAATCACGCTGCATGATGGCAAGACCTTCGAGGCGAAATCACTCGGTCTCGATAAATCAACAGACGCGGCGATGATCCAACTTCCTGCGCCAGCGAAGGCCTGGCCTTATGCGCCGATCAGTCGGGAGACGCGCCAATTAAAAACAGGCGAGTGGTGTTTCGCGCTCGGTCATCCAGGCGGGCTTGATGCCGCGCGTGGGCCGGTGCTGCGGGTGGGCAAGCTGGTAAAAACTTCCTCCAATATGTTGCAAAGTGATTGCGTGCTCATGGGCGGTGATTCCGGCGGCGGGCTATTTAATCTCGCGGGCGAACTCATTGGCATCAACAGCCAGATATGGCGCGGTCGGGATCAGAACTTGCATGTAAGCATGGCGCCGTTTCTTCGCTCATGGGAGGCAATGAAGAAGGGCGAGACTGTGAACTTTTGGGATCAAGGCAATGGGGCATGGATCGGCCTGAGCACACAGGGCGCGGATGAGGGATTGCTGGTGCAGGCGGTCGCAACAGATTCGCCGGCGATGAAAGCAGGATTGAAGAACGGGGACGTGATCTTGAAGCTCGACAATGTGAAACTTGGCTCGCCATCGGAATTTTCCGAGGCCATTCGCAGTCGAACTGTGGGCGAGGTAGTGACGCTGGCGATTAAGATAGCCACGGGCACTCGCACGATGGAAGTGAAGCTCGGGAAACGACCTGCTGAATAAAATGATGAAACGCATTTTCATCTCTGTTATTTTATTGGCCGCAGGAAGTTCTCTGCGTGCCGAGAACGTTCTGCCGGACGAGCAGCGCACCAATGGCGTGGATACGCTCAAGGCCGCCACATTGGTGCAGAGCCGTGCATCAGCCTGCACGGTGGTGATCGGTGAGAGTCGCGAGAACGGGCCGCAGATGGGCGTCGTTGTATCTGACGATGGTTATATTCTTACCAAGTCTGCCGAACCGGGCGAGATCAAGACTTGGCGCGCGTGGTGGTCTGATGGCTCGCAATCGGAGGCCCGTGTGGTGAAGCGCGATGAGAAGCTCGGCGTGGCTTTGCTCAAGGTGGAGCGCGCCGGATTGACTGCCGTCACATGGGGAGATTCGCAGCCGCTCAGTCAGGGGCAATGGCTGTGCTGTCTGGCGAATCAGGCCAAGGATTTTCGTCTCGGCGTTTTAAGCGCGAAACGTCGGGCCATTCCTGATTCCGGCGCGGTCATGGGGCTGCGTTTTGGGCCGTCTGAAAAAGATGATCAAGGCATCATCATTGAGGAGGTGGCGCAGGACGGCCCAGCGCTCAAGGCCGGGCTGCGCGCAGATGACCTGCTGCTTGAAATCGAAGGCAAACCCGTGAACTCGCCCGCTGCGGTCAGGCGCGTCATCGCCAAGCATCATGTCGGCGATGTCGTAAAAGTTCACTACAAGCGCGAAGGCAAGCCGGGCGATTGCGAAGTGCGTCTCGCGAGCAAGAAACAGGTGATGCAAAACTGGAGCGAGGGGGATTTCGGAAACCACGGCACATCCTTGCGCACGGATAACTATCCCGAGATTTTGCAGCACGACATGCCCCTCAGCCCGTCGGACATGGGCGGCGCACTTTACGATCTCAAGGGTAACGCCATCGGCCTAAATATCGCCCGTGTGGATCGGGTGACGGACTATGCGCTGCCAGTCGAAATTTTTCTCCCCGCAGTTAATAAATGGATTGCGGAAGATCGGCATAAAAATCCCAAGCCCTAAGGCTCGCATAAAAAGTTGACTTAGACTCAAGACTTGGGACTCTGGAGGACACATGCGCTATCCCCCTCCGCCGAAGGAATTTTTTATCGACAACCGCAGCCGTCTCGTCAAACAGATCAAGCCTCACTCAGTAGTCATCGTTCACGCTAACGACGTTTATCCGACTAATGCGGACGGCGTGATGCCCTTTGTGCAGAATAGCGACATCTATTATCTCAGCGCCGTTGATCAGGAGGAGACCGTGCTCATCCTTTTCCCCGACGCCCCAGATGTAAAGATGCGCGAGATGCTCTTCATCAGGGAGACGACGGAATTGATTTCCATTTGGGAAGGCGAAAAACTGACCAAGCAAGAGGCCGCCGACCGCAGCGGCATTCCGTTGCTCTCCGTTCACTGGCTCAGCGAGTTCGATCGGATTTTCCGCAACGTGATGTTCCAGTCCCGCAGGGCTTACCTCAATACGAACGAACATGCCCGCGCCACGGCCGAGGTGGAGTCCCGCGACCTCCGCTTCGTTCGTCGCTGTCAGCAGGAGTTTCCGCTTCATCGCCTCGAACGACTGGCCCCGTTGATGCATCACTTGCGCGTCATCAAAACCAAGACAGAGGTGGAGCTCATTAAAGAGGCCATCCGCATCACCAACGACGGCTTCCATCGCGTGGCGCGTTTTGTGAAGCCCGGTGTCATGGAGTATGAGATCGAGGCCGAGATGATTCACGAGTTCACGCGGCAGGGAGCACAAGGCTTCGCCTTCCCGCCGATCATTGCCAGCGGGAAGAACGCCTGCTGTCTTCACTACGTCACCAATCACATGGTCTGTCAGGATGGCGACCTTGTGCTCTGCGACTTCGGCGCACGTCAGACGAATTACAATGCCGACCTCACTCGCACCATTCCTGTGAATGGCCGTTTCACTAAGCGCCAGCGCGCTGTTTACAATGCCGTGCTGCATGTCACCCGCGCCGCCACTGCGCTGCTCAAGCCGGGCGTCATTCTCAAGGAATATCAGGAACAGGTCTGCAAAATCATGGAAGAACAATTGATTAAGCTGAAGCTGATCAAAGCCTCCGACGTGAAGAAACAAGACCCAGAAAAGCCCTTGTTCAAAAAATACTTTATGCACGGCACCAGCCATCACCTCGGTCTCGACGTTCATGACGTGGGCGACCTCTGGCGGCCCATGGAGGCCGGCATGGTCTTCACCGTCGAACCCGGCATTTACATTCGCGAAGAAAAACTCGGCATCCGCCTGGAGAATGACGTGCTCATCACCAAGAAGGGCGCGATTGATCTCATGAAAGACGTGCCGATCGAGGCCGAGGAGATCGAGGACTTGATGGCCGGGAGTGGGCGTTAACTTCGACTACAGATCATGGTTGAAAAAAGATTGAATGGCGCGGCACCGGGGCGACACATTCTTGCTTCCATCTCAGTGGAGAGGATGGGAAAAATGAATCCGCATTTATGGCCGGGTTTAGATATTGCTCAGGCATTACAATATCCCCGGATATAATATTCTTAGTAATGTTTCCTGACTGGCTGATGATTGACGTGCGGTAGCGAACTGATCACCCGCAGAGGGGTCGTTGACATGAAATACGACATGGTTTCTAACGCCCTCGCCGAGGAATTGCTTGATGGCCTGACCGGCGGTTTTTGGCACATGCACAAATATGCAGCGATGTTGGTGGAAAACCATGAGAGCATAATCAGGTCTGGTTTTCGTTGCGAAATCTCTGCCGTCTGGCCTCAAGCAGTTTTTGCAGCGCAGCGGGTATGCTCATCTCGCTCGTGGGAATGGTCATGTCTGCAAAAGCTGGCACTTCAAAAGTGCTTTGCACACCCGTCATCAGCTCCATTTGATTGGTCAGAGCCTTGGCGTAAAGCCCTTTGACATCGCGTGCCACGCAAATTTCCACGGGGCAGTCGATGTGAACCAGACAGAGTTTTTCTGGCGGAATGATGCTCCGCACCAGCTCCCGTTGAACTTCTTTCGGGGTCACGAACGCAGCGATCACAGTCAGTTGCTGTCCGGCCAGAAGCTGCGCAAGGTGCGCCGCGCGACGGATGTTTTCAGCCCGATCTTCATCGGAGAATCCGAGGTCGCGGTTCACCCCGCTTCGCAACTCGTCGCCATCAAGCAGACATGCAGAAACGCCTTCTGAGAGCAGTGCTTCCTTCATCGCCGTGGCCAGCGTGGTCTTACCTGAAGAGGGAAGTCCAAAAAGCCAGAAGACCTGGCCGCCGTCGCTGGATGGTTTTCGCGTCATTAATGTGTGGGTTTTACATAGCACGGCGAGCACCGCGACACAATACTGCGTGGAGTTGCGCTAGCGGGAATTGCATTCATCTTGACCCCTGTATGCCCGATACCCAGCACACCAATTCCCTAATTCACGAGAAGTCGCCTTACCTGCTGCAACATGCGCACAATCCGGTGGACTGGATGCCGGGGGGCGAGGGTTGATGAACTTGAAAAAATAATCTGCCAAAACCTGCCCGTCAGGAGTTGCGGCGCTTCCGTTGGTTTAGTGAACTGCGAATGCGATTCGGATGTCTTTTCCCACTAATAACAGCGAGGACATAGCGGACGGGCTTGCCTTCGGGATCGAAGAACACTTTATGAGAGAATCTGCGGAGTTTAATCCAGCGAATGGTGTGGCCTTGTGTGTAAAGCGTGCCAGAGACCGTTCCAGTTGCAATACCTCGCAAGGCGGACTTGAAGTCTTCTTTAAAAAGGTTTGCCAGTGTTAAATCCACGCCGACAAAAAATTCTCGCGCTTCGCGGTAATCCGCAGCGGCCCAGGGTGATGGACAAGCTTATAGCGAAAAGCCATAGGCTTCTTGCGTGGTCAGCCCTTCGATGCTGCCGCTTCGAAGCTCGGCTGCACGTTTTGAAAGCTCACCTAGCAGTTTTTTGTCCACGCTGGTCGTATCATTGAGGCTGTCCAGTAGCAGGGCGGCGAGACCCATACGCTCTTTCGGAGGAAGGTTCAGCGCCTTGATGCTGACGGGAGGCATAGCTGGCATGATGGAAGATGAATGACCAAGCACGAGGCGTCAACACTTTAGGGGAGTCTCGCAAAATACTCCTTTGACCTGCCGCAAAGGCTGGCGCACAAACCGTCTCGCGAGATGCGTATTCATTCCTGACATCCCTTTTGCCATGCCTGAAGCCAAGCACACCAATTCCCTAATACACGAGAAGTCGCCTTACCTGCTGCAACATGCGCACAATCCGGTGGACTGGATGCCGTGGGGCGATGCGGCGTTTGCAAAGGCGCGCAAGGAGAACAAGCCTATCTTTCTCTCCGTGGGCTATTCGACGTGCCATTGGTGTCACGTGATGGAACGCGAGTCATTCGAGAATGAGGAATTGGCGAAGGTGCTGAATAAGCACTTCGTCAGCATCAAGGTAGATCGCGAGGAACGGCCTGATGTTGATCTCACTTACATGACTTATGTGCAGGCCTCGACCGGACATGGTGGCTGGCCGATGAATGTTTTTCTCACGCCAGAGCTTCAGCCATTCTTTGGCGGCACTTATTTTCCGCCTGCGGACAAGGGTGGCCGTATGGGTTTCAAATCGCTGCTGATGGAAATCACGAAGGTCTGGGAGAATGATGCGGGCAGCATTCGTGAACGCAGCGCAGAGGGGATGAAGCGCTTGCAGGCGCACATCAATGAAGAGCAAAAGCACGCAGAAGCGGAGATCAATATCGTATTGAAGAAAGCCTACGATGACAGCTCGAGCGCGTTTGATTTCCATGAAGCAGGCTTCGGCGGCGCACCGAAGTTTCCGCGCCCGGTCACGCTCATCATGCTTTGGCGCTTGAAAAAATATCTCGCGGGGAAAGAGGCGCATGACACAGAATGGTGCGGCGAGATGGCGTCCAAGACGCTGACCGCGATGGCTCATGGTGGTATGAGGGATCATATCGGCGGCGGATTCCATCGCTACTCGGTGGATGCTTACTGGCATATTCCGCATTACGAAAAAATGCTCTACGACCAGGCGCAACTCACCGTGGCCTATGTCGAAGGCTATCAGAACACCGGCATCGAGTTCTTTGCAGTCATCGCGCGGGAGATCATCGCTTATTGCAAACGCGATCTGCGTCACGCTCAAGGTGCGTTTTTCTCAGCCGAGGATGCCGACAGTTTCACTGATGACACTCGAACGAAGAAAGGTGAGGGCGCATTCTATGTGTGGTCAGCGCAGGAGATTGATGACCTACTCGGCAAGAGCGAGGGCAGCATTTTCCGCTATGCCACTGGAGCGCGACGCGATGGGAATGCCCGTCCTGAGAGCGATCCGCATGGCGAACTCAAAGGCTTGAACACGTTGTTCCGGGCGTTCTCACCGAAGAAGACGGCAGAGTATTTCAAGATCGACGAGAGCAAGGTCGAAGACATCCTGACGCGCGGGCGCAAGACTTTGTTTGAAGCACGATTGAAACGCCCCCGCCCGCACTTGGATGATAAAATCATCACGGCGTGGAATGGCTTGATGATCTCCGCGCTCGCCAAAGCGGCCAGTGCCTTGGGCGATGAAGACTGCCTTAAGATGGCTACCGAAGCCGCGCAGTTCATCTTTGAGAAATTATCCAGCGACGGTAAAGAGCTGCGTCGCAACTGGCGTGATGGAGCAGCGGGCGCACCCGCTTTTGCGCCGGATTACGCCATGCTGATTCAGGGTCTGCTGGACTTGTATGAAGCCGGATTCGATGTCCGCTGGCTGCGCTGGGCGGTGGATTTGCAGAAGGAATTCGATACGAAATATTGGGACGTGAAACAGGGCGGCTATTTCACCACCGGTGCGGGCATTCCCAATTCCATTCTTCAAGTGAAGGAAGACAGCGATAGCGCGGAACCGTCGCCGAATTCGGTTGGCGCGATGAACCTACTCCGACTGGGCGCGATGCTGGGTCGTGATGATCTGCGTGAGCAAGGCGCGAAGGTGCTCCGACTCTTTGGCAACAGCCTAGAGAAATCTCCTTTCAGTGTGCCGTTCATGGTGACCGCTTTGGATTTCATGCATCACGGCAATATGGAGATCGTGCTCGCAGGGAGTCGTGACGATGTGGGCTTCAAGGCGTTGGCGCATGAGGTTCATAAGAGATTTCTTCCTCATGCCGTCGTGCTTCATGCCGATGGTGGTGATGGACAGAAATTCCTCGCGGAGAAAAATGCGGCCCTTGCCGGTATGAAACCTGTGGATGGGAAAGCCGCAGCTTATGTCTGTCGCAAACAAGTGTGTCAGGCTCCTGTCACTTCCGCAGCGGAACTCACAAAGTTGCTGGAAGCAAAGTAGGTGATGCGTCCCGCTTCACATGAAACGCGGGAAGCGAAGCCAGAGGCATCGCCTACATTATGAACGCCATCATTTTTGATTTCGACGGTTTGATCATGGACACCGAGACTGCGACCTATGAGGCGTGGCGGGAGATTTATGCGCAGCACGATTATCCGCTGGCATTGGAAACATGGGCGCAATGTGTCGGCAGTGATTTCAGTTCAGCATATGACCCGATGGTGGAACTGGAGCGGTTGGTGGACCGCAAGCTCGACTGGGAGCCGATTCATAAAGTGCGGCGCGAGCGCGTGATGAAAATACTCACCGAATATGATGCACTGCCAGGCGTGCGGCATCGTTTGGAAGAAGCACGCGGGTTGGGCTTGTCGTGCGCGGTGGCCAGCAGCTCTCCGCGCTGGTGGGTGGAACATTGGCTGGGGCATCTCGATTTACTTGGTGCTTTTCAAAACGTGACCTGCTTGGAAGACACAGGCAAAGTGAAGCCGCATCCCAGTCTCTTCCAACATGCCGCCAGCAAACTCGGCGCTGCGCCTGATCGCGTCCTCGTGCTAGAGGATTCACTCAACGGCCTCCGTGCGGCGAAAACTGCGGAGATGCGCTGTATCGTCGTGCCGTGTCCCGTGACCGAGCATTTGGAATTCGACGGCGCATGGAAGAAGTTCCGTTCGATGGAGGAGTTCACGGTGGGGGGTTTATTCTGAAATGACCGCGCGGGCAAAGGATTGAATCTGCAAAGATGACAACACGCCGAGCAGCAAGGCTTTGATGACTTCAGTGACGATGTAAGTTTGATGATGCCATGTCGCGGGCGGTTCACTGCCCCGCATAAAATCCAAGGCGCGAGCATCCAGAGTTGGAAAGAGTCCCCATGTCTGAAACGCAAGGATCGCGGTGATGGCGGCGAGCAAGAGGAGACTGCCGCGGGTGCGCACGATGCGAAGACGGAAGATGATCA
The DNA here is from genome assembly GCA_038230495.1 of Verrucomicrobiales bacterium. Lineage (GTDB taxonomy): Bacteria > Verrucomicrobiota > Verrucomicrobiia > Verrucomicrobiales > Verrucomicrobiaceae > VFKE01. Next base: position 67,486 of record JBBRNC010000020.1, read on the forward strand.
GCCACGAGAATGCGGCACAGATCCATTCCACACGATTAAGCGCATGGAAGATCACTCGTCCCAAGCTCAGTGCCTGAGCTTTGGGCAGCACTTGGAATTTGATGGGAGCTTCCAGAAAGCTGATGGCACAGACGAAACCGAGCCAGAGCAGGGTGATGATGAAGGCGTAGAGAGCGAGGCGGCGAAGCGGCATGGAAGAATGGAAGAGTGGAAGAGTGGAAGAGTGGAAGAGTGGAA
>JBBRNC010000021.1:0-61193 GCA_038230495.1 Verrucomicrobiales bacterium
GATGCGGAAAACCGCACGTCCGGTGGTGTGGGAGCCCTGACGGGCGCAAATCCCGTCAGGGCGACCCGATCGCCAATTGGTTCCAAGGTGAAATTATCATCATGGGCATAGCACAGGTGAACAAGCTGAAGCTTGAACTCCAACGAATACAGCGGCCTCTTGAATCAGGGCTTACGCATGAGCATCTCAAGTAATTCATGCGTGAGAGCCGCGCTTTTATGGTCTTCCCCGATGACAGATGGACAGGCCATTTGTTGTATGTGATGATGCGCTGAGTCAGACTTCAGTGCCCTTTGTTTATTTTTTAACTCACTCACAAAACCATATAGAATGAAATCCATGAATCCCGTCCGCCTTTCCACACTCACTGCCGTCGCGATATTCGTCTTCGGTGCCGTTCATCAATCCACCGCCGAGATTGCGGTGAAGAACGGAGACAAGATCGCCTTCCTTGGCGACTCCATCACGGCTGGCGGCTGGGGCAATCCCGTCGGCTACGTGCGACTCGTCATCGCCGGTCTCGAAGCGAACGGCATCAAGGCTGAGCCAGTCCCGGCGGGCATCAGCGGACACAAGTCGGATCAAATGCTCGCGCGTCTCGACAAAGACGTGCTCAGCAAGAAACCCCAATGGATGACCCTGAGCTGTGGCGTGAACGACGTCTGGCACGGCCCGCGCGGCGTGCCTCTTGATGACGCCATGGCCGCAAGCGGCACTTACGACGCGAATGTCGCAACGCGCGGCACTTACAAGAAGAACATCACCGCCATTATCGATCAGGCCGCCGCTGCTGGCATCAAGCCAGTCGTGCTCACCGCCACCGTCATCCAGGAAAAACTCGACAACAAAGAGAACGGTCTCCTCGCGCCCTACAACGATTTCCTCCGCAGCCTCGCGAAGGAAAAACACGCGCCGCTGGCTGACTTGAACGCCATGTTTCAGGAACGCCTCAAGGCCGAGAACAAACCGGATGTCAAAGTCCTCACCGTTGATGGCGTTCACATGAATGGCGAAGGCAACAAGCTTATGGCCATCGGCGTGCTTCAGGCCTTCGGCCTCAATGCCGCGGAACTCGACAAAGCAAAAGCAGCATGGGCACCCCTCGAAGCTCAGGCCATAGAAGCCGCCAAGAAAGCCGCTGAAGCCAAGGCCAAGGCCAAGGCCGAGAAAGCCGCAGCAACACCCGCAACACCGGCGATAAAGTAATCCTCGGATGCACTCATCACGGTTGCCTTGAAATCCCACTACGACGTCGTCATCCTCGGGGCAGGGCACAATGGCTTGGTCGCGGCAGCCTATCTTGCTGGGGCGGGTTTGAGCGTTTTGCTACTGGAAAAAAATGATTACATCGGTGGGGCCTCGACCTCGCAGAAAGTCTTCCCGGATTTTGACGCTCATCTTTCGCGTTACTCGTATCTGGTCAGCCTGTTCCCAGAAAAAATTATTGGTGATCTTGGTCTCGATCTCAAATTGCGCACGCGCTCGACCGGGTCCTTCACGCCTTATGTAAAAAATGGTCGGCACGATGGTCTGCTCATCAGCAACGTCTCCGAGGATGTCAGTCGGAAATCCATCGAGCAACTGACCGGCAATACAGCCGAATATGATAAGCTCCAGAGCTTTTACGCGCTGTCGCGGACATTTGCTAATCAGGTTTGGGACACGATGCTTGAGCCGCTCGTTGCCAAGGAAGACTATAAAAAACGCTTTGATGCGGATGCTGCGCATCGCGAGTCATGGCGGAGTCTGGTGGAAGAGCCTTTGGGGGATGCGATTGAGCGTTACATTCAGGATGACCTTCTCCGCGGCGTGGTCTTTACCGATGGGAAAATTGGTGTGCTCACCCATCCGCATGATCAGACTCTGTTGCAGAACCGTTGTTTTCTTTATCATCTCATCGGCAACAAAACTGGCGAATGGAAAGTGCCCGTGGGCGGCATGGGGAACGTGGCTCGTGAACTTGAGCGCGTGGCCCGTAAGAACGGTGCCGAGATGCTCACGCGCGTTGAGATTCAATCGTTGGATGTCGGGAACGAAATGCGCAGTGTGGGCTTTCAGTGCGACGGCAAGGAGCACACTGTGGATGCGCGTTTTCTCTTGGTGAACTTTGGGCGCAATGTGCTCGCGCAATACACTGGTCATCCGTGGCAGGCCGATGCGACAGATGAAGGTTCTGTCTTCAAAATAAACATGCTGCTGCGACGGCTTCCAAAATTGAAGTCTGGCGACCATGATTCCGCCGAGTCATTTTGCGGGACCTTTCATTGCGACGAAGGTTACGAGGAGATGAAACTGAGCCACGCACAGGCCGTTAGCGGGAAGATGCCGGAGCGCCCTCCTTGTGAAGTGTATTGTCACACCCTGACCGACGATAGCATCTTGTCGCCTGAATTACGTGAGAGGGGATACCACACCATGACGTTGTTCGGCATTGATACACCGTGGTCGCTCTTTGCAGCGAATAACGCCGCAACTCGCGAACTGGCGCAGAGGAAATTCCTTGATGGTATGAACCACTGGTTGGCTGAGCCGCTGGAGGACTGTCTCGCGGTGGCGCGTGATGGGTCACTTTGCATCGAGAGCAAAAGTCCCGTGGATATCGAGGACGAACTTGGCATGTATCACGGCAACATCTTTCAGTCGGCCCTATCCTTTCCCTTCGCGGAATCGCCGGAACAAGCTGGCACCTGGGGCGTGGACACTGAGTTTCCCAATGTCTTTCTCTGCGGCTCCAGCGCTCAACGAGGCGGAGCGGTTAGCGGCATCCCTGGACACAACGCCGCACGGCGCGTGATGGAAGTAATTCGGGGTGAATCCTGAACAGATTGTTGAAAGAAATAGTTGAGGATGAACGTTATGGTATGCGCTAGACGCGCACTTTTAGATGTTCATCCTTACCCGTTTCATTTTCAGTTTAATTTGTTTTTGCACGATTTTGTTTGGTGCTCATTCTCAGAGCATTATCGCTGCCCCAGGCGTAACTCTGTCCGAAGTCGCGACTGTTCCTGCTAACGTGAAAGCCGTGTTGGATAGCAATTGCATCAGTTGCCACGGTGAGAAAAAACAAAAAGGGAAACTGCGTCTCGACACGCTCTCTGCATTGAGTGGAGATGCCCGACTGGAACTTCTGGGCAGGGCGCAAGAACAGGTTCTCTTTCAGGAGATGCCGCCCGAGGATGAGAAGCAGCCCGGCTCTGCCGAGCGCAAGCTCCTTTACGATTGGTTGCGGAGCGAAGTTCTCCGGCTGGGAGGTTCTGATCTGGAAGACAAACTGCGCTACCCAGATTACGGCAACAATGTTGATCACGAGAAGCTCTTCAGCGGACAAATCAAGGACAAAGCCTTTTCACCTTCGCGGCGATGGCTGGTCAGGCCGCAGATTTTTGAAGAGAGGACTCTGGACATTTTTACGGTGCCGCCTAGGGAAATGATTGGGCTGAGAAAGCAGGGCTTTTACGGTGTGACCAATCCTTTTATCCTGCCGGACAAAGCAGGCGTGCGCGACTACGACAACACGGCGCTGGATGGCGGGCACCTCTTGTTGTTGCTGAACAATGCAGAATGGATATCCAACAAACAACTCCTGCCAGCGCGAATCAAGAAGGGTGAAGTCAAGGCCGACCAGTTTGAAAATCCCAAGGATAAATGGAATCCCAAAGTCATTCCGGCAGCCTTCGAGAAGATTGTCCTGAATGCCGCCAAGCCGACAGATGCTGAAATAAATGATGCGATTCAGGCCCAGTTCGATTGCGTGCTGCAGCGCAAGGCGGACGACAAGGAGCTGGCCAAGTATCTCAAGCTGACCCGGTCTGCTATCGATCTTGGCGGCAACACTGAGGGGTTGCGGCAGATGATGGTGACTGTCTTGCTGGAGTCGGAATTCATGTATCGTCAGGAATTCGGTGACGGAAAACCGGATGCGTCAGGGAGACAGATGCTCACTCCACGTGAGGCGAGCTATGCAATTTCTTATGCCTTGGGTGACAGGCGGCCGGATGCCAAGCTCGTCCAGGCCGCGCAGAGCGGTCATCTGAGCACCAAGGAAGATTATCGGCGGGAGGTGTTGCGCCTGCTTGATGACAAAAGCTATTTTGAGGACAAGTTGGACAAATCGTTAGACGGAGGAAAAGAAAATATATCCATCGTCACGTCACACCCGCGCATCAACAGATTCTTCCGTGATTTCTTTGGCTATCCGAATGCACTAAAAGTTTTCAAGGACATCAATCGCAGTGACGGATATTACGGCAACCCCGGTCGAGGCACTTCTGGAACGCCTGGCAAGCTGGTTGTTGAAGCTGACATGTTGGTGGACACAGCAATCAAGCAGGATAAGCATGTTTTCGAGAACCTGCTCGGCACAGAAAAATTCTTTGCATCCCCGGTGGAAAATGCCGTGGCAAAAATGACCTCATTAAATGAAGTTTACGAACACTTCAAGGATGCCAAATGGCAGACTCCACCCAAGGATAAAAAGAAACCACCATCGACACTCTCCGCCGAAGACATAGCTTTCATCAGAAAACGCCTGAATTATAATTCAACCGAGCGTGACTTGGACATCGCGATGACGCATATCGAGCATTTTAAGAAATTGGGGATGAATCCAAACCCTGTCTGGGCTTATCCATTTGGCATTCACAAGCTGATGCCTCATGTGAGCAGCTACAATCTTTCGCCGCCGAATTGGGAGTATCCCAAGGAGCAGCCCTTCAAGATAGACAATCGCAAGGGGATACTCACTCACCCCGCGTGGTTGATCGCCCATTCTGCCAACACCGCGACCGACCCCGTCCGTCGCGGCAGGTGGGTCCGCGAGAAACTGCTGGCCGGGCGCGTTCCTGATGTGCCTATCACTGTTGATGCAAAGATCCCCGATGATCCACACAAGACGTTGCGGGAACGGCTGGAGATGGTGACCCTCAAGGAGGAATGCTGGAAATGCCATCAGCACATGAATCCTCTGGGGCTTGCCTTTGAAATGTTCGATGACTTTGGCCGTTACCGCACCGCAGAAAGCCTGGAGCATCCAGACAACGTGATTGAAAAAACAAAGGCCAAATACGGTGCGGATACCTACAAGACCGCACCCGTCAACGCCAAAGGCTATCTCGACGGCACGGGCGACCCCAAGCTGGATGGGGAGGTGAAAGACTCGATCGATATGATTGACAGGCTGGCCAAATCCAAGAGAGTGCGCCAGTCCATTATCCGCTACGCATTCCGCTTCTTCATGGGCCGCAACGAAATTCTTTCCGACTCACAAACATTGATAGATGCGGACAATGCCTACGTTCAGAGTGAAGGCAGTTTCAATGCCGTGATAGTGTCATTGCTCACTTCAGACTCATTCATGTATCGTAAACCCGCCAGCCTGTAATCATATGCGCAACAGAAGAAACTTCCTTAAGCAATCCCTCTTTGGTGCCAGCGCCATGACGCTGGCTCCGCATATGTTTGCCAATCCGATCACCGGCAACCCTCCCCGGCGTTTCATTTTCATTCACAAAGGCAATGGATTGTTTCCAAGTGCGCTGGTTCTTCCTACGCTAAGTGAGGGGGATAAGGCTAAAGAAAGTCGGAAGGAGCCGTTCGAGGTCGCCCTGAAAAGCCATTCACTGCCGGAATGGATGAGCGCGCTCAACGAGCACAAGGAGAGCATGACCATCCTTCAAGGGCTTTCCGGCAAGATGTGCACGACGGGACATCACACCTGGCAATCATCGCTGGGTGTTTACAAGGCCACGGAACGTCCGAGTTCCATCAAATGGGCGACTGTCGATTTCGAGATGGCCAAGCTTTTCCCATCTCCCATGGAGCATATCGAACTTGCCTGTTTCCCAACAGGTGGAGGCAATGCGCGAGGGAACATCAATGGTATCGAAAAAGGATTCTCGGCCCGCGGTCCGCAGCAGCCCAACTATGCCTTTGGTTCGCCCAAGGTTGCCATGCAGGAACTCTTCAAATCTGTTGCCAGCAACAAAAACGACCAGATTAAATACGAGTTGCATCGCAAAGTATTGGAGTTTGCGGCGCAGAACCAGTCGGGCCTTGCTCAGAACCTCGGAGGTGTCGAGATAGCGAAAGTGGCGAACTATGCCAGTTCCATTGATGCCGTCCGTGAAAGAGACAGAAAGCTGGAAGCCATGTCCGATGTCATCCGGAAGCACGTTCCCAAGTTGGACGCAAAATACTTCGCCGATGACCTGACCACCATTGACCGGCAGATCGGTCACGCGGAAGTCCTTCTGGCCACGCTGATGGCAGGCATGACCAATGTCGTCACCCTGACGCTTGATGAACTTGGCACGCCCTACACAGGAATAACGGATCTCGAGGATGAGACTGTCAACCTCCACGACGTGGGGCACGGAAAGCCGGCCGGTAAATTCGCGGCGCTGGAAGTCCGGGAAAAACTCCGCCGTCATCACATGGCGGTGATCAATAAAATCGTGTCCAAGTTGAAGAGCGTTCCCGAAGGTGGCGGCACCATGTTCGACAACACTACGCTCCTCTACTTCCCCGACAACGGCGAGACCCACCACAGCAATGGAGTGGAATGGCCTTTCATTGTCCTCGCAGGAAAAAACAATAAATTGAACACTGCCGGGAAATACATCCGTCTTCCCGGATACGGCAAGGAAGGTCACAAAACCTTGGGTAACTGGTATACCTCCATTCTCAACGCCTACGGAAATCCGATCCCGCATTACGGTGATCTGGACTTAGCACTGGCGGCGGACGGCATTAATCAGTCCGGTTCGATCAAGCAGTTTCTGAGCTGAACTGAAGTTGCTTCGTGCTGTTGGAATCAATCTTAAGCACCCATTAATCCGGAATCACAACCGCGCTTGCGGTTCGACGAGGAAGAGATGCGTCGTGGCTAAGTAGGCATTGCCTATGCTAATGCGTTTCATCTCATGGCCTGCGCCCCAAGAGTCACTGAAGATGATCTGATCCTTTGCGAGATTGTAGCCGATGATCATCCGCATATGGAATCCACCTTTTTGCATGACAATTGCTGGCTCTTCGGGATAAAGGCCCAACTCCAACGACCACAGTAACGGAAGCCCCTGATTGATGTGATCCTGAATAATTTTTACGAATTTCTCCTGTTTGACGTTTGGATCGCCGGCCTTTGGATGTTTCGCCATTAACAGCTTGAATTGAACCTTGAATCGGTTGCCGATCTTACGCAGGGTCTCGGCAAATTCCTGCGTGCTAGTCCCGCGCTTGGCGTCGCTACCCACTAACTCGGCAAGCTCATGCTGGTCGCACTGCACATGCAGATACTCGAACATGCGTTGGCAGGAAGCTACCACACAATAGCCTTTGGCCCCCTGATCGACCATTGGCACATCGCTCACATAAACATCACCGTTTTCCTTCTTCACGAACTTGAGTAACTCAGCAGGCTTTAGTGTAGTGACACCACGCCCGATTGCCGCTATGCCAAGCAGTTGATCCTTGCCGCTGGGCGGGCAGAGCTTGAGCCTGAGAAATTCCGGTTTGCCACGGGATTCCTTCGCGTCCGCATTGAATTCCAGAAGGGCAAGCGTGTTCGGAGCCGTCCAGAGCCAGCCAGTTGTCTTCACGGCTGTCTGGGCAGTCGGCCTACGTTCTTTTGGAACTACCTTCAAAGTCTCGCCCAGCATTCGTCCCATTGTTTTGTAACGCGCATCGAAATCCTCCTTGGTGATTTCACCGGAGTCTCCACGATTAAATATCGAAAGATTCACCGAAGACGCTTTGCCATTTTTGAAATCAATCACCATCTCATCAACTGCGATCTGGCCGCCAAACAAGGATAAGTCGATCGAAATATTACTATAGGGCTTACGAGCAAAGCGAGCGCCGTCTCGGTTCTGTGTGAGCCATTTGAACTGAGGCGGCGTCTTGAATCCCGGCTCTGCGCAGAGTTCTTCCAGTTTCTCCGGTGTCAATTCCCAGAGGCTCGGTAGCGCAAGAACCTTGTCGAGGTCCATCTTGAGATTGATTTGCTGCGTGTCCTTAGCGTTCTTAGGCGACTGCCCTACAATAAGCGGGGGATTCAGCGCAAGACACAGCACGACGGGTAGTAAAATCCAGAGTTTCATAAGTATGGGATTGACAGTTCACCATAAATTTCAGCGCGCTGCAACCACTCTTTATTGTGCGATACGGGTAAAGAATGAAGTTACTTCAAATTAGCTACAATACTTCACTGCCCCAAGTTTAAGCAGCCGTCCTTTCAGTCGGACCTGCCGTTCATCAAACTCGGCCATCTCACCCGTTTCGAGCGATGGGCAGCGCTAAATCGTTTCCTGGGCCACCGCCAAAGACGATAAGCTTGGCCATATTGGGCGCGCTGCGCCGGACATGATGCCCCGCACATCGACTTGCTGATGCCTATCTCAAAATTTAACTCTACCCAGCCGCAATATCTCCACAGTCATTGAAAGAATTGGTTGGAATTTCCGTGTAATCTTAAACGAAGTTTTCCTCCTCATGAGAAACTCAATGATCCCAGAATCCGCTGTCAGTCGGAGAACTCCCTGAATTATGAACACGCCACACAACATCACCGGCACTTGGAATGATGGCTCTGCGCATTTTCTTCGGCCCAAGGTGATTCAACGGCGGAGCTTTTTTCAAGTGGGGATGATGGCTGGGCTTGGCATCACGCTGGGAGATTTTTTCCGGATGCGGGCGAATGCGGAAGCGGCGGGAGTAGTGGCAAAGGAGGGAACGGCGAAGAGCGTCATTCATATTTTTCTGCCGGGCGGGATGGCGCATCAGGAGTCGTGGGACCCGAAGCCTTATGCGCCGGTGGAGTATCGCGGGCCCTTCGGAACCGTGCCGACGAAGGTGGACGGGCTGCTCTTTTCGCAGAATCTCGCGAAGACGGCGCAGGTGGCGGACAAAATCACAGTCTGCCGCTCGATGACGCATGGAGAGGCGGCTCATGAGCGCGGGACTCATAATATGTTCACGGGTTACAGGCCGAGCCCGGCGCTTTCGTTTCCGTCGATTGGCTCCGTGATTTCGCACGAGTTAGGGTCGCGCAAAAATCTGCCGCCGTATGTGTGCGTGCCGGGGATGCCGAATGAATTCGCGGGGAGCGGGTATCTCAGTTCGGCGTTTGGGCCGTTCTCGCTCGGGTCGGACCCGGCGGATGGCGCGTTCCAGGTGAAGGACCTCGTGCTGCCGGGTGGGATGACGGCGGAGCGTTTTGAAAAATCGAAGACGATGCTGAACTCGGTGGACGCGCATTTTCGCACGTTGGAAAAATCAGACGCACTTGATGCGATGGATTCATTTTACCAGCGCGCTTACGGGATGCTGAGTTCAGCGGAGGCGCGCGAGGCGTTCAATATGAAGGCTGAGCCCGATGCGCTCAAGGACGCGTATGGGCGGAATCAAGCGGGGATGCGGATGCTGCTCGCGCGGCGACTCGTGGAGGCGGGCGTGCGGATGGTGTCGCTCACGTATGGCGGATGGGACCATCACGACAACATCTCGGATGCCATCAAAACGCAGATGCCGCCGTTCGACCAGGCGTTCGCGATGCTCATTACGGACCTCGCGCAGCGCGGGCTGCTGGATTCGACGCTCGTCGTGGTGAGCAGTGAGTTCGGGCGGACGCCGAAAATCAACGCGAAGTCGGGCCGCGACCATTGGCCGAAAGTATTCAGCGTAGTGCTCGCGGGCGGCGGCATCAAGAAAGGCTACGTGTATGGTTCTTCGGACGCGACGGCATCGGAGCCGGACGAGAAGCCGCTCATCGTCGAGGATTTCGCCGCGACGATTTACGACCGGCTCGGCATCGTGTCGGACAAGAAACTGATGGCACCGGGCGGCCGTCCCATCGACATCGTGAATGGCGGGAAGGTACTGAAGGACCTGCTGGCGTAACGCCTTTTTCCAATGAGAACCAGTTTCCGCAAACCGTGCTGGCTCGCCGCGCAGGCGCTCTTTCTTTGCACGGCACTTCTGCACGCGGCTTCGCCGAATCTCACCATCATTACGCCGCGCGGCATTCAGCGCGGGACGGAGGTGGAGGTCTTGTTCAATGGCGCGCGGCTCAATGACGCGCAGGAGATTCTTTTTTACGAGCCGGGCTTCAATGTCGTGTCGATGGACGCCGCGAATCCCGCGCAGCTCAAAGTGAAGCTGAAGCTGGACCCCGCGGTGCGACTCGGCACGCACATCGTGCGCGTGCGGACGGCAGGCGGCATTACCGAGGCGGCGACGATGTCGGTCGGGCAGTATCCGGTGGTGGAGGAAAAGGAGCCGAACAACGACTTTGCCACGCCACAGAAAGTGGCACTGAACACGAGCATTCACGGCGTCGCGGGGAATGAGGACATTGATTATTTTCTCTTCGAGGCGAAGAAAGGCCAGCGCATCACGGCGGAGGTCGAGGCGATGCGGCTTGGTTCGGCGCTTGTGGATTGTTACGTTGCGATTCTCGACATGAAACGTTTCGAACTTGCGGTGTGCGACGACTCGGCGCTCGCGTTGCAGGACCCGATTGCGTCCGTCATCGCGCCGGAGGACGGCACCTATGTCGTCGCGGTTCGCGAAAGCAGTTACGCGGGTAATGAGAAAAGCCGCTACGTCTTGCATCTCGGCGAGGCACCGCGTCCGCGGATCGCGTATCCTGCGGGAGGAAAAGCGGGCGAGGAAATCGAGGTGACGCTGCTCGGTGATGTGCGCGGGCCGGTGAAGCAGAAAATCAAACTGCCGGAGAAGCCCGGCGACTTTGACTACTTCTTCACGCAGGACGGCCAGTCGTCACCGTCGCCGAACAAGCTGCGCGTGGTGCCGTTTGGCAATGTGCTCGAGGTCGAGCCGAACAACACGCCCGCCGAGGCGACAAAGACAGACGCACCGCTGCCGGTCGCGTTCAACGGCATCATCGAGAAGGCGGGCGACATTGATTTTTTCCGCTTCACCGCGAAGGCCGGGCAGACGTTCGACGTGCGTTGTGTCGCGCGGGGCGTGCGTTCGCCGCTCGACCCCGTGCTTAAGATTTACAAGGGCGACGGTGCGGGTATCGCGGAAAATGACGACGTGGGCGGGCCGGACAGCCAGTTGCGCTGGGCCGCGCCGGCGGATGGCGAATATCTCGTGAGCGTGCGCGACCATCTCGGCAAGGGCGGAGCGGAATACGTCTATCGTGTCGAGTTTCGCCCGGTCGCGCCGAGCCTCACGCTCGGCATTCCGGAGTTCGCGCGCAACAGTCAGGAACGCAACACCGTATCCGTGCCGCGCGGCAATCGCTTCGCGACGCTCATCCGCGTGGCGCGCGGCGATTTCGCAGGCGACGTCGCTTTCACCGCGCCGGAACTGCCCGCAGGCGTGATGATGTCGAACGACATCATCACCGGAAATGTGAACGAAGCGGTCGCCGTTTTCGAAGCCGCCGCAGACGCGCCGAACGCGGCGAAGCTCACGCCGCTCGCAGGAGAGAACGTGCAGAACAAAGCCATCACCGGCGGTTTTGTGCAGTCGCTCGAACTCGTCTATGGCCCGCCGAACAATACGGTCTATTACCGCCAGCCAGTCGAGCGTATGGCCGTTGCAGTTACTGAGGAGGTGCCTTTCAAAATCACCATCGTCGAGCCGAAAGTGCCGCTGGTGCAGAGCGGCTCGATGAATCTGAAAGTCGTCGCCGAACGAGCGGCGGGCTTCAAGGCGCCTATCACGCTGCGCATGTTATGGAATCCACCGGGCGTCGGCTCCGCGAATGAAGTCGTGATTCCTGAGGGCCAGACCGAGGCTCTCTATGCGTTGAACGCAAACGGCGACGCCGCAGTGCGCACATGGAAAATCGCCATCGTCGCCTCGAGCGACGCGGGTAAGGGTGCGGTGTGGACTTCCTCGCAACTCGCGACGCTGAATGTTTCCGCGCCATTTCTCGCGATGCAAATCCCAATGGCCGCAGGCGAGCAAGGCAAGCCCGCGCCCGTGCTTTGCAAGATTCAGCAGTTGCAGCCTTTCGACGGCGAGGCGCAGGTATCGCTCTTCGGGCTACCGACAAAAGTGACCATCGAAAAAAATCCGCTGCCCATCACGAAGGCGAGTGCTGACGTGACCTTCAACGCCGCACTCGCCGCCGACGCGCCAGCCGGCCAGCACAAGTCGCTCTTCTGTCAGGTCATCGTGATGAAGGACGGCGAACCTATTGCGCACAATGTCGGCGGTGGTGGCGTGCTGCGCATCGACGAGCCGCCTGCGCCAAAACCGAACGCGCCGCCCGCCCCCGCACCCGTCGTCGCCGCAGCTGCACCCGCCGCACCAGCGCCCGCCGCGCCGCCGATGCCGCTTTCACGACTCGAAAAGCTGCGCCTCGATGCCAGCGAAGCCCGCGCCGCGCAAAAGTGACCGCATCCGTCACCGTCGAATCACCCTCATGAAATCACGCATTCTTTCTCTCCTATGCACGATGCTCGCCGCCGCCGCGCCCGCGCTGGCCGAGCGCACGCTCGCGAAGATCGAGGTCTTTCCCGACTCCGTCGCGTTGCTTCACATGCGCGACCGGCAGAGCCTCGTGGTGCAGGCGAGCTACAGTGACGGTGTCACACGTGACATCACCGCCGAGGCGAAATTCACCATCGCCAATCCCGCGCTTGTGAAGTTTGCCGACGGACTCATCACGCCCGCCGCCGATGGTGCGACGGAATTGAAAATCGAATTCCAGGACAAGGCGCTTACAGTCTCCGTGAGCGTGAAAGACGCAGCGGTCGAGCGCCCAATCAGTTTCAAAAACGACGTGATGCCCGTCTTCATGCGCGCCGGCTGCAACACCGGTTCGTGCCACGGCTCGGCCCGCGGCAAAGACGGCTTCCGCCTTTCGCTCTTTGGCTTCGACCCGGACGGCGACCACAATCGCATCACCCGTGAAATGGCCGCGAGGCGCGTGAATCTTGCGCTGCCCGAGGAGTCGCTCATCGTGCTGAAATCGACGAACGCCGTGAACCACACGGGCGGCGAGAATTTCAAAAAAGGCGACCCGGAATATCAGACGCTCGTGCGCTGGATTGCAGCGAATGTTCCGAAAGACCCGCCCGAAGTCATCAAGCCCGTCTCGATGGAAATTCTCCCGCGTCAGGCCGTGCTTGAAGGTGAAGGCGCCACGCAACGCATGACCGTGCGCGCGAAATATTCCGACGGCTCAATGCGCGACGTCACGCACCTTTGCCTCTTCCTTTCCAATAACGACACGTCAGCAAAAATCGATCGCAACGGAATCGTCACCGCCGGGCAGCGCGGCGAGGCATTTGTCATGGCGCGCTTCGCGACGTTCACCGTAGGCTCACAGTTCATCGTCATTCCGAAGGACGTGCCCTACGCGTGGCCGAATGTTGCGGAGAACAACTACGTGGACGGACTCGTCTTCAACAAACACAAGAAGCTGCGCCTCACGCCGTCCGAGCTGTGCAGTGACGAGGTCTTCATCCGCCGCGCTTCGCTCGACATCAACGGCACGGTGCCGACGCCCGCGGAGTTCGCCACCTTCATCGCCGACGCCGACCCCAAGAAGCGAGATAAGCTCGTGGACGAACTGCTCACGCGGAAAGAATTCATCGAGATGTGGGTGATGAAATTTTCCGAACTGCTGAAAATCCGCAGCGATGGAAATGTGAAGATGAGCTACAAGGCGACACTGCTTTATTTCAATTGGCTGAACGAGAAGTTATCGAATAACGTGCCGATGAATGTAATTGTGCGCGAGCTGCTTTCAGCAAGCGGTGGCACCTTTAACAATCCCTCGACAAACTACTATCAGGTCGAGCAGGAGACACTGAAAATCGCGGAGAACACCGCGCAGGTTTTCATGGGCATGCGGATGCAATGCGCGCAGTGCCACAATCATCCGTTCGACCGCTGGACGATGGACGACTACTACAGCTTCGCGGCGTTCTTCGCGCAGATTGGCCGCAAAGGCGCGGAGGACCCGGGCGAGCGCATCATCTTCAATTCCGGCGGTGGCGAGGTTGCGCATCCCGTAGGCGGACGCGCGATGCTGCCTAAATTTCTCGGCGCGGAAATCGCCGATGTCGCGGGCAAGGATCGCCGCGCGGTGCTCGCCGATTGGCTGGCGTCGCCGAAGAATCCCTACTTCGCGCGCAATCTCGTGAACATCGTGTGGGCGCACTTTCTCGGACGCGGCATCATCGAGCCGGTGGACGACGTGCGTATCAGCAATCCCGCAGCGAACCCCGAACTGCTCGACGAACTCGCGAAGCGCTTCACGGAATACAACTACGACTTCAAGAAGATCGTCGCTGACATCTGCAAGTCGCGCACTTACCAGCTCGCTTCGCAGCCGAATGAGACGAACAAACTCGACACGAAAAACTACACGCACGCCGGCATCCGCCGCATCCGCGCGGAGGTGTTGCTCGACACGATTTCGCAGGTCACCGCGACGAAGAATAAATTCCAGGGCCTGCCTCTCGGCGCGCGCGCGGTGCAAATCGCGGACGGCAATGTGAACACATATTTTCTCACGACCTTCGGCCGTGCGAAGCGCGACACGGTCTGCTCGTGCGAGGTCGTCATGGAGCCGAATCTCTCGCAGGCGCTGCACCTTCTCCTCGGCGACACCGTGAACGCGCGCATCGGTCAGGGCGGCGAAATCGCGCGCCTCATCAAGGAAGGTAAGACGCCCGCGCAAATCACCGAGGACCTCTACATCCGCTGCTTCAGCCGCAAGCCGACTGCGGAGGAAATCGCCGATATATCAAAGCAAGTCGATGGCGAGCCGAACAAACAGGAGGCGCTCGAAAACCTTTTCTGGGCGCTGATGAACGCCAAGGAATTTGTCTTCAACCACTGAGCCGATTTTCACGATGACGACGACGCATTTGAAAACCATCCGCACCACAGTCGCAGCGTTCCTCTGCGTCGCAGTCGCATCCGCTGCGGATGCGCAGAAAGTTACGTTCGAAGACCACGTTTTGCCCATCCTGAAGAACAGTTGCCTCAACTGCCACAACCCCGACAAGAAAAAGGGCGACCTTGATGCCTCCTCATTCAACGGACTGATGGCTGGCGGTGGCAGCGGCAAAGTGGTGCTGCCGGATGACGTGGACGGCAGCCTTTTGTGGAAGCTCATCAACCATCTCGAAGACCCGAAGATGCCGCCGAAAGCATCGAAGCTCGGGGACGCCGAATTGGCAATCATCAAGACGTGGATTGCTGGTGGCCTGCTCGAAAACAGCGGCGCAAAAGCCATCGTGAGCCGGAAGCCGAGGATGGACCTCACGCTCAAGACTGTCGCAAGCGGTAAGCC
Organism: Verrucomicrobiales bacterium; assembly: GCA_038230495.1. Classification (GTDB taxonomy): domain Bacteria; phylum Verrucomicrobiota; class Verrucomicrobiia; order Verrucomicrobiales; family Verrucomicrobiaceae; genus VFKE01. The sequence continues at coordinate 15,284 of JBBRNC010000021.1, forward strand.
CGAAGGTCCGCCGCCGATGCCGAATGGCGACCTGCTGCTCGAACCGGTTGTGCTTGCTCCCCGCGCTGGTGCGATTCCCGCTATCGCTGCAAGTCCGTGGGCTCCACTCGTGGCGGTTGCCGGGCAGAGACAGGTCATCTTTTACAACCTCGAGACGCTCGCCATCGAGGGCATCCTGCCATTTCCTGAGGGCTATCCCTACGTGCTGAAATTTAGTCAGAACGGTCGCTTACTCATGGCCGGCGGGGGCATCGGCGCGAAGCTTGGCAAGGTCGTGCTCTTCGACGTGGCGACCGGCAGACGCATCGCTGAGATCGGCAATGAATTCGAGAGCGTGCTCGCTGCGGACATCTCGCCCGACCAATCGCTAATCGCGCTTGGCGGCCCTTCGAAGCTCGTGCGCATTTACTCAACTGCGTCCGGCGAACTTTTGAACACCATCAAGAAACACACAGACTGGGTGACCGCGATGGCGTTCAGCGCCGATGGCGTGCTGCTCTGCACCGGTGACCGAGCAGGTGGCGTGCATGTGTGGGAGGCGTTGACCGCGAAGCCATACAGCGAGCTGAAAGCACACACCGCGGGCGTCACCGACATCACATGGCGCGATGATTCCAAGCTCGTCGCGACGACCGGAGAGGATGGGCAAATCATGCTGTGGGAATTGGAGAACAGCACCCGTGTGAAAAACTGGGCCGCGCACGGAGGTGGCTCGGCTGCGGTGCGTTTCGCGCACGATGGGCGGCTCGTCTCCACCGGACGCGATCGGACGACAAAGCTGTGGGATGCCGCCGGCGCACAGCAACGGGCCTTCGACGCGCATGCGGATATCGGCATGACTGCTGCGATTTCGCACGACATGACGAAGGTCATCTCTGGCGACTTCTCCGGCGAAGTGCGCGTCTGGAATGCCGCCGATGGTAAACTCCTCGGCAAACTCGACGCTAACCCGCCCGCCCTCGCCACGCGTCTCGACGCTGACACAAAACAACTCGCCGCCGTGCAATCCACACACCTCGTCCTCGCCGCCGCCCAAGCCGCTGCGCTCGACACGATGACGAGGTCCATCGCCGCGCTCGACGTTGCAAAAAAATCGGTAACCGACACCGCCGCCGCTGCGAAAATCGCCGAACTCGCGCTCAGCACCGCCAAACAATCCGCCGCGCAAGTCGCCGCCACGCGCGACGCCGCACAAAAAGACGAGCAGTCGAAGAAAGCCGCATTCGCCGCCGCCGCCGCTACCCTCGCCACCGCACAGCAAACTCTCGCGCAATCCCAAGCCGCGTCAAAAGCCGCGCAAGCCGCCGTCGTCGCCGCACAGGCTTCGCAGGCAGCCAGCACCGACGCTTACACCAAAGCCAAGAGCGCCGCCGACGCCCAGCCCGCCACCGCCCCGCTCGCCGAAGCCGCCGCGCAAGCCAAGACCTTCGCCGATCAATCCACGGCCGCAGTCGCCAGCAGCCAAAAAGCCGCCGCCGACACCGAAGCGAAATCGAAAGCCGAGGAAGCCGCGACCGCCGTCGCGCAAACCACCGCAAACGCCGCGCAGGCCGCTCACGCTGCTTCACAAAATACTCTCGCCGACGCCACCACCGCCTTCACCAACGCCGAAGCCGGTCTGAAAGCGATGACCGACACTTTCATCGCTGCCGCTGCCGCCTCGGACACCGCCGCCAAAGCCGTGCCGCCGCTCGAAGCCCAGGCAAAGGCCGCCATCGACGCCCATGTCGGAGCGAAGACGCAACTCGACGGATCCGCCGCGCAACTCGCCGCGCTCGAGAAAAACATCGCTCGCTGGAAGGCCGCGCGGCTCAACGTGCAGGTCCGTGCCGCTGCCGAGAAAGACATCGCCGACAGCCCGCCCACATCATCGCCAACGTCGAAGTGATGACCAAAGCCCTCTTCCCCGACTGGAAATCTGCCGTCCTCCTGTTCCATCTCACCGATCAGGAACTCAAGATGCCCGCGCTCACGTGGAATCCTCGCTCGACAGTATAAGGCTCGCAACACCTATCCCAACCAGCCACGAAAAAGCCCTGCAAACCGTTGGGCTTACAGGGCTTTGAAATTGGTTGCGGGGCTAGGATTTGAACCTAGGACCTTCAGGTTATGAGCCTGACGAGCTACCGGGCTGCTCCACCCCGCGATTGGATGTGGAGCATGGTTCACTTCAGACCTGTTGCAAGCGGAATCTGTATTCTGCGCAACAAGGCCGATTCATGAATTCAGAAGGCTGAGCACCTTCGCGGTGTCTGATAGATCATTGAACAATTCCCACGGATTATGGGGGGACAGCGACGCAGTGTCGAATTTCCCGGTCGCCACGGCGAGACAGCGCGCGCCCATCGCATGGGCGCAGGCGATATCCTTGGGCGTGTCGCCGATGACAATGATTTCCTGTGGGCTGAATCGTTGCTGCGTTTTGGTTTCCATGCGGCGCACCGCGACTGGGCCGATGTCATTGCGATGCTCGGCATCATCACCAAAGCCGCCATCAGCGAAGTGATGCGCGATTTGGAATCGCCGGAGTTTGATGTCCGCACCCTTACGCAGATTGCCAGTGAGCAGTCCGATGGAATGGTAGCCATCGGATACCAGTCTGGCGAGCAGTGTCTCTATTCCCGGCAACAAGCGGCCTTGGAAGTCTGCATGATGCAGTCTTGCCGTGAGTCGCTCGAGATAAGTTTGATGAAATGCCTGAACAAGTTCCGGCTCCAGTGGATGGCCAGCATCGCTGAATAATTTTTTGATCACGCTGGAGTCCATCGCGCCCGCAAGGTCCAGCGGCGGCAAGTCCTCGCGCCTGGCACCGAGAGTTTCCTCTGCTGCATCCAGCAAGGATGCGGCTCCTGAACCACCAGTGTCTAGCAAGGTGCCGTCGATGTCGAAGAGCAGAAGTCTGGACGGCATCTGAGTGATCAAAACTCAGACCGCACTGACGACGGTTGGCTCGACAACTGTGGCTTCAGCAACCGTGGCCACAGCAGGCGGGTCTTCAGCAGGTGGGTCTTCAGCAGGTGGGGCAGGGGGCTTGACCTCGCTGTCCACTTCATCATGATGCCGGTCTTCGGGATGCGCTTCGTGCTCGTTGTCTTCTTCCTCGGCGTCGATGAAACGGCCATGCTTGAAGTTGGCAAACTTGCGCACGCGTTGTTTTTCCGGCAGGGGAGAGATTTGCATGTTGATGTTACGACCCGCCATCCGCGGGTCTTGATCCACGTGGCCAGTGCCTTCAAGATCAGACTTGATGCGTTTGGCGAGTTCAAAGCCCAACTCCTGGTGCGCCATCTGGCGGCCTTTGAACTGAAGCTGCATGCGCACCTTGTTCCCCTCAGAAAGGAAGGCTTCGGCGTGAGAAATCTTGATGAGATAGTCGTGGGGATCGATTCCGATGCGGAATTTCATCTCCTTAAGCTTGCCGCCTTTCTGGGCCTTAGCAGCCTCCTTCTTCTTCTTTTCGATCTCGTATTTGTATTTGCCGTAGTTGACGATTTTGCAGACTGGCGGATCGGCATTGGGCGAAATCTCGACGAGGTCGAGTCCGTGCTCGCGCGCAAGTTTGAGTGCCTGAATAGTGGGCAGGACACCGATCTGATGGCTATTGGAACCGTCGATCACACGCACCTTGAGTGCGCGAATGCGTTCATTGATGCGGGTCTGGTCGGCAAAGCGACTTCCGCGGTTGAAGGGGGGGCGTGATCCACCGTAAGTGGGTCGGCTGGTGTTGTTAGTTATGGCCACAGTATCGGGTTGGTTTGGTCGCGACGGCACCGGAACGGGATGCCGAAATTTACAGTCATGAACAGGGTGCGCAACATGGCGGACACATCAACCAATTCGCGCCAGCAACATCTTCGTCTCTGCAATGTCAGAGGCGGGACGGCGGTTTGGGTTCAGACGAATCATGCGGGAGGAAAATCTAGGCGCACAAAGAAATGCGACTTCAGAAAATACTAACGAAACAGATATTAAATTAATTTCAGAGAATCGCAAGGTGAAAAAAATGTCACATCCGGCGCTCACGGACTTCCTTCACGAAAGGCCCCGAAATCCGGTCATCAGTCGCAACATTTCCTCGCGCACCGCAAATAACTCCTTACGCAGTCCATCCGATTGTTCGGCAGGCAGCAGGTGCTTCTCCACCACCTTCTCCAGTGCGGCCTGCGCATCATGCAGGAACGTCAGTGCACGCTTCATCAGCGCGGTGATGCCGGAGTAATCTTCCATACCCCGATCTTGTGCGAGTCCGTTGAGTGCGCCAGCGAGTTTGCCGCCGAGTATCTGGTAGTTACTGATGAGATCGCTAAGGTCGGGGTCATCAGATTTCCCCAATCCAAGTTTATCCACGCGATGCCATAGTTCTATCGCGCCGTCGAACACGCGATGTTGCAAGGGGTGACGAATGTCGCCGTTCTCAGCGCGAATCCAATCCACGCCCTCGGTTGCAGGATCGGGCTGCGGTTCTTCAAGTTCGCCAGACGCAGTGGCTTCATTCATTTCCCGAATCATCTCGTCGCGTTCTGCGATCCATGCGGGATCAGTGTTCTCATCATCTCGATCCCAGCCCATTTCTTTAGCGATAATTTTTTCCGCCTCATCGGAGTCGCCGTATTTGTCCAGCAGCTCTGAGTATTTATCAATTCGCGCTACGTTCTCGCGCAACATCCGCTCGTGATCGAATTCATCCCAGTTTTCCTTATCCCATGGCGTCTTCTCTTTTGTCTGTTCGACTGCACCGGTGAGTGCCCCCAGAAAACCAGCAAATTCCTCTGCCGACTGCGTGCCTCGTTCAGCTTCGTCTTCGCGAGTCAATGTCCATTCAGGCTCCGTGATAGTGCTCGTGAAATCTGTGGTCTCAATCACCACGCGTCCATTGCGCTGGCTATACCACTCGAGATATAAAGAGTTCCCCATGTGCTCAGGTGGCTTCTCACCACGCTTGCAGCGTTCGTAGAATTCGGCAAAAGGCACATCCGGCACACGCACTTTCCGCGAGGCTGTCATGTCCCCGGCGCTACCCTTTTGATCAGGAAAAAGCGTGTGCGATTTTGGCAGTGCAAAAGTATCCGACGTGATGCGAAATGTGAACAAGCATCCGGCGATGTCCGCGCCTGCATTCCCTGCAAGATCAAGCACCAAGGCTGCATCGTTCCCGTGCAGCCAGATTTTTCCCGTAACGCGACCGCGCTCGCGGTTGTCGATTTCACCGTGAGTGACGTGGTCATGAATGCGATAGGCCATTTATTATAATGACCTGGCCTTCACCTCCTCGATCAGCTCCGCGATAAAGGTATCCACAGGTTTGACTCCCATGTCGCCTTTCTTCGCGTGACGGATTGCGACGCTTTGGGCGGCGGCTTCCTTCTCGCCGATGACGAGCATGTAGGGCGTGCGGTCGAGCTGGGCGTTGCGGATTTTTGCGCCGATTTTGTCGGATGAATTGTCGAGGGAGGAGCGCAAACCAGCTGCTTTGAGCTTGGCATAGACTTCGTTTGCAAAAGCATCGCTCTTCTCGCTGACAGTCACCACGCGCACTTGTTCTGGCGCGAGCCACGACGGGAAGTGGCCGGCGAAGTGTTCGATGAGCACGCCGCAGAATCGCTCCATGCTACCGAAAGGCGCGCGATGGATCATCACGGGGCGATGGCGCGTATTGTCCGCGCCGATGTAGCTGAGGTCAAAACGAATGGGCAAGTTGTAGTCCACCTGCACGGTGCCGAGTTGCCATTCGCGGCCAATGACATCGCGCACGACGAAGTCAATCTTCGGACCGTAGAACGCGGCCTCGCCTGGTTCTTCAGTGAACGGAACTCCCAAAGTCTTCGCGGCTTCCCGGCAGGCATTTTCCGCCTTGTCCCAGTTCTCGGAATTGCCGGTGTATTTGTCCGAGTCCGGATCGCGCAAGCCAACACGCACGCGGTAGTCGGTCATGCCGAGTGTGCTCAAAACGATCTTCACCAGCGCGAGACATCCGATCATTTCTTGTGCGACCTGATCTTCGGTGCAAAACAAATGCGCGTCATCCTGAGTGAAACCACGCACGCGGGTAAGCCCGCCGAGTTCTCCGCTTTGCTCCCAGCGATACACGGTGCCGAACTCTGCGAGCCGCACTGGCAGGTCGCGATAGCTCCGTGGTTCTGAGTCAAAAATCTTGATGTGATGCGGGCAGTTCATGGGCTTCAGCATGAATCCGTCCACCAGTTGATCGTCGGGCAGCACGCGTTCGGCGGGCACGATTTCCTTGCCGGCACGTTGGTTGATGGTCTCGCGCATTTTCGCAGAGACGGCATCGAGCCGCGCCATGACTTCACCACAGCCGCAGTTTTCCTTTGCGATTTTCGAGAGCGCATCATTTTCGATGATCGGCGCGAATTGCGACTCTTTATAATAGGGGAAGTGTCCGCTGGTTTTGTAGAGCGCCAGCTTGCCGATGTGCGGCGTGAAGACCTGCGAGTAGCCCTGCTTGCGCAACTCTTCGCTGATGAAGTTTTGCAACTCCTGTCGGATGATGGAGCCTTTTGGTGTCCACAAGATCAAGCCCTGTCCGACATCTTCGTCGATGTGGAAGAGACGCATCTCGCGCCCGAGCTTGCGGTGGTCGCGCTTCTTCGCCTCATCGAGCTGTTCGAGATGCTTCGCGAGTTCTTCGCTCGTTGGGAATGCGGTGCCGTAGAGACGCTGAAGCTGCGGCTTAGTCTCATCGCCCATATAGAATGCGGACGCGACGGACATGATCTTCGTGTGTTTGCACTTGCCGGAGTAGTTCACGTGCGGCCCGGCACAGAGGTCAATGAACTCGCCATTCTGAAAGGTCGAAATTTGCTCACCATCAGGAATCTTTTCGATGAGATCGAGCTTGAACAGGCTCGGATTTCCGGGGCGTTCGCTGAGTCCGCCGAGCCGTCCTGACTTCGCTAAGGTCATGGCTTCGTCACGGCTGATGCCCTTCCATTCAAACTTTTGATTATCCTTGGCGATCTTCTTCATCTCCGCCTCGATCTTCTCGAAATCATCAGGCGTGATGCGGTGCTTCATGTCGAAGTCATAATAGAAACCGTTCTCGACGGGCGGGCCGTAAGCGAACTGAGCATCCGGCCACAGATTCAAAATTGCAGTGGCCATCACATGGGCAGAGGAGTGGCGCAGGCGATCGATGTCGGACATCTGAGCGCGTTCTTCGAGGGTTTTTCGGTCGTTCATAGGTAGTTAGTAAAATAAATGGAATGAATTGGAGCGACTCAGTCGTCAAGCAACAAGGCTCTGAAACCTGCCTCAATGAAATGACGATCCGTAGTCAGCGCGTCGCGGATGTGGAATTCCTTCATGACAACGAAACTCGCACAATCGGTGAATGAGTAGCCGTGGTCTGCATGTTTGCGAAAGAAACGCTTTGCTGCGTCGAGGCGCTCGGGAGTGATTGGCACAATCTCGAATGCGGAACTTTCATCAAGGAAGCTTAAGAATCGCAGCGCAGCATGTGTATTGCAACGGGCCTTCAGTAGGGTGCAGGTTTCGTCGATGATGTAGTCTGTGGTCAATCCGCGACATCCGGCCTTCAGGATACGTTTGATGGCGTCATTGGTGCGCTGGTGATGAAGGTCACGCGCATCAAACCAAGAGCAAAATGCAGCAGTGTCGGTAAAGACATATGATTTAACTGCCATATACGATCTGGTCGATCTCGTAATTCGTCAGGGGTCCGCCCGGCCCCTCGAACGTGTATCGCTCTATGTGAAACGCAGGATCATCTGCTAGCACTTTCTGCGCCTTCTCCTTCTGCGGCGGTTCGATATTGGCCACTGGTTTGCCGCGAAGAGTCAGGACGAAGCGCTCTCCGCGCGCTAGTCTCTCAAAGACACGCGCTGCGTCGTGACGGAATTCAAGCATCGTGATCGTGGACATCGCAACAAAGTGTCATCTTCCGCCATCGCTGTCAAACTTATGAAGTGGTGTGGTAAGCGTAGCAGAAGGAGATTTTTTGGAAAAAATCCCGCAACTTTGCGTCTCTCGCTTGACTCTGTAACATTCGCATCGAAGATCAGCGTTCTGTTCGGGGCGTAGCTTAGCCTGGTAGAGCGCCTGGTTTGGGACCAGGAGGCCGCGAGTTCGAATCCCGCCGCCCCGACCATTTGCAAGATAGAAGACAAAAGACTTTAAGACAGAAGATGTGAAAAAGTCCTATAGATGCTTCTTGGAGTCTGCTCTAATCTTGTGTCTTTTGTCTTAAAGTCTTCTGTCTTATCCCATGTCCTCGCTGCACGTCGCTGTCCTGAACGCCTTCAAATCCCAAGGCTGGACCTATCGCGAAGTTCCGGGAATGGAAGTCGTAGAGTGCGGATTCGATGCCTATCATGGCCGCGTGCTGGTGCATGTGCAGAGTTTTGCGGAGGCGCATTTCGTGACTGTTGTCTCCAATGCTTCGGTGGCCGTTACGCAAACGCACAAGGCGCGCACGGCGGAACTGCTGATGCGGGCGAACAAGGAATTAAACCTCGGCGCGTTTGAAGTGGAATGGGACACTGGTCAGGTGATGTTCCGGCAGGGCAATGTGTTTCCCAAAAACCGATACGATGAAAATGTGATCGCGGGTCTGGTGCATAATGCCCTTGGTGAAATGGATCGTCTGGTGCCGTTTCTCGGAGAGCTGACACGCACGAAAAAGGAAATGCTGCCCCTGTTGGATATGAAAGAACTTCTCGCTCGCGAGGAATTGCTGCCCAAGTTGCCTGAGGAGTGAAACAGGGTTTTGCTCATGAACGACACTCGATTTTTCCTACCCGATCGTCCAGAGTTCAAGGACGTCTATTCCCGAGATGAACTGCGCCTCATGTTGAAGGCCGGGCAGTTGAGCCGTAGTGAATTCGTGCAGGATGATCAAACTGGTCTGGCACATCTGCTCGGTGATTTGCTCGCAGCACCACATCCTGATGTCGTGCCCAAAGTGAAACGCATTTCTCCGCGACGCCCCGAAGTTCCTTCCGTTCAGGAATTTCGCGCCGATACTCCATTGCCTGTCAGAGATGAACTTGAATACGAGGACGACGATGATCAGACTGATGAGCTTGAAGAATTCGAAGAGGATGAAGAAGTCGGACTGGAGTCAACGCGCGAACCTCATGAGCCGGAGTCATCTTATGAAGAGCTTCTCTATCATGGTCGGCCTTCCTTTCTTTGTTATCCGAAATCGATCTTCCTGTTTCTCATCTTAACCGCTGCCGCCGTTTGGTGCGTGAAGCTGCAACTTCGCATGGAATTGACGATCACCGCCGGGTCGCTGGCGGGCTTGGTGCTGGTGTTCGTTGCCCTGAATCGGAGCGGCGTGGATTATCTTGTGACCACTGAGCGTGTTGAAATTGAGTCTGGTATTGTGGGGCGCAGTTCAAAGGAAATCCGCATCCGCGACATTCGCGCGATAGATGTCCATCAAAGCGGATGGAACTTCCTTGCGGGTTCAGGCACAGTGGAATTCTCATCCGCCGCTGGGATGGAAGATCAGGTGAGATTCAAAAATGTCTGGCGACCGCACCGTATCAAAGAACTGGTGCGAGCGATTCAGACTTGATTGAGGTGTGCGTTTTTTTGACGAATGCCGCTCTTGCTGCGAGCAGAGTCGAAAGAGTTTGGTATTCTGCGTTTGCTGTGTAGCAGTAAAATTTACCCTCCATTATCAATCGCAAATGAGCCTCACTTGGTATCCATCTGGCCAAAATGTTCAGTTTCTCGACCTCGTCCTGAAAGATGGAATGATATACGTTGCCTCCGAGGTGCAGAAGTGGCCCGGTGAGCCTTCCGCAATCATGTTGAATGCTCAAGTGGCAAAGCATCCAGATCATCCTGCGAATGACCTTGGCTACTATCCAAACTACGAGAGCATATCCTCTGCACAGCGAAGGGCTTACTTGGAATGGCTGGCCAGTGGTAGGAGGGACGCACAGCCTGACCAGCGGGCGCTCGGATACTTGTTTCTATATTTTTATGGCATAGAAAGACGAATTTGTGTTTCTGGTGATCGTGACCCAGCATTGTTGGAAGAGCTTGTTGCGCTTTTTAAGCACTACGGCCCCTGTCACAACTCTCGCTCTCTGCGAGGATACTTTCTGTCACTCGCGCACTTTGGAGGAAGAATGATTAATCCACAATATTACCGTGGGCTGTGGCCGCGCTTGATTGACTTGGATGAAGGAAAGACTGGGGAGGAGCCGATGAAACTGGTTTTGGCAAACCTTTTTGAACTAAATGAGCCGCTCCATTGGTCCATCGCATACCGTCTTGCACTTGGCGATCCAAACAGCAAGCGAAGTTCGATTGTAAAGAAGGCCCAGTTAGAGTTTTGGAATCTTTTTCAGAAGCGTTATGAGAATGAATATTCTACTGGGATCCTCTTAAAGGCGGCGAAGCAGCCTGCGGTTTTCCGCTACCGTCCCGCTAGTTCTGCGCTGCTGCCTCAGACAAGCTACGGCAATGCTTACGCCTATGAGATTAATGTTGCTAACGTGCTTGGTTTGCACAGCCAATTCCAGCGCGTTTCAGAAATATGGAACTCATGTGTAGACGACCTGTCTGGCTACACACGGTCAATCTCGTCGAAACGTCAAACGGACGTGGCTGGCCTGAATTCATGGATGGCCCTGCCTGCTGAACTGAAATCATCAAGGCCCAGTCCGATGCAGCCCTACTGGGACTGGATGACAGACAATGCGCCGCATGAAGGTGACGTAATGTTTGTCACTGTGGGATCAATTGCTCCATGGTTTGGAATTGCCGAGCGCATCAAGATCAACAGGTCACAGGCTAATGAAATTGCATACGGCATTGCCGGAATGGGCTGGACGATTGCGCCGCACCCTGCACACATTGACCAGCCCTATGCTTGGAATCAGGAGGTTGCGATATATCGCCGTGAATCCGAGAATCCCGTGGAACCACAAGTTCCGGGCTTGGTGCGACTGCTTTATCTGATGATGCCAATCGCCGCTTCCGATGGAACGGTCGAGTCAGAGGAAATTGAAGCATTCCATAGGCTCATTGATCATGAGATGACGAATGAAGAAGATTGGAAATATCTCAAGGCAGTCGAAGCGGTTTTAATGCGCGATACTAATGTTGCAGTAAATGCGCTGGCTTCCATGACCAAGCATTTCACATCACGGAATCGTGATTCAGTGTTCAGGCTTCTTGTTCACATAGCCGCAGCCGATGGTGAGGTGGCACCTGAAGAGTTGAAAATATTGCGCAAGATTGCGAGAGGCTTGCAACTCTCCCCTGATGCCGCAGAATTAATGCTTCGTGACGACATCGCATTTCGTGAGGTTGTTGTATCGGATGCAAAGCCCACGAAGCGCGTAGGCGAGGCGATACCCATCAAATCCCAAGTTACCCCCGTTGGCTTGAAACTGGATATGAATCGAATCGCGGCGCTGACGCAGGAAACTCATGAAGTAGTTGCTATGCTTTCTGCGGTGATGGTTGATGACGGATCAAAGGGTGCCACAGAATCATTGCGAGAAACAGTCATTACTGTTGATGCCAATCAGAACTGGCTGAGCGGTTTAGAACCTCGTTATCGTGCAGCTCTGCTTCGTGTTGTGGAGTTTCATGACATGACTCCCGCCAGCTTTGATGCCTTGGCTGTTGAAAATCGTCTCATGCCAGATGATTTGTTCAACTCCATCAATGCGTGGGCTGATGAGACTCTTGGTGATTTTCTGCTTGAACGTAGTGATCCCATTCGCATTTACCGTGAACTCCTGTCCTCCTTTCTACCCAACTAATTATGATCCAGATCAAGAGACGCGAACGTGATATAGTCTTGCAAGCACTCCAGGCCGGGCTAGTGCCGAAGCAAGGACTGCATCTTATTCAAGTTGGTCGAAAAGCAGAAGTGTCCGCCATTCTTCAAGACCTTGACAGGATCGTTGATGATGGTGCTGCTTTTCGTATCGTGTCGGGACGTTTTGGCAGTGGAAAGAGTTTCTTCCTGACATTAATTCGCACGCTGGCTCTGCAAAAGAAGCTTGTAGTGGTGCAAGCTGACTTTTCGATGGAGCGCCGCTTGTGGGCCAGCAATGGAGATGCGCGCGCTCTTTACACCGAGTTGATGAGAAACCTCGCTACGAAGGCACAACCTGAGGGGGGCGCATTGAATGGATTACTTTCTGAATGGGTATCAAAGACCCAGCATGAAGTGCTTAGCGGCGGAGGTTCGCAGACAGACGTGGAGGCTCGAATTGGAAGTGATCTTCGAGATCTTCAGAACTTCGTAGGCGGCTTCGAGTTTGCCGATGTAATCCGAGCTTATTATCGAGGTTATATTGAAAAGAATGACACGCTACAAGCATCAGCTTTGCGTTGGTTGCGTGCAGAGTATTCGACGAAAACCGAAGCGCGGGAAGCATTAGGTGTCCGAAGAATCATAGATGATGATTCGATCTACGATAGCCTGAAACTACTTGCGGCCTTTGTGCGCAAAGCGGGTTATGGTGGGATTCTTGTCGGTCTCGATGAAATGGTGGTGCTTTCTCATCGCTTGCCAAACTCGCGTGCCCGCCAAGCAAACTATGAAGCCCTGCTTACGATCCTGAATGACTGTATGCAGGGATCAGCTCGCGGCCTTGGTTTTCTCTTCGCGGGAACCGATGAATGTCTCGAAGACAAGAGGCGAGGTCTTTTTAGCTATGAGGCATTATGCAGTAGATTGGCTGATAACACCCTCGCCAGACAGCAAGGCTTGATGGATCTTAGCGGGCCAGTGATTCGTTTGCAGCCGCTCACGCCTGAGGATATTTTTGTTCTACTAAAAAACATCGCGCTTGTTCATGCCGGTGGTGATCCTGCAAAAATGAAAGTAGGCGACGACGCAATCTCCATGATCCTGCAAAAAGCCAGTGAGATTCTCGGCGCTGAATTCTTCCGCACACCCCGCGATGTTGTGCGTTCTTTTATTGGCCTGTTGAATCTATTGGATCAATATCCAGACAAGACATGGCAGGAACTTCTTGGGGCAGAAAATGTTTTGAAAATTGTTGCTGTTCCTATGTCGGAAGAAGAGGCGCTCGCCACGGGTGCTAAATCTGAGGCTGATGAAATTGATGACGATTTGGCAAGCATAAAAATCTGACATACGGGTGATGAGCGTCTTTGAAAGACTCCATGTAGGCATTCGCGAAGCCATCTGGCGGCAGCAGTGGGCCGATCTTCGTCCGCTTCAGGTGGACGCGATTCACGCTCTCCTTGATACTACAAATCATGTGATTCTGTCGGCTGCAACTGCTTCTGGGAAGACTGAGGCCGCATTCCTGCCCATCCTGTCAAAGCTTGCAGAGACTCCTCGAGGCAGCGTCCAAGCACTTTACGTCAGCCCATTGAAGGCTCTGATTAATGACCAGTTCCGCCGTCTGGAAGTGCTATGTGAGTCAGCACAGATTTCGGTGCATCGCTGGCATGGGGACGTTAGCGCCACTGAAAAACGCAAACTTCGTGAGAATCCAAATGGAGTTCTTCTCATCACTCCTGAGTCTCTTGAAAGCCAGTGCATTAACTATGGATCAACTTTGTCGCGCATCTATGGGGGACTTGAGTTTGTTGTGATTGACGAGCTTCACGCTTTCTTGGAAGACGTTCGTGGTGTGCATCTTCAAAGTTTGATTTCACGCATCCAACATGTTGCGGGGTGCTCGCCTCGTAAGGTAGGGCTATCGGCAACACTTGGCGACTATGCACCAGCTTGCAGGTTTGTTTGTCAGTCAGCACCGGACACCGTGAGCGTCCTTAGGGATGCGTGCAGCGAGCGTGAAGTGCGAGTGGCTGTCAAAGGTTACACGAGAAGCGCGGCGCTTGATGGAACACCATTGAATGATCTTGCCGCAGAGAGATCAATCGCCGCTGATATTGCCTTACGATTTCAAAAGTCCACCAACCTTGTTTTTTTCAACAGCCGCGGACTGACCGAGGAGATTGCTGATCTTCTAAATGAACGCTGTAGAGAAGAGGCATGGTCAGTAAATCCATTCCTCATCCATCATGGTTCCTTGAGCAAGGATCTGCGGGAAGAAGCGGAGCGCGATTTAAAGGCGGGCAAGCCCGTTACGGTGTTATGCACTCGCACTCTAGAAATGGGGATCGACATCGGATCAGTAGAGTGCGTGGGACAAGTCGGAGCACCGTGGTCTGCATCATCCCTTATCCAGCGTGTTGGACGTTCAGGGAGGCGTGAAGGCGAAGCCCAAGTGCTGCGCCTCTATTCAATTGACCATCCGATTACTGGCAAAAGCACCTTTACAGAACGATTGTTCCCTGAACTTCTCAGAGCAATCGCGATGGTTGAACTTATGCTTCGAAAATGGGTTGAGACGCCACGATCCGAACGGAAGCATTACAGCACTTTTATTCATCAATGTCTCAGCGTGCTGCGCCAGACCGGCGGCATAAAGGCAGACAGCCTTTTCAAGCTTCTATGTTCAGAGGGTGCCTTTAGCGCGATTGCCAAAGACGAGTTTGTGCTACTCCTCCGCCACCTTGCTTCACACAAGATTCTGCAGCAGATGGAGACCGGACACATTATCCTCTCGCCGGAAGGAGAGAAAATCGTGGAATCACGAGACTTTTATTCCGCATTTGCTTCGTCGGTAGAGTTCTCTATTGAAAATGGTCCCGACAAAATTGGTGTGCTTCCTCAGGAGCATGTCCCGCCGGTTGGGGAACACTTGTTGCTGGCAGGGAGACGGTGGTGCGTTATCGACGTTGATGAACGTGCGAAGCGAGTGGGTGTTGTCGCAGCGCGTGGAAAGAAGACACCATTATTCCTCGGAAATGCTGGAAGACTTGATCGTGAAGTCATGAAAGAGATGGAGCGGACTCTTACAACATCATTAATACCAATTTACCTGCACAAGGATGCAGCAGGCATCTTGAACCTTGCAAGGTCTCATTATGCCCAGACAGCTGAAACTGGCAATTCCTTGATAATGATCCAGAACAGTATCGCTTGGCTGCCTTGGGCTGGAACATCTGTGCATCAAACCTTGCTTGCATGCGCCAAAGCAGACGGTATGAAACCGGAATTATCGCGTGACGGACTCTTGATAGATTATGGAGTGGCTGCGCATGAAAAACTCACGCATCACTGGAACCGAATCGCAAATGGTGCTTTTACTGCCGTAGATTTGCTTCCTTATATCCCTGATCCAACATCTGATCGCTTCGATGACTTGGTTCCACCCGTCTTGCTGGCGAAAGCTTATGTTCACGAAATCCTCGATCTTGAAGGAGCGGCATTGACAGTATTGGATATGCTCGATCATGCTTGACAACCTTGCAGGATTGATGCTCGTCTTCCTGACACTTGATCAAATAGGCACTTGGAATATTATTTCTGGACGCAGCCCAATTTCATTCCACCCAGCCCATCGTCTTCATGCATTCGCCGACGCGCACCAGCCAATCCGCTGTGGGCAGGCTGGTTTTTCTCATGCCGAAACCGTGCCCGCCTTTGGCGTAAATATGGAGTTCGGCGGGAAGGCTCAGTTTTTTGTATTCGAGATACAGCAAGGCGCTGCTGCTCGGGCTGGTCACGCCCTTGTCATCGTTGGCATGGATGAGGCACATCGGCGGCGACTTGGCCGTGACTGTGATCTCGGGCTTGAGCTTGAAGGTGTCTTCCTTGGTCACGAGATAGGCAGGATAGACCGGGATAGAAAAATCTGGCCGCGCATCTTCCACGTCCAGCGCGGGATCGGCCGTATAAGTGCGATCATTCGGGTGTAGGGCGGCCATCACGCAGAGATGACCACCCGCGGAGAAGCCCATGATGCCAATGCGGTCAGGCTTGATGCCCCATTCTACGGCGTGATGTCGCACAAGGCCGATGGCACGTTGCGCATCCTGAAGCGGTTCTTTGCCGGGGTTAGCTTTGTCACGTGCGGGAACACGATACTTTAAAAGAATACCGGTGACCCCGATGGAATTGAGATAATCGCAGACCTGTGTGCCCTCATGGTCAATGGCCAGAATGCTGTAACCGCCGCCGGGGCAGACGATCACGGCAGTGCCGTTGGGTTTCTCCGGCTTGTATATAGTGATCGTTGGCTCAGAGACATTCGTCACACGCTTCACATCCTTGTCGTCCTTGGGTGGCATCACCTTCTCCGGGTCGCATTTGAAGCCCGCAGGTTCCGGCGCGCCCATGGGCCAGAGTTTCAGCGTTACGGGTTCGGCGGCATGGATGTGAATGGTAGCAGTGAGAATGAGGATGAAGGAGAGGTGTTTCATGAGTTGTGATGTTAGTTTTACTTCAAAACCGCGAACCGGGCAGTTCTTACAGATGATTGAAGTCTGCATGAAAATTGCAGTGCGCAGTCGTTGGATATTCAATGATTGATTTAACGGCTTCAGCGATGGTGCTGCAAGCTCGTTAACCATTCGTTTTGTCAGCTGAGAAAAAAAAATTCAACGCTCGAGGTAAGACTTTCATGGCGCATCGCATCAGAACTGTGAGCCGATGATTCGTCTCAATCACCCAAAACAAACACAAAACTCAATAATATCATGTCTCGTATCGCACCTATCAACGCAGCTTCTGCTTCACAAGAACAACAAGACCTCCTCGCCAACGTCAAGAAGGCGATGGGCATGGTTCCAAACCTCGTATCGACATTGGCTCATTCGCCTGCCGCTGCGAATGCTTACCTCGGCTTCAACGGCGCTCTCGCTAAGGGCGTGCTCGGTGCGAAGATGCGCGAGAAGATCGCACTGACTGTTGGTCAGGCGAACTCTTGCGACTACTGCCTCGCAGCTCACAGCACTCTCGGCAAGATGGCTGGACTCACTCCAGAGGAAATCACCGCAGCGCGTCAGGCGACGTGTGGTTGTAATAAAACGGCAGCTGCACTTAGCTTCGCAGCGAAGATCGTTAGCGAACGCGGTTTGGTCAGTGACGAAGACGTGGCTGCGGTTCGTGCCGCTGGTTGGAACGACGCAGAGATCGCAGAGATCGTTGCGAATACAGCGCTCAATATCTTCACTAACTACTTCAATCACGTTGCAGACACGGCCATCGACTTCCCGCTGGCACCAAAACTGGAGCAGACTTGCGGCACTTCTTGCAAGCACTAACAACAGTCGTGTGAGGCAGAGGATTCCTTCCTTTGCCACACCGCTTTCGTGCTCTCCAAAACGCGTTCTCTTGTCGAACGTTAGCCATTGACTGTCGCAACCATGACGTGGTTACGAAGCCTGTCATCCAGCCGATTGACATCGCTGCACATCGCTCATTCAATTCAATCCATCATGAATGTTGCAACCGATCAAACAACGCCCGAAACCGCGAACACTCCGATGCTGGCTCGTTCGAGCACTTGGGACCGAGTTTCTGTCGGCTATGATACGGAAGTTCGCCCAAGTTTTGAAACCTTCTCTGCATTGGCATTGAAAATTGCGAGCGTAACGCGCGACATGCGAGTGCTGGACCTGGCTGCGGGGCCAGGAACCTTGGTTGGGCTAGCGGCGGCCATTGCTGCACTGGGTGCTGTAATCTGAGTCTTTCTCTATGCGGGGTAAAAAGCTCCGAGTTTGTGGCATCATAAAGAGAATTCATTTGAATCGTGTCCGAATAATTTATCTAAACTTACTTTATGTTCATACTCCTCGCGGCTGAAATGTTGTTGCAGCACACGTTTGCATTTCTATGAAAACCTTGCTCCGCCAAATCTCCAAGTGCTTCGTCTGCGCGGCGCATTTGCCGCACGGCGTGCGACCGGTGCTGGCGGCGAGCGCGGCTTCGCGCATCCTCATCATCGGCCAAGCTCCGGGGCGCAAAGTTCACGATTCCGGCGTGCCGTGGCAGGATCAGAGCGGCGACAACTTGCGCGACTGGCTCGGCGTGGACGCGGCAACGTTTTACGATCCGAAAATTTTCGCGCTGATGCCGATGGGCTTTTGCTATCCCGGCACAGGCAAGTCCGGCGATCTGCCGCCGCGTCCTGAATGTGCGCCACTGTGGCATTCGCGATTGCTCACGCAGATGAAGTCAGTGCGGCTCACGCTACTCATCGGCCAGTATTCGCAGGCGCATTATCTCGGCGAACGAGCGCAGGATAATCTCACCGAGACGGTGCGAAATTTCCAAGACTACCTCCCACAGTATTTGCCACTACCGCATCCCTCACCGCGCAATCGCATTTGGTTGAAGCGGAATGGTTGGTTCGCATCAGAATTGTTGCCGCTGCTCAAGGGGCGAATCGGCGAACTTGTCCACGCTCGCTAGAAGATCGCACCGCAGCCTGGAAGCTCGAAATCGAAAATTGTTGCACACCCGAGGTAAGACTTTCAGGGCGCACCGCATCTGAACTGTGAACCGAATTACCGGCTCGAAAAAACAAACATCAAATTAATAACTATATGCGTTTCATCACTCAAAAAATCCACTCCATCATCGACTATCCTGTCGCGCTCAGCCTCATTGGCCTGCCGTTCTTGCTGAACCTTGGCACCACGAATTCCATTGCTCTTTGGCTGTCGGTAGCCACCGGCATTGCGGCACTTGTGCTCACCATACTGACCAATCACGAGACTGGCCTGATCAAGGTTCTGCCTTACTCGTTCCATGTTCTCGTGGATCGTATCGTCGGCCTTACTTTTGCAGTCGCACCCTTCCTGCTGCACTTCACGGGGATCGACGCCATCTACTATTGGGCCAACGCTGCAGCGGTAATCACCGTAACTTTTCTGCTTAACGCACCTGAAGCACAGCCTCTTCGCAATTGATCATATAAACAACAAACACAACTGTAACTTATATGAAAAAACGCCTTCAAATTATCGGAATGATCTCGGCCTTCGCTCTGATCGTTATCGCTCAAGCGCAGGAAATGAAACCGACTACTGGTGTCGCGCTCTGAAACGAAAAGGGTGATCTCTTGCAACCAGTGAACTATCGCGAGTGGATATATGTCGGCACGCCTCTCACACCGAACGACATGAATAACGGCAAGGCGGCATTTCCCGAGTTTCACAACGTTTACATTGATCCTGAGAGTTGGGCGCAGTTCAAGAAGACGGGTAATTTCCCCGACGGCACAGTGATGGTGAAAGAACTCGTCAGTGTCGGCTCAAAACTGGCGTCTAGTGGCAGCGGTTATTTTCAAGGTGAGTTTCTGGGCCTGGAAGCTGCGGTGAAAAGCGCCGCCAAGCACCCGAAGGAACCCGGCAACTGGGGCTACTATAGCTTCACGCAAGATGGTAAGGAGCCGAAGAAGACGACGACAATTATGCCGACGGCGAACTGCAACGCCTGCCATCAGACTACGGCCAAGCAGGACTATGTCTTCACGCAGTTCTACCCCGTGTTGAGGGCCGTAAAGAAATAATGGCGCAGGACTCGGGGAAATATCTCGCTTCCGCCTCCACAGAACACAGGACCTGCTCGCCAGCTTCTATGACGAAACATAAATTGAGACCAGTCTAATGTGAGAGCGACTCGAAGCGTGGCTATTGCATTCTGATTTTACCTCTGGGCACGTTCGTATAACGTAGCTCAGAGGTAAGGTTCTCTCAGCACCGCTCTCCGCAGTCGCATGAACGTTTTGCCGCAACAATATTCTGGAATAATTTAGCTAACCGATTATGCAATCGCATGTCCGAAATCCCGATCAACTGGCCTGAAGTTCTGCGTTCCCAAGGACCAGGCCACGGAGCCGCGCTGAGCCGTATGCGACAGATCCTCATTGACGGCCTACGGAGCGCCTTGCGCGAGAGGTCGGACGTGAGTGAAGCGCACCTCGAAGACTTCGCGCAGGATGCATTACTTCGGATATTGGATCGGCTGGATCAGTTCAGCGGGCGCAGTCAGTTCACTACATGGGCGCACACCATCGCGCTCAATACCGCCTTCACCGAACTCCGTCGCAAACGCTATCAAGATGTGTCTCTCGACGCACTGACCGAATCTGGAAACCATCTCAACGAACCCGTGGCCGACGCTCTAACGGACAATGAAGAGCGCACGCAA
Organism: Verrucomicrobiales bacterium; assembly: GCA_038230495.1. Classification (GTDB taxonomy): domain Bacteria; phylum Verrucomicrobiota; class Verrucomicrobiia; order Verrucomicrobiales; family Verrucomicrobiaceae; genus VFKE01. The sequence continues at coordinate 35,286 of JBBRNC010000021.1, forward strand.
ATCATCGACGCCCTGCGCCAAGCTGTTGCCGACAAACTATCCTCCAAGCAACGCGCAGCCATCGTGGGCGAGTTGCAAGGACTCCCCTTTGATCAAATCGTCGAACTCCTCGAAACCAACCGCAACGCGGCCTACAAAATGCTTCACGACGCACGCCGTGCATTAAAACAGCATCTGGAAACCGCAGGCATCACTTCTGAAACCATCCGCACCACCTTCGCCATATGAACCCGCTCACTCCTCCTCAAATGGACACCCTCGTCCAACTCATCGGCCAGACTCGTGAGCACGAGTTTGATTGCGGCGAATGCCAGCAGCACGTCAGCGAATTCACTGAAAAGCAACTCGCTGGTTTGCCGCTCAATGAAGCACTGGCCAGCGTCGAGCACCATCTCACGGTCTGCCCCGAGTGCCGCGAGGAGTGGCAGGCACTGGAAAAGATATTACGCGGGGCGATGTAGTTGCCGCATTTCTTTGCAAAGGCGTTAATCCAAAGAGATGACTCATATTGTGCCAACGAAGTTCACTCACGCCACCTCTGTGTGAGGTAAATGTGGTCAGAGTATTAGCGCTTGCCTCTGAGATAATTTTGCACCTCGTCGTGGTCGCCCAAAAAATCAAATGTCAGCACACCCTTGTGCGTCTCAAAAATCAGCCACTAAGCCAGCCCGGTGTGAAGGTGCGGATTGCCAAAACCTTCAATCACGAGCTTGATTGCCGCAGACACCTCTTCTTCCCGGCCAACTAAGCGCACAATTTTTTGAACCGTTTGGACAGTTCAACGGAAATCAATTTTGCCCCCGGTGAATGGTGTCACTTCGCCACGTTTCCGTGCAGCCTTGAGTTCCGAACTGATGCGTTTTTCCGCCGCTGCCATTTCGACGGGCGTCAACCCATATTCCTGTAGCGCATAATCCGTGGAAATCACTTCCACCGGACGCAATGCCACGATTTTGCCCTCAAACATGAAACCAATATCTTCTCCTAGCGTGGCTTTTTTGAGCCAATAACCAAGGTGCTCGCGAGCTTCGGTGATTGTCAGAGTCCTCATATGCTCACGGTAGCGCATACTTGCAAACTGCCAAGCCCTTCAGTCTGGCAGGAGATTTCGCCGAGTGAATCGCTTTGAAGTGGCTTGCCGGTGTTTAGGCATAGTGGCGTGCAATTTTTCAAATAGCACGCGTGAAGGAGAATCATAATCGAAAGGGTTGAGGACTAACTGATGTGAGGCTACTCTCCTGCCATGAGTGCAATCACAACGACCTTGGATATCGGAGACAACGTGGCAGCCGTTGTTGCCAACCTGCTGCGCCAATTCCCGAAGGGGACTCGGGTTAATCTCGCCATCTGTGAGGTGCCTGTAACTGCACCAGTGCCGAGCCTTGAGGAGTATCGGGGAATGGTCGCAACGGCTCGCCAACAGGCACCGCGCGGTCCATGGAAGACGACGGCGGAAACGATGAAGGCGCTGCGGGAGGGCGAGCAGGACTGAGATGCCGTGGGTGGTGGATACATCGGTCATCGTCGATTTGGCGACTGGCGATCCTCTTTTTGAGCCGGCCTCCACGATTTGCTTGCAAGCTCACTTGGGGGACGGGTTGGTAATCAGCCCCGTGACGTTTGTCGAACTCGGCCCGACTTTTGCAGGTGACGAAGCTGCGGCGGAGGCCTTTCTTCACTCATCACGCATTGGCACTTCGGAGTTTTGGACTCAAGCCGATACGTTTCTTGCACATCGTCTTTGGCATCAGTATCAAGTCCGTCGCCGACAAGGTCTGTCAGCGAAACGCCCGGTGGCAGATGTGCTCATCGCGGCATTCGCGGAGCGATTCCAAGGGATCATTACGCGCAATGCCACAGACTTTCGCAACATCCTGCCGACGCTTGCGATTGTCGAACCTTGATCCCATAGACAAATCCTTTGTTAACGCTCACTGCGTTAGTTTCTGTTTGCGCTTTCCACCCTTACCTTTATTCGCGCCCCAGGCGGGATCGATGTTTCCGGCGTTCCAGGTATTCCACATGGCGGCGAGTTCCTTGAGTTTTTCGGGATTTTTTTGTGCGAGGTTATTCTTCTCGCCGATGTCGTCTTTAAGATTGTAAAGCTCTGCACCCTCTGTGTTGGCTTTGCCTTCGGCGTTCTTGCCCTCAGCAGCCATGCCTGCGCCCTTCACGAGTTTCCAGTCGCCGGCACGCACGGCGATTTGTTGGCCGAAACGCCAATAGAGAGCTTCATGCGGAGCGCTTGATTTTTCACCTGTGACATAGGGAAGGAGATTCACCCCTTCGATTTTCCAATCTGGCTTGGCTTCGACGCCTGCGGCAGCTAGCGCGGTCGGATGAATGTCGAGTTGGATCACAGGGCGTTCATCAATTTTCCCAGCAGGAATTTTTCCTTTCCACTGCATCATGAAAGGGACGCGGATGCCGCCTTCCCAAGTCTGAGCTTTATAGCCGCGCAGGGGGCCGTTGCCGCTGGTGGTAGAGAGCGTGGGGCCGCCGTTGTCGCTGAAGAAAATCACGAGCGTGTTTTCTTCCTGTCCGATTTCGCGAACTTTCGCCAGCACGTTGCCGACGGCGTCGTCCATAGCGGAGAGCATGGCGCAGAAGGTGCGGCGTCTTTTGTCGGTGATACTTGAGAAGCGGTCGAGATATTTGCTCGTGGATTCCAAGGGGGCATGAACGGCGTTGAACGGAAGGTAACAGAACCATGGTTCGCTTTTGTGTTTCTCGATGAAGTTCACCGCCTGCTGGCCGAAGGCCTCGGTTGTGTAGCCGATGTTATTGACTGGTTCCGTTCCTTTAAGGATGGGATTGCCTCTATCTGTAGCAGCATCCAGATAGTCATGCGCGCCGCCTAGAAAGCCGAAAAATTCGTCAAACCCGCGCTTCAGCGGATGATACGGGGCTTTGTAACCGAGATGAGATTTGCCGAACCAACCGGTCGCATAACCCGCGTCTTTCATTCGGTTGCCGATGGTGGCTTCGTTGAGGGACAGTCCAAAATTCGGAACCGCAGCCTCGGCTGGCCCCGGATTGAACTCATGACCGAAACGCTGCTGATAGCGACCCGTCATTAAGCCCGCGCGGGTGGGGGAGCAATAGGGGCCGCTGACGTAACCATCGGTGAAACGGACGCCGTTCTTCCCGATGGAATCTATGTTCGGCGTTGGAATTTGCTGAGTGAAGCCCTGACAGGAAAGCTCGCCGTAACCGAGATCGTCCGCAAGGATGACGAGCACATTAGGCTTGTGATCGGTGGCTTGAATTACGTGGGCTGAGGCGAGACAAAATAATGTCGTGATCAGGAAGAGGCGTGATTGCATGTGCAGGAAACGAACGGACTGGCCGTGTCTTTCTGTAATCACCGGTTTTCGCTGAGTCCTCTGGCCTTCTCAATGAGCTGGATGAATTCGCCGCGCCAGCCTTGTTCATCGGGGCCTTTGCCGCTGAGAGCTAGTTTGCGCACTGTGTCCCAGGTGAGTTCGCCGGCATGGGCGGAGTCGCGCAGCAACATACCGAAACCAGCGACGCTGACGGCAAATTGAAACTCCTTGTCGCTGTCGGTGAGTTTCTTTTCGTTGTCAGTGAAGGGAAATTCAAGGAGCTGGCTGACGTCGGCATCCGGCTGTTTGTAGCGCAGCTTCACTGTCATCGTTTCGGAGCTGGGGGTCGCCTGAATTTTAGATAGTTTGGTGTCTGCATTTGTTACATCAAGAGAAGGCTTTGTTGCCGCATCCTCTTTCAGTGCATATTTCAAATCATCCACCACCGGTTTGCCGTCGGGGAACTTGAGGTTCGCGGGGACGATTTCATAGAGAGCGGTGACGGTGTGACCTGCGCCGATTTCTCCTGCGTCTTTTTTGTCATTGTTAAAGTCTTCCTTGGCGAGCAGGCGTTTTTCATAACCGACGAGGCGGTAGGCGGCGACTTGGGCGGGGTTGAACTCGACTTGGATTTTTACGTCCTTAGCGATGGTGATGAGCGTGCCGGACATTTGCTCGACGAGAACTTTCCGGGCTTCGCCAACGGAGTCGAGGTAGTTGTAGTTACCGTTTCCGCGATCGGCGAGAGTCTGCATGGTGTGGTCGTGGAGATTGTCGGTGCCGACACCGAGGACGCTGAGGAAGACGCCGCTCTTGGCTTTCTCTGCGATGAGCTTTTCCAGTTCAGCTACGTTGCTGAGACCCACGTTGAAATCGCCGTCGGTGGCGAGGATGACGCGGTTAATGCGTTCTTTGCCGAAGTTCAGCGCGGCCTGTTCATAGGCGAGGCGGATGCCGCTGGCACCGTTGGTGGAGCCGCCTGCGTTGAGGTGCTCGATGGCTTGCGTGATCTTTTCTTTTTCAGAGCCGGGCGTAGAGGCTAGGGCGACACCGCTGTTTCCGGCGTAGGTGACGATGGCTACTCGATCATCTGCGCGGAGCTGGTCCACGAGGAGGCGGAGGGATTTCTTAATAAGTGGCAAGCGTTCCTCGGGCTGCATGGAGCCGGAGACATCGAGTAGGAAGACGAAGTTCGCGGGCTGGCGTTCGCCTTTGATCTCGCGTGCTTTCACGGCGATGCGGGCGAGGCGGTGCAGCGGCTGCCACGGAGCTTCGGCAATATCCACATGGACGGCGAAGGGTTTGTCATCTGCGGGCGCATCATACTTATAGGGGAAGTAATTGATAAGTTCCTCAAGGCGCACGGCGTTGGCGGGCGGGCGCTGGTTGGAGTTAAGGAAGCGGCGGACGTTGGCGTAAGATGCGGTGTCCACATCGAGCGAGAAGGTCGAGAGCGGCTGTTGCGCAACATAGAGAAAGGGGTTCTCGATGATGTGACGATAAGTCTGGGTGCCTCTGGTTGCAGATTTCCTGCCATACAAACCGTCGGTGACTAGGATGTCTCCGAGAATGGGGGCCTGATCTTCCCAGGCCCCATTAACAATGTTTAGCATCTTCGAGCGTGTCTGATCGCGGGCGGCTGAATAGTATAAGGCCTTTTCTTCTTCACTGTTGGTGTTCAGGGCAAGGCTACCATTAGTTTTTCCACCTCCAGCACCGCCAAGGGGCTGGGATTCAGGCGCGGCGGCAATCTCCCGACGTAGTTCATGATCTTGGGGTTTATTATTGCCAGCAATGGTGATCGTCTTTTGCAATTTGCTGGTTTCTTCAATCTTACCGCTGGCTTCGAGCATGGGTTCTTTCGCAGCAAGTGAATCGGCGGGCTTCGTGTCCATAGCCAGTTTGTCAGACGATTCGGCCATCACTTTCGATTTGGTCTGGACTTGTTCGTTCTTTTTCTCCGCAGCCGAGTCTGCCTTGAGCACGGACTTGGAGGCGGAAGACATAGCCAATGCGATCGCTGGACCACTAGAAGGGGCTGGAGCTGAAGGAGCGGGTGCGGGCAGTGAGGACTGATCGAGATTCATTGCTAGCATGCCGCCGGAGACGCTAGTGCCATCGCTATAAGTGTTTACTCCACGAAGAGTAACTGTGCCGGATCCACTTTTCGTAATGCCATTAAAGGACAGGTCTCCATCTTTGCCAGTGGAAGAATTACTGACGATTAATGGAGAGGCAATGGTGGACGACTGCGAAAGTCCGCTGGCACCGCTGAGATCATCATTTCCTGTGGCTGAAAAAACGGAAGTAAGTGGCGGCGGAGATACACGGGTGCGGAATTTGCTGGGCGCAGTGATTGGTTCGTTCTGGGCCACGCGCGATTGTATTTCAACTTTCTCGTTCTTGAAACCGCCAGCATTATCCGCAATAACTTGACCGTGCGGTAATGCGCCAGAATTGGGGGAATCCATTGCGATTGCATCCAAGGCATCTTGATTCGGCTTGTTGAACTCATGCAACGCGAAGATCAGCGCCACACACGCGGCCGCAGCAAGACCGAAGCCGCTGAGAAATGCTGGTCTGCGCCAGAAGGGGCGGATGATCTTTTGTGAGGATTGGAAGTTTTCCAGAAGTTGAGTCCGCTGCTCGGGATTCAGGGTGTCGTGCTCGCTGCGAGTGATCTGTTCGTTCAGGAGAGAGCAGAAGGATTTCATTTCTTCGGCTTGCTGGCGCAGCGCGGGGTCGTTCTGCATTTGTGCTTCGAGTGCCGCGCGTTCATCAGGCGGGAGTTCGTTCAGCGCGTAGGCGGTGAGTTTTTCGTTCATAGGATTAAGGGGTAAGTGGTGATGGAAAAAGGGTTATCAGGCATTCATGGCCAGCCATTGTTCGCGCAACGCGGCGACGCCGTGATGGATGAGGGTGCCGACGTTGCCGATGCTGGTCTTGAGGGTTTCAGAGATTTCCTTGTAGCTGAGTCCGGCTTCAAATTTCAGACGGACGGCTTCGCGCTGTTTATCCGGGAGCGAGGCGATCCAGTGCTTGAGCTGGCCGGAGAGTTCCTTCTGTTCCAGTTCTTCAGAAGGGCCGGGTAGCGTGGAGGATTCCTTGTCTAGAATTTCGAGTTCCATAGGGACGAGGCGTTTATGTTTTCGTTGATGATCGAGCGAGCGGTTTCTGCAGACGGTGAATAACCAGGGTGCAAGTCGTTCGCGGTCGAGGGTGGGTAAAGATTCGTGAAGTTTGATAAACACATCTTGGACGATGTCGCGGGCTTGGTTGATTTCGCAGACGATGCCGAGAGCGTAGCGGATGAGCGGACGCTCATAGCGGTCGAGTGCTGCAATGAGATAGACATGGTCGGGATGGCGGTCAGACATGTGGTGTTCAGAGGGCATGACGGATGTATGGAAGATTTCTTGGAACAAACTTAATATTTTTTTCCGAGGGGAAATTTTCGACTTTGAAGGACGAACTAAAATCGAAGGCGAATGGAATGAAATCCAATCGCGCAAGACATTAAAACGAAGGGGCGGCTGATGCCGAGGGCTATTTCGCCGGGTCTTTATCAGCGGCTTTTGCTGGCGTTTTGTTGTAACTGCTCCACCAAGCCAGCAGTGGCTGGACTTCAAAGAGTCGCGCGTGATAGCCTGTGACTTGCTCGAAACTGAAGGTGGCTTCGGCGACGACATCGAGTGCCTGATCCTCTTTGATAGCTTTTACCAAAGCCTCGGCGCTTTTCGTCGAGCGACGCTGGCCGAGAAGCCACGCAGCCTTGACGCGAGTCTGCCAGACGAGATTGTAGTTTTGCAAAATCTGGATGAGCTGATCGTCGCTAAGTTGTGCGGGTGCGAGGGCGGCGGAGTCAGGAAAAATTTCCGCAACAGGAATCTGATACTGTTGGATGCCGTAATACTTCACTCGTTTGCCGGAAAGGTAGCAGTCCTGCACACGCAAAATTTCACTGCGGGCGGCATGCGCCAGATTAGCCAGACGCGGATCGTCCAATGAATCCCAGAGCCTTTCATAAGGGCCGCGCGCTCCGGTGGCGATGGCCTCGTCCGCGTAAGCAGTGAGTCGATTGCGTTCCTTCAATAAAACAAGCTCGGACTGCGATGGCGGCAGATCAGTTGCGGGAGTATCCGACACTGTGGAAAGGTGAGAGACTGGGACTGGGACGGGGACGGGTTTTGCGATATCAGTGATCTGCACGGCAAGCTCCGCGATGCGGTGCGCATTTTGGTCAGCCTGATCATTGGAGGTCTGAATTTTCTTGCTGTAATCAGCAAGCTGTTTCTGCAGAACATCAATTTTTGCTGACAAAGTCGGATCGGTTCCATAGGATGCTCTAACACTTGGTAGCGCAGCCGGTGGTTTGATTTGTCCAGCCAGTGCCATGAACTCTGCCCTAGTGCGCTCGAAATACCACCAGCAACACACGGCAAAAAGCGCAGCATTGGCCAAGAACAGAACACCAAGGAACTTTAAAATATAACCTGTGCGGAATTGGTTGCCGACATTGCCATTTTTCTGTCGGTCGGTGTCGCCCGAGCGATTCCGAATGTCGGTTTCGTCAGGATTGTCGTTGTGCTGATTAAGGATGGTCTTCCTGACTGTCAGCTTTCGCGGAGCCTGTTCAATGATCTCTTTGACCGCAGGTGGGGCGGACATTATATCATCCGGGCTAGGATCATCGGGATTCATGAAGGAAGGTAAATGGCGTGGCTTGCGCAGCGGCTTGCGTTCGGTTAGTGGTGACAATGGCGAATCGCGACTTTGCGTCAAATTATCATGCCCACATCTGAAAGCACAACTCAAGCGCGCGCTGCGACCAGTCAGAGTCAGGCATCGCGCTGGTGGGCATTGGGCGCGGCAGTGTTCGTGCTTGTTTTGGTTTATGCCGTGTGGCCCTATCAACACTGGATGTTCGCCACGCGCGGTAGTGTTCTTGAGGGCTGGGCTAGATGGCTCTCGCAGGAACCGGAATGGCATTATTGTTTTGCAGTTCCCATTATCGTCGGATTTCTCGTTTACCGTCAGCGTGCTGAACTGGCCACGCTACCATTGGAAGGGACGTGGCTGGGATTGCCGGTGATGGTTTTTTCGCTGATGTTGTTTTGGGTCGGTTACAAGGTGGACACGGGTTATCTGGGCTATGCCAGCATCCAAATAATGGTGGCAGGTCTGATTCTCATGCTCGGTGGTCGAGCGTGGTGGAGGGTATTGCTTCTACCGTGGCTGTTCCTGCTCTTTGCCTGGCCGTTGAATCCTTTGGAAGGAATGCTGGCCACGCCATTGCGGGCGTTTACCGCCAAGGTGGCTGGCGGAATTCTCAATGCCATTGGCATTCCTGTGGAGCGTTATGGCACCGGCTTGTTTTCCGCTGCCGATTACGTTTTAGGCGTTAAACAGGGCGCTCTTTTCCAGCTTGATGTGGCGAATCCATGCAGCGGCATCCGCTCGTTGTTTTCACTCACTATGCTTGCGGCTCTTTATGGCTGTCTGGCCATGAAGCGCGCATTGCCGCGTTTGCTGCTACTTGCCAGCGCCATTCCTCTCGCGGTCTTTGGGAATCTGGTGAGGCTGGTGCTTTTAGCCTTGGGTAGTGTTTGGTTCGGACAAGAGTTTGCCATCGGAAAAAATTTCGGCGATTCGCAAGAGGAATCGGCTTATCATTTACTCTGTGGTTATTTAGTGTTTGCCATCGCGCTTGGCGGCATGTTTGCCTTTGCCACCGCCCTTGAAGGAAGGAAGCACTGGAACCGGGTAAAGATCTGGAATGGCTCCCGTAAATCGGAGTCGGACAATGCCGCACCATCTTCTAACAATAAGACGCGCGTGCACGCCACGGTCTGCGTTGGACTGGCCGCGCTGATATTAGTAGTTTGTGAATTCACTCCGACGGCAGTGACTTATGCGGAACCAGGATTACTGATGCAGCTACCGGAAACTGTGGATGGCTATCATGCCACTCGCATGGAAATGGACTCCAAAGAAAAACGACTTTTTGACGAAGGCGTGAAGCTCGAGCGTGCGCGCTATGAAAATGCGAACAGCCATGCGATTACCGCTACCCTCGTGATGAGCGGCCCTGTAAAAAAGAGCTTACACGAGCCTACTCTTTGCCTGCCTAATCAAGGTTGGACGATCGCTGAGACCGAGGTGATCGCATTCAAACTACCTGATGGCCGAACACAACATGCCACCCTCATGCACATCTTTCTCGATCAAGAAGCGGCCCCCGGCCGGCGAGTGAGGATCCAGGCGCTGGATGTCTATTGGTATCAAGGATCGCACGGTGTCAGCACGGCGGGATATAACATGAGCTACACGCGATCCTATCTCGATGCCATCTTCCGTAACCTTAATCATCGCTGGGGACAGGTTGCGTTTTACATGCCTTACTCACAGCATCCTGTGGGTGTCGATAATCCCCTGGATGAAGTTGTCGCTAAGGAACAGATGATCCGTTTCCTAGAGAAACTCACACCGCAGATACTCGTCGAATTCGACAAGTAAAGTCCGCTGACGGTATCTTTGAGAAGGAGCGCGAGTATGGCGAAGGCTACTCCCGCATTTCTCACACTACCCGCAGTAGCGTGACAAAGTGTCGAGCGGCGGGGGAGAGAAAGTAGTTCGGGGCTTCAGCCCGCAAGCGCCGCCGTTCGGGCTAAAGCCCCAGACTACTTTGAACACCGTCCCGCTATCCGTAGTGAGCGTGTGAGAAATGCGGGCTACTCGCCCCTTTCGCATCTGGAATGTGGCCACGTCGAACGTGCAAATTTTGGCGAGTAGCCTATCGGCATACTTGCGCTCCTTCTTTTTCAGAAGCTTCGTCTGAGAACGCACGAACGTGAGTGAATTACTTGGGCGGACTGGCTACGACTGCCTCGTGAATCTCTCGCAGCGTGGCTGTAAGATCGTAACGATATTTCCAGTCTGGATAGTGCGATTGAAACTTACTCACGTCGCTTATCCACCATATGTGATCGCCGATGCGGTTGTCTTCCTTGTAAGACCACTCGAGTTTCTTGCCGCTGATTTCTTCGCATAGCCGGATGGCCTCGATCATGGAGCAGTTCGAGTGACGGGAACCACCGATATTGTAAACTTCTCCGCTGCGGGGTTTTTGGATAAAGTGCCAAAACGCTTCCACGAGATCGTTACTGTGAATGTTGTCGCGCACTTGCTTGCCTTTGTATCCGAAGACCGTGTAAGGGCGTCCGGTGGCGGTGCATTTCATCAGGTAAGCCAGAAAGCCGTGGAGTTCCGCGCCTGCATGGGCAGGGCCAGTGAGACAACCGCCGCGGAAGCACGCGGTCTTCATGCCGAAGTAGCGGCCATATTCCTGCACCATCACATCAGCCGCGACTTTGCTGGCTCCAAAGATGGAGTGCTTACAGTGATCAATGCTCATGACCTCATCAATGCCGCGTGCGAAATAGGGATGTGTGTCTGCGATTTCCCAGCGGGTCTCGGTTTCTAGGAGGGGCAGGGAATTGGGCGTGTCGCCATAAACCTTATTCGTGCTGGTGAAGATGAAAACTGCATCAGGAGCGTGAAGCCTCGTGGCCTCCAGTAGATGCATGGTGCCAAGAGCATTGACGCCAAAATCAGTCAGCGGTTCACGCGCGGCCCAGTCGTGCGAAGGTTGAGCCGCAGTGTGCACCACCACCTTGATGTCGCTGCCGTATTCGCTGAAGAGTTTCATTACAGCATCGGCATCGCGGATGTCGATACCGTGATGTCGATAGCTTTTCAGGCCCGTTTCAAGCTGGGTGCGGGTCTTGCTGGTGGAGGCGTCGGCACCGAAGAAGTATCGGCGCATGTCATTGTCCACACCGAGAATATCATAGCCTTCGCGCGAAAGCTTTTTGCAAGTTTCTGATCCGATGAGTCCGGCTGATCCGGTGACGAGGGCGAGGTTCATCATCCTATTTGAACGCAATGCGGTCAAACACAAGAGCCGGTTCTGCAATTGGCGGAAAATTCAAGGTGCTAACTAAATCATCACTCTATACGGATGCTGATGCATTGACCGTCGCAGCCAGGAGCAGCACCGGTGGAAGTGCCCAAATCAATCGCAACCGATGGAGATCAGGCATCATTCAGTCAGAGGGTTCCAGACTTTCTCAAATCCCAGATCCTTGAAGTCTTTGACATTGGCAGTGGCAAAGTGGGTGACCCCACCATGGCGCAGCGTTAATCCCAGCCGCGCATCGAAGACTTGCCGTCTGTGGAAATCACTATTTCCAGCAATAGCCCAGACATCATCCATGATGGGAGCGTTTTCTAGCCTCATCACATTGGGAATATCCAAGTAGGAAGTCACCAAATCCCTCGCCGCTTTGGCGGACAGCGGGCTGGCCATCACGGCGGGATTGCGCAGAAGGACGTAGAGTTCGGTAAGGACATAATCCGAAATTGCCACCCGGACATCTACAGAACCAAACTGCTGATCCAGAAAGGACACCGCTGCGGGATGCCAGACCGAGCTAGGATTAAGGGAATATAGCAGGAGATTGGTATCGATTCCAAGGATCATCTTGACGCCCCCAGTTCCTCCGCCTCTGCCAACGCCTTAAAATCCAGATGATCAAAGTCTGACGAAAACGCCTGTGCCTTCAGGATGGGCAATTGCCACTTGGCCGATTTCTCGCGCACGGGATAAAGCAGCAACATGTGCTCAATTCCACGCCTGAACACCTCAGCCAAAGACCACTCCCGCTGGGCGGCAATGGCCTTAGCTTGGCGGTAAAGGTGGTCTGGCAGTTGAATTTGCGTCTTAATCATGATGGTAAAATACCATCTGTGGCAATTTAGTCAAACGAACCCCTTCGGTGCCGTTTTTGCTGAAAAATATATTTCCAGTCAGTCTATCTGGTGAAAGACTTGCGGCATGTTGTTCGGGCCGACTTGGAGATAGCGGTAATAGACTTCCAGCATCAGCGTGCAGAGTGCGGTGGAGTAAATGCCGTCACCTCCGGCGATGCCGCCTTGGGCGGGTTTCAGATTGGGCGTCCAGCTTCCGTCTTTGTTTTGGTTGGCCAGAATGGCGGGCATGGCGGATTCATTCCATTGCTTCCATTCCGGCCCGCCATTTTGAAAGAATGCCTGAGCGTAATAATACCAGGCATACAGATTCGCACTGCTCCATTCGGGAGTGGATTGCGTAAATATCGCATGGGAAAATTTGATTCCTTTTTTTATCTCTGAGCTGTGACCTTTGCCAAGAGTTTGCAAGCCGAGCACGCCCACGCCGGTAAGGTTCCATTGATTGTAACTGCCTTCGCGATTGGTGGTGCCGAATCCACCGTCAGCCGTCTGTTTGCTCTGGAGGTATTTGATGGTGGAGTCGATGGCTGAATGCAGCTTGTCTATTTTGAGGCCGGAAAGCTTGGCGGATTTCAGAGCCTGATACTGCCAGCCGGTCACAGACAAATCTTCACGACCCGACTCAGCATAACTTCCATTTCCATAAACCCAACTACCATCGGGGTGTTGGTATTTAATGATGGCTTTGACTCCGTTTTCAAATGCTTCTCTCATGCCCGGCATGGGTTTGCTGCCGAGTCGAGCGAGCGAATACATTTCTCCCAACGCATAAGTGGCGATGCCGTGTTCGTAAGGCACGGAATTACCAGCAATTTTCTCGGCTATGAGGCCTTCGGGATTTTTCTTGGAAAGCTCAATGAGATACAAAATTCCCTTCGTGACGTTGTCGCCGTAGTAGATGGATTCGGGAGTTTCACAGCGACCAAGATAACAAAGGAGGGCAAAGCCCGTCATCGCCCCCTTGTTGGTAGTGCCCCATGAGCCATCTGGGTTTTGCTTAGACTTGAGATACTCCAGCGCGACGCTGACGGCTTTCTCGCATTCGAGTGTGCCGCCATTTGCCTTCAGTTTTTCGAGGCGCTTAAATTTCTCGCATCGACTTGTGAAGAAGGTTGGCAATGGATTTGCATTGCGTGGGTCACCCGGTGATGGAGGTCCAGTTCCAATTTTTCCACCAGGAATAATAGGGCCGTTGGAGCCGAGTAATCCGCCATTGATAGTGGGGATGATGGGGAAATCTAATGTTTCCAAATGCTCTGGAGGTAAGTTGATGAAACTTTTTCCAGTTGAGATGATTTTTGCCATTGAAGCAGCTTTAGCCATGTTTGAGAGCTTCTTATCGCTGGCTTGAACGGAGTGTTCTGTCGCAGCAGATTTGCCTTTGTTGTGGCCTGTGATGATGAGTTCGCTGTCTGGTGGTCGAACCGATGTTGAGTAAACGACCATGATAAAGATCGCAATCAAGCCTCCATGGATGAGTAGGCTGAGGGCCAGCGATCCGCCGCCGATCTTACGCCAGTAATCGGTCAGGATGCTTCCTCTCGGTGTGGGCGGGCTTTCTGCTTCATGCTGAGAAGAGCTTAGCTCAATCATCGATGAAGGATCGGGATTCACCAGATGGTTTGCAGCGCGTGCAGAAGGCGGCGACTGGGCGGGCAAGCCGCCCGGCGTGAGCGATTGCACATTCACTGATGGGTGAGGGGTGGGCTGATTTTCTGAGTTCATAATTAGTGGGATTAAAAATCAATGGACTTTGCAGTGGGTAGCAAGTGCGTCTCGCCCTAGCTACGATGCTGCTATTGAACTAGTTCATGTTTCTTCCTCTCCGATGGTGAAAGTGAAATTAGTGATCTGGGCCTTAGCCAGCGCATTGAGCACATCCATGATGCGATCATAGCGAACCTGATTTTCAGTCTGAATGATGACAAAAATCTTACTGCCATGAGCGTCGGCATCATTTTTCAACTTAATGAGATCGGTGGTGAGACGGGGTAGTCTTTTATCTGCCGGAGCATCAAACTCCTCTTCATTCATCGTGACCGTTCCGTCCTCCGTGAGGGCGATGGTAATGTCATAGGGCGGCACATTTGTTCCTAGGCTATTGTCCGTTTTTATGCCCGGCATGGCCATTCTGATTTCTCGCTCACTCCTGACTGCGCCAGCCATGACCATGAAAAAGAGCATCATGACAAACACGACGTCGATCATCGGTGCCAATTGAAAACCAAGATGGACATTTGATATATCCTCGCTCCGTCTCATCTAGGGAGAATATCAATTTGAGAACGCGAAGGCAATACTATTTTGTCCGTGGCTTTAGATTCGTTGCAGAACTACCGCCCGCATGGCGCAGGTATTTTCTGAATCGGCAGAGTGGGCTAAATCTGAAATGATTTTCCATTCGTGCGGTGACCAGTGGGGAAAATACACGGGAATTTTTTCGGGTAGGAAGGTAGATTGCACACGAGTTAGCACCATGCGATCTGCTAGCGGCAGGGCGGTTGCATAGACTTGCGCGCCGCCACAGCAGACGAGTTCGGTTTGGCCTGCTTGTTCGGCAAGTGTGAGGGCTTCTTCAATGGTGGCGACACTGCGCCCAATGTTGGGGATGAATTCGCGTTGGTGAGTGAGCACGAGGGGCATGTGGCCTTCGCGAAACCAGCCACGCATTTCTTGATAGGTGCGTCTTCCGAGCAGCAGCCACTTGTCCGTCGTGTATTCGCGGAAGTGGACGACGTCGCGCGGCAGATGCCAGGGGATGCCGTGTTCATTGGCCAGCAGACGGTTCTCGTCCATCGCGGCGATGAGCGTGAGCAGGGGCTTCACGCGCGTAACGTTTTGGCATTAAAAGATCGCGGGCTGACCTTCGGGAAGGAGTAGCACGCGGTCTTCAAGTTGACGCGCTGAGGTGGCGCGCATGAGGCGTTCGGCAGGTTCGTGAATCGGCTCTCCGCTCAGTGGGAAGGTGCCGTAATGCATCGGGATCATGTGCCGCGCGGCTAGCATCTCAAATGCATCCAGCGCTTCCTCGGGGTTCATATGAACGGGGCGTCCGCTGGGCGGCTGGTAGGCGCCGATGGGCATGAGCGCGACATCAATCTGGGCGCGTTGGCCGATCTCGCGGAAGCCTTCGAACAGGGAGCTATCGCCGCAATGAAACACGGTGCGCTCACCGCCGCTAATAAGATAGCCGCCAAACTGACGGTAGGTGTCGTGAATCATGCGTGCGCCCCAATGTTTGGCAGGCGTGAGCGTGATTTCTAAATCGCGGAACTGCGCCTTGTGCCAGAGATCGAGTTCGATGACCTCGCTGAACGCGCATTTTTTTACGATGCTGCCGACTCCCTTGGGCACGATGATGGGCTGGCCAGCGGCGATGGAGCGGAGGCTGGGCAGATGAAGGTGGTCGAAGTGAGCATGGGTGATGAGCACCAAGTCAATATAAGGTAGGTCCGCCGCGTTCAGGCTGGGGTGGCGCACGCGTTTGATCGGGCCGTGCCAGAGCGCCCAATTGGGATCGACGAGAATATTTTGACCGCTCATCTGGACAAGAAATCCAGCATGTCCCAGCCAAGTTACGCCGATCTGGTTGGTCTCCAGAGTGGGCAGCGCGAAGGACTCGCCGGAGGGAAGGCGCGGTGTGAGCAGGTGGGGAATGAGAACGTCGTTGATGAAGCGGATGTTTCTCTCACGCCAGCCCTCGGTGGGGCGCAGGCCGACGTGGTTGCTATCGGCGTCGGGCTGCTTCAGCTTGCTCTTGAGCTTCTTGCGATGCTTGGCGCGCGCAGACTTGCTGATCGGCTGGAAGTGCTGGTCGTGAAGCATGGATAAAAAAAGGCGGTAAGAATGCCGATTCGAATGGGAATGTATGATTTTTCGGCCATGCTGCAAGAGGCATTTCAACCCGGCCCCAGTTTCATTTTGGATACAAGCGACAACCTTTTTCAAGCCAAGGACGCACTGCGAAAGTCGATGCGTGTCCAATTGCGGGCGCTCATGCCGGAACAATGTGCGACCTGGTCGGCGGGCATCGTTCAGCGCTTGATGCAGGATGATGCATGGCTGAAGTCAGGAGGCGCGGTGGCCTTGTTCAGTGGGTTCAAAACGGAACCCGATCTGTTGCCGCTGCTGCCGTGGTTGAAAGATCGCGGCGTGCGAGCGGCGTTTTTCGCCATCGAAGACAATGGATTGATGAGTCCGTATCTGGTGCGCAGCGAAGATGATCTGCTGTCCGGGAAATTCGGCGTGCTAGAACCCAAGCGCGATGCCGCCGCAAAGCTGAACGTGTCTGATCTCGGCGTGGTGCTGACCCCTGGACTGGCTTTTGGTAGAAACGATGGCCTGCGACTGGGGCGGGGGAAGGGGCATTACGACCGCGTATTTGGTCACCCGACGTGCGGAGCTTTGCGCGTGGGCGTGGCTTTTGATAAACAGATTCTCCCGACTGTTCCCGCTGAACCGCACGACGCGGCGATGCACGCGCTGGTGTCCGAGTCGGCGCTGAGCCTCATCCCGGGTGCAGCACGGCCATCGTGAAATCCGGCACCCGCACCAGAACGGCGGTGCCGTCATCTGTCTGGCCGAAAAATGTGCCCGAGGCCGTGCTGGGATGCTTGATCACATGATAGCTGTTGTAGCTGAATGAATGCCCCGGCTCCAGTCGCGGTGTCTGGCCCACAACCCCGTCGCCCTCCACCACCAGCGTGCCGCCTTGATCGTCGGTCACGATCCATTTGCGACCGAGAATGGTCACAGGCGATTCCGATGCGTTGTGAATGGAAAGATGATAAACAAAAGGGTGCGGGCGCTCCACATCGCTGTTCAAGTGCGGCTGATGCGAAACCGAATCCACGGAGACGGACAGCCCCGGCAGTTCCTGGAATCTCATCGGTTTTTTTGATTCGATCATATTCACGGAGAAGCAATCACTCGAAAGCGCTGCGATGCAAACCAAAAAACTGAATGCAAAATCAGAAGCGTGATGCTTCATGCCTGATGCCATCTGCTTCCCAATCCCCCGCATCTCTGCCCGTGGTGCTCAGTATCGCCGGTTCCGACTGCTCATCGGGCGCGGGGGCGCAGGCGGATTTGAAGACGTTCAGTGCCCTTGGTTGCTATGGACTTACCGCGCTCACGGCAGTGGTCGCAGAAGTGCCGGGCAAAGTGGAGCGCATTGAGTTGCTCGACGCTAAGATGGTAGAAGCGCAAATTCGCACGCTGGACGGAGCCTTCCCGATAGCCGCCGCCAAGACTGGTATGCTCGGTGGCAGGCAACAAATCGACGCCGTGATTTGCGCGTGGGAATCGCTGGCGAAACGCGATGTGCCATTGGTGGTTGATCCCGTTATGGTCGCCACTAGCGGCGCTCGCTTGATGGATGAAGATGCACTTGAACTTTTGATCAGTGGTCTGTTTCCATTGGCGAAACTCATCACGCCGAATCTGGCGGAAGCCGCAGCTTTGCTGGGAAAAAATATTACGACGCGGTCAGAAATGGAAGCTGGCGCGAGTGAATTAATGCAAAGGCATGGATGCGCGGTGTTGCTGAAGGGTGGTCATCTCATCGGCGACGACGCCCCCGATGTTCTGGTCACTGAAAATGAGATTTACTGGATCGAGGGAAAGCGCATTCACGGCGTGCGAACGCACGGCACTGGCTGCACTTATTCTGCGGCGATCACGGCTGGCGTGGCGCGAGGACTCTCGCTAATTGAAGCCGTGCGGCAAGCGAAGCTATTCGTCAGCGCAGCCATCTCCCAGCATTTCCGCTGGGGCGATGTGGATGCTTTGAATCACACCAAACACGATGAGCCGTCGTGACGAAACGTGGACTTGGAATCAGCCGTTTCTCGCTTAACAATCTTCACCACTTCATGAGACTGGGATTTCTGTTCATTGCTTGCGCCTTGCTAGCTTCGCTTCTTCAGGCGGAGAGCAAGGCGTTGCTCGATCAGCTTCCGCAGGATGCGTTGCAATCCGCTTTCCAAATCCTGCGACGCGACTACATCCGGCGCGATGATCTCTCTAACGAGGCATTTAATCGCGCGGCATTGCAGGGCTTACTGGAGCGACTGAAGTTTGGTGCTGAACTGGTGGCCGCAAACAAAGAGGAGCAGCCCGAGAAGCCGCAGGTTCATGCGGAATTTCTTGCACCAGACATCGCTTATCTGCGTCCTGAGACGTTCTACGCTGGTGAGGCGGACTTGTTTGAAAAGGCGCTGGCGAACATCGTGGACAAGAAAGCGCAGCATCTCATTCTCGATCTCCGTGCAACGAAAACTAACGGCGCTATCGACGAAGCGGCGCGAATGCTGGAGTGCTTCGTCCCTGCTGGCGAACTCATGTTCAAGATGAAACAAATCGGTCGTGACGATGCTGAGTTGTTTACCTCCAAGCGCGAACCAATTTGGATCGGGAAAGTGGTAGTTCTGATTGATGGGGACACGAACAACGCCGCCGAGGCTCTCGCGGCGTGTCTCTCACAGCGAGGGCGGGCATTGCTTGTGGGCGAGCCCACACGCGGTGCCGCTGTGCGGTATGCGGAAGCGAAACTGGATGATAGTTGCGTGCTCCGCTACGCGAGCGCGGAGATGATTCTGCCAGACGGCTCCACAGTTTTCCAGAAAGGACTGACGCCCGCTATCGTGGTTCGCGCCCTGATGGACGAGAAGCGGAGAGTCTTCGCTAACAACCGCGACATCAGCTCGATAGCATTCGTGACCGATCGTGTGCGTCCGCGCTTCAATGAAGCGGCATTGTTGCGCGGCCACAACTCTGAGCTAGACGATTATGTCCGTCGCAGCAAAGGCCAGCCGTTGCCCGGTGATGAGGGGCAATTGCGCGATCAAGTGACCCAGCGTGCAATTGATTTGCTGAAATCATCCGATCTCATATCACAGTCGAAGCTCGACTGGCAGGCGAGACCAAGTTTGCCCGAACCCGATACTGATAACGCTAACAACCCCGTCCCTGCTGTCGATGAGTGACATCCGTATCGAGGCCAAAGTCATCATCCGGGAAGTGCTCAGTGAGCGCGTCAGCCGGGCATCCCTGCCCAACGGAAAAATCATCCTCGTCTATCAGCGGAAAGGGGTTCCGCTCGAAGCTATAAATGCCGGAGATAAGCGCATTGTTCTGTTGTCGCTCTGCAATTTCAGCGAAGGCAGGCTGTTGCCATCGATTCAGCAAGTGACGGAATAAACATAAATATTAATAGCATCAAAATATTGAAAATTTACAGCACTAATATTTCATATTTAATAGATACAGATCGTTTATAGCGTGTGAATTAAACCAATTAAAATATTTCAGGAAAATTCTTTTGGAACCTTGCATTAATGCCGGTAGCGGTCATATCGGGAATGACTGCTGCCGGAGTAATATCGGTGGCTTGGCTCACAATACCGTCCGCCGTAGTAGTAGCGACCGTTGTGGGAGTAGCGATTGTCGTAATACCGTCCATTGTAATTGTAGCGGCCAGTTTCGCATTGTCCGCCGTAGTAGTAGCGGTTCCCGTAGTAGTAGTATGGGCGATTCCAATTGTTTGGCAGCGTTTCATAGTAGCCGACACCGACACCGACGCCCACGCCGCTGGCGTAGTAGGGTTCATAAGGCACGACGCAGGAGGACAGGGTCAACGTGCCTGCGGCAAAAAGTGGAAGGAGAAGTCTTTGATGGGTTTTCATGGATTTTTTAGTTGGAGATGATTATCGAGTTCAATGGCACATTGTCTGGAATCTTGTGGTGTGCATTCGATTATAGAGAGACGCGAAAAGTTGCGGCGTATTCAAAAATAGCGTGATTTGTTTTTCAAAGCCCTGTTTGGCTGCCTTCCTGATGGTGGGAGCTGCTATTTTCGCGCCTGCAAGGTCAGGCGCGGAGGGACTACGTGGAGAACAGGAATTCAAGAAAAGCGTGCTCCCTATTCTCAGTGAATATTGCTACGACTGCCACGGCGATGGCGCTGACAAGGGGGGAGTTAAGCTTGATGGATTCAAATCCTACGATGCGCAGCTGGGGAATCGCAAGTTTTGGGAAGGCGTTCGCGATCACGTCGGCCTGCACCTCATGCCCCCGGAGGGCAAGCCCAGGCCATCCATGGTGCAGCGTGATGCCATTGTGAAGTGGATTGATGATGCCGTCATGTGGGTGGATCCCTCGCGACCCGACCCAGGGCATATCACGCTACGCCGATTGAATCGCTCAGAATACAACAAGACTGTGCGCGACATTTTCTTCACGGAACTCAAGCCTGCCGAAAATTTCCCTACCGATGACACGGGCTATGGGTTCGACAACATCGGGGATGTCCTCTCCCTTTCGCCACTGCTCATGGAAAAATATATTGCTGCGGCGAGGCAGATTTCCGAAGGCTCCATCTGGACGAAGTCACCGGACCGCGTCATTCGCAATGTTGAACGAGTGGATTTCCGCCTCGCCTCTGGAAAAGGCACCATCGATGAACATGTCGCCGTTCTGAAAGGGAATGGCGAGATAATGAGCGAGATTAATATTGATCAGGCTGCGCCTTATAATCTTGCTGTCGAGCTTTCTGCCCAACAGTGCGGCAATGAGAAAGCGCGATACGCCGTGCTACTGGACGGGAAAGAGGTAGCTAGCGGAGAGATCAAAACCGACATCCACTCCAAGGATGAGGAACGCTGGCAGCGCGTCTCGGGCGATGTCATGCTTCATGCTGGCACCAACCGGCTTTCTGTTCGTTTTCTGAACGAAGGCGCTGATCCAGGCAACGCCGATCCGAAACATCGTGAACGCCGTATGCATCTCCAGTCGGCCCGCGTCACTGGCCCGCTCATTTTCCAACGCGGCGGCACCTCAAAGTTTATTGACTGGGCCTTTGAATTCAAAAACTACGCGCGTCCTGTTATGCTCATGTTGGGAGAAGATTTTCACGCAGGAGCGGACACTGCCGTCTATTTCAATGAATCAGCTACTGTCGCCAGTAGCGGCTTCATTCATCGCCAGATTGAGGTTCCGCTCGAAGGCGAATACGAATTGCATGTCCTTGCTTCCGGTGATCAGGCGGGCAACGAACCGGTCAAGATGCGGGTCCAAGTCGATGCCAATGACTGGGGCGTGATGGAAGTGAAAGCCACCCATGGTAAACCGCTGGATTATTCCCGAACTTTGATACTCGCGCCCGGAAAGCATGTTTTGAAGATTAGCTTTCTAAATGACTACTATGAAAAAGGTCATGATCGCAATCTCATCGTGCATGAGGTGCGTGTGCTAGCGCCCGCTGTGGCCGGGCCGGATATGCGTAGCGCGCAATTCACCAGCCGATGGGTCGCGCGTGTAGGATTAAAAATGTTCCGCCGTCCGCTCGATGACGCGGAACTGAAGCGCTACTCCCAGCTCGCGATACTGGCTTATCAATCCAGCGATAACGTCGCCGGGGCCGTGCGGCTGGTATGCGAGACCATGCTCTGCTCACCGAAGTTTCTCTTTCGCGGAGCGACGCGTCCCGTAGGTCAGGCGGAGAACGGAGCAGTGCTGATTGATGAATTCAGTCTCGCCTCGCGCCTGTCATATTTTCTCTGGTCGAGCTGTCCTGACGATGAACTTCTGTCGCTGGCCGCACGGGGCGAACTCCGCAAGAATCTTCCCAAGCAAGTGCAGCGCATGATTGGCGATGCCAAAGGCTGGGCGCTAACTGAGGACTTTGCCGGGCAGTGGTTGCAACTTCGCGATGTCGGACTTGTCGCTCCCGATCAGAAAATATTCCCTGAGTTCAGCGGCAAGCTGGCGCTGGACATGAAGAAGGAGTCGCAACTCTACTTTGATCACATCCTTCGCACTAATCGCAGCGCGCTGGAGTTTCTCGACAGCGATTACAGCTTCCTCAACGAACGTCTTGCCAAGTTCTACGAAATTCCCGGTGTCACTGGCAAGGACTTCAAAAAAGTCTCGCTCGTCGGCACTCCGCGCGGCGGCATTCTCACGCAGGGCAGCATTCTGACACTCACTTCACATCCCACACGCACCTCACCGGTGAAGCGCGGGAAGTTCCTTCTGGAAAACATTCTCGCCACTTCGCCGCCGCCGCCGCCGCAGAACGTCCCTGCATTCAAGGAAGATCGCGGCGCGAAGATCGTCGGCACCTTGCGTCAGCGATTCGAGGCTCATCGCGCCGATCCGAGTTGCGCCAGTTGCCACGCATTCCTTGATCCAATGGGCTTTGCCTTCGAGCACTTCGACGCCATCGGACGCTGGCGCGAGAAGGATAATAGCGAACCCATCGACACCACTGGCCAGTTCCTTACTGGGCAAAAATTCAATGGCGCGCAGGAGTTACGCAAACTGCTGGTGCAGTTGAAGAAAGACGACTTCACCCGCTCGCTTAGCGAGAACCTCCTCGTCTATGCGCTCGGTCGCGGACTGGACTACACTGACAGACCCTTCAAGGACGAAATCATTCGTCGAGCCGAGAAATCTGATTACAGATTCCAAGACATCATTCACGCAGTAACCGAGAGCGTGCCGTTTCAGAAAATGCGAGCCAGTGATGCAAAGTCGGTCTCTGTGAAGTAGCGGCGATCATCCCTGCGGATGCTTCTTGAAAAACTCCCAGATGGCCTCGGTAGCATTGAAGTCGCGATCAACGTTACCGATCACATTCACCGGAAGAAATTGCGAACCACCGGGCCAGGTGTGGCCGCCGCCATCAATGGTATAGAGCAGAATCTCTGTATGATTCGCAGCC
Source organism: Verrucomicrobiales bacterium (assembly GCA_038230495.1). Classification (GTDB taxonomy): domain Bacteria; phylum Verrucomicrobiota; class Verrucomicrobiia; order Verrucomicrobiales; family Verrucomicrobiaceae; genus VFKE01. The sequence continues at coordinate 58,167 of JBBRNC010000021.1, forward strand.
GAAGTCCATCGCGACCATGAAACGCGGCAGTTGTCTTGGGTGCTGATGTCGGGCAACGAACCAGATTCCGGCTTCGCATCGGAGCCATTGCATTTGGTCCATGCTTCAATGGCTTTCGTGGTGCTGATGATCTGTCCATATCCACTGTGATCGACATCTCCGCCGTCGAATGGAACCAAGGTATCTTTCGTGCCGTGGATGATGAAGACGGACAGGGGAGCGGCAGGTTTAAATGCGTTAGCGAGCGGCTCGGCAATACCGCCGCTGACCGACGCGATCGCGGAAAGTTGGGTGGGAAGTTTCGCCGCGAGATAGTGCACGAAGATGCCACCGTTAGAAAAGCCCGTAGCGTAAACGCGCTTCGCATCAACTGAGTGCAAGGCGGAGACTTCTTTGATGAGTGCGATCGTGAAGGCCACATCATCCACTCTGTTAAACTGCGATGTGATGCCCGTCGCCTCACGACCGTCATTCCAGTTTGCGGCGATGGCATCGGGATAGGCTACGATGAATCCCTCGCGATCAGCCACATCATCGAACTTGCTGAAACTTTCCATGCCAGCGCCTGTGTCGCCGCTGCCGTGGAAGACGATCACCAGCGGAGCGGCTTTGTGAGCGGGAAGATTCGGCGGCACATGAAGTTCATAACTGCGCGTCAATCCCGCAGCCTCAAGCTTGTGATGCTTGGACGATTCAGTCGCTGCCATGAAGAGAGCGGTGCCGCCGCAGAGAGCTAGCACGAACATGAGAGAGATGCGGTATTTCATGGCGGCGCGAACTTATTCAATCTGCTCAGTCGTCTTCGCTGCCTTGTCAACCTTGAGCCGGGTGCTGAGGCGCGTGACTTTGTTGCTTGCCACATCCAGCGCCCAGAGTTCCAGCGTGGTGGGTTCTGCGGGCACGATGTCCGGGGCGATGACACCTTTCCACGGATAGAGCGACGACACCGGCAGTTCATCGACATTGGCAAATTCATAATCGAGTCCGTAGATGCGCAACTGTGGTTTCGGCGCGGGCTGGCCGAGCGCGATGACCTTGCCGTCGCGCACAATAAGCACCGCGTCCACAGGCTGGCCGGGGCCAAAGCGGGCGGTGCCCGTGAGTTCCAGCCCACCCTTCTCATTGAACTGCGCTGTGCTTAGGTCGGCCTTCTCATTCGGCAGTGTCTTCTTCTCTTGCACAAACCATTTCAATTCCGGCGTCTCCAGTGGTTTGAACTTGAGCAGGTGAAGTTGATTGAGCGTATTGATCGCATCAAGGCAATGCCAGTCGCTTGAATTTTTATCGAGCACCTTGAGGCTGTCCGGCTTGAGGTGCGGGAGAAAAAGCACCAGAGCCTGAGCCTGTCTCCGCGCGTGATGCCAGACGTTCGTTAGATGTAAGCCGTAACTCCATTGAGGAATTTGCATCACGGCGAAACCCGTGAGCAAGCACGCAGCGATGATGCTAGGCGCGGGACTCAGCGTGGGCTTGTCAGCCACATCTTCTGTGCGCGGGGCGATGATCTTGTTTTTGAAATAGAGAAACCACAGAACCAGCGTGCTGATCGGTAAGTAGAAACTAATGACCAGATAGCGCGTGGTCACTGCGCGATGCTCACCAATACTGGAGCGGCCTTTGCTGATGGCCAACGCGACGCCGATGACATAGGCCGCGAGCGCGAGCCACGGCAATGCCTCCCGCCACATGCGGCGACCAGACTTGGTGCAGACGAACAGCCCGGCGATCAGAACGAATGCGCCTAGCACCCAGACACCGAGCGATTCCGCGCTGAGAAGTGGATGATCTTGGAATGGCGTGCGTGCGAACGGATTGCCGAGGAAGCCGAGGAAAAAGCCGAGGAATTTTGCTCTGTCGGCAGCACTTCTGAAATCCATCGTGCTCTCCATCGCGGGGTCGCCCACCTTGAGACTATAGGCGTGATGCGCCACGTTATTGAATTCAGTAAAGTAGCTGACGATGGTCACCGTTCCGATCACGAGGCAGATGCCCGCGAGAATCAATCTCGTGCGCATCGATGCCAGCGAAGGCTGGAGCAAGATGTAAGAAATCAGAATCGGCCAGAAGAGAATGCCGTGCGCGAAGGACAGCGTCGCGATCTCCGCGAGCAAGATCGCCGCCGCGAACGCCAGCCACGGGCGAGGCTGGAGCGCGGACGCGGGCTTGATGGAGAGGAGGTTGAGAATCGCCAGCAGACAAGGCATCGGAATCGCCATCCAGAGTGATGAGCCCCAGAAGAAGATTTGATACAGCATCGGCGAGAAGATTAAAAGGTTTGCGATGAACGCCAGCCCCGCCACCCATAGGCTCTCGCCCAGCGTCTTTCTCAGCAGACGATACAGCAACGCCGCGCTCAGTAGCACCATCGCGAACGTCGCATAATTCTCCCAGCGGAAATCGCCCCCGCTCAGATGTGTCAGCGCGATCACCATTAGTCGCGGCACCACGATGCGATGTTGAATCTGCGGCGCATAGAGATCATGCCAGGTCAGCGTCCCATCGTGCCACTTCTGGAGCAGCGGCGCATTTTCCCACTGATCCCAACAGCCCACATCCACGGACTTGTCCCGCACCAGCTTCGCCGTGAAGAGAGCAGGGGAGAAGACGAGCAGGATTAGCAAAAAGCGTTTCAGAGCGGAAGGCATGGCCGGGAATGTGGAATGCAACCGGCAAGAGGCAACCAGCTTTCGCGGACGAAAGTGCAAAGGGCTACGTAGCAGCCGACGTGAGCCTTTCGGCCCCGAGATCAAGGCCGAGGGGGAGGCTCTGACTTTGAAGTTGTGAGTGAGTTCGATATCACACGCGCAGAAATTTGAGCCACCTGTCGTCGGCTGCTACTGGGGCTATTCAGATATTTCCATGGAGCGCACGCGCCCTCGCGTGCAGGAGTCCGCGCCCTCGCGGCCGACTCAGGGCACGTCCGGTTGGCGTTGCGATCTCTGGGGTCTGCCCCTTGCCCTTCGCGAGGGCGCAAAGGGCGGCACGCGGGGGCTCGTGCGCTCCATGGGGAACGCTGAGGGCGACTCC
>JBBRNC010000022.1:0-59339 GCA_038230495.1 Verrucomicrobiales bacterium
AACATGCGTTTGATCTGATGGTATCGGCCTTCGTGGAGCGTGAGGCGGGCTTGGCGTTCAGCGAGGATTTCGAGTTCAGCGGGTAGAGTGGTGATGTCTTCGGTGTGGAAATGAAAGCCGCGTGCGAAGGCTTCCACGGCTGCGTGAGGGATGGGATCGCGGGTCTCGATGAGATAGACTTTGGACACTTTGTTAGTCGGCAGCATGAGAGCTTTCGACCAGCGGCCATCATTAGTTAGGAGGACAAGGCCGGAGGTGCCGCGATCCAGCCGCCCGGCGATGTGCAGGGTGTGTTTATCGGGATCGTCGATGAGATCGATCACAGTTGGATGCTGGTGGTCCACGGTGGCACTGAGGACGCCGACGGGTTTGTGGAGCATGAGATAAAGTGCGCGCTGCGGCTGCTGCACCACGGTGTCATCAATCTCGATGCGCATGAAGCGATCCACGGGATAATGCGAATCGGTGATCGTCGCGCCGTTCACTTTCACTCGGCTTCCGGTGAGGATGTCATGAGCGGCCTTGCGCCCCATGCTGGCGTGACTGGCGAGAAAGCGGTCGAGTCTCATGCGCGCGTTCGTTAGCCGTGTGCCGTAATGCGGTCAACGCGAAAGCGGCGGGGTGCGGCCTGTTGGCGGACAAGGAACCTGTTCCGCTGTGGGACTGGCGGGCGAGGAAGAAAGCCAGGTAGCACCACTGCCAGATATAAAGTGATATTCCTGCAATACTGGGCGATAACATTGAAAATCGAGGATTATGCTGCAAAAATGGAGAATAATACAATGTTAGACGACTAGCCCGATGCGCCTCATCACTTGGAACTGCAAAGGAGCTTTTCACCGGAAGCATGATTTTGTTGCTGCGCTGCGTCCCGATATTCTCATCGTTCCAGAATGCGAAAAAATTTCCGGGGTGACGCAGCCATTTGACTCCGCAACCGTGCGGTCATTTGAGTGGTTCGGCAGCAATCCAAGGAAAGGGTTGGCAGTGATTTCGTATGGCGACTACGCCCTGGAGGTTCATCCCAGCTACGATCCCCGTTTCCAATGGATTGTTCCGCTGTCCGTCTCAGGCCCGGTGGCGTTTGTCCTTTTTGCAGTTTGGACTTTGCCGGTCGGCGGATACCTAAACCGATACGCACGCCCACTGTTAGAGGCTTTCGAGTTCTATAAATCGATGATAGACGCTCCCGAGGTAATCTGGGCAGGCGATTTTAACTCCAATTTCATTTGGGACAAACCCTCGCGACGATACAAGTTCTCCGATTTCGTCTCGTTGCTTAGCCAGCGCGGGCTTCATAGCCTTTATCACCATCACCGCGAGTGTGAGCATGGCAAGGAGCCAGACCATACCTTTTTTCTCCACCACAACATCGGTAAAGGTTATCACACCGACTACGTTTTCTCCGCCGAAAGGCTTCATCCGTGCGGCATTGATGTGTCCGTCGGCTTGCATGCGGACTGGTCGAAGCGGAGTGATCATGTTCCTCTGATTTGTGATTTCCTTGAACATGCAACCGTCGACTAACCCCTATGAATAGTGTCAAGTGTGGAAGTCCGTTTGATATGTTTTTCAGGGCCTTTGAGGGTTACATAAGATTTGGTGTTTGAAAGTTGGTCTGGTCGTTGGCAACAGTGGAGCTGATCTCTCTTGGTTGATTCGCTGCGCTCACTCTATGGTCGGCTGTCTCGCCCGGCGTGGCACAGCGCCTCCGGCCTGTGTGTCGCACCGTGCCTCTGGCCGGTGCTGAACTTCTCCTGACTTCACTGCGCCCCGGATGAATGAGAACAGGCAGGCTGCGCCATGCCTATTCGACACACAGGCTGCAAGCCTGTGCCACTCAGCACCAGAAACTCAGGGACGACAGACCGGTTCTGCCGTCCCTGGCGGGACTACGGCAAAATGGTGATCCCTTACCCAGCGCTAAAGCGCTGGGCTATTATCGTAATCGCACGCTGGGCGTGGCGACGGTGTGCCTGCTCACCCGAGATGCCGCCCCAAGGTGAACTCGATGTGCTTCTCCACGATGTCGCCCATGCTCTGACAGTCGTTAAAGATGGGGTTGTGATGATACTCGGACAGTTCGTGTTTGAGTGAGTTTACTTTCTCGGCGGGCTCGGCGGGATTGTGTTTCATGCAGCGGAAGAGCGCGCGGAGTCGGGGGCGTTCAGCAATATAGCGACGGGAGATGAGGCTGCGCTCTTCGTGTTGGTATTGCTCCTGTGTGGCCTGATTTAGGCACTCGAGACAAAGCTGCACGACGGGGAGGTTTTCTTTGTAGAACTGCGGGAGGTAAAGATTGCAACGGCCTTCGTAACTCTGCTGGTCGAAGTCGATGGCGCGGACGCGATATTGCACCTCCTCGAAATCGGGCGTCATATCCACGACGTAGTTGTAGCTGCGCATGTCGCCGAGCAGGCGGATGAAACAGCGCTCGCTGAATTTGACGAACTCCTTCGCGATGCGCACGCGATTGATCTCCGGGCGTCGGAAGTAGTCGAGGATAAAGGTATCGCCGGGCACGCCCGCAATGTGTTCCTCGATGAGCGTGTCTTCATGGACAAGGTAGTTGATACGGTTGGGCGAGAGCAGGTGCTCCAGCTCCAGGCCATAGATGCGGGAAGAGTCCGCGACCTTGAGGTAGAAGTGATCGTAGTTGTCGTTGTATTGGTTAACGATGCGGATGCGGAAGGGCTTGCTGTTGCCGAACTCGCAGTAGTCCACGCGTTCCACATTCAAGTGGGGCACGGCTTGGAGGTCGCCGGTTTTCAGCAGCGAGTAAATGCTGGTGAGCCGGTGCCAGAGATCGCGCTGGTGAGTGATTTCATAGACGACGGTTTTCCAGAGCGTGGCCTTGCCATCCTTGTCGTGCAGGGAATGGCCATCGGAAAAATCCTGGAGATCGTGATAGAGCGCGGGCAACCGGGAGAGTCGCCCATAGTGTTTCAAGTAGGAGCGCAGATCGTCGGAGATACTGATGAACTCCTTGCGGCGCGAGATGGTATTGAGTTCCTGGGGCATGGCGGCAAGGCTCAACTTGACGCAATTGGCTTGCCAGCGCACGGGAAACATGGCATAAATCGCACCCGTGATCGGCAGAAAGCCAGCATTGTTAGTATTTTGCCTCGCTGCCGTAGTGGCGGCGCAGGATTTGCCGTTGCCCATGGAGGGGCCATTGCCGGGAGGTGATGCCGGATCGCCGAAGCCTTCTGTCGCGATCAAGCCGCCCACGGTCGCGAAGGCCACACAGGGTCCGCAAATCGATGCGCGCGAACAGGCTTTGCTGGAGATGGAGCGCAGTTTGATTGAACAACAAGCGCGTCGTCAGATCGCGGATGCGGCGAAGCAAGGCAATGCGACGGACTTGAAGCAGTTGATCGTCATGCTGGGGCCGATGGATGTAAAGCTTTCCCGCGCGGCCACTCCGCCGGTCACGCCAGATGGCAAACTCTCGATCATCGGTATGAAGGGCAATGAAAAAGTTGGCAAGAGTCTGGAGCAATTTTTCGGCGCACCGCTCACGCCGGAGCGTGAAAAGGAACTTCTGGAAACGGTGAAGACCCAGCTCGCGGGTAAAGGACAGGAGACGATGAATGTCTCGGTCGCAGGTTGGTGGCCCAAAGAAGGCGTGATGGCCGTGAGCCTGATGCCGAAGGGTTGAGCTGAATGAATCGCCCCACTCACATCGCCGCCATCGGCCACGAATTGGCCATCAGTTGGGACGACGGGACGGAGTCTTATATCAGCATGGAGAAGCTTCGCGCCGAATCGCCTAGCGCGGAGAATACGGGCGAGCGCGACTTAATGGGGCGAAAATTCGGCGGCACGGATCAGACGGACTTCAGCGGTGTGACCGTTAAGGGCTGGAGCATGATCGGCGGCTATGCAGTGCAATTTGATTTCAGCGACGGCCACAGCACGGGCATTTATCCGTATGATTTTTTGCGCAATCTGGGCGCTTGAGGTCTGGGCGGAACAAATTCCTTTCCACAGCGGCATTCCCCTCTAAATTCCGCCGCTCGCCAAAGAATTGACCCCAATCTGAATGAGCATCAAACGAGCGCTACTCTCCGTGTCCGATAAATCGGGCCTTACCAACTTTGCCAAAGGCCTCGCCAGCATGGGCGTGGAGATCATCTCCAGCGGAGGCACTGCGAAATATCTCAAGTCTGAAGGCCTGACCGTGACAGAAGTCTCCGATTACACAGGGTTCCCAGAATGCTTCGACGGTCGCGTGAAAACTTTGCATCCACGCATTCACGGCGGCCTGCTCCAGCGTCGTGACTTGGAGGATCATCAAAAGCAGGCCAAGAAGCACGACATCCCGCCGATTGATCTAGTGGCGGTGAATCTCTATCAGTTTGAGGAGACGATTGCCAAGCCCGGCGTCACCTTGGATGAAGCCATCGAGAATATCGACATCGGTGGGCCGTCTATGCTGCGCTCGGCAGCGAAAAACTATCAGAGCGTCACTGTTATCACGGATCCTGCCGACTATGAGATCGTGCTTGCAGAGATGAAAGATAATGATGGCGACAGCACGTTCTCTACGCGCGAGCGGCTAGCAACGAAAGTCTTTCAGCGCACTGCCGCTTATGACGGGGCTATCGCACGCTATTTAAATAAAGAGCAAGAATGCGCGAAGAGCTTCAACCTGAGTCTGCCGCTCTACAGTGAACTGCGCTATGGCGATAACCCGCATCAGCAGGCCGCGCTTTACGGCAACTTCGGCGACTACTTCACTAAGCTTCATGGCAAGGAACTGAGCTATACCAATGTGCTCGACATCGAAAGTGCCGCCGCGCTGGTGCTGGAGTTTCGTCGTCCGACTGTGGCCATCTTGAAGCACACCAACCCCTGCGGCGTGGGTTGTGCGGACGAGGACTTGCGTGAGGCTTGGGAGAAGGCATTCGAGACTGACAAGCAGGCACCCTTTGGCGGTGTCATCATCACTAATCGTCCGATGACATTGGGCCTGGCGAAAATCATCGGGGAAATTTTCACGGACGTCATCATTGCTCCGGATTATGAGGCTGATGCCCGCGCGCTTTTGCAGAAGAAGAAAAATCTCCGCCTGATGCAGATGATGCCCGGCGTGCTGGAGGCACTTCAGCAGCCCGTTATCCGCAGCGCTCCGGGTGGACTCATGGTCATGGACAGCGACATCAAGGCGCTTGGACTCGAAGGCATCGAGGACAAAGTCGTCACCGAACGTCCTCCTACCAAGGAGGAAATCGATGCCATGAGATTCGCCTGGAGAGTGGTGAAGCACGTCAAATCAAATGCCATCGTCTTTGCACAAAATGATCGCACGCTCGGCATTGGGGCCGGTCAGATGAGTCGCGTGGATTCGTGTCGCATTGCGATTTGGAAAGCGCAACAAGCCGGGCTTTCCTTGCAGGGCAGCGCGGTCGGAAGCGATGCCATGTTTCCATTTCCAGACGGACTTATGGCATGTGCTGAGGCCGGCGCGACCAGTGCGATCCAGCCGGGTGGCTCGGTCAAGGATAAGGACGTTATCGCCGCCGCCAACGAGCGCAAAATGGCGATGGTGTTCACGGAGCGCAGGCATTTCAAGCATTAGGCGGGCTTGCATTTCTTCTCCTTGGCGGGTAATCTTGGCGCATGACAGCGTTAACTTTGAATCCAGCGAACAGCGAGCTGACCGCGCTGCTTAGCAAAGTAAGGGCACAGCGCGAACCTGTGGTCGTTTCCTCAGGGACAGACGAGCCTGTGGTCATGATGACGATGGACAACTGGACGGGCTGGGATGAAACGGCCTATTTGATGAGCAGCCCGGCCAATCGCAAACATCTGGAAGAATCGCTTGAACAGCACCGGGCAGGGAAAGTCGTGGTTAAGACCATGGAGGAACTGGAAGAGATGGAACGCGCTCTTAAATGAAGCTCACATTCACGGAGCGGGACTGGGCTGACTACTTGCACTGGCTTGAGACCATCAAACAGATGACGCGTCGCGTGAATCAGTTATTGAAAGACGTGCAGCGGCATCCCTTCGAAGGCATAGGGAAGCCGGAGCCGTTGAAGCACCTGTTATCAGGCGCGTGGTCGCGACGGATAGATGATGAACATCGCCTAGTTTATTTGGTGAGGCAGGCAGATGTGGAACTTATTTCACTACGGTATCATTATTAATCACACCATGCTCCTCCTCGGCGTTAACATTGATCACGTCGCCACGCTGCGGCAGGCGCGGTATGCTAGGATGCCGGGATCGTTGAATGCGGAGCCTTCGGTTTTGGATGCTGCGCGTGAATGCGAGGCAGCGGGCGCGGACTCCATCACAGTGCATTTGCGTGGGGATCGGCGACACATTCAGGATGCGGATGTGTGGCTGCTGAAACGTGAGCTGCGCGTGAAGTTAAATCTAGAGATGGGCAATACGCCGGAGATCGTGGATATCGCGCTGGCTCTGCGCCCGGACTTTGTCTGTCTGGTGCCGGAGAACCGTCAGGAGATCACCACCGAAGGCGGGCTGGATGTCATCACTCATGCGGCGTCATTGAAAGTGACGACTGCGAGATTGAAGGCCAATGGCACGCGCGTGAGTTACTTTGTTGATCCCGTGGCCGATCACATGCGGGCTTCTGCGGACTGCGGCGCGGACATGGTGGAGTTGCACACAGGGACTTTTGCCAATTGCAGCGGAGCGGAGCGCACTGCGGAAGTTACGCGATTGATGGCGGCGGCGGAACTCGCGCACAGTCTCGGCTTGCAGGTCAATGCCGGACATGGATTGACGACGGACAATGTGCGCGAACTTTTTGCGCTGCCGCATCTGGCGGAGTTGAACATTGGTCATCATCTTGTATCTCGCGCGGTCACGATTGGGCTGCGCGAGGCGGTGCGGGAGATGCTGGTAGTGATGAAGGAGTATCGCGGATGAACTTGATCTCTCTCGGCATTGATCTGGTGGAAGTGCCCCGCATTCTGGCGTTGCTGGAAAAATCCGGGGATCGATTCAAAGAGCGGGTTTTCACGCCGGATGAGATTTCCTATTGCGATTCATGCGCCGCGCCTGCGATCCATTATGCGGCGCGTTTTGCTGCGAAAGAGGCGGTTGCCAAGGCGTTCGGCACCGGGCTGGCAGAGGGCGTGACGTGGCGGGACATCGAGGTCCGGCGAGATGCGAAGGGGTTGCCTTCAATCACGCTGCACGCTGGGGCTATGCTGAAGGCCACTGAACTTGGCATTCGCGAGATGCGTGTGAGCTTGAGCCACACGGCGCTAATGGCAGTGGCCAGCGTTGCCGGGGTCGGCTGATTTAGAACTCCATCTTCAGCCCTAACCCCTTTCGTTCTTCTTTGCGGGGCATGAGGCGCTCGCTTTCCCGAATGTGATCTTCGCGCAATTTATCATTGGCCGGACTGGATTTTTGGGCACTTGAACCACCATCGATAATTTTTTGCAGCTTGTCATTGGGTTTTATGGTTCCGCATGAAGTTAAAGCCAGAGTAACCCCAGCGAGGATGAGATGGTAGTTTAATGACATTCTATTGATCTTTCGTGCCACCATGAAGGTTGCCGACAATGCGCTCGACGCCTTCGCTGGCGAACTCGCTGCGTGGATATTGGCTGCGAGCTTTCAAATACCAAGCCAGCGCGGAACCAGTCTGCTTGCGGTCTTCGTGGGCCTTGGCCTTTTGCAATGCCCCGACGAATTCTGTGGCCTTCACGCTAAAGTCTGAACGCAGGCGCGTGACTTCGGGGTCTTCAGGGAATTCCTGATAAGCTTTTTCAATCGTTTCCCATGCGCCGGGAAGATTGCCGTGCTGGGCGTTGGCTGTAGCGGCGGCTATCACAAGGTTCACCTTGTTCATGTCCGTGAGAACTTTTTTCAAGGATTCCTGCCGCGCGGCATCGTCCATCACTGCGGCGAGATAGCGGCCTTGATCGTTGTAAATCTGGCGGTAGTTGCGCTGGCTGAGGAGGCGGTCGAGATCAAGCGCGGCCTGAGTTTTAACGTCAGCATTGATGCCGATCATGTTGGTGAACTCCTTGAGTTTGGGATTAGTGGGCCACATCATTGCGGCTTCCCCTAGGGCATCGGCACTGCCATTCTGGTCACCTTTCATGGCGCAGACCTTGGCTTTGTTGAGGTGCATGTCGCTGACCGTGCGAGCGGTTTCGATGACGGCCTGTGGTTTGCTGTAATCGAAGTCTTTGGCCTGCGCGCGCATCTTGTTCACCAGAGATTCGGCGAGTGTGTAATCTTTTACTTCCATCGCGGAGATGAGCTGATTGGAGTCGCGAGTGAAATCGAGAACGAGAAGCTTCTTTGTCGAAGGAACGCGCTGCACACGCGGAAGGTATTCGCCGACCATGAAGGCCTCACTGATGCGCTGGCTGGCGCTGGCAATGTCGCCGCGTGCGAGCAAGCTGTCGAAAGCCAGCACGGCGGTATCCACTTTGCCGATCATTTCATTGGCGAATGAGTCAAGGGTGCCGACGGTGGGTGAGGTTCCGAGGCTGGTGGCGAACATTTTTTCCGCGTCGGATCCTTTGTTCAACTGAAGCACACCTTGAGGATCATTGTTAAAGATGCTGCGATAGAAGCGGCAGGCCATGACAACGTGCTCGAAGCGACGCTGAACGGCGAACTGAAGCATGAGCGCTTGAAATTCTAGCTTGGCGCTCGTCTGCGAGAGTCCCATCGCGAGTTCATTGGCCTTCATCTTGACCTCGTATTCGGCGATGTTCTTGATGTATTCGGCCACTAGTCCGAGCTGGCCGGCACTGGCCTGCGCACTCTGGTTCTGATTGCCGCCGCCGCCCTTGCCGCCTCCTGCTGGCTGCGGTCCGCGGGTGGAAAGAGGTGCGCCGTGGTGCTCCGCGTGGAAATGCATGGTGGTGATGCTCTGTTTCATCACCTCATTGGTCTTGCGCAGTTGCACGACATTTTTCTGTGCGAGCCACACGCCCCAGATGGCATTGGCAAGGGAGTCGCAAAGTTTGGCGTCCGCTTTGTATTGAGCGGCTGCTGGAAGAAGCGCGACGGCATTGGGAAGATCAGCGCCGCCAGGGCGGTTGGGCGATAGATACTTGGTGACATTTTCTAGGATATCGCGATATGCCTGATCCTCGGCGCCATTGGCTTCCGGTGCGGCCAGATATGTTTCCAGCAAAGCGCGGAACACTCGGTTGTTGGTGATGCTGAACATTTTCCCGTCCCACTGCACTGTCTCAGAGCCGGGATCCATGAAGGGCAGGACATCTCCGAGAAGGTTGTCCTTTTTTTTCTTTTGCGGGGCCGGGCTGTTATCCGAGTTGGATGCGGGTGCTTGTCCACCGCCCCCACCTTGAGGAAGAACTTGAGCGAAGAATACCGACGGCAACAAGCAGACGGCAGGAAGCAACAGGCGGTGGAGCGTCTTCATAGTGTGGGCAATTTAATCGTATTCAGTTTAAACACAAGGCCCGCTTATGTGGCAGCCCTTAAGATTTGATAAGCTCTTTTACTTCCAACATGCCGGTCTCGGCTTGGACGACGAAGACAAATTTGAAACGCTGGCCGCGTTGGATGTTGGTGCCATTGAATTTCGAGGGCACGAAGACGGCGAGCGGGGAGGTTTCACCATTGGATTCCACGACGATACTGAAGATGCGGCCTTCGTTGGAGCGCCAGTTATCGAGCCGCTCTTCGACGATACCCTCAATGCGGTAGGTGTTGTTACTTAGGGCGTTCGAGTTATTCAGGTATTCATGCACGCTCAACTCGGTGACACCTGAAAAACCACCATCGGATTTGCGGCCCAAGATGAAGTAGCCGCCGACGGCGATGAGGGCAATGGCACCAGCGATGGTCAGGAAGTGAACGGGATTGACGGAAGACTTGGCGCGGCGTGCCATAGGGAAGTGATGAGGGGAAGATTGAAGAAAGTTTAGGGATACCTGAGTTTAGTCCCATTGCGAACGTTTTGTCCCGGCGTAGGCCAGCGTCAATCCGACGACGACATGAATGCCCAAAACAAAAAACGCCAGAGACGGTGGGACAATTTCCGATGAGGTGACTTTTAAAACGGCGGAATGGAAATCGGGTGCGCTTTCCCTCAAGGTATGCAGGCTTCCTGACCAGCCCCAGAAAGCGGCGATCAATGGCTGGATGATGGGCGATATTACCTTTGGCAGAGCGAGCACAGCACCGCTGAGTGGAAGCTGAAAGCCTACGAGATAGATACTGAGAATGGTCGCCTTTTCTGGAGAGCGCATCAGAGCGGAAATGCCGAGGCAGATCGCTGTCATCGAAGCGGAGGCCATGATGAGTAGGCCGAGTTTGACGAATAAATCTCCCGGGATGCCGTGACAGACCATGTCCACGAACAGTCCCATCCAGAGAGCTTGCGCAAGAACGAAGGCACCTAGGAAAAGAATTTTACTCAGGAGATAAGCCAGAGGGCGTAGTCCTCCGAGGCGTTCGCGTTCGAGAATGTCGCGCTCGCCTGCGATCTCTCGCGCGGCGTTATTCGAGGCCATGAGCGTGACCAGCACGACCTGAAACATGATGAGGCCTGAGACGAGTCCGCCGCTTTTGAGCAGTTCCGCTTCATGGGCTTTTACGGCCTTGACCTCCGCCATAACATCCTTGTCAGGGCGATCATCGAGTTTCGAGAGCGGCTTAATGCCTTGAAAACCGAAGATGACTACCAACAATGGGAACCCCAGCAGCATGGCAGCATGCAGCCATACTTGTGCGCGATCACGTCTGAAGATAAGCCAGCGGCGTCTGAGAAGTTCGCGAGTCTGCGCGATGAGTCCCGGCAGCCGAAACTCCGGCTTGATCTCGTGGCGCTCCACTTCTTCTTCCTCTTTTTTCTTATCTACTTCTGATTGGACATCATCTGTCTCGTCCTTTTTCGGAGAGGGTTTGGAGTCGGAAATGTCTTCGTCGTCTGATGACATTAGCGATTCGATCTGAATCTTGTCGGGGGCACGATCGGAAATGATGATCGTGTTCGAGGTGTCTTCTTTGATTTTGCGCGAGAGACCGTAGGCCTCGTAATAAGAATCCTGATGACGGCTCCATGAAGAGGCCCAGCGTTCGACACCACGTCGCGCGAGCTTGGGATATACGTCCTCAGCATGTTCGATGCTGAAGTAATGTTTCAGGCCGCGAGGCGGTCCGTGATAGACGACACAGCCTTCGTGCATGACGAGGATGGTGTCATAGAGTGAGAGGTTGGCGAGGCTGTGAGTGACGTTGATGACAATGCGCTGATCATTCTGCCGCGCGAGGTCGTGGAGCAGTTGCGTGATCTCGCGCTCGGACTTGGGATCAAGGCCGCTGGTGACTTCGTCGCAGAGCAGCAGGGCGGGATTGGTAACCAGCTCCAAGGCCAGCCCGAGCCGACGTTTTTGCCCGCCGGAGAGCACTTTCACCTGCCGGTCTGCCAGTGCCGTGAGACCAGTTTGCGAGAGAGTTTCTGCAACCAGATTCTCCGCAGTTTCTGCATCCGGCTGGCGGGTGCGCAGTGCGATGGCACTGGCGATGCATTCTTCCACGGTGAGGAGATCGTGCGCGATACTGAACTGCGGCACGAAGCCAAGTTCCGAGGGATGAAGGTCGCCTTCATGCGCCAGATTGCGCCCATCCCATCGAACCTCGCCACTGTCCTCCTGTTTGAGGCCGGCAATGGTTTTCATTAGCGTCGTCTTCCCGCAACCCGAAGGTCCGACGATGGCCATGAGATGACCTGGAGGGACATTGAATGAGACATCATTCAGGAGCATGAATGGCTCCCCGTCCCGTTCCAGACTTAGTGTGATGTTGCGGATTTCGAGCATCGGTGAGTGGAAGGTCTTGAATTTGGACTAAAGCGAAATTAACTGCACTGGCGAGCGAAAGTTGTGCGAGCTTTCTCTGCTTCAACCAAGCTCACCTGTTATTTCATGAAGTCACGTGCGAAAAGAAAAAGCCGATGGGTCAGGCTGCTAGCTTGGCTGGCAGTCAGCATTGTCGTCTTGCTTTTGATCGCTAGCTGGATGGTTTCATCTTGGGTGAGGAATTACCTTAAGAGTGATGCTTGCCGCACGATGTTGGCCAATCAGATCGGCGGCAATCTTCATACTCACGCTGACATTGAGCCGCTGGTGTGGTCGGGCGCGAATGTTTTTACTGGCAAGATCACGCTGGAGCCATTGGCCGGACAAGGATGGAAGCAGATCGAAGCCGATGGCGTGCAAGCCTCGCTGGATTGGAACGCAGCATGGCATGGCGTGTGGAAAGTGCCAGCCATCAGCATGGAGTGGCTGCGCGTGGATATGCGCAGCAACACTGAAATCCCGAAGCCAAATGCTGCTGTGGTTGATGACGAGCCTGCGCCACCACAACGCGCGCCAACTTGGTGGAGCCGATGGCTGCCTAAGCGGGCAGAGATTAACGAAGTCGAGGTGCAAAATTTTGATCTGAAGCCGCCGACACCTGATGCGGGCGCTGCTATCACGGCCATGAAGATCACTGCGAAACCAGCAGTGAATGAAGGTGCGTGGTTGCTGCGCGGCGAGGGCGGCAAGCTCTTGCTGCCACGCATGACTGAGGCGTTGCGCATGTCCAGCGCCACTGCGCGACTGGATGCAAAATCACTTTCGCTCAATGACGCCGTCGCCCGTTGGGTGGGAGATAGTGATGTGACTGGTCGTGGCGAATTGCCTTTTGAGAAGGGGAAAACTTGGAACTTCTCTGGACGAATCAGCAATCTCGATCTGCGTCATGTGTTATCCGATGAATGGAAGTCGCGCTTGAGCGGTCTGATGGAAAGCAGCTATGAGGTAGCGTCGCTGCCTGATGGGAGTGTCCTTTTTAAAGGCAAGCCGCGAGTGAAGAATGGCATTATTCAGGGCCTTCCAATTCTGGATCGCGTGGCGGATTTCACACAAACGGAGAGGTTTCGACGTGTGGTTCTGGATGAAGCCACCTACGAGGTTGAGCAGCACGGGAGCAGCACGAAAATCACCCATCTCGTCATGCAGTCGAACGGCCTCATTCGTCTCGAGGGCGATGTCACCATCGAGGGCAAATCGCTCACGGGAAATCTGCTAGTCGGCGTCTCGCCCGAGACCTTGCGCTGGATGCCCGGAGCACAGAATCATGTATTCACCGAACTGCATCCAGGGGGATCTCCCGGCTTCGTTTGGACGACAGTCCATCTCAGCGGCACGATGGATTCTCCGAGGGAAGACCTGAGCAACAAGTTGCTCGCGGCCATGGGTAAAGCATTGCTCATTGATGCGCCGATGGAGGCGGTCGGCAAAGGCACAGAAGTGCTGGGCAAAACGGGCAACGCCGTGCTGAATGGTGGTCAGGGTGTGATCGATTCTAACAAGGATGTTATCAAAGAGGCAGGCGATGCCGTGGGGCAGGGCGTGGATATCCTGAAGGGATTCATCCCGCTCATCCCGAAATGAGAGAGCCTCTCGGAGATTGATCATTTCCGTCATTACCGACTCGCGAAAAGTTTTTGGTGACAAAGACGGCTGCGTCACTTTTAATTAATGTTCACATTTATACGCCGAAGTAGCTCAGCGGTAGAGCAGCGCATTCGTAATGCGCGGGTCGCGGGTTCGATTCCCGCCTTCGGCTCCATTCCATTACATGCCCATCACACCCGATCAAGCATTGGCGATCAAAGTGAAGCGCTGGGAGAGACTTCTCCACAGGCTGGCGGTATCCTTTGCGATTTTTGCAGCCATAGTGATGGTTTTTTTACTGACACGGCTGTTCAGAAGACGCATCGACGACAGTGCTAATGCCAGAGAAATGAGCAAACGTGAAGAGGCGGACTTCCATTCGCGCACAATCTCGGGCGGCGCACTTGATGGCACGCCTGGAAAGAACGGTAAAACTGATGCGCCAAGAAAAGTGCAGCCAGTGGAAAACATCGTGGACCTTTCCCGAAAAAAAACCCCTGAGGGTGCGTCCAAGCCGGATAAGGCAGACGTCAAGCCGGATAAGGTGACCGAAAAACCGCGTCAGCCAGTAACTCAAGTATTGGGGATTGAAAACATACCGCAAAAGCAAAAGGACATTGAGAAGCTGATCAAGGAATTTTTTGAGTCCACCCGCGTCGCGGAAATTCTGCCCATAGTTCGCGATGCCCGGCGCGTCCGGCCGCTCATGGAAGAATACTATGAGCGCAATCCAATTAAGCAGCGCTACTTGAGGGGCATCAGTTGGATCATGCCCATTGATGAACCCGGTTATCGTTTCGCCTTTGTCGAGGCTATGTTTGATAACTCCCTTCCACTCCATGTTGTCGTGGAGGAGACGCCGGCAGGATTTGTTCTGGACTGGGAAAGTTCCGTGCAATATTCCGAAATGGACTGGAAACAGTTCATCCATGACCGGCCTGATCAGCCTAAAATGTTTCGCGTCATCGCCAGTAAGCCCGAGGGCACACCCGATGATCCTGCTGACGGTCAGATAACGATGCTGCAACTCAGGCATCCCCATGAATCGGGCGCCATCAATGCGCGGTTCGATGCCAAGAACGTTCGTTTCGCGCCACTCATCAAGCAGATGAAGCTCAACAACTGGAAAGATGTGCCCGTCACCCTGCGACTCTATTTCCCAGATACTAATGCGGTGAACAATGAAGTGCAGATCAGCGGAGTGATGGGTAAGGGCTGGCTCAATTTAGAGAAATAAAAATGCTCGCCATCTAGTGCTGGCATCGTGTTGTCAGTAAGATGCTCGCGTGCTAGGTAGCATGAGCCATGTCCGATCCCGCATTCTTTGATTCCCACATGCACACACCGTTGTGCAAGCACGCCCTCGGCGAGCCTGAAACATACGCCGCCCGCGCACTGGAGCAGGGATTGCAAGGCATCATCTTCACCTGCCACTCGCCCATGCCTGATGGCTTCTGGCCCCACGTGCGCATGAGCGATGCGGAGTTCGATGATTATGTCGCGATGGTGGAACACTGTCGCAAAACATTCGCCGGCGAACTCGAAGTGCGGCTCGGTATCGAGAGCGACTACTTCCCCGGCTATGAAGACTGGATCGCAAAACTCCATCAACGCGCACAGTTTCATTATTGTCTCGGCTCCGTCCACTGGCAGGGGCCGGAGTATATGAAAATGTTCAATTCCAAAGACGAATCAGCATTTAGAAAAGCCTACTGGCAGAATCTCGCCGCATCAGCAGAAACCGGACTCTTCGACAGTCTGGCGCATCCCGACCTCATAAAAAACTATCGTCCCAGCAGCTGGAGTTTCGAGGAAGCGGAAGCCGACATCGTCGCCGCACTCGACCGCATCGCAGTGACCGGCGTGGCCATGGAACTGAACACCTCCGGCACACACAAGATGTATCCCGAAATGAACCCCGGCCCGCAAATGCTCCGCCTGATGCTCCAGCGAAACATTCCCGTCGTCATCGGCTCCGACTCCCATGTTGCCCGCAGAGTCGGCGAGAATTTCATCGCTGCTCTGGAGACTCTGCGCGATGCCGGATACGAAAGCGTCAGCGTCTTTGAGAATCGGATTCGCAAAGACCTTCCGATCTCGGAAGTGTTGGCGGCACGTCTGGAAACGATAGACGCGAAGCCAGAAAGCGTTTGAACGCGTATCAATTAATTGTTACTTGCCTCAACCAATCCAACAAATCACATCATGACCGATTCCTACACTTGGGCCACACAGTTCCACGCACTCTTTGACCGCTGCGTTAAAAAATATCAAGGAGGTTCGTCAGATCACGCCACATGGTTCAATGCCGATGATTTGGAATTCCTTCGATCAATTGGTTGCAAGCCGCGCGAGCTTTTTGATTTTGTGGAGGATCATGTGAACGGAGCAGGGGAGGAGCCGAGCGTAGAGACGGCGCTGCTGGTGGCTGCTGCGCGGAGAGATTATTTTCTGGTGGAGCAGAAGGGTGTGGCCAGCACGAACACGGTCAGCCCTTCGGCGTTGCCTGCGAAGACGGCGGAAATGGAGGGCGTCGTGTGGCTTCCTCGCATCATCGCGAAGGCCAGCGCGAAATTGCGCGGCGAGATGGACCCGGACACGATGTTCGGCTGCGGCGGCGACCGGGCGTTCCTGGGCAGGCATCATCTTCATCCGGCGGATTTTCTGCGCGTGGTGTGGTCAGCGCGTGGTGACAGCGAGAAGGTTCTGGCCTTTGTCAAAACGGGACGTTGTGATTGATGCATCCTCGGTAAGTCGGTGTTTGCCTTTTCTTAGAGCATCACTAAACTGAAATCAGGTTCACAGCATTTTATAGACTTCATCCATTCGCAATTTTGGCCGACGCATTTTTATCTTCATTGCCCGTAATCGAGATCGGACACGGCGTCCGTTTTGATGGTGTGCAGCCGGTTTTCATTCTCGGCCCCTGTGTGATCGAGAGCGAGGCGTTCATTCGGGACATGGCGAAGCGGATCAAGGTCATCGCCGACGAGCTGAAATTGAAATGGATTTTCAAGGCGTCCTATGACAAGGCCAACCGCACCAGTATCAGTTCCTTCCGTGGGCAAGGCTGTGAGGCGGGTTGTGAATTGCTCGCGGATATCGGGCGCGAACTCGGTGTGCCAGTGACGACAGATGTCCATAGTCCCGAAGAGGCTACGCTGGCCGCGCGTTGGATTGATCTGCTCCAGATACCCGCTTTCCTCTGTCGTCAGACCGATCTCATTTCCGCAGCGGGCGTGACCGGGCGCGCGGTGAACGTGAAGAAAGGGCAGTTCCTCGCGCCATGGGATGTGAAGAATATCGCCCAAAAGCTTTTGTCTGTCGGTTGCACAAATTTTGTTTTTACTGAACGCGGCACGACCTTTGGGTATCAGAACCTCGTGGCGGATATGAGGTCACTATACTGGATGAGGGAATTGGGTTATCGCGTGGTCATGGATGCCACGCACTCGGTGCAAAGACCGGGCGGGCTGGGCGGCACCACGGGTGGCGACGGCAAGCTGGCGCCAGTGCTCGCACGTGCGGCAGTGGCAGCGGGTTGCGATGGCGTGTTCATTGAAACTCACATCAATCCTGCGGAGGCGTTCTCCGATGGCCCCAATCAAATACCACTCGCGGAGCTGCCTGCATTGTTGAAGCAGTTGCTGGCCATCCATGAAATCACGAAAGCCTAAACGCATGATGTATTTCCGTTCCCTTCATGGTAGCACGCTCGCAATCGTGCTGGGCTTGGTCGCGTTCACTCATGCGGCAGACACTGGAAAAACTGGCTCCGATAAAAGTAAGACCTCTGGGAACACGAAGACGCCAGATGGGAAACCCGCTGCCCAGCCGGAAAAGGTGAAGGAAACACAGGGATTGGGATCGTTCGGCAAGGTATTGCCTCTCGGTCAAAAGAATATCGACGTAAAAATCCCTTCATTTAAAGACGGCAAACCCGATTCGCTGGTTCGCGCCGGATCCATGACGCGAGTCGATGACAGCCACATGGACATGGAGAAGACAGATATCCGCCTCTACGGTGAGACGCGCGAAGGCGATCTGCGCGTGCAACTTCCTGTCGCCGTTTACGACATGGGCACTCAGATCATGACCAGTGATGTGCGCAGCCGAATCAGTCGCGAAGATTTTCAGCTAGAAGGCGACACCTTGGTTTTTGACACGCGCTCGCGTCAGGGCAAAATGACTGGCCACATCCATATGATTATTTACGATGCAGAAAAGCTCAGTAAGAAACCTGATACCGTTGCCACACCCGCTACCGAGAAACCGCCGAGTGCTGTTGAATTTGAAGGAAAGAAATGACATGAAAAGAATCTCACTTTTTATTTTTACCGTGACTCTGTCCCACTTCGCATGGGGCCAAACCACAATTGTGGAATCTATCCCCAAGGCCAAGGCCGTGGATGCTTCAGAGGAAGCCGGGCGCGTGCTGAATAATGCCAGCGCTGCGGGTCGGTCTGAGGCCGAGAGAATTTCTCTGGATCAGTCCGCTGGCAAAACTCGCCTTGATCAAGCCGTGGATAAATCGCAGAGCAAGTCGGACGACCATTCCGGTAATGTAGAAAGAGCCATGGTCGAAGATGTAAATCGCAAGCTCGACCCAGCACTGAGCCGAGTTGCGCCAGAAGGAAAAAAACTCGTTGCGCAAAGCAACGCCGCTCCAGCCTTGCGGGCGCCCGCTGCCAGTATCGATCCCGCCCAGCCAGTGCGGGCCAAAGCCGTGGGCGATGAAGCTCCAGCCCCTGCCACCACAAAGCCGGGGAAAACCGAGGGCGCAGCGGACTCACACATCGACATCGTCTGCCAAGGAGCGCTCTATTTTGATTCCGCCCAGTCCATGGCGGTATTTACCGAAGATGTGGTGCTCACTCATCCTCAATTCCATCTCACATGCGATGAGCTTCAGGTTTACATGCTGAAAGACAGCGAGAAGCCCAAGGAACCTGTGGCCGTCAAGACAGCGACGACAACTGAAGCGCCCAAACCCCAGCAAGACAGCAGTGTGAAACAAGCCATCGCCACCGGGCGTAAAGTTGTCATCCAGAAACGCTCCGAAACGGGAGAGATGCAGATCGGCATTTCCCGCAGTGCTACTTATATAGGCGAGAGCGGGGACATCATCCTGCGCGACATGCCTCAGGTTCAACGTGGCCGAAATCTCATCATCGCCACCGACCGCTCGACTTATATGATTCTTAAGCAGAACGGCGAACTTAAAGTTCGTGGACCGTCCCGCACCGAAATCATTCAGGAAGCGACAAAGAAAGCGCTTGATACCACTGCCGCTCCATCTGCGGCTGGAGTGTCGGCCCCAGTGGCCAAGCCTCTGCCAGCGGACAAGCCTTCTGGCACCAAGCCCATCATCAAAAAAAAAGATAAAGGAGTGAAACCGTGAAAAAAAGCAATCCTCCTAAATCACTTGCCGACGATGGTCGGATGAATGTCCGCTCCATCACGGAATCGGACTTGCAGAACGCCGCCAGCAATGCGGATTCAGCCGCCGCAGTGGACGCATCGAAGAACGACATTCTTCTCCAAACTCGCGGCCTAAAAAAAGTTTATGACGGTCGCGCAGTCGTTAATGGCGTGGACATCGAAGTTCGCAAAGGCGAGATCGTCGGCCTTCTCGGCCCCAATGGCGCAGGGAAGACCACTTCCTTCTACATGATCGTCGGCCTCGTTCAGCCCAACGGCGGCCAAGTCTTTTTCGATGGCAAGGACACCACGAACGAGCCTATGTATAAGCGTGCCCGTCTCGGTATGGGCTATCTGCCGCAGGAAGAATCAATCTTCCGCAAGCTCTCCGTGCGCGACAACATCCTCGCAGTCATGGAGACGCAGGACTACACCGACAAAGAGCGGCATCAGCAGTGCCAGCAACTCCTTGAAAAATTCGGTATTGATCACGTCGCCGATAACCTTGCGCTTACTCTCTCAGGCGGTGAAAAACGCCGCCTCACCATCGCGCGTTCCCTTGTCACGGAGCCGAAGCTCATCATGTTAGACGAGCCATTCTCCGGCGTTGATCCCCTGGCGGTCGAGGACATTCAGAAGATCATCATCATGCTCCGCAGCGTTGGGCTGGCCATTCTCATCACCGACCACAACGTCCGCGAGACCCTCAGCATCGTGGACCGCGCCTACCTCATTCACGAAGGCCGCGTCCTGCTTCACGGCACGCGCGAGCAAATCATCAACGACCCCGTCGCCCGCGAGCGATATCTCGGCGAAAATTTCAATATGTAACCCACAGGAGTTTCTGATATAATCCAACCAACAAATACAGCCATGCAAATCCACAACGTCAATCTGCCCATCACCGTCACCGGCCGTCACGTCAGCGTTACCGAAGCCATGCGCGACTACGCTCAGAAAAAAGTCGAGAACCTCCACCTCGACTATCCCCGCATCATCGACGCCAAGGTCATCCTCGATGTCGAGAAGGATCGCCAGACTGCGGAAATTATCCTTCATTGCGCTAACCATATCACTATCGAGGTGAAGTCCACCAGCGGCGATATTTACGCCAGCATCGACGAGTCCATCTCCAAGATCGCCCGCCGCATGAGGAAATACAAAACCCGTCTCCTCAAGACCCATCACCGTCCCCGTGAAGGCTCCATCAAGCACCTTGAAGAAACCATCTTCAGTGAGGAATCCCTCCATGCCACCGAAGATGAGCACATCGAACCCGTCATCATCCACAAGGAAAACTTCCGCACCAAGCCCCTCTTCCCTGATGAAGCCATCATGGACTTGGAAATCAGTGAACGCCCCTTCATCCTCTTCCAGAACGCCAAGAACGGCGGACGTCTCGCCATCCTCTTCCGTCGTAAAGACGGTGAATACGGCATGATCGAGCCTGACTTCGGACGCGCGGCTTAGTTAACTGCTGATCAAATAGCGTGTATGTGTCGCAGTCACTCGCTTTATTTGATTGATCGTTAATCCTAAATCCGGGAATGAGAACCACAGCCGAACGCAGTGAGACAGACAGCCTCAAGCTGCCCGAAGGGTGAGCAAAGCGAATCAAATAATCAATGACTTATGAAGACCGTTAGATTCACCCGGAAGGTGAGTGCCAGCATTTCCACAACACGCTCATCATTAGTGTTTATTCGTGTCAATTCGTGGTTCAATTTTCCTTTTTAGCAAAGAACGCCGCGAACGCTGGTGTAGGACCAGGAGTAACGTGGGCCTCTGGCCTGCGTGTGTCGGGAGCGTCTCGCTCACGAGGGGTTCAATGAATTTTTGCGGGGCGAGACGCCCGCAACACACACAGCCGGGACGGACTGTGTTACTCAGGAGGCTAATATGATTGGCAAAGAATCGCTCATGTCATTCAAGTGCGCAGTCAAGTGCCGACAAACAACAGATTGACTCAGGTTCGCATGTGTGGGACGATCCCACCATGACGATCACCCTTGATTCCAAGCGTCGGCTCACACTCCCTGTAGCATTACTCACCGCCAGGCCGGGTGAGGCATTCGATGCCAGCTATGATGCGGATGAAGACGCGCTCGTTTTCCGTCGCTTGCCTGCAAAAGAGGACTGGTTAGAAGTGCTGGCCACTTGCCCCATTCCAATGGATGACATCCCGCCGCGCCGTCGTCAGCTCGCCCAAAGACGCAGGCTATGAAGTGGCTGCTCGACACCGATGTTCTCTCCCAGCCGGCCAAGACTCAAGGTGATGCACGGGTCGTTCAGTGGTTGAAGCGCGAGAAAGATCACTGCTACACCAGTTCCGTGGTAATCGCCCAGCTTGCCTATTGGGTGCGCAGCAAGCAGGGCCGTCGCCGCTTGGAACTCCAGTCGTGGCTGACTCGATTGATCGCAGCCCTCGAAGGCCGCATTCACGGTTTCAATGTGGGTGTGGCTCACGTCTGGGCCGATCAAGAGCATCTCTTTGAATCAACGGGTATGGCAATGCCTGTCGAAGACAGCTACATCGCAGCAACCGCGCGCAAACACGACCTCACAATCGTTACTGGAAATGACAGGGACTTCCGTCGCCCCGGATTAAAGGTCTTCAATCCCTTCAAAGAACTGCCGCCAGAGTGATCATAGGGGAAGTGGGACTATACGCATCAACCAATGCTCAACAGTGTTGCGAGCGCATCGCTGATTCGGTATGTTTGCTGGTCATCGATGCAGTTTCGCGCCCATGTCCTCGGGCTCGCAAGATTGTGAGAGAATGTGCCTCCGCATTTCCATTTGACCGCAGTGCAAATCATCAGCGATACTGATGATCATGCCCAAACGCGTTTCCTGTCTTCCCCTCAGTCCACTGCCGGACGGGGAAATCCGTGAGCCGTTGCCGGACTGTCTCACGCGATACACGGGCTTCCTCGTCGCCAAGGCTCATCAGCGGCTGTTCACATTGTTCTCAGACGAATGCCGGCGCGAAGGTGTGGATGTCCCCCATGCGGGCATACTTCATCTGCTGCGTGATTTTGGTCCCATGTCTCAACAGCAACTCGGACACAAGCTGCGCATTGACCGCACGAGCATGGTGAAACTCGTGGATGCGTTGGAGGAGCATAAGTTTGCTAAACGCTGTAATCATCCTGAAGATCGTCGGGCTTATCTGGTGGAGATCACATCTGCTGGGAGCAAGGCGCTGGCGGCGGTCGGAAAAATAGCGGAGCGCATGGAAGCAGAATTGCTCGGCCAGTTCACCGAGCCGGAACGTAAGATCATACGCCGCGCGCTGCTTACCCTCGCCGGTTAAATGTTATGCTGCGACTCGCTTTAAAAATGCTCTTCGGTGACACTGCGAAGTATGTCATGCTCGTGGTCGGTCTTTTCTTTGCCACGTTTCTCATGGCGCAACAGACGGCGGTGTTTTGCGGCCTGATGCGCTGGACGACTTCCACCTTAAAAAATATTCCCGCTCCGCTCTGGGTTGTGGAGAGCAAAGTGGAGCAGGTCAACGAGCTGAATCCCATGCGCGATACCGACGTGGCGCTGGTGCGTAGCGTGGATAGCGTGCAGTGGGCCATGCCGCTCTACTCCGGCATCCAGCGTGTGAGATTGGCTAACGGCGCGTTCAAGATCATCCAGCTCATCGGCATCGATCCTGCGACATTTGCCGGTGCGCCGGTGGACATGGTTGCTGGCAGACTGGAGGATTTGCGACTGCCCAATACGGTGATCATTGATGAACTCGCGACCGAGCGACTCTCAGAAAATCCGGGCGATCCGAAGAAACACATCAAGGTGGGAGACATTTTTGAGATCAATGACATCGAAGCCCGTGTCGTCGGCGTCTGCAAGGCCATGCGTTCCTTCACGGGCGGTCCCTATGTGTGGACGACTTATGAGCGCGCATTGCAATATTCGCCCCCGCAGCGGAAGATGCTCTCTGCGGTTATCGCTGCGCCCAAGCCCGGCATATCAATGGAGAATGCTGCTGCGGACATTCAGAGATCGACCGGATTGCGCGCGTTTGTGAATCGCGACTTCACCTTTGATAGCAAGCAAAACCAAATCGAGTTTAATACCTCCACGATCTGGTGGTATGTGAAGAACACTGGCATTCCCATTTCATTCGGCATCACCGTGCTCGTCGGTTTCATTGTCGGCGTCGCCATTTCCTGCCAGACATTTTATTCATTCGTGCTGGAAAACATGAAGCATCTCGGCGCACTCAAGGCCATGGGCGCCTCCAACGGCATTCTCTGCGTCATGCTGATCGTGCAATCGATCACTGTCGGCATCATCGGCTTTGGTATCGGCTTGTTGGGCACCTCAATGTTTGGCCGGGTTGCGCTGGCTAAGCAGCAACCGCCGTTTTTTATGACCTGGCACATGCCGGTGGTCGTGTTGATCGTAATCTTGGGCATCTGCATGATCGCCGCGCTGCTCGGCATCTGGCGCGTGAGCCGTTACGAACCCGCAATGGTCTTCCGTGGCTAGTATGGATAAGACTTCCAACGGCAACATTGTGCATGTGCGCGGTATCGTGAAAAGCTTCGGCAATGGCGCCGACCGGTTCACGGTGCTCCATGGCATCGACTTAGATGCGAGTGACGGGCAAATTCTTATGCTGGTAGGGCCGAGCGGTTGCGGCAAAACCACGCTCATCAGCATCATCGCCGGGACCATGCATGCGGAGGCCGGACAGATTGAGGTTCTCGGCTCACAGCTTGATCAGATGAAGAACGGGCAGGTGACAAAATTCCGCGCGCAAAACATCGGCTTCATTTTCCAGTCTTTCAATCTCATCCCCACGCTCAACTGCGCAGAGAACGCCTGTGTGCCATTGCTCATTCAGGGAATGCCCTACAAAAAAGCTGTGGACCGGGCGCGAGGCATACTGGAAAAAGTCGGTCTCGGTGATCGCTGGAAGCACCACCCCAGCCAACTCTCCGGCGGTCAGCAACAACGCGTGGCCATCGCGCGTGCACTGGTGCACGAGCCGCGCCTGATCATTTGCGATGAGCCTACTGCTTCACTGGATGCGCATAATGGCGCGATGGTCATGGAGCTATTCCATGAGGTCGCCCGCAAACCGGGTCGCGCAGTTGTCATCGTGACGCACGACAATCGTATTTTCAAATACGCCGACCGCATCGCCCGAATGAACGACGGACGAATTGTCGAAGTCCATGATGTCGTCGCAGGCATCGTCCCCGAATTTGATCATTAAATACCAAGAACCGAGAACCCATGAATATCCTCAACCGACTCTTCCGTTATTCGACCTTCACGCTCGCCATTGTGGGCATGATCATGATGGGCTTAGTCATCAAAACCATCAAAGCGCAGGAGCGTCCCATACCTCCGCCGCCAGTGACTCCGCCTAGTAAGCCATACGAAAACACAGTCGCCGGCACCGGGATACTGGAGGCGATCGCAGAAAACGTTTCCATCGGGACACCCGTCTCCGGTTTGGTGATGGAGGTCATGGTTAAGGTAAACGACGCAGTTAACAAAGGTCAGCCACTCATGAAGATGGATGATCGCGAGTTGCAGGCGCAGTTGATCAAGATGCGTGCCCAAGTGGAACTGGCGAAAGCTAAGATTGAAGTAAGCCGCGCCACGGTTGCGAAATTGCAGGACATGCTCGAGCGCGTGAAGGCCGTTTCTGGTCGCGCTGTTAGCGTGGACGAAGTGCAGCAGCGCCAGAATGATCTCAAGGTTGGCAATGCTCAGATGCTCGCCTCAGATGCGGAACTAAATGCCGCCACTGCCGATGTGCAGCAGACGGAAATGCTCATTGATCGCATGATCGTCAAAGCTCCTCGCGCGGGCACTATTTTGCAGTTGAACATTCGCGCTGGAGAATACGCCGCCACATCGCCCAAAGCACCCGCCATGATCTTGGGCAATCTGGAAGAACTGCAAGTGCGAGTCGATGTGGATGAGCAGAGCGCCACCCGCATCCGTCCCGGACAAAAGGGAACTGCCTATATCAAAGGCGATACCAAGAACCCAATCGCACTGACCTTCGTCCGCGTGGAGCCTTATGTGATCCCAAAGGTTTCACTTACTGGAGCCAGCACCGAGCGTGTGGATACTCGCGTGCTTCAAGTCATCTACAGCCTGCAACGCCCGAAGAGCCCGCCGATTTATGTCGGCCAGCAGGTAGATGTCTATATTGATGCCAGTTCGAGCGAGCTAAGGTAGTGAATGCGGCGACGATTGCATGATCGTTCGCGAGTGTCCCGTGAATTTTTTTCAACACGGCTTGACGAGGTTTTGGCTATTCGCGGGTGAGGAAAGGCCGGCCAGTTAGTCGTGGTGGCCGCGAAGTTCAGCGATCACCCTTACAAGCTCAAGGTGATGCTCGTGGCCAAGAACGGTCACTGGCTGGTCTCCAAGACGGCAGCGACGAAGTGATCGGAGGTTGGCACTGGGAGCGCTGGCATCCCTGCCGGCGAGTTATTTTCTTCTTCACACTCCGAAATCATCCACGCCGCCAAGGGTGGCAGTGCTCCCAGTGCAACTTCCGCAAGCCGATCCGTGTCCGGCCGTCATGTCGATGTTCCCGCTCTCGCTGAGAGCGAGCGGAGGCTCCCGACACAAGGAACGGCGCGTTTCCCACTCGGCCCTGAGCGGACTCGACTTGAGCTCGCCGAAAGTCTCGTGGCCGAAGGGTAACCGCCGTCTAAAAACTGGCGCACAGCGAGAAGAATCGAGAGCTTCTCCTGGCACATGGCGAAGGCGGAGAAAACTACAGGTGCCGCTATCGCGGAACGCGGGAATATTTGAACCTAAAAAGGAAAATTGAACCACGAATGAACACAAATAGACACTAATGATGAGTGAGTTCTGCAAAAGTTGACACTCACCTGCTGGGTGAAACTGACAGCCTTCATAAGTCATTGATTATTCGTGTTCATTCGTGCCCATTCGTGGTTCTCATTTCCGGATACAGGTTGAAGCTCTTCACCGTCCGTATTTTGTCCCGCACTCTCACGAGATGCGGCTACGAAATTTATTAAAAAGCTTCACCGCCATAAAACTCCAGAAAACTTCTTCGCCACAGCTTGACGGTGCTTGGGCCATTCGCGGGTGAGGAAGGTGGGCCAGTCGGTCGTGGTGGCGAGGCGTTTGCCGTCGGGAGTGCAGAGACTGAGTAGGACAGGGAGACGGCCTTCGCAGAGGGTGGGATGAACTTTGAGCGCGAAGCAATCGTGAAGCTTCACTTGGGCTTCGGGTGTTCCGTTCACGAATGAGAGTTTCACTGTGGTGTTATCAGGCCAAGGGATGGAGAGGGGCACCAACTCATCCAGCCAACTGACTTGCCCTTTGGCGAGATGCTGATGGAACGCTGAGATGAGGGGCGCGGCTTGGGCCTCTTTGACCAAGGAGAGGCCGGTGAAGGCGCGGGCGAGACAGGCGGTGATGGCGGCTTCGTCGATGGGCGCGAACTCGAGTTCCGGCAGGGTAGTGCTGACGAGATTCACGCGGGCGATGAATTGTTTGAGTCGATGATCCATCAGCGGGAGATCGAAGGCTCCGCTTTGATAGGCTTCGGCGAGGCAGCGTCCGCTGGCGGCGGGATCGAGGTCACGTTGCTGCGATTTTTGCTCGATGACAAGATCGCGATAGCGCACGAATTTCATGGCGGCGACGCGCTTGTTCTTGGCATCGAAAAGGTGCTCGATGGTGGTGCTGAGATGCTGAGGAAACATCTCGGCGATCCAGGTGGGTTGCACGGCGGTGGCGAGACTGAGGAGGGTCAGCGCAGTGGAGCCGCGCGCGGGGGCATCGCGCAGATTGGCGGCGACGAAAAATGGGGCATCCTGCACCACGCTTTCGCGCACAAGTTGGCCTTGTCGATGATCGGTCAGGTCGCACGCAGGCTGGCCCGGCTCGCGTCGTCTGGCGAGCTGATCGACGAAGCCAGCCATGAGGCAACGCAGCAGGGCTTCGTCGTTTTTTGCGCGGCTGAGGGAGGGCGCGTCGCGGTCGTAAAGGCGTTGCTGGTGGGCGGCGTGGAGGATTTGCTGGCAGGTCTGTTCGACTTGGCGGGCGACTTGGGCGTTGATGCCGACATTGCGGCAGCGGTCAAAGCTGAAGCCATTCGCTTTGGCGAAATCGTAGGCACGCATCAGAGTGATGAAGTCGGAGTCCGTGCTTTCCTCGAACATTTCGCGTGCAGCTTTGGTCTGGGCATCGTCGCGATCCAGGCGCGCGAGCAAATCGCGACCACTGACCAAAGCGGCGCACAAGGCGGCATCGGGCACGCAGCCGCGCTGGCTGGCATCGATCAACATGCGCGAGTATCGCGGGTGCATGGGCAGGCGCAGCATCTGGCTACCGATAGGAGTGAGGTTCGCCTCATGCAGAGCACCGAGCATGGTGAGTAGGCGCTCGGCGCGTTCGACGGCTTGAATATCCGGTTTGTCCAGCCAATCAAAAGTGGCGGCTTCTTGGATGCCTAACGAATGTAGCAGCAGCACGACCTCGGCGAGGTCGCTACGCTGAATCTCCGGCGTATTGCGTTCCTCGCGGCTCTTGTGGCCGATGATAGTCCACAGGCGATGACAGGTGCCAGATGCCGTGCGGCCAGCACGGCCTTTGCGCTGGTCGGCACTGGCCCGGCTGATGGGCTCGAGCAAGAGCGTGCCAATCCCGCGCTCGGCATCGTAGCGGGCCACGCGGGCAAGGCCACTGTCCACGACGTGGCGGATGCCATCAATGGTAATACTGGTCTCGGCAACGTTGGTGGCGACAATGATTTTACGCAGCGGATTCGGGGCAAAGGCGCGATCCTGCTCCTGCGGTTCGAGTTCGCCATGCAAAGGAATGCAGGCCACGCGCTCATGGGTTCGCAGGCCGCGCAGCGCGTCCAGAGTGCCATTGATTTCACCGCGCCCTGGCATGAAGACGAGGATGTCGCCGGGAGAATTGTCGTTGATGATACGTTCGACGGCCTCGGCTGCTTGCGCGGTGATCGGGCGCGGGTCGGGGAGAGGCAGATAGCCGACCTCCACGGGATAGCTTTGCCCTTCGGAGATGAGGATTGGGCATTGATCCAGATACGCCGCGACAGGTTCGGCATCGATAGTGGCGGACATCACCAGCATGACTAAATCAGGCCGCTGTGTCTGCTGCAAATGCTTCACCAAGGCTAGGGCGACATCGCTGAGCAAATTCCGCTCATGGAACTCATCGAAAACCACCGCTCCGATTTTTGCCAATGTGCGATCATCCTGAAGCCAGCGCAGAAGGATGCCTTCAGTGACGAAGCAGATTCGGGTGCCGATGCTGGTATGATCGTCGAAGCGGATTTGATAGCCGACTTCAGCACCGAGCTTGCCTCCACGTTCCGAGGCGACACGACTGGCGACGGTGCGGGCGGCGACGCGGCGGGGCTGCAGCACCACGATCATTTTTTCGCCCGCGATCCCCGCATCGAGCAACATCTGCGGCACCTGCGTCGTCTTGCCCGAGCCCGTGGGGGCGACCAGAACCAAGCGACGTCCGGCTTGCAGTGTGCGCAGGATATCGTCGTGGATTTTCCAAATGGGGAGCGCAGAAGGTGCAGGCATGAAGTGGACGCACACTAGGACTCAGCCCACGTATTGCCAACGCGAAGGTCCGCAGCAATTTCGGCGCAATCGACTGAGCCAACAAAATGCCGAGTTGGAAATCTCCTTTTTGGACCAAATTTCGGGGATGCAATTCAAGCATGGGGAGCTATCATCGAATTCATCATGAAGGATATTCGTAGCAAACCAAAGGCGTTGTCAGACAAACTGCGCGATGCACTTCTCAAAACATTGAAAGCTCGGTTTGAGAAAAACATGAACCGGCACAAGGGTCTCGAATGGGCCAAGGTGCAGGCGAGACTGGAAGCCAATCCTAATAAACTGTGGTCGCTCCACGAAATGGAAGATACTGGTGGCGAACCGGATGTGGTCGGTCAGGACAAGAAGTCGGGCGAATACATTTTCTTCGACTGTTCTGAGCAGACGCCTGCCGGTCGCCTGAGCCTTTGCTATGACGATGAAGCGCTGGAGTCACGCAAGGAACACAAGCCCAAGGACAGCGTCATTGGTATGGTTGCGGCCATGGGGATCGAGTTATTGACCGAGGAAGAATACTTAAATTTGCAGAAGCTGGGTGAGTTCGATTCCAAGCGGTCGAGTTGGTTGAAGACACCGGCGGACATCCGGAAACTCGGAGGAGCGATTTATGGTGATCGCCGTTACGGCCGTGTGTTTGTGGGGCATAACGGCGCGGAGTCTTACTACAGCGGTAGAGGATTTCGTGGCTCGCTGAGGGTTTAGAATGGGCTGCACCTATGCGCTGCCCAGCAACAATTTGTCAGGACAATGTTTGGTTGACCGCGTTAGCATGAACAATTTAACCTTAGCGCAACATGATTCGCATCTTACTACTTCTTCTCACCGTCACGTTGTTCCTGCCTATAGCCTCAGGCACTGAGGGTGGGCTTACTCCTGAAATCATCGAGAGTCTCCGGCAGTCCTATCGGCGCGATGATGTGCGCTTCAATGCGCTCGCTGGCAATCCTATTGATTCGCTAGTGCTAAACCGGAGCTTGGTGGATGGGCATGATACGCATTTCAGCCATCGCATTCGCTTCAAGGGTGTGACGGATCAACACCACTCGGGGCGTTGCTGGTTGTTCGCGGGGCTGAACACGCTGCGGCCGGCGATCATCGCAAAAAATAATCTCGACGGGTTTGAGTTTTCTGAGACTTATCTTCAGTTTTGGGACAAACTCGAAAAATCAAATCTTTATCTGGAGTTGATGATCGAACTGCGGAACTCCGACCCGCTCGATCGCGAATGGGAGTCGGCTCAAAAATGGGCAGTCAATGACGGCGGTTGGTGGCAGTCGGTCGTGGCGCTCGTTAGCAAATACGGCGTCGTTCCGAAAGAGGCTATGCCTGCCACGACCACGAGCAATGACACAGAAACACTCAACAAAATCCTTGAGCGCAAGTTGCATGTGGACGCGTCACACTTACTCGAGATGAATCGCGCGAGTGCTGATATGGGCGCGCTACGCACTTACAAGAATCAAGCCATTGTGGAAGTATATCGCCTGCTCGCGCAGACGCTGGGCGAGCCGCCGCAGGAGTTTTTGTGGCGGGCGCCCAAGAAGAATGACGACGACAAGGAGGACACGGACAAGCAGGGGAGTGGCCATAAAGATGAGAAGGTCATTAAGCCAGTGCTCAAGATTGATCTGACGCCAGCGAAGAAATTCACGCCACAGAGCTTTTACCGCGAGATGGTGGGGGCGTCACTGGAGGATTACGTGAGTCTGTATTACGATCCATTGAATCCGATGATGAAGCACTTCGCCTTCAAGCGATCCCGTAACCTCGTGGAAAAACCTGACGTGGATTTCGTGAACATCGAGATTGACGCGATGAAGCAGATCGCGATGGCGTCGATCATGGCGAACGAGCCAGTCTGGTTCGCTTCCGATGTGGGCAAGGATCAGAGTAAAAAACTCGGCATCATGGCGGCTAATCTTTATAACTACGGTCCACTTTTCAACCTCAACCTTCATTTGGACCGCGCCCAGAGGATTCGCTTTTACGATGGCGGCGCCAGCCACGCGATGGTATTCATGGGCGTTGATGTCGTGGACAATAAGCCCGCGAAATGGCTGGTGGAAAACAGCTGGGGCACTGATAAAGGCGACAAGGGCACATGGGCGCTCTACAACGACTGGTTCGACGAACACGTTTACATGGTGATCGTGAACAAGCGGCATGTGCCGGCAGAGATGCTAAAGGCATTCGCCGAGCAAGTCACGGTGCTGCCGCCGTGGTATCCCGGTGCAGGGGGAGTGAAGTAGTCACCTTAGGAGTAATAAAATATTTTGTAACCCCATTGCAGGATTCTTCGTTTTGAATGATATGAAATTAATACTTATCTGGAATTGGGTGATGGTTATGGTTGCACCGATCCTTCAGGCCGAAGGAGCGACTCCGAAGGAAATCACGCTCAATGTGGCAGGCGTGCAACGCACTGCTCTCATTTATGTGCCGCAAGATAAATCGAAAACTGCGCCAGTGGTGTTTGTCTTTCACGGGCACGGCGGCAATTCGTTGAACGCAGAACGCAGCTTCCATATTGAGAAGGAAATGCCGGAAGCGATTGTGGTCTATATGCAGGGGCTTCCTACGGTTGGACTACTCTCCGATCCTGAGGGCAAACGCAACGGGTGGCAGTCGGCTGCGGGTAATAATGCCGACCGGGACCTGAATTTTTTTGACGCCGTTCTCGCGCAGTTGAAACAAGATTACAAAGTGGATGCCAAGCACGTCTACGCCACTGGTCACTCCAACGGCGGTGGCTTTACCTATTTACTCTGGCTTGCGCGTAGCGATGTCTTTGCGGCAGTTGCTCCTTGTGCTGCGGTGGCGAAATATGCATCGCTATTAAAACCGAAACCTGTGATGCACATTGCGGGTGAAATGGATGCGCTTGTGAAATATGCGTGGCAGCAGCGTATGATGGAGGAGGTTCGCAAAATAAATGGGTGCTCGGCAATCACTGAGAATTGGGACAAAGACTGCACGCTGTATCCGTCAGACAAAGGCGCTCCCGTGGTGACATTCATTCATCCAGGAGGGCACATCGTGCCAGCATCGGCTCCAGCGCTTATCGTCAAATTCTTCAAGCAGCACTGATCTTCAAAGTCTGATAAAGTTTGCCTCATTTAGACGAAAGTTGAATCCAACCATTTCGGAAAGCTCGACAGGTAAGCCCGGTTCGGTAGTGTGATTCGCATGAAACTCTCACCCATGCTGGTGCTGCTTGGATGGGTGACCATCGGAGTTTCTTCCTGCGCCCATTTACCCATGGCCTCACCTCTGGATGCAACCCTCAACGAGATTCGCACCGCGTCCAAACCGGTTCATTCGGAGCGACATTTCACGCCCTCTGAAAAAGCCTATTGCGCCCACTACGGACTCAACGCCTCCGATGCCATCGACCATCGTTTCGGATTCATTGACGTCTGCGGCCACAAGATCGCCCTGCACCGCTACGAACCGCCTCATCCACGTCAGGTCGTGGTGGTGTCCCATGGTTACTACGATCATGTCGGGACGTGGAAACACGCAATTCCAGCCCTGCTGGCAGCCGGAAACACCGTCGTCATTTATGATCATCCTGGGCACGGCCTTTCGGACGGTGAGCGGGCCTCGATCGAGGACTTCCGGGAATACGCTGACGTTTTCGGCAAAGTGGTGGACGATTGCCGGAAGGAGACGCGCCTTCCCATCGTCTTTGCGGGGCACAGCATGGGATGTGCGATTATTACCGAGTATCTTCTTGGTCGGGAGCGCGCCTTTGTTCCTGCCCGAGTGGTTTTCGTCGCACCCATGGTCCACTCGGCTATGTGGAACTCGTTCCGTTTTGCGCACGCCACTCTGGGCCGCGTGGTGTCGTCGGTGCCTCGGATTCTCCAGAAGAATTCCGCGGATGAGGATTACCTGTCATTCGTCCGGCAGGATCCGCTGCATCACCGGAAGGTGCCCATGAAATGGGTGGGCGCTCTTCTGGCGTGGAACAAGCGGGCTGCTGGCTACCCGCCTGCGAACGGTCTTCCGCTCAGCATTCTTCAGGGCGAAAAGGACGGGACTCTGGACTGGAAATACAGTGTCGCATTCATGCAGGGCAAGTTCCCCTCTGCCACCCTCCGGATGTTCCCCGGAGGACGTCACCAACTGCTGAATGAGGCTGAGCCCATACGCTCGGAGGTGCTGCAAGCACTGATAGATGGTGTGGACGGATCAACTGGGAACTGACAGGCCTTTCAACAGTGGCTCGCTCTGGGGCTGAAGCTGAGCTTTGAGAAGATTTTCCCTGCCTGCCGTTCCAGGGTGCCAATTATCTAAGTCTGCCTGGAATTTTCTTCAGTGCGTCATTCAGTAATTTGTTCGCCTTCGCTTCGACATCGTCTGAGCCACTGCCTTTCTTGGGCTTGGCGGGCTTATCTGTATCGGTGGCGGGTTGTTCGGGGCTAGATGCCGGAGGATTGGTCCAATCAAAACCCTTGGCAAAAATCTTCACTGTGCAGCCTTTGCCTGCTGGCTGAACCATGATGGTCAACTCTGCGTCGTTTAGTTTGCGATTGAGGATAGCATTGGTTTTTCCCATGATGCTGCCAGGGGATTCCTTCCAGCCCTTCTTCTTGAGTTTAGCGGAAAAATCATTCGCTACAGTGCTCACTGAAGCGTCGGCGCTGAATGCGATCTGCTCCACTAGTGTCTTATACTCCACGTCGCGTGCAGCGGCGGGGAGGGGAAGTTCGGCCAACGGAATCTTCGGTCCTGCGGCAACGGGCGGCTCGTCATCGATATCTTTGGACGCTTTCTTTTCAGCTTTCTTTGGTTCGGCATCAGCAAAGGCACCCTTGGGAAGGGGCGCGGAAAACGTGAGATCAACATTCCATTTTTGTCCAAAAGCATCATCTTCGCCTCCCGTAGTGACGTGTCCCGAAACCTCAGTGTCGGTGACTTTCATGTCGGTGATCTTGATCTTGCCGACCGATGAGAATGGCGATTTCGGGTGAGCCGAGTGAGCGACTTCGCAGCCAAAAATCTGGCCATCCTTGAACACACTAAGGATCAATGCGCTTCCGAGCTTCTTGAAGCCCGCGTCAAAATCGGGCTTGCTTGACTTGGACGAATCCTTCTCCGTGAATATCAGGCGGATGGCGGCCCTGTCATCGAATGACTCGCGCGTCTGCACGATCAGATATTGGAGATTGGCGTCTTTGCCGTCGCCGAGAAACGTCCCTTTGATAACGGGTTTGCTCGATGGTGTTTGCGCATAGGTGATGCAGGCCATCAATGCGCTGAACAACAAGGTGACCAACTGCTGGGTGATGAAGCGGGATGAGTTCATAATGGCACAATTCATCATGCCCTTGATTCAAATGCAAACCGAAACTAAAGCGCAAATTTACATTCCGAATGAATGCTGTTATGCATTCGAGGATATGAGACATAAAACTAACAGGACAAATATTTGGCAGGTTTTTCTGGCCATGATATTCACGGGTTCCCTGCTAGCCGATCAGCAGGTGATTTTTCCGCCAACAGCGATGCCTCGCGTGGACATGCACACGCACATGGATGCCAAAGCGCAGTATGTGAAAGCGGTCGAGGCTATGGATCAATGGGGCGGCACCATCAGCATCTCGTTGGCAGGCCTGTTCTGGGTGAAGGACAACGATGGCAACGCCGCCAGTCCGGAAAGCGTGAGAAAGATTCCTGCCGACGACATGCTGTTCGTGAAAGAGAAGTTGAACGATCGAATCCTATTTTGTCCCGGAGCCTTCACAATTCCCACTCGGGGCATCTGGTGGAGCGTGGATGAAATCAAGACCTTCAAGGAGCAGGGATTCGTCGGGCTCAAATTGTGGCCTCACGGAAAAATTCTCTCCAGCAAGATTCCAAAGATTCACGAGCAGCTTGATGAAGCCGGGCGGCAGGGTATGCCGCTGGTGGGCTATCACACGGGAGACCCGGGCGGCAAGGATGGCGACAATGCCGCGTTCCCAAAATTTGAGGATGACACCATCAAGGTGGTCAAGGCTCATCCGCAGACGACTTTCATCTTCGCGCACGGGTTGTTCATGCTGGAGAACGACAAAGGCATGGAAAAACTGGCGGGCATTTTTGATAAGCTCCCTAATGTCTTTGTCGATGTGGCTTTCACGCATAACGCGCGCCAGCCAGCCAATTATACGGTGAGCAAGGCGCGGGAGTTTTACATCAAATACAAGGATCGCATTCTCTTCGGTTCCGACGTCTTTGGAGCAGGCGGTGGCGCTCAGGGATTCTTGAATGAACGCAAGTTGCTAGAGACCAAAGAGGTGACAGATGGCCTGCATGGCGGCCCAAAAATGGAAGGACTCAACCTGCCCGTTCCGGTGCTCAATCACATTTACTATTGGAACGCTGCCCGTCTGATTCCCAGAGTGCGCCAGGTGCTGGAGGCACGGAATTTCAAAATCGGCTTTGAATTAGGAATATGCAAATTCGACCGCTTGCCTCCGGATGTTACGGTGAACAAACTCTCAATCTGGAACGGCAAAGCCGCTGCCGATCTCACTGGCACGCTCGGCAGTGTCACGGAGAGTGTCATCGTGGAAATCGGCGGGAAAAATTTCCAAGGAGTCGACAACATGAATGGCTCATGGAAGTTGTCTGGTGACAAACTTGCTGCGTTGCCGCCCGGCAGCTATGACGTGAAAGTCACGGCGAAAAATGCTATCGGACTTGTCCGGAGCGTCCAGATTCCAAAAGCATTAATTGTGATCGAGCCTCACTGAGCGCGTGTATGAAAACATTTCAAGGCTATCGTCTCATCACGCCGGAAGACCTGCATTGGCGGCCGTCCAACCTGATGAAGATCCCGAACGCGGATTACCTTGAGCGCACTGGGAGCGAGAACATGGGGGCACGGCTCTGGCGGATGCCGCCCAAAAGCGCGAACACATTGCACAAGCACATCCGCGCCGAGGAGTTTTACTTTGTGCTGGAAGGCACGGGCAGACTTCGTGTGGGTGACGAGACGTTGACGGTGCCTAAATACGGCGGCGTGCTGGTCGGGCCGGATCAGTTGCGTCAGGTCTTTAACGACACAAATGAAGAAGTGCTCTGGCTTATCATCGGCGCACCTGAGGAACTGGAATTCCTCCAAGGCTCAATGTCCCAGATGGATCTCTCGCTCATCTATCCGGTCGATCCGAAACAGTTGCCCAAGGAACTCGAAGACGTGGCTTGGCCGCCAAAGGACTGATCCGGGAAAAAGCTAAGCTTTGAGATCTACCCGTTATCCGAGGTCGTTCTCAAGCACGATACGGTAACGAGCCTTCCCTGCGCGCAAGTGATCGAGGGCATCGTTCACGCGCGACATCGGGAAGTGTTCCGTCACAGGTGCGATGTCGTGTCGCGCGCAGAAGTCGATCATCGTGGCCGCGAGAGTGGGGCTGCCAACTGGCGAGCCTGAGATTGATTTCTGTCCCATGATGAGGGAGAAAGCCGATACGGGAATGGGTTCGAGGACGGCTCCGACGAGATGCAGACGGCCCTTGGGCGCCAAAGTCTCGATGATGGCGGACCAGTCGAGCGGCACGTTCACCGTGGAGATGATGAAGTCGAGCGAGCCTTTGATGTGGGCCATCGCGGCGGAGTCACGCGAGTTGATGACGTGACGCGCGCCGAGTTGGAGCGCTTCATCGCGCTTGGAATCGCTGGACGTAAAGGCGTGCACGTCGCAGCCCCATTTGTCGAGGAACTGGACCGCGAGATGGCCGAGTCCGCCGATGCCGATGACGCCGACGCGATCGGTGGGTTTCACTCCGAAAGCCACAATGGGATTGAAGACGGTCGCGCCGCCGCAGAAAAGTGGGCCGACTTTTGCCGAGTCCAGTTTCTCCGGCAACGGCGTGGCCCAAGCCCAGTGTGCGCGGACGCTATCTGCAAAGCCGCCATGACGCCCCACAATGGTGGACTCGGTGGTGGCGCAAAGATGGTGATCGCCCGACATGCAGGGACGGCAGGACATGCATGAACCCGAGAACCAGCCGAGGCCAACTCGCTGTCCGACCTTCAAGCCCTTCACCTGCGGCCCCGCTGCGCTGACTATGCCCACGACCTCATGACCGGGCACGAGCGGATAGCCAGTCATGGCCCATTCGTTGTCGATCATGGAGAGATCGGAATGGCAAATACCGCAGTGTGTGACAGCGATTTCAACTTGCTCAGGTCCGAGTGGACCGGGATTATATTCGAATGGTTGAAGCGGCGCACCTTTCTCAAAGGCGGCCATGGTTTTGATAGTCGTGCTCATGGTGTCCATGACATACGATTAGCGCATCTGTGGCGGTCGAGAATTTTTTGTCTGAATCAAGTGGCTGTCAGTAGCGCCGACGACTCACCATTCGCAAGGCAGGCCTTCTAAATACTTATGCGGTGGCATCAACGTGACTTAGTGAGATTTTGCAGCGCATCTGAAAGCCCCTCGACAAGGACACGCGTCGCGGCGGGGACTTTGCCCCGTTGCCATAGCACGATGAAGTCCCATCCCGCTGTTTCATCAGCGACGGGCACAAAGACAATGCCGGGATGGGACGTAGAGCGGAAATAGTCCGGCACCAGAGTCACGGCGGATTCAGACCCGACCATTGAGAGCACATGCGTGATGCCATCAGTGACGGCGGCGAAGCGCGGCTTGAATCCAGCCTTGCGGCAAAGTGAAGTCATCCAACGGTTTCGTCCCGGCATCTGGTCCTCGTCGATGCCGATGAAGTTGCGTTTCTTGAGATCGATCAATGATATTTTTTTACGGAGCGCGAGGGGATCGGAGGCGGAGAGTGCGGCGCACACTCCGAGAGTGCAGAGCTTGCGGCTGTGAAAATCACGCGCGCATGTTGCCCCTTCTTGCCCGGTGATGGCGACGTCAACTTCACCTGAGCGAAGCGCATCCATCTGTTCCTTGGGCGACATGTCGTGGAGTATCAATTTCAGGTCAGGGTGAGTCTTTCGTAATTGTGAAAGCGCAGGCATCAGGACGGATTGCGCTGCGGAGATGAGATAGCCCACGCGTAATTCCGAGCGCGTGCCGCCTGCGCGAAGTCGCACATGGGCAAGCGCAGCATCATACGCAGCGATCACTGGGCGCATTACTTTCATCAGCGCATGTCCGAGATCGGTGGGCGTGACACCACTGGCTTCGCGTTCCAGAAGTTTTCCACCGACTGCATCCTCTAGTGATTTCATCTGTCGGCTCAGCGCGGGTTGCGTGATGCGCAGGCGCACAGCCGCGCGGTTGACGCTTCCTTCCTCAACAACGGCGAACAGAGCGCGGAGGCGATCAATCATGCTTTCATGCTATGCACAAACGGCATAACTGCAACAGCCAATTGGCATTATCCGCCGCCTGATCAGTGACGCACTGTCGTCACGTTCCAGAATGAAAACACAAACCCAAACAAACAAATATATGAAACTCGCGATCATCATCACATCGGATCCAAAGAATGGCGAAGAAGCTCTTGGCCGCGCCTTTAACGCACTCGCTCTTGCTGCCGAAGGTCAGGCTAAGAACGACGAGGTGAATGTCGTCTTCGCAGGTGCAGGAACCCGCTGGCCTGCTGAACTCACTAAGCTCACGCATCCAGCAAACGGTCTCTACAATGCCGTGCGGCCCGTCGTCATCGGCGCATCCTGCGGCTGTGCGGCCGTCTTTGGTGCGACGAAGGAAGTCGAAGCCTGCGGCCTTCCACAGATTAAAGATCACGCTCTCGCTGGCACTCCCGGACTCGCCAGCATCAGGCGCTATCTGGCCGAAGGCTGGCAGACTCTGGTGTTCTAATGGTATCCACCGTTAACCCCTTCACACTATGGCTGCGAAATTCATGCAACAGATGCTCACGCCAGAAGTGTTGGCCGCGCAGGATCGATACTTTGGTAAACACCAAAACGCAGGCGAGGCACCAGAGCGCGATGAACTTACGGCAGACGAAGCCGCGTTCATCGCCGCACGGGACAGTTTCTACATGGCAACGACGAATCGCGATGGCTGGCCTTACATCCAGCATCGCGGAGGGCCGAAGGGATTTCTCAAAGTGCTCGGGCCGAACCGGCTCGGTTTCGCGGACTTCAAAGGCAACCGCCAGATGATGACCACCGGCCACCTCGATAGCAGCGACCGGGTCGCGCTGTTTCTCATGGATTACCCGAAACGCGAGCGCTTGAAAATCCTTGGTCATGCGCGCGTTCTCGATGCCAGAGAAAATTCCGCACTGGCCGATGAACTCGCGCCTGCGCCGGAGTTGCGCAGCAAAATTGAGCGCATCTTCCTTGTCGAGGTCGTGAGCTACGACTGGAACTGCCCGCAATACATCACGCCGCGATTCACTGCCGCAGAAGTAGAATCTGCGGTCAGCGTCTTGAAGGCGCGGATTGCAGAACTCGAAGCGCAAGTCCAGCGCGGAAGCTGATCTGATGAGCTTCTAAAAATGAAGGAGCGCGAGTATGCCGCTAGGCTACTCGCCAAGATTCGCGCCTTCGACGTTGACACATTTCAGACGCCCAAGTGGCGAGTAGGCCTCGCCATTGACTTGGCTCCCGCCTTGCCCTTCGGGTAGCCTCTGGCTATCGGTCTCGCTCCACTCGGCTCTCGCGCTCCTTCTCAATGACGGCACTATTTCAGCGTGCCATTGAAGCCTGCTTTGTTCAGCGCAGTGGCGAGTGCGGCGGTGCTGAAGTCTCCTTCGACGGTGAAGGATTTCGCGCCTTTCGTAGCATCCTGTTTGGTCACTCCGCTGACGCCCATGACTGCCTTGTCGAGAGCCTTGACGCATTTGTCACAGCAGAGATGCACGCCGCTGACAGAAGCAGTTTTTACTTTGGAATCGGTCACGGCAGGAACTTCCGCGCCTTGGCCAGCATAGCCAGCGGCGAGAAGTGCGGCTACGGCCTTCTTAGTAGTCGCATCATCTGCGGCAGAGATTTTCACAGTGCCTTTGTCAGTTGTGACTGAGGCGCCCTCGACGGATTTCACGGCCTTGTTGATGCCGTCGTCGCATTTCTTGCAGCAGTTGTGCACGTCGGTCAGGGTGACGGTGCTTTCAGCCCGGACGGACAGGTTCAGGGCAAGGGTGATGATGGAGGTAAGAATGATGAGTTTCATAGTTTGGATGATTAAAGACGGGGTGGAGCAGGGGAATCTTTCTGTAAAGGTAACTATTCATGTTATACCGAAGGGAGCCACTGTTCCGCCCTTTCAGGGCTGGATCAACGTATGTATGACGTCCCAAGGCGTTGCCTTGGGCTGGCTTGTAGCAGGCCGTTGGCCTGAAATTCACCTGCGCCAAAGGCGCTACACAAGCCAGCCCAAGGCAAGCGAGGAACGAGCGCCGCCCTGGGTCAGAATCCAACGCGAGACAGCCCTGAAAGGGCGAAACAATAGTGTCTTTTCCACATGACCTTAATAGTTACCTTCAAAAAAATGTGAGCCGGAATCTACGGCGTCGCAAGGCTCACATAATCGGGCCGGTCTCCGGCGTCACGATACAGATGGGCCTTGAGCACTTGGCCTTGATTGAAGAGAAACGCACCGGGGAGTTGCAAGGGATCGCCCTTGATCCTGCCGGGCAGATGCCCTGCGAACATGGACTTCAAGTAAGCCCACACCACCTTCGGCCCCATCAGTTGCCACAAGCTGCCGTGGCGCAGTCCCAAGCCTTTGTAGAGCTCGCGGTCAGGATCGGCCACGGATGACAACGCGGACAATCCGTAACGCGCGGCGAATGCTGCGAAATCATTTTCCGATGTCATGTGTCCCAGCACAATGCGGGTGCCGACGCCCTCGATGCTTTCGCGCGACCGTGCAATGTCCGACATGGCGTTTCGGCAAAAGGAGCAGCCTTCATGCCGCAGCAGCACGAGCAGCACCGGAGACATCTCCGAGAGCGCGGCGAGCGTTTCTCCGCTGTTCGTGCGCGTGTTTGCGAGCAATTCAGTTGGAACTTTAAAAATACTCATGACGTGATGTTGCGGGG
This sequence comes from Verrucomicrobiales bacterium, assembly GCA_038230495.1. GTDB lineage: Bacteria > Verrucomicrobiota > Verrucomicrobiia > Verrucomicrobiales > Verrucomicrobiaceae > VFKE01. The sequence continues at coordinate 40,456 of JBBRNC010000022.1, forward strand.
GTGACGAGGCATCCTCGCGGTGATAGGCGCGCAACTCAAGGCGGGAACTAAGGAAAGGGGCGGAAGTAACGGATTGGGTGCGGTGGGGTTTTGACGGCGGTTAGAAACGCGCCGTTCCTTGCGTCAAATGCCTGATTCCGGCAGATGAGTTTAATCAGACACTCAATTCGGCTCAACCCTGTAATCAGGCCAACAAAACTGTTGGCTATAAAGGTGTTGATGATCCACCTGTTAGGCGTCATGGAAGTCGAAGCCCACATGGAACAGTCACTGCGCCTTGGAGATACCGCAGCCGCTGCTGGGATAGCGTTTCTCTTTTATCCCACGACCATCGCTGCAATTGGGATATACTCAAACGGAGGTGTGCTTGGTTTCGGTTCACTGGTGATCGCATCGCTGTTTGCATGGCGGGCATTGGTTCTCAACATGAGATCGTCGTGGTTACGACGGCTCTTGCAGCTTCCGCTCGCAGCCTTGGTGACTTTCATGGCCATCCTCGATGCCTATGCACAGTCCGTTACTCGTTGGTGGTGGGGATTCTGATGGCTACTTAAGACACCTAAACCCTCTTAACAGCATCAAGAATGAAAGTCCTTGTGATATGTTTTTCAGTCCAAAGGAGCGCGGGCATCTTGCCAGTCGTCAGTGATGAAACACGGGCAAGATGCCCGCGCTCCCTTTGGCGCCCTCGCGTATGGCAAGTGGGGTCTTGTTGTATCGCAATCTCCTATGGACGTTCTCAGAGTTGTTCGCGAGGGCGCGGACAACAGCACACGGGGGCGCGTGCGCTCCAAAATATCCCGGCACACGCAAGCCCTGCCGTATTCCCCGTCGCCGAGCAATCGTAACATGTGCGTGGGGACACAATGCACTCAGTGCACTTGTCATTGCTTGGTGATTGATCGTGCGACAGGTTGAGTCTGTGCATCCCATCTCCGTCCGTCCTCCTTCAATTCAATCCTTTACATGGATGTCAGCGTCTCAATGCAAAGCGTTGGAAGAGGCGGGAACAACGGCGCATCGGCTGGCGTCTGGTTCAGATGGCTGGGCGGAGCGACTGGGTGAGGATGTGATTCTTTCCTACAAAAACGACGAGGCATTGAAGGAACTGCTGGCCGGATTGGAATTGCAAAGTGCGGAGTCAGGCTGGAAGGCGGCGCGTGTCTTTACGCGCTTCATGCCCGTGAAGAACGCAGACAGGATATCGCCCGTTTTGTATAGCGGGGATGGATCATTGCCGCTGACGACGGTGGTGACGGAAGCTGGGATTCGTTACGCGCTCGATATCGGAGCGGGCTACAGTCACGGGCTGTTTCTGGATCAGCGACTGAATCGGGCCAAGCTGCGTCACCTCCGGCCCAAACGAGTATTGAATACCTTTGCCTACACCTGCAGTTTCTCCGTGGTGGCATCGCTCGCGGGCGCGGAGACGCTGAGTGTGGATTTATCTCGCAAGTCACTGGATCGCGGACGGCAAAACTTTCAGCTCAATAGTATCGCTGAGACCGGGCACCGCACGATGGCTGAAGACGCGATGGAGTTGCTGCCGAAGCTCGCTTGGAGTGGTGAGCGATTCGATGCCATTATTCTCGATCCGCCAACTTTCTCGCGCAGCAACAGCGGTCGTCGCTGGCAAGTGGAGGAGCATTTCGAAGACCTGCTGGATGCCGCGCTGGAGATCGCTATGCCCAACTGCGCTATCCTCCTGTCCACCAACTGCACGAAGCTCGATCCGGCTTCCATGGAGCGCCGGGCGCGACAGTGCGCCAAAGGGAAACGACGAACGGTGAACTTCAGCAGCACCGGACGACAAGTGGATTTCCCTGAAGGCCATGGAGCCAGCACTCTGTGGATGACGACGCGGTGAGTGTGTTTCTGATCCAAGAAAGGTAGATGAGAGTTTATGGTTGAGAGTTGAGAGCCTGAGCCAAGTGCTTCTTGAAGGTGTGGGCCAGCGATGCATATCTACATGATGCCCCTTCCTTACCCGACTATCATACCCGGTCTCCGCAGTCCTTCGGATCAAGTTCATGGCCTCGTCTATTTCGGACGGATGCTGGACAAGATACGACTTCAAGCCGCAGGAAAATTACCCGAAGGCTGGCAGGGTCAGCTCGGTGCCGCTGCGAAAGGCAGCTTCGACTGGCGCTGCTGCGAGTTTTTGAAAGTTGAATACGCAGCGCTGGTGGCCGAGACCCTCAAGGGCGGCAGCGACGAGGACTTGCTGGCTTGGGCTTATGCGAAAGGACGTCAGCCATCAAATGATGAAATCGAAGTCTGGAATGCCTTTATGATTAAGCGCGGCTGGCGCGATGCGGGAACGCAACGTCTGCATGAAAGGCTCGCAGAGATTGGACTGAAGCCTGATGCAGCGCAGACGATGTTTGAATTCATCGACATTGATGAGGGGCGGCTTCAGAGATAATAGCAAGCTATATAGCCGATCCCGCCGGAATGCCGCTGTCACCGATGACATGTCATTTCCAAGTTGAGAAGGGGAACCACTTTTTTCAACGCCGGTCAATATGGCGAAAATTGGCCGTGTTATTCATCATGCTCGAGCATCGCTCGCTCTAGGCCGGCGATGTCGCGCAAGTCCTGTTCGCGTCCGGCAGTGCGCTTGGCGATGATGAGGTCGGGAAGTGCAATGAAAGGAACGAGCAGCCCATCAAGATCCACCATCTTGCGGGCGGCGTAAGCCGGAGCGAATTCTACACCTGGAATCGACGTGAGAAAGTCCACTCGACACGGTGGCAGTCCGATTTGGAACATGGTGCGCTCCGTAGTGAAGTGTTCTAGGCTCATGCCTTCGACCCAGCCGCCGAAGCGCACGAGAGCCTCCCGCAGACGCAGTGCATTCTCGAGAGTCGGTTGCACCCAGAGGTCAATGTCCTTGGTATAGCGTGGCTCCGCGTAGTGAATGTAAGCGTAACCACCGACGACGAGATAACTAGCCTGACAGTCGTTCAAGATGGTGAGCAGATCTTTGAAGTCGGAGTTCATGAGCGGGTCGGCCCTTGATGAGCCAGGCGGTTTCAACGAGTTCCCATGCAGCGTCGAAGCGAGCTGCCGGAGGTTGGGATTGCCAAAAATGCAGATCGAATGTGCGGTCTGCATGTTCCAATGGCACTGCCCGCCACATCATCCTGCCGCGCGGAGAGATGGCTGTGTGGATATCGGATGCAGTTGCTTGGACGGACATGTGAACAAAGATAAGTGCAAAGCGGCCTGCGGAAAGCAAAAATGCCGCCAAATACAGATTAATGCCTGTAACTTCAGGCTGCGGTTCGTTATGAAGATTGGATCAGAAGCCTATCCGTTGCCTACGGTTTATGGCGCTTGCGCGAGAGCATGAACTCGTTGCCCTCGGTGTCCACGCACATAGCGAGGTGAGGTGGCTCGTTGTCTTCGGGTTCCGGCTCACGAACAAGCTGACCACCGGCAGCTACAACTTCGGAGGCACCGGCAATGACATCGGGCACCTGAAAGCTGAGTCCTGTCCACGTTCTTTTTCCTTCGCCGCCGCCGTGGATGCCGATAATGCCGTCGCAGATGGAGATTTCGCTGATGACATCGTTTTGCTTGAGCAGCTTCCCGCCAAAGACTCCCGTGTAGAAATTTACTGCGCGACTCATGTCCGCAGCCCAGATGATGTATTTGAAACGTTCGACGATCATGATGCTTCACTGCCACATTTTCTCACGAAGGCCAACAATTGTTGCCCGTTATTCACTGGTGAAGCGCTGAGTATAATTCACTCGATAATAAATCCCTCTTCGCAACTGGCGTTTTTGTGTAACATTGACCGATCAAACATCATGCACGCTGAAGGCCCCAAGAACCCACTCCATGGCATCACACTGGAGCAGATGCTCAATGAACTCGTGGCGCATTACGGATGGGAAATTCTCGGGCAAGAAATCCGCATCAACTGCTTCAATAGCGACCCCAGTATCAAATCGAGTCTCAAGTTCCTGCGTCGCATGCCGTGGGCTCGGACGAAGGTTGAGGGCCTCTATCTCGACTCCCTGCTCGAAATGAGACTCCGCGCTGAAGATAGAGAAGCACTGCCGCCGACGTCTGCGGAGGGCGTGACAAGCTGACGAGCGGCGGGGGAGAGAAAGTAGTTCTGGGCTTCAGCCGGCAAGCGCTACCGTTCGGGCTAAAGCCCCAGACTACTTTGCATGGCGTCTCGCCGTCACTAGTAGTAAAGACGCCGAGACGCCATCCTTCCTTGGTATATTTCCAAATCTAGGATTAGTCTTTCTTATCCGCCACAAAGATCGTGTGGGCATTGCGCCTCGCTTGCGCGTAAGCCTTAGCGGCCACGACCTCAACAACGAACCCAGCTTGCCCAAGGCGTCGGGCAAAGGCGGGATCGGGGCTAGCGGACCAGAACGTCACCCGGCCTTTCGGTTTCAAGGCCCGCGCGATCATCTCCAGACCGTCCATATCATAAAGGCGACCATTACCTTGCTGCACCAGCGCAGTCGGCCCATTGTCCACATCCAGAATGATAGCATCGAAGTGCGCCGCCGGAGCGCGGGCGATTACAAGAAACACATCCTCCGTAGCGACTTGCACCCGCGCGTCATTCAGCAGCAACCCGTTCACCGCGCCGAGAAACTCCCGGTTCCAAGCCACCACCTCCGGCACCAACTCCGCCACCTGCACCTTCGCCCTCTTACTCACCAGAGCCAGCACCCGCCGCAGAGTGAAACCAAATCCCAGTCCGCCGATCAACACCCGCGGCGCATTTTGCCCCCGCAACCGTTCACAGGCCAGCAGCGCCAGCGCCTTCTCAGACTCCGCCGCATTCGTTCCCATCAAGGTCTGACCGTTCACCCGCAAAAAAAAATGGCCGTCATAGTCATGGAGCGAGAGATCAGCACCGCCGGACGTGCGGGCTTGGGCAAGAGTTACAAAGGGTTTCATGGCGTGGGTGTGGCACTGGCTTGCAGCCTGTGTGTAGATCGGGGATTCTCCCCGATTAGATAGCTCGTATTTTGATAGCGGTCTATCAGCGAAATTGAACGTATTCTAAGAACGCAGGTAAGTAGATTTTAGTGAAAGAGATTGGATCTGCCATGAATCGGTCTTGTGACTGCGTGTCCTGTGGTCGAGAGGTGAGACATGGATGTGTTTTTCAAAAAGCTTGGTCAGACAGTTTTGGAGCAATGGAAACGTGAGAACTTCACGCTGGAGAAGTTCCCTGGGATTGCGCGCGCCGCGTTGGAGAAGCAGTCGCCATCTAAGCATGTGGATCTGGCAAAGCTAATACGGGAGTTCTTGTTGAACGATGAGCAGTCCGCGCAATCACACTCAGGATTCGGCCAGCCGGAAATCATCGCTTTCGACCATCCGAAGTTTTACATCCAGCTTTTATTCTGGATGGATGGCACCACGGACATTCATCAGCATGAGTTCTCTGGCGCGTTTCATGTCATGCATGGATCCAGCATTCATGCGCACTATGAATTTGAAAATGGGCAATCCATCACGCCGCATCTGAGGGTGGGGGATGTGCGCATGACCAAGATCGAACTGTTGGAGACGGGCCGCACGGTGCCGATCGTTTCCGGTCGAAGCTGCATCCATTCGCTCTTTCACTTGGATACACCATCGGTCACAGTGGTCGTCCGCACGCAGCACGACCCGGGCACTGGGCCGCAGTTTAATTATCTGCCGCCGCACATGGCGATTGATCCAGAATTCAGCGACACGCTCACTATGCGACGTAAGCAATTGCTCGCAGTGCTAGAGGAGACAGGCGATCCGGGCTATGCCAAGCTCGTGCGGGAGATGATCGCAGAGCTAGATTTCGAGCGCGGGTTTTATATCTTACAAAACTGCATGGGGCATTTGCAGGGACTTGGCAAATGGGACGAAATATTGCGGGTCTTCCAGAAAAAGCACGGGGCGCTCGCATCAGGGATTTCTGCGACGCTTAACGAAGCCGTGCGGCGCGACACTATTAAGACGTTCCGCAGTTCCATCACCGATCCGGAGCATCGCTTCTTTCTCGCGCTATTGATGAATGTTTCCCAGCGGGCTGACTTGCTCAAATTGGTGAAGCAGAGGTTCAGCAAGACCAAGCCCATTGAAACTATTCTGCGTTGGGCGGTCGAGCTGGCAGAAATCACCGAGCAGGGCTTTGCGATACTCGATGCTTGTTTCCCTGAAGAGTTGGAAACCGACATTCAGGAACAACCAGAGCTGTTCATTACAGCCCTGCGGCATTTCATGCAGGGCGGCAAGAAGTTGCCAGCGGAGTTGCGGATGTTATCAGCAGCACAGTTAAGTTTCCTGCGCGCCGCCTTCCTGAATTCCAGTCTGCGAGTGCTGGTCGCGTGATCGTCATTTATTACCGCTTCATGAAATCAGCCTGCTTCTGGAAATAGTTCAACCAGGTGATCATCATGGCAGCGATTTCTTTTTGCGTGGTAGCAGCCGAGTAATCAGCGATGGTCCGGCCCCAGTAGAAGCTGACATAGCCGCTGGTGCGTGACTTTGAGCGTTTGATGAAGTCATCCATTTCATCAGTCGTGCAGGAGAGGGGGAAAGTTTCCTCGATGACCAGCGGCTTGCCTATTTCATAAACTCCCATGGCGGTGAGCGCCTTGTCCACCTCGCCTTTGTTTGGATACAGATGGATGCTGACAAAATCGAACGCTCCTCTGACTTCCGGCGAATAAAATACTGGCTTTGCCCCCGGCCAGACTTGCGCCCAAGGAATCACGCCGACGGTGATCAAATGTTTTTTATCTTCTGCCCGAATGGCTGCGGTCAGCTTATCTGCCCATGCCTTGGCAATTTCGATTTGTGATCGCTTTCCCGGCTCAAGCGTGAGCCGTTGCACAAAGTAGGTGTTCCCCATTTTCCCAGTGACCCATCCATCGTCTTTTTTTCCGTCAATGACCGGCTCATTCATCAAGTCATAGCAAAAGACGGCGGGCGAATCGCGGCAGGTCTTTGCGACAGCAGACCAAAAGCGCGCCTGCACCGCCCAGCGCTCGGCTTCGCTCAATGCATCATACCAAGCGGGCGTGCTGGATTTACGGTAGCAGCCGAGACCTGTGATGTCGAGATAGAGGCCAGTCTGTTCCGCCAGTTCCAGCAATCGACGCAGTTGTTTTAACGACTTTTCGTTAGGCGAATCGGGGGCGTCCATAAACTTTCCCGTCTGCAAGTGGATGCGCACGGTGTTGGCCCCGAGTTTTTTAATTTCCTTAAAGTCTGTGCGCACTGTTTCCCATTCGCTTTCCCAATAATCCTCCAGCAAGCGTCCTTCTTGTCCGTGGCTGTCGTGATCGTAATTTACTCCCCAAATGCGAAAAGGCGTGCCCGATTTCTCAAGCACGAAAGATTTTCCGTCCGGGCTTAAGCGGACTGATTCGAGTTCGGCAGCACTAATGCTGGCGATACTTAGCCCGAGTATGGCCAGCCATCTTAACGCAAAGTGGCCAGTAGTTATGGGCTTTTGCATGGTGATGATACGGGTGCACCCATCAAAAAATTTCGCATATCACACGCTAGTCAGTTCTCGACTTACCCGGTATTTATTCAAGTAGAATCACTTGGAGAAACGATGGATGTTCCGGATGCGCCAGATGAAAAGGTTATCCAGTGATTTGGTGCCTGTCAGATTGATGGTGGCCGTGGCGTCACCGTTAGGTGTAATGTATTTGTAATCTGAGGTGGAGAGCGCGGGATCATTGGGGTCGATAGCTCGTTCCACCAAAGCGTCGCCTTGGGCTTCTCCGGTGATGGTGTCTTTGCTGCCGGTGAATTTGGTCGGATCAGAGGAGCGGCCCTTAGTGATCGTCTGCACCAGATAGTGAACCCGATAGGTGTTAGAGCGGGTGGTAAGGCGTGGGTAAATATTTGCATAGGGGCGTTCTAGGGTGTTGTCGCCAGAGAGCTGGTTATTATTCCAGTAAGTGGTCATCTGGGTTCTGACAGATGCACCTGAGGCGGCATTGATGCCAGCGTTTAAAGGCACTAGGAACTGCTCGCAAACCTCGCTGGCATTCTTGAAGAACTGCCCGTTGTTAAACTTTTCCTCCCATTGTAAGAGTGTCTGGGCTGAGTCGATATATTTGCGCCAGTTACCGTTGTTACCAGCCTTAGTGTAGTCTTTGTAAGTCTGACCGGCAGAAGTTGGGATAGCGAGGATTTGTTCGGATTTGAGCACAGCGTGCATTCCGGTAGCGCGCTTGATATGGGTAAAGGGCACGATGCGGTAGTTCATGTTGATCTTACCGGCCGTGGAGAAAGGCTCGCTGACGGCATAAGGCTGCGCGACTGGCATCCAGAACCAGTCGAGCATGACGTGGTCGGGAGGAGCGCCGGTCAAGGTGCCCATAATGCTGTTATTCTTAGATCCCAAGTGGCCTCCGATCGTGATGTCCGGACGGAAAAGATAAGTGGTCCATTGCACGCCAGTAGAGGGCGCTGAGTTGATAGAACCAAACATGACTGCAGAGGGAATCATCTGGTTGGGTGCTGTGGTCTGATTGACGGCATCAGGTATGGCACCGTCCCAGACGCGGTTGCTGAAGTAAGGAGGGATTGTCCCGTCCCAAACCTTGGCCACATCATCGGGCTTGTTCCAGTAAGCACCATCAGGGGCAATGCCAGTGCCGTTGTCCCAGTCGCGGGTGTCGCTGGGATCCACGAGGTAGGGATAGGTGGCCGGCACATTGGCTTTGAACCGAGCGTTGGCTGGATCAACTGTAAAGTCTGGCTTCACATTGGTGCCATAGGTTACACCTTTGACCAGACCGCGAACGAAGGTCGCATTAGAGGGGTCGCCAAGTGCGACTTGTTCTGGTATTCCACCTGATTTGGTGAAGGAGTGTATTTGTTTTTTTTGTTGTGATGCGACATAGTTTGTTCCTGCTGGATCCCAGTCTGGGTGGGGAATAAAGAAAAGTTTGTTGGCATCCAAAAAGCCCGTAACCGCCTTGGGATCATTGAATCCGCCGTTGCTTTCGTTCATGTGGACATAGGTGAGGCGATGATCGCCGTGCCGCACGACCCAAGTGCGGACGACGTCATTGGGATCCACTACCTCGGGGTTCAGGTAACGATTGGCCTGGGCATTAAGCAGCCTCTGGCCGAAGGAGACCACGGAGGTTGGCTGCGTGGGTCTCTGCGGGACGGGAATGATCGTGGGTGGCACTTGGATGAAGAGTCGGTGACCGGATGTATCACCGTTGCGTTGATTGCCATAGGCAATCTCCATGCAGCCAGCCACGTCAGCCCCCGGAAGATTGCTTTGCAGAGTCACAAATTGTTCGGTTGACGGGATGATAAAATAGCCACGGGTATAGTAGGGAATAATTTTACGGTTAGGATCATCCAACTCTAGCGGAGCGGTTGGGGGCACTCCGCCCACTTGGGTTGCATCCTTGGCATTACTGGTGAGGGTAGGGTCATTAATTTGAAGCGTGCTATTGTCGTCCTCATACATCCAGCGCCCTCCTGAACCACCCCACGGAACCCACCATTTGGCGTCGGACTTTTTGTCGGGATCAGATGTCTGATACGTGGCCTTGACTCCGGTCTTGTAACCAAGGTGTGCAACACTCGGATTGATTGCTCCGAAGTAGGTGTTAACATTTTGGTTGAATATTGGGGGAACGCTGCTCGCGATGACCGCACCGCCTGCCTTAGCGGAAATCAATGGGTTGGATTTCAATGTCAGGGTGAGTGTATTGAGATACAAGAGCTTGACGGCCGATGATGGGGCTATGCTGGCATAACCCTGTCCCGGGCAGAATCCCTCCAGAAGCGGAGCAATCTGGATGGCCTTGTAACCCTTGGGCAGTTTGAGTGCGTCAACCAGAGTGGGATTAAACTTGGTGTCGTCCGCCAAGCGTTCTGCAGCTACGAGAATATCAAGGCCAAATTCAGAGATAGTGTATTCACGGCCAATGCCATTGGTCCAGATCTGATCGGTGGCGTTTTTGAGCATGTTAATACTGTTGAGTGGTGCTGGGTAGTGACCTATATCCTGAGCGTTGACCTGCCCGGACACGTCAGAACCGATCCAAGTGGCGTTCCAAGGGGAGACGAAAGGGATGACGGGAGATCCGCCGGTGGCACTGGTGGTGTCTGTAATGTTGGTCTGGTGTATGTATTCCATGCAGTCCAGAAGGCCAGTGCTGGTGTTGTAGGGGTTGAGGGGCGAGCTATCGAATTTTGCCGCGAAGCTTATTGGGTAACCATGTTTCGTCTGTTTCGCCAGTTCGATGAGATACAAGGTTAGATTGGCGTTACAGATGGGACCAATGCCCATCGGATCGTTTCCAGAATTTATATAATTAACACCAGTATTATTTACAAAATCCTGCACGTTGGATAGGGAGTTTACCCGCCGAAAATGATAAGGTGTGTTACCAAGTGTGCTGCAAAAGCGGATGAGGTTATCGAAAACGGTGGAGCGTGTTAGATCGTTGTAGTTATAGTAAACTGGCCAGAGTGAGATCTTGGGATGACCTGAAGCGGTGATTTCCGGGGCGCGACTTTCTGCGGTAAGGAAGAAGCGCATCCGGTCGCGCAAGTTGGGCTTAGCGGTGAAGATGGGCTGTTCCTTGCGGTCAGGAGTGAGGGCGAAGTCATCGACAGAGGCATAAAGCCGCTTGAGCGGCATTGGCAGCACCACTGGGTTGACGGTGGTGGCGGCATTTGGCACGGGCAAGAACGCCCCTGTCGGCGTGCCGTTTTTATCTTTGTAAGAAACCCTTGGGGTCATGTCATAGATATCCATTAGTTTCATGGCGTCGGAGCTATTGTGGGGATCGAAGCGCTGACCGGGATAGAAGAAACTGCTCAGGCAGGTAGTGGCGGGGTGGCCGCCGTAGCGCTGCACCTCCATGTTCACGGGAGGTTGCTTGGCGAAGGCGATCTCCTGTTTGGTAGCACAACGCGGGGTGTCCCAGTAGATGCCCTCGGAGGCGGTATTGACGTTGATCTTGCAGGATTCGTCATCGGTCCAGAAGGCGAAGCGCCCGACCATGGGATTGGTTGCGCTGGCTTTGTTCTGCCCGGAGAAGGGAACAAAGGTGCGTGAATACTGATCAATGACACCCATGCTGCCGTCAGCTAGGAGATAGATCCAATGCACATTCATGGCAAGGCGCTGGGTGTTTGCGCCATAAGTTGACGAGGGTGCATAAGTTCCATTGGTGAACACATTGCTCACCGCTTGATAATTGGAGTATTTGAATCCCTCCGGGGTCGCACTGCCGGGATAGACGGGATTGAGGACATCCATGGTTCTTGGGTCCATGATAGGGAAATACATTTTTCCAGTGGCGTCCGTGGAATGTGAATTGAGATTGGCGAAGACATCACCTTTGTTGGGGGCATCCGACGGCACATCATCCTCCAGATTCAGCTTGCTGGGCGTGTCCAGCGTGGAGGCTTGCACCACCATGTTTCTGTTACTGTAGAGTTTGTAAACGTTGGATGCGGCTCCGGAGCTGTTGTCATAAGTGCGCAGAGCACCGGGCTGGGAAATCCACAAGGCATTAGGCTCGGTGGTGCCTTGGCGGAGTTGGGCGATAGCCATATTGATGGCCATGTCCCGCAGTGCGGTGGTCTGATAGGAAGCAGATTGGCCGGAGGAGGTGCGCAGAAGGTTATTGGAGAGACTGAACAGAAGCAGGACTACCACGGTGATCAGACCTGTCATAATTAGGACGGGGAGCAATGCCATCCCGTCTGAGTTCTTTTGATGTGTGATGTATTTTTTCACGAATGTCATTTGGTTGAGTCAGGGGCGGTAAGACCACAATCTCGAAGTTCTGGGTTCTAACTGCAGGGTGGTAAAATTAGCTGGCAGTCCTTTCGTTGTGCGGAGCGCATCCTGTTCGTTTACCACTGTTAGTGTCCAATTGTTAGCCACTGGCAACGTGCAGCGTCCTTCAGGCAGGCAGAGAAAACTGACATAATCCCGAGTGCCGCCTTCAGGAGCATTCTCGGTGCCGCTGACCAGCGCGGTGTTAGTGCTGTCCAGAATGGATGAGTAAATGGTTGAGGGATGAAATATAAACCCTTGAGGCAAGCGTTCCATGGGCGCAACTCTGGCAAAGATGGTATGAAAGCCGGGAGTGGAGGGGTCCACATACCTTGGGTCGGCGGGATCGGTAATAACTTGCGCGATGCCGTATTCCATGGCCCGCCAGCCGACCACGCCGCGTTCGTCCGCCATTTTGTAAATGCGGACATAAATCTCTTTGTTGGTGGACATCGCTATCTGCCGGGCGCGAGCGATGGTGCCAGTTGTTGTTGAAATGGCCTGCTTCATGCGCAGGGAATTGATGCTGTTAGCTGATCCGATTGATATGGTAGCAAGAAGAGCAATGATCGTGACCACGATCAGGATTTCAATTAGCGAGAAGGCAGCTTTTGCCCTATTCTTGCACGGTAACGTTAGTAGGATCCGGTCCATCGGGAATTGCGCAGGCGCACAGTGGTGGTGAAGACTCGATAGTTTAAATTTTTATCCTGAAGGTTTTTCTTTATTGCGGTCAGATCGTCATCGTATTTTTCTGCGTCAGAAAACAGCTTGTCTAGTCCGAGATCAGGTGCGGATGTTTTGTTCTGATCTGCCAGCTTAGATGCGGAAGGTTCATCCAGCCCAACCATAGTGATTCTGACCAATGGTGGCAGGCGGTGTCTCATCTGATCCATTCGCGTCTGTGATATCGTAGCATATTGGTAGGCACGGGAGTCAAAGTAATAATCGGGTGACAGACTTATATTAGTTCCGGTGGCCGGATCGGCCTTCAGTGGAGTTATTATCAGGGCGACGATGTTTTCTGCAATGGTCCTCCCGGCGCTGGGGGTTGCTGCGGCGAGGTTGCGAAACCATTTGAAAGTTAAGTCTATATTCTTTTGAGAAGTAAGGTCATCAGAATAGGTGCGCATCTGCTCAGCGCTGACTTGCAATTCCTTCAGACGGAAACGATAACGCTCAGCAACGACTGTGTCTGTGCCAAGGAAGGCAGCGCGATCCGTGCTATCAGTGCCGAACTCCAGATAATATCCCCAACTGTTGAGAAGGTTGCTCATGGCCTTCCAGTTTGTATTGTCCGTCAACCCGTAGGTGCCGTGAAAAAACAGACCGTGAGTGGGATGGGCTGGCAGGGATCCAAGTGCAAAAAGAGATTGCGCACCCGTGTTGCAAGGCCCGCAGACGAAGTGCAGTTCAGACTGGAGGGCAAATTTCGTAGGCACCTTAGTGGTGTCATTATTGGGATAAACGAAATCGTAGTAGGGGTTTAGTTCACAACTGGCCAAACGTCGTGACATGCTCTCAAAGGCTGTCTGCGCCTCTTGAAATTGCCCCATCCTTGATTCAGTAAACCTCAACTCCCTCAGCGAGACGCTCAGTAATGACGAGGTAGTGACTAATACGATGGAGAACACTGCCATGCTCACGAGTAACTCGATCAGCGTGAAACCGGCATGTGTTATCCGGTTGCGTCTGCTCTTAGCGAAGCATTCGGCTTTAAAAAACAAATTTTGAGATATAACAATCATAGCTTCTCCAGATTAGTTACCAGACTCCGACTGAGATACACCTGCCGCGGAATTTCAGTCTTGTTTTGCAAGGCCATTGTGGCGGTATCCAGCCTGCTCAAGGCCAGTGCGCCACCCCCTGAGGTTACGAGTGTTAAAACTTGACGCTCCCAGAGATTGGGAGTGCCTCCGGTGGCCGTTGTCACGATCAAGCCCGCCTGTGACAGTTTAACCCGCGCCGTGTAACTGGCTAGGTTACTGGCAGTCGTTCCGTTGATTTTCAGTCCCAGTTCATCAAAATAGTAATCCTTGGCGTTCCAACTGTCGAGTGTGCCCCAATCGGCCTGCTGCAGTTCGCCCATCACTTGTTCGGATATTCTGGCGCTCAATGTCAGATTGATCGCCTTTTTATTAGTCTCAATCGACATCGAAAGCATCCCAATCAGTGGCAAGAGCACCACCGAAAGGATGGCTACCGACACCATGACTTCCACCAAACTGGTGCCACTGGGCCGAAAGCACCGGGGCGCGGATGCCGACTGCTTCACCAAGCTGTAGAATCCCGGCTTTGGATGGTCGTGCGACTTCATGGATGAGTTTTTTTTGAGTGCCTGAGTTCAAATAATGATAAATTTAAAAAACAAAATTACAGATTTTTGAATTCAAGGACAAGCACAAAGTCAATACACGCTCGAAATAATTAGCGACTGCCAGAAAGCAGAAAGCAGAAAGCAGAAAGCCGATCGACCGGAGCGCGGGCACTTGCGGTGAGTTTATCGAACCCGTTCAGCCCGCAGCATCTCCTATCAAGGAACGGCGCGTTTCCTAACCGCCGACCGAAACAACCTCCGCTACAGCGGCAATCTTCACCCATCCGATGAATAGCCGAAAAAATCGAAAATTCCCAAAAAATGAATGGCCGCAAGAGACCTCAGAGAACGCAAAAACAGAAATCCTTGAGCCTAGATTCGGAGATGAAAATGGCCGCAAAAGAACGCAAAGAACACAAAACCTGAAAGTTGGAGCGGGGATTGGTAGTGCGGAGGGCTCACCCTCCTGAGTAACACAGTCGTCACGACTGTGTGTGTTGCGGGCGTCTCGCCTGCAACGCTTCCCTGCGTGGGCGAGACGCCCCCGACACCCGCAGGCCAGAGGCACTCCGTTACTCCCGGTCCTACACCAGCGACCACGCAGCGTTCTTTGCTAAATACCATCTTGATGAGTTAATCAGAGTTTTGTGAGCAAGGAGTGATGGCCTCTGGCCGTCAGCTTTAAAGAAGGATGATGACGGCGAGACGCCATCACTCCTTGGTGAGGTGCCGTGTTATACCATCATTATATCGTCAAGATGGTATAATCCTAAAAACCGCAGTTGATGGCTTATTGTAGATTGCTAATAGCATGAGTTTGAACAGAAGCCGCAAGCAGCGGCCTTTCACCCCCGGGGTGAAGTCAAACAGACTCCACAAACAATTCATTTTCAGGCTTTCAACTATCAACCATCAACTATGAACTGCTTTTTCTAGGATAATCATTATGCCAAAGGCATTCACGCCGCTTAGCCGGGGGTTGAGCCACGCGACACCCCCGGATTTGTTCATCAGATAGACCGACCCCGTTCGGGGTCGCAGCATGATTTTTCCCGCAGCGCGGCAGGGTTTTAATGGGAGCGCGGACACCCCTGTCTGCTTCATTCTACACGCGAAGCCTCTTTCCAGACCGACCCCCGATCAGTTCGCAGCTTCGATATTCTCGCTGCGCGGCAGGGTTTTGACGGCGGGCAAGACGGGTTCGATAAACTCACTGCAAGTGTCCGCGCTCCTCTCTCTACCAGCCATCCGCTTTCAGCTAAAGGGAGCGGGGCTCAGGCGTGAGCTTTTTCACGCCGTGGCGCTTTGGCCCGGCTGCGGATGGCGGCGACGCTGGACTGGCTGCGGAACCAGACCATGCGTTCATTCATACTCATGCCCGCGGTGGCGTCGGCGACTGCTTCTTTCCACTTGCGGCTTTCGGCGACAGCATCAAAGCCGCGCGTGCTTTCAGTCTTGCTGGGTTTAGTCGGCATAGATGATCTCCTTAGGGCTGACAATACGCACGGCGGGCCAGCCGCGCAAGATGTTCATGGCGTTGAACCCATCTTCGCGGCGGACGTTGACGAGGTGCTTGAAATTCCAACTCACGATGAGGCGGATGCCGTGAACAGTGGCGGTGGCGACGTGCAGAGCGTCGTCGGTGAACTTGGGCGGCACCACGGCGGCTTGAAGATAGGCTTCAGCGAGTTCTTCTATCTCGGCGCTTGTGTCCAGGATATTTTTTTCGTTGAACGTGTCGGCGAACACCAAGCGCACGTTGGGCGGCGCGCTTTTCACTTCGGCTTCCGCGATGATGGAGGTCACGAGCTGCCATAGTCCAGCCTCGGCCTGCCGCCATAGCAGGCGCGTGTCCTCCATCCATTCTTTATCGTGGTAGCCGCCGATGACGGAAGTGTCGATGTAGAGTTTTCGCATGTCGCTCATGCTGGCATGTTTTGCTACATTCGCCCTAGTTTTTTCTGCTTTTAAGCCCCTGTCTCCTGTCTCCTGTCTTCCCTCATCCGCCCCCCATAACTCATAACAAATAACCCATCACTCCTCCGCCCTTCAGCCTCTCAACCTTCCTCTGTCCTCTGTCCTCACCGCCCCCATCTCCTATCTCTCATCTGCCTTCATCGGAGCCCTCCCCACCGTCCCACCGGGCACATATTCCGCAGGGACCACATACTGCCGGACATCCTTCTTCCCTTGGCTGATGTTTTTCGCCCAGCGCAAGATTTGCCGGACCAATGTGCTGAAATCCCAGCGAAAATGGGCCAGGGACTGCGCGCACCAGTCGTGATTGGAATCGAACTCCGTGCTGATGAGCGAAACATCTTGCGGGACGCGCAGTCTCCGTGCAGCGAGGAATTGGCAGGTCGCGGTGAAGGTCAGTAGCTCATCCACAATCAAAGCCGTAGGAGGCGTATCCCGGAAAAGCGATTCCAGACACGCCTGCAGGCCTTTGGCGCTCTCATCCCAGTCGGGTAGGGTAAACGATGAATTTTTGATCCCATGCACCTCCAGCGTTTTGAGAAATGCGTTCACGGTAGTGCCCGGCTGCGGCAACCGGTGCTGCCGGCGGATCAGGAGCACGATGCGGCGGTGGCCCAGTTCGATCAGGCTCCGTATCCCTTCGGCAATAGGCGACTGCTTGGATGGCCCCACTGATGCGATTGGCAGACCTTGGTAGCGACCGAAAATTGCCAGAGTGGGAAATTTCTGCTGGGAAAACCACTCCATTACCTCCGCCGACCCACTCATCACCACCCAGGCGTCCGCCTCCGTCTGCTCCACCAGATGAGCCACGCGACCCACATCCATTTTTAGATCCAGAAGCGTCTTGCTCGGGTTAATCACCGAGTGCCCCGCCTCCGTCAGCCGATGCTGCAAATCCATGATGAAGTCCAAGCTCCTGTCCGTCTTGTCCCAGAGCAGCAGGGCCACCCGCAGCGCCCTTTTATTTCTTGCTTCTCCCCCAGAAATGATCAGCCGGGGGCGGCCCGGACCTTGGGAAAGCAGCAGCCCCTCCTTCTCCAGCAGCTGCAGGGCGCCGTCCACCGTCTGGTGATTGATCCCCAGTTCCGCTGCCAGAACAGTCTTCCCCGGCAGCGTCCCCGCCCAGCGTCCTCGTATAATCTCTGCACGGAGATACTGCGCTGCTCGCTCGGGAACACTGAGGGATTTTACAAACGACATTAGAGAAAACTAATACACTCTCTGTGTTAGTGTCAATAACCGAAATGTATTGTTTAATTTCTTAAATTGCTGTGAAATACATTTAAATCACGAAACAAATACAGATCCTCCTCCCAGTCAGCACGCCGACGTAATTTAAAATCAAATCAGACCATGACCTCACAATCCAACATCCAACGCACCATGAAGCCAGCCCGCACTCTCTACAGCACATTATTCGCCATTTTCGCTGCTGTCCTCGCATTCGCTGGCCAATCCTTCGCGGCATCTGGAACTTGGGTTCCGACAACTGGCACCAACAGTTGGAACGTCAACGGTAACTAGACAGGTGCCACATTCCCTAACGGCGCTGGCCAAACCGCCAATCTCAACATCGATCTCACTGGCAACACAATCATCAATCTCAATGCGGCCACAACGGTGGGAATTCTGAACATCGGCGATACGACCACGGGGTTCTTTACAACTACGATTCAGACGGGCACAGGCACCAACAGCCTCATCTTTGACAATTCAGGTGCCGGTGCCCAGTTAAACAGGAACACGGGCACGGGCACGACCGCGACAGCCAAGACAGATACAATCTCCGCAGGAGTCACCCTGAACGACAATCTAACGATCACAAACAATTATGGCGACAGATCCAACCCTTTGCAGATCTCCGGCAAGATCACTGGCACAGGAAAAATAACCATCGCCGGGGGCGGAAACACCTATCTATCCAATACGGCGAACGACTACAGTGGTGGGCTAACGCTCAACGCAGGTGGTTCTATACAAACAGGCAGCAACGGGGCCGTCTTCGGCACCGGCACGCTGACGATCAATGGTGGAAATATAGATACATCCTTCACTAGTGCTGCTAGTCAGGCGCTCACTACCAGTAACGCGAACGTCTGGAATGCCGCTTGGACTCAAAATGCTATTGTTGCATCCCCTACTTGGACCAATAATGGCACCGTCTTGCTTGGTGCCAACATCTCGCTCTCTCTAGGTCAACATTTAAACCTCACCAATGTCGTCAGTGACGCTGGTGCCAATCGTAACCTTACATGGGGCAGCACCGGAACCGCCCTGACTCTAGGTGGTGCCAACACCTTCGGCGGTGGATTGACGCTCAGCAGCACCGGAACAGTGCGTATCAACAATAGTGGCAGCGGTGGAACTAGTTCCGCCCTCGGCACAGGAACTTTTACGATCTCAGGAGCAGGCACGATTGACAACACCTCCGCTGGGTTGGTCACCATTTCCACCAACAACGTTCTGGCCCTGAACGCCAACTTCACCTATACCGGCGGCTCCCAAAGCTTGAATCTTGGCACTGGCAACATCACCCTAGGCGCAACACGCACGATCACCGTCAGCGGCAACACACTGACTCTGGGCGGCGCAATCGGAGCAAGTGCATTCTGAATCACCAAAGCGGGCGCAGGAACGCTGACCCTCTCCGGTGCGAACCTTTATACCGGTGGTGTAGTGCTCAGTGCAGGAACTTTAAATATGGGCGTCGCTAAGGTTAGCACCACATCTGGAGCGCTTGGCGCCGGTGCCAGCACTAATATTTCATTTACGGGCGGCACC
>JBBRNC010000023.1:0-59256 GCA_038230495.1 Verrucomicrobiales bacterium
CACTTTCTGTGCTCCGTAGCCCCCGTAACCGACACCGGTCATGGTGAAATGATGGATTTGGCCCTGGTAGTTCAGGGTGCCTTTTGCAGAGGCCACCGCACCCTTGTAGGCGGCAGTCATTCCTCCGACGCTTATTGTCGCCGAAGGCGCGCCGCTCGGTGCTTGTTTGGAGGATGAGGAAGAAGCACATGAGGCCATAAGGATCAGGGCGGTGCCACAAAGGATGGATTTGATGATGGATTTCATTAGTATTTTATTTGGGGTTTGTTGTTTGGGGTGATGATTTTTTATCTAGGAAGAATATTTGAGCTAGGCTTTAGTCGTCCAGTCGGTCGAACTCGGAGCCTGCCCAGTCTTTGAGCTGCTTGATGACGTCGAGTGGATTGAAGGGAAGGTCCTTGCCGTCCATGCGCGGCTGGCCCAGTGCTTTGGTTTCAGGGCGGGCGTTCTCAATTCCTTGGAGCGGGAAATCGCGAGCTTCCGGCGTGTTCGGATACTTGGCCATCCAGACTTCGTGCCTAGCTCTCATCAGATCGAACATGCCTTTCGCCGCGATCATCGGGACCAGCTTGCCGTTTTCTTCGCGTGGGTCGGTGTAGAGGTCGTAGAGGGGCGAGACGGTCAGGCCACCGGGGATCCAATGACGTTTGAAACGGCCTTTCACCGTCGCCTTGTATTCGGTGCCGGTGTAGATGTGGACGTAGTCGCGTCGGCTGAAGGTGTCGCCATTCAGCAGGAGTGAAGTTTGGTCAATGCCGTCAATAACGCGGTCAGTCGGGATGTTAGCCGTTGCTCCGCCGATATTAGCAAAGGTGGTGAAAAGATCGGTGCAATGAATGATGTCACCGACCAACTGCCCCGGAGCGATCGTGCCGGGCCACCAAGCGAAAGCTGGCACACGCACGCCGCCTTCAAGATAGTCGCCCTTGCCACCGCGATAGATGGTATCAATCATGCCGGGAGGGCCGTTGTGAACCATCGGGCCGTTGTCAGCCATCAGAACAACTAAGGTATTTTCGGCGATGCCCAGCTCTTTGAGTTTGGCCATCAAGGTGCCAATCCTGGCATCAAGCGGAGTAACCAACTCCGCCACCACTCCGCCATTGGCCGTCAGTTTTTTTGGCGAGGGCAGGAAGGATCCCAACGCTGGCCAGTAGGCGCAATAGAAGGGTTTTTTCGCTTTCGCATTCTTCTCAATGAAAGTGAGGGTGCGTTTCTCGAACTCGCCTTCGAGCTTTAGATAGTCATCGTGATTCAGCCCTTTGCCGAACTCCAGCACGGGTCCGCCCTTCTTGCCTTCGAGCGCATTGACCAGACCGACCGGGCGCCAGCGCTTGTCCATGTCGTAGGGATCATTCGGGAACATCTGCGGGATCAACGAAGTCGCTGACAGCACTCCCACCTGTCCCTGCGGAGTTAGCACGCTGCAAAGCTGGTTGTAAGGCATCCACAAAGCGTCGTCGAAGCCATGTTTAGTTGCGTAGCTAGCTTCGATATCGCCAAGGTGCCACTTGCCGTAGAACGCGGTAGCGTAACCGGCTTTGCCCAGCACATCTGCCGTCGTGACTTCGGAAGCAGGCAATCCGCCATACTCGTAAGGGAAGCCAACCTTGAACATGCCGTTGCGAACTGGAAGACGACCCGTGATGCACGCGCCGCGAGTCGGCGTGCAGGATGGCTCCGTATACATCCGTGTGAAGTTGATGCCCTCAGAGGCCAGCTTGTTGATGTTTGGCGTCTCCCATCCGCGCTGCTTCTGGATGAAAGGAATGCCCACCTCGCCGACAGCAGTGTCGTCAAACAAGATATGAATAATGTTCGGCGGCGTGCCGAATTTCTTCTTCAACGCAGCAAGCTTCGCGTCGAGACCTTTGTCCTCCGCAGCCCACTTATCGCCATACATGTTATCGAGAACATAATATTCGGCATCGTGGATGATCGGCTTGTCTGCCGCGCGAATGGGGGTGACTGCACCCGTGAGCGCTGTCAGCAGTGATAGTGTAATGTTTTTTAGTTTCATGGCTGGTTGGCTTGTATTGTTGTCGCGTTGATTATTTGGGTCATTAGTCTTGCCTCTGTTAGAGGCGGATTTCAAATTCATTTTCCGGCTGAAGGCACCGGGGCGGTCCCGCGGGCTTCGCTTATCGCACCGCCCCAGATCTGCCAGACGGCGAGAAAGACTGCCGCGATGATGGGCCCCATGAGGATGCCGCTGAAACCGAATACAGCGAGACCGCCGAGCGTGGCTAGCAACACAAGTAAGTCAGGCATGTCGGTGTCCTTGCCGATTAATTTTGGAGTCAGCACATTGTCGATGGTGCCGACGACCACCGCGCACCATAGGCCAACTCCGATGGCGGCACTGGTCTGCCCGGTGACGGCGAGAAAGATCACCGCAGGAAACCAGACGATCGCGGTTCCGAAAGACGGAATGACCGACAACACGGACATCAACACCGTCCAAAACAACACGCCCTGAATTCCAGCAACCCAGAACGAAAGCCCGGCCGTCGCGCCCTGGACAATGCCGATGATGAGCTTGCCCTTGAGCGTCGCGCGCGAAACCGAAAGAACGGTCCGACGCAGCCGCACGCGGTCATCGTCCGAGAGCGGCGTATAGCGCAGCGCCGAATCGAGGAGCGCCCTGCCATCGGTCAGGAAATAGAACGTCGCGTAGAGCATGACGAAGAGCAGGAGCAAAAACGACCCTATGCCCTGCGCTCCCGACGCCAGCGCATCAGCCATCCAACCGCCCGCCTTGGCCGCGAGTTCATGGCCTTTCTCGATGATCTTGTCCTGATAAGGCAGCAAATGCTTGAGGTGTGAATTCGCCGCGAGACGTCCTTGCAGCGCTTCCGGCGACACTTGCTGTGTGGACAGCCATTTCTTTGCCGAATCGCTCACCTCACCGGCCTGGCTCACGACAATGCCGAAAAACAATATTGCCGGAAGGATAACGACCAAGAGGCTGAGCACGACGGTGATCGCCGAGGCCAGCGACTGGCGTCCTTTTGTCCATGACAAAAATCGCCGGTAAACCGGGTGCAGCATCCCGGAGAAAATCGCCGCAAGGAAAAGCGTGATGACGAAGTCCTTGATGACCCAGTAAAACAGGGCCGAAGCAGCAATCGCCAGCACGAGGAGAAATACGGCGCGGCGTTTGTTAGGAGTGGCGTTTTCTGGGGTCATGGTCGTCTTCCTTCTGTCTTGTATGACTGTTTTGATTGCATGGGCATATGAATCATGAAGAACGCTTCGGGCCAAAACCCGGACGCCCCTCGCGGATTAGTTTCGAAAAATCAGGCGTGATGTCTGCCGCTTTACCTTCGGGATTGGTCAGCGCGCTTTTTTTCAATTCGGCAAAAGGCAGTCCGTCGGTGGCGAGCATGCCATGCTCATAGAGCAGTTCATCCATCTTGCCATTGAGCAACATGCGCCAGTCCCAAGGCACGCGATGGGCGGCATCATGCTGCGTGCGGATGGCCGTCGTGCAGTTGGTGGTAAGGACGCTATACCAGCGGGGATGATCCTTCATCGAATTCATCGTGTTCAAGTATTCCAGGAAGCGTGCACGGACTTCTTCTGGAGGAAGCTTGGCGCGGTAGAGATAGAGAGTCTCGCCGGGGCGATGATTGGTGCGCACGCCCAGCACATCGCGCTCATCTGCGGCATTCAAGATGAGTTCATATTGGCGATACAGTCCGCGAATAGACGAGTGAGGTTCGCCGATTTCCTTTCGGGTCTCAATGGACATGGCCACGGGTAGCGCGTCGGCGAATTGGAAACTCAGAATCGGATGCGCCATCCATTCCGATCCCCAGCGGCCCAAGGCGAGGTCAAGGCCCGTGAGCTGTGAGAGATGCAGCGTCCTAGTTCCCCAATGCGGCGTGTAATCTAACTCGGTGCGGTATTCGCAGTTGCGAACGTTGTGGAGCGTGACCACATCCCCATTCACTTCCGCCCACGGCTGCTGCGCCACATCCGGCTGCCAGTTGCGGTCGTTACTAGGTTTCAAAGTGAGCCACCATGCGGCCACCAGTGCGATGGCTCCAAGCAATCCTAGTTTTGCGCGCCGACGGGGCCGCACGAATACGAGTGCGACGAGCGCAGCAATGACAAAGCCAATGGCCAGCGGCTGACGCAAGACCGCAACTGGGAAATCAAACCAAAGGGCGCCGAAGGTCCATGCCGTGGCCAAGAACAAAACTATCCAGCCTAATGCTAGGAATAGAAATCGCGGGATAGATCGGAAGGAGAGACTCATGATAGCGCTACATTTTTGGGCACCATTGGGCCAGCATTGATGGCGGTCTGGATGGCATTGAGCAACGCCGCTTCATCCACCGGTTTTTTAAGATAGGCAGAAGCACCGAGCGCAAGCACATGCTGTCCCACTCCGGGTTCATCATGGCCGGTGATCACTACGACGGGCGGACCACAGCGCTGAAAATCTGGATTCTCCAATACGTCTAATCCATTGATGTCCGGCATGTGCAAATCCAGCACGAGGCAGTCCAATACCTGGAGGGGAAGATCAGTGATGAGATCATCCGCCCGCTCGTAAGTCCGCACCTGAAAATCATTCGCCATTAGGAGACGCTGCAGCGCTTTACGCATCTGCGGTTCGTCATCCAAAATCGCAATTACTGGCTTAACAATCATCGTCCGTATTCCACACGCGAATGCTGCTGACCGCAATTATACTTAGGTTAAAACTTTTCCCTCAGACAATCACAGAACGGTTTTGCGATCCAAGCCCAGCCGGGCTGCGGCCCGCACCAAATCCGCCAGGGACTCGACTTCCATCTTCTCCATAACTCGCCCACGGTGAATCTTGATGTTCTGCTCGCCGGTGCCGAGTTCCGCCGCGATTTGTTTGTTCAATTTTCCAGTCACGACATGCCGCATGACTTCAAGTTCGCGTGGGGTCAGTTTTGCCAGTCGCTCTCCCAATAGGGCTGCCTCCGCAATTTCCGATCTTTGCTCCCCTGCCCTCTCCAGCGCGGCACGCACGGCGCGGAGCAGATCGGCGTCGTTCACCGGCTTGGTGAGGAAATCGACCGCGCCAGATTTGATCGCCTGCACGCTCATCGGAATGTCACCCGTGCCAGTCAGAAAGACAATGGGCATCAGGATTCCGGCTTGCGTAAGCTGCCGCTGCAAGTCCAGAACATTGAGATCAGGCATGGCGACATCGAGCAACAAACACGCGACGCCTTTGTGGTGATCTTCCGCGAGAAATTCCCGCGCTGAAGCAAAAGCACGCACGACGTAGCCCTCGGCCCGCAGCAGACGGGTGAGAGCACGGCGCATTCCGGCCTCGTCATCTATGATATAAATTACTTCGCCCGATGCACTCATGTCGCTGTGGTTTTCAACTGAGGTATCTCAATACAAAACATCGCGCCGCCTTCAGGCTGCATCGTGGCTTCCAGTGTTCCATGATGCGCGCTAATAATAGAGCGACAGATCGCCAGCCCCATGCCGAGTCCTTGGGGTTTGGTCGTGAAAAATGGCTCGAACAGTTTATCCACGTCGGCGGGCAAACCGTGGCCCTGATCGCGCACTGAAATGCGCACGTAGTCATCGTGATGCCCTGTCGTGATCTGCAATCGACGGGCGCCGCGCTGATTGGCAACCATGGCCTCGGCTCCATTCAGAATGAGGTTGAGCACCACCTGCTGGAACTGCACCCGGTCGCCCTTGACCAGCGGCAAATCCGCCGCCATTTCGCGGGTCACGGTGACGCCGCGCCCGATCAGATCCGCATTCGTCAAGTGGAGCACTTCCTGAATGGCATCGTTCACGGATAGCGGCTGGAGATCGGTCTCTCCCCGCTTGAGTAACGCGCGAAGTCGCTGGATGACCTCGCCAGCGCGCCGATCTTCTGAAACAATGTCAGTGAGAATTTCCTTCACTTCAGCGACATCTGGAGGTGATTGCGCAAGTAGGCGCTGTGCGGCCTGCGCATTGCTTAGTATGATCGCCAGGGGCTGGTTAAGTTCATGTGCCAGCGATCCCGATAACTCGCTCAAAGTCGTCACTCGCGTGAGATGCGCCAGTTCAGATAAATGCCTTGCCGCATCCGACTCGGCAGTTTTGCGCTCCGTGATGTCCACTGAAACCCCCATCAGCCGGTCAGGTTCTCCTGAGCCGCTTCGTTGGGGGCGCCCTCGCGAGTTTATCCAGCGGACGCTGCCATCAGGGAGCGCTAGTCGGTATTCGATATTCAGCGGCACCCCTGTCACGCAGGAGTCGGTCATGCCGCTCCGGACATGCTTCCGATCTTCGGGATGGATCACGTCGAGGAAGCGCTCATTCGTCAACGCCTCCTCTGGCGAAAACTGAAATAACTCCCGGATATTTGGCGTCACCCAGACCTGTTCTGTCGAGAGGGTCATGATCCACAGACCCACACCCGCCGCATCCGTTGCGAGGCTCAAGCGCTCCTGGCTTTCCCGCAGGGCTTGCTCCGAACGCTTCCGCGCGAGGGCATTGGCGAAAACCTCCGCGACCAGGCGAAGCCGCTTCACGATCGCTTCCGGCCAGACGCGCTCCTCCCGAATCGCATTGAAGGTCAATCCGCCCATGGGACGCGCTCCTCCTGCCGAGAGCGGAATTCCCACACCGCTTTTGATGCCGAGATAACGGAAATGCTCCTTGTCCCGTGCCGCCTCAGTTGGCAACTCGTCTAGGGATGAGAAGACCACCGTCTGACCGGCCTGAAGTTGCTGTCGCGCCCACGGGAGGAGATCGCCAGCATCGATCTTCATGGGAAGCGGCGGACCTTTCAACAGACGCCAGAAGTGGGTTCGCGTGAAGCTCGGATCCTCGACCGACCACTGGAAGAGCGAAGCCAGATCAACATGGAGACATTCGCACACGTGGCGCTGCGCCTCCTCGATCTGATCGTCCAACTGTTCGGCAGGAACATTAACAAATCGCGCGGACAAATCGGCCAGCAGAATTTCAAAGCGCAACTGCTCCGCCACTTCGTTCTCAATATGCTTGCGCTCGGTGATGTCGGCGGAAACACCGCGCATGCGCAGCGGCTGACGGTGGCCGTCGAACTCCACCTCGCCGCGTGCTCCGATCCAACGCACTGCACCGTCCGGCAGCACCACGCGGTATTCGGCGCGGTAATCCCCATCGCCTTCGAGGCAATGCGTCACTCCCTGGCGGACCGCATCACGATCATCCGGGTGGATAACTTCAAGGAACCGTTGGAAGCCGATGGTGTTTTGATCTTCGATGCCATAGAGCTGTTGCCGATGAGCGCTGACCCAAATGACATCTTTCCCAATATCCCAGCGCCAGTGCGCGAAGTGTGCAGCTTTGGCCGCGAGGCTCATGCTCTCCGCATTCTCCCGCAACTCCTCCGCCATCCATCCTGCATGGATTATATCGCAGCTCAGCTCGTAGCCCATGGCCACGACAATGAGCACGAAAAATAGACTGACGAAATAAGGCAATTGAACGAAGCCGGTGTGAATCAGCAAACCATTCAATATCGCGAGCGAAACAAACAGCGAAACACTGCCGCCCACCACCACGGCGCGACGGCGCTCGTTGGCATTTCCGCGACGCCAGAGCTGAATCGAAGCGTCCAAGACAAACACCAATACCAGCAGCGCACTGCTTTCACCGAGCCGCGCCCACGGAGTGGCCACCACCACGGGCACGGATACGGATTCGCCAAGAAAGTGAAATAGCGTCAGCCCGGTGACCTCCCCAAAATTGAAGCTCACGCCCGTGGTGAAATTGATGACAATCACCAACACGCGCAGTCCGATCACCGTCCACAACAGCCACCATCGCCTGGTGCGGAAATAGTCCTGAATGAATAAGACTAATGCAACAATCGAGACAAAAAGCGGCACATGCCCCCAACGGTGCAACTCGCCGAATTGCGTAGTTGTCAGCGCGTGCATCATGGAAAGAGCTAACAGCGCAAACACCGCCACTGAAACCGCAAGAAGGGAGAACCACAAATTCGCCGAAGCCTTCCGATCCTGCAGCCACACCACGGCATGAATGGCCCCGAGCGTCAAAGACACCGCCGCAGACATAGACCAAATAATGGTGACCCAACTCATGAATTAATGTTCTATGAGAAATCCCCTTTCCTGTATGCGCAAATTGTATCTTACAAACGATTCTGTCAGCCTGAGTGATTCCCTTCAACGCCAACAGTTCTTTTACAAGCCAATGTTAACCACAAGTCCAGGCACAGCTTCCTCTAGCTTCTTAGCAGCAGCTGGAGTGACAGCAGTCTGCCAGAGGAAGAGTTTCTTTAGCTGTTTGTTCGCAGCTAGTTTGGCGATGCCAGCGTCGGTGACTTTCGTGCCGTAGAGATTGAGATATTGCAATTGTGGTAAAGAGGCGAGTTGGGCCATGCCAGCGTCAGTGATGGCCGTGCTCTCCAGATGCAGGCGCTCGAGATTGTTCATCTTAGCGATGACAGCAAGTCCGGCGTCGGTGACTTTACTGCGCCCGAGATCAATCCAGACGATCTGCGCGGCAACTGGAGCGAGTTCGGCGAGTTCCTTGTCGCCGAATTTGTCGGCGGCGTTAATGCAACTGAAGCGAAGCTGCGGAGTGTCTTGCGAGAGGGGCAAGAGCGAGGCGTTGAGCGCGGAGATTCTGGCGGTAACTTCCTCGACAGCTTTTTTCTCGGCGGGCGTGAGTGGTTTGAGCTTGGGCTTGTCTGGTTTCTTCACGTCGTCGGGCGCAGTGGCACTTAGAGTGAAAGAGACTTTCTTGATGAAGCCTTCGATCTCCGGCGTCTTGTTAGACGCTGCGAGGGTGATGGTTTCGCTGGCACCGTTTTCGATCCACCATTTCAAGATGGCAATTTCTTCTTTGCTGGGCTGCTTCTCTTTCGGCGGCGGCATGTGGTCGTCGTCATCCATGGGAAGGTTGACACGCTTGAGCATGAGGCTTTCGTCGGGCTTGAGTGGCACGACAGTAGTCGCACCATCGCTGCCGCCTTTCATCAGATCGACAAAGGTGTCCATGCGCAGCTTGCCTTTGGTTTTTTCCTTGCTGTGGCAGGCGGTGCATTTTGATGAGAGAATGGGCGCGATGATGTTTTTGAAGACGATGGTGTTCGGATCAAGTGTCTTCGTCGCAGCGGCTGCAATCGCCTCAGCAGGTTTCGCGGCGGCTTGTTGCAAGCCGAGAATGATGGGCGGTGTGCTGCCAGCGGAGCCGCCTTTGGCATCGGCGACGAGTTTGGCCGCGAGGGGTTTCAGTTCCTCGGGCAGCTTGGCATCGGTGACTTTGATTTCTTTGCTCGCTCCTTCTTTGATCCACCAAGCGATGAGTGCGATCTCCTCTTTGCTGGGCTGAGGTTTGTCCTTTTTCGGTGGCGGCATATGATCGTCGTCATCCAGCGGAAGCCGCATGGCCGTGATCATGCGGCTCTTTTCCGGCAGGCCCACGACGAGAGTCTCTCCGTTCTTTCCGCCCTTGAGGATGAGTTCATGGGTGTCGAGCCTCAGATCACCTTTGGATTTTTCCGCGTTGTGACATGAGTAGCAGTTGGCTTCGAGAATGGGAGCAATCAGCGCAGCATAGACGGTGGCACCGGAAGTTGCGGACGCTGGGACTGTGCCGTTGTTGACTGGTGGCGGATTGGTTTTGCCGAGCTGCTTTTTATCAGGCTCAAAGCGAGCGAGAATAACTCCTTCAAAGGAGGTCACGAATTTAGCCAGAGGCTCAGGGGCGTTTTTGGTGAGGTAACCGCTGCCGTGAACGAGGTTGCCGCCGAAGTGTGCGCCGATGCTTAAAAATGTGAGCGTGAGCGCAAAGACGCCCCGATAGATAATAGCAAAGCGCGGCACGGACTCCATCACCAAGCGAAGCATGAGCGTGAGGATGATGCCCACAGCGCAAGCAATACCCATTGCCTGATGCGCGTAGAATTCAGCGTTATTGAATCCGCCTTTGCGAGCGAGGAAGCTGCCGAAGATAACAGCGATGACCGCGCCCCATGCGCCGACCATGAGGATAAAGTTCAGCGCTGGCGCGAGAAAGGTGGTGGCTTTGTGGCGAAGAAATATGAATAGCTCCATGATGGCTGCGAGCATTATCACACCGACGGGCAGGTGCAGCACGATCACATGAAATCGCCCGAGAAACTTCACCCAGTTCGGGGTTGCCACGGCATCGGTGGCATCTTTCAGCGGCGGATACGCGATGAGCGCGATGGTAAAGAGAATAGCGAGACTGACGGCCCCAAGCCACGAGGCATCGGGATGCCGCAGGGAACTTGGTGATGCTGGGGAGTTGCTAACGGGTTCTGACATGGAATGAAGGTCGTTCTATATATAATACGGCGCAGACAATAAAAAATCGCATCAAGCACAAGGTATTATTACAGGGCCAATCGGCTCAGCCGCCAAAATATCCCAGGAACAAATCATCCGGCACCTGCATTACAGTAGCCACAGCCCAGAAGATGAGGAAACCGAACGCCAGTAGTTTCTCCATCGAGATTTTAACTCCGGCAATGGTTTCGCTTTCGTCCTTCAGATAATGATGCGCCACCGCAGCACAGAAAAACATCGGGATCAGCGAGATAGAAAAGATGAGTCGAGTGCCAACTTTCAGCGGCGTGAACCAGCCGAACAGATAGACAAAGACCGTCACCAGAATGACGAGAAACGCTATCTCCCAAAAACAAACGAGAGTGTCCTTAGCCGCATCACGCCAACGACGACTGATGGCCCAGACAGCAATCGCCGCCCACACGGCAAGCATGAAACACAGCAGTGGATATTCGATGAACGCGAATTTGAACATGGACCAAAGTCCCTTTCGCTCGCGGGCTTTGATGTCCTCAAAGGTATGCTGCTTCAAGTATCGTTCCATACTTGGAAGCTGCGTGAGGTCGGCGGGAAGATTGTTGAGGTTGTAGTCGAGATTGAGCTTTTGCAGCATGTGCTTTTCATCATCGTCATCATCCTTCCCCGGGGCCGGTGGCTCGCACCACATGTAGTATTTGCTTTGAACGTTATAGAATGGATTGCCGAAAACTTTCCACGAGGTGACGAGATAAGATGACATCGGCAACATATAAGCCAACAGCACGATTACTGCAGCGCGAGCCAGAGGCCAGCGGCGACCTTTACCCGCGAAGATCCATTTCATGCCGAGCACGGCAAGGAAGATGGCCAGCGCCCCCTGAGCGGAGGCCTTGGTCTGGAACCACGCGCAGAGCAACACACCAGCGAGAACGGCATTCCACCACACTGGACGGCGCATGGTCTCCACTAACTGCGCACAGGTGAGGGTGATGATGGTAGTCAGGATAATTTCCGGCTGCACATAGCCGGCTCGAAGAATGTAGGCTTGGAACGCCACCACGAGGCAGAAACAAAGCCCGAGCCAATCCCCCATCCAGCGACGCAAAAACAAAAACAACACCAGCAAACATGCGAGCGAGAGAACGATATTAAACGCCTGAGCCACAGGAAAAAAATGCTCGACGTTCATGCCTGGTCGCGCAGCCAGAGAAAGGATGCGCGGGTAAAGCGGCATCCTCATGCGCGGAATGAATCCATCGAAGGACGGCGACGCAAACGACTTTGCGTAGTTCATGTAAACACGCTGGTCATTGTGATCCATGATCAGATTGTTCATCCGCCCGTGACCCAGCGCCGCCCCAGCATACCAGAGTGCCAGCGCCAGTAACGCAGCGCCAGTCAGCACCCTAAGCCAACGTGGGACTGGCTGGCCGTGACCGAGAATGGATTCAATGAAAGCTTTCATCCGCAATGCTTCCATCGCACATCAGCCTTGCCCTAGTCAAAGAAGAAGATGGCCAGTTCAGATATCCGCGAATCAGTGTAATTTATTTTTTCAAGACCATCGGATCAATATCCAAATCGTATTCGACCTTGTCCGTCTTCTCCGCAGTTTTCCCAGCATTTCCTGAGAACAGCCAGAACCCGAAAATCACCGCATGGACTGTGAGTAGATGAGCGGACCATTTCCAGACGGGAGCTGCAAATGTTTGCGGGCGCCTTTTTTTCCAACGGGTGAACGCGTCAAATATCACAAACAGCGTGGCATGGTAAATCCCATACAGCACATAAAACCAAGTGATGCCATGCCACAATCCCATGAGGCCGAACGAGACAAAATATGCCAGATTGCCCGCAGTCTCCCTTTTCTTGAACCATTTTCGCTTAATGGCCGCGATTAGAAAACGCGAATAGACATGATCGCGAAACCAGAACGAAAGGCTCATGTGCCATCGGTTCCAGAAGTCGCGAATGTTTTGTGCGGCCCATGGGAAGTTAAAGTTTGCCGGTGTGCTAATGCCAAACCAGCGGCTCACTCCAACGGCAAATGAGCTGTAGCCAGCGAAGTCAAAAAACAAGTGGGCGCTGTAAACATAGGCCTGACAGATGGTGCCGAATGCGCCCGTCATAGCCTGTGCAGGCGGATGGATGTGGCGCTCCAAAATGGTGTCGAGCACAAACTTGTAGAGAAGGCCGATCATGACTGGATGCAATCCGCTGTCGAAATCCGCCCAGAATTTTGCTTTATCTCTTGGCTGACGCCACTCCGCCTTGAAGCGCCGGAAACGGTCAACTGGACCTGACGAGATGGTTGGGAAGAAAAACAGAAACACCAGAAGATCCATTAATCCGACCTCCAGTAGCAATCCATCCGTCACTGCCCAGAGCACATCCAAGGCGCGGAATGTCACATATGAAATTCCCGTAAAACCAAACTTGGACTGCGGAGCCAGCAAGGGCAGGAACTTCGCCACGAGCAGAGGAATTAGCCCCAAGGGAATAATCAGCAGAGCACCACTTGGAATCCGCCGCCCCAGCGCGAGCTTAACCAGCCCCCATTGAAAAAGCGCGAATACACCCACGGCAAGCAGCTCCGGCCAATGCGCGTGTGTTGTGATCTGCATCACAGTGCGATATTGCACTATCAGCATCACGACGGTGGCAAAGACTATCCATTCCCAGCCGATACTGCGCCGCCTCACCGTCCACATCATCGGGAGGAGGATGAGCAAAATGATCAGAAAGTATTTCCAATTGCCGTATGGAGTCATAACGGCAGAACTAGAACCCCTGATAAATGAAGGTGGGGGCCTCAAGCCCGCCTCGGGCATGCAGCAAAAAGACAGCAATCAGAATGGCCGCATAAAACAGCGCAAGACAGATATCACGAAATTTTCCGGGGGACGGCGTGCTGGCATCGTTCATGGATAAGCTCGTTATGATAGTTACACTGGCCCGGCCAGTCATGGTTGATATTCCGCAGGTTGATTTTCCGCAATCGGGGAGGCGATGCGACCGTGGTAAAAGTCGTCAAGCAGCCTATTCACATACAGCCAGCCTTTCGTCTCCAAATGCGTTCCAGAATTGATGAGGAAACCTGACGCCAAATCTTGGTCTGAAAAAGTCTCTGAAGGAATGCCCCGCTCGTTGCACATGGACTCGATACGATGGTAATAATAATCCCTCGCCTTCCGGCTTACATGCCTGCGGTTTAGGCTCGGTCCCGGCAACGGCACCGTGATGATCAGGGGTTTGGCCCCGTAAAACTTTAGCGTGTCCAGCAATAAAGCGAAATCACCCCACTCTTTCGCGTTGCGCATACTTCCAAGGAATTCTTCATCCCCGCTTCCGTCATTGAGGCGATCCATTTCCTCGTTCAGTTTTTCGGTTGCTTCGGGCACTTCCTCCTCTTTTTCATTGATCAACCTGGTCCATGACAGCTTCCTGGCCTTTTCAGACCATCGTCCGTGACCGACCATCTCGTATTTGAACAGCGCCTCGAGAACATCGAGACGGTCTTCAAACTTATACCATGTCCGTTTGACTCTGAGCGCCGTGTCATATGCGAACGTCTTGACCTCGGCAGTCCAGCCTTCTTCCTTTTCGCTATTGAGATACGCATTAATTACCGGATGCTCCTTCATGGCTTTCGGATAAGCGGTCAATCTCTCAACAAAACGCTCACGCAATTTCTCGTCCATGGCCGTGTCTTGCAGAAAGGAGATGACCTGTAGTGGGGAGAAATTTCCCTCCATGTGTGCGGAAGGGGTCTCTGGCCTCCGGAACCAAGTATGAGAAATGATGAATGCTATTTTTTGCCCTTTAAGTGCCGTGCCTTGTGCCGCAATTTTCTGGGCCATCATGAGGGTCGTGTTACCTGCCGCCCCCACTGGACACAATTGGAAGCCCGTAGGTTTTTGTCTGAAAAATTCGTCCCCCTTCATGTCCACATCATTGCGTAGCTCGGAGCTTCCATAGACCGGCATCACATCATACCGGAGGACTGCTTCCGTCTGCACATGCATGCCCTGGTCTTTCTCGTCATAAGGCCGGGCCATGAGATCGCGCATGAACGGCTTCACCACATAAGGAATGGCAAAATAAAGACAGGGGAAAAACAAGATCGTCATGCCCAATGCCCAAGCAAAGGCTCGGAGATGACGTGCAGAATGAGATGTGTTTTCGTGTTTCATTTGAAGACTGGCTGGCATCCAGTTTTTGATTTTGTCGCTGCAAGCAGCCTGGCAGTTTGTCTTTGCGGGTTTGCCTGTGGCATCAATCTACGGGCGTCACTTCGGGCTATTGCGCTAAACTTCCTACACCTTTGGATATCAAAGATACGAGTGTGAGAATACGATGAATTAATTGGCTGCCGAAAAAATCTAAAGCCGAAAAAATCATGGCGAAGTCAGGATGCTGGATGGAGTCATCTAAATATGGTTCCGATGGAAATTTAAATATAATTAGGCTGCTTATTTTGATTATCAAGCCAAAACTATAGTAAGAATTGAACAGGATTGTATTTTTTATCAAACCCTACTGTTCACCTCTCACTCCCGCCTCTACACCATGCTGCCACATCCCGCTTCAGGGAGGCAGGTCACTATGCTATTTAACGAACCGATCCCGCAATCTTTTCCATGCCCGACACATTATCGCGCATGACACTTAGAAAATCCCCGCTCACGGGCGTATTCGCACATGGATCGAAGACGACGCTGTCCACGCCAATGGCCTTGAGCTTCTCGACTGACTCCTTCGCGGGTTCGCCTTCCCAAACCATGAGCTTAGCTGAATGGGTCTCCAGAATTTTTTTAAGGTCCGCCATTTGCTCATCAGTAGGCACCACTTCCGGCTCCCAGAGAACGGCCTGCACATTAATGCCGTATCGCCTTGCCCAGTATTGATAGACGGGGTGCGAAACGACAATGGGCTGTCCCGCAAGTTTCTTGCCCACGGCTTCCATGCGTGAGTCGAGCGCCAATAGGTCTTTCTTTAGTGAATCGAAATTCAATGCGAAAAGCTCAATGGCTTCACCGTCTCGTTTGAGCTGTTTGAACGCCTCGCAAATTGCATCCGCTTGTAAGATGCCCTGCTGAAAATCAATCCAGGTCGTGAATGATACGCCATCATGCGAGTGCTCGCCCTTATTCCCGTGGCTGTGCGTGACCGTATTCTGCACGACAATAAATTTCTCCTGAAATGCCGACGAAGTATCCACAACTTTGGCCACTGGAAGGGTGACTTTGTCCGCCCATTTGGAATAATTGGCACCGTTCATCAGAATTAGATCGGCTTTTTGCAAAGTCGCAATTTGATCGTCCGTCGGCTGCCAAAAAGCAGGGTCAACATCCTTTGGCGCATCGAAGACTACGTTGATCATATGACCGCCGATACGTTCGGCAAAATACGTGAGCGGGTAATTGACCGCATGAACCTCAGGCAGGGCGTCATTTGTCTTGGTAACAATCCCCTGTTTATTTTTTGGCTGTTCACAGGATGTGACAGCAACCAATAAGGCAGAGAAAATCAATATAAAGCGAATGCTCATCAAGAATAATATCACAACCAGTTAAACGAACCAGATATAACACATGAGATAAACCAGCACACCAGTCACGGAAACATAGAGCCAGATCGGCAAGGTCCAACGCGCGATCCTTTTGTGCTTGTCAAAGCGCTGACGAAAGGCTGGGATTACGGTCATGATAACCATCGGCAGAATTAGCACTGCGAGAATCACATGCGAAATAAGCAAAGGGAAATAGACCTTACGACTCCAGCCCGTTCCATTAAACTCAACGTGCCCAGCTTTATAATGATAAATGAGATAACTGGTGAGAAACGCCGCCGAGACCAATAACGCAGCCACCATGAAGGCGATGTGCGTAGCCTTGCGCTTTAGCTTGATGGATATCCATCCGCAGATGAGCAGCAAGGTAGCAATAGTATTGAGCGTTGCATTCAGGGCGGGGAGATCGTTGATGTGCATGACGATATTTTACTTAATGCTCAGTTTGTCTTTGATCTCATTCCCTCTCTGATACGCACCCACACCAGAGTAACGACACAAAAGACGATCAGCCCAGTAAAGGCATAGAACCACACTGGCGAGCGACCTGTCTTATTTTGTTCCGCGAGCAAGGTCTGAATATCTTTACGAATTTTTGTCTGGAACAGCTCTCTCGTATCTTTGTCGGGTGATCCGATATCGTAGAGTCCGCGAACTTGGCCAGACTGATCCACCAGTGCGACCCGCATATCGTGGAGGAACTTGTCGTCGGGAGACAGTCGATCTTTCTCCGCAATATCCTGCACATCTAGGAAGCCGAAATATCGAGTCATATAAACACGCAACTCATCCCTGAATCCATTGACGAACCACCAGTTGTTACCCTTGATATTAAATTTTTCGGTGAACTGCCTCATTTGCTCTGGCTTGTCGTCAGGATCCACACTGAACGAGAGAAAATGTATCGCCGGATCAGAGCCAACTTCATTGTAGAGTCGGAGCATCTCGCCCACCACGCCCGGACATCCGCGCGGACAGTGAGTATAAACCCAGCAGGCCACTAGCACTTTGCCTTTCAAGTTTTTGAGTTCGACCGTTTCGCCAGTTCTCTCGGTCAATACCAGATTCTTCTCTAGGCGGCTTATGATGTTGAGATGAGGCTCCAGTTTTTCCCGCTGTAGTTTCACGAGATAATTCCAGAACACGACCATGCCGAGTGCAATCACGATTATAGGAACCCAAATCGTCAGCGGATGGATAGGAGGTTTGCGGTTAGGCTCGGTCATAGAATAGGTAAGTTAAGTTCAGCCCCGCCGCCAGAACATGGCTGTGCAAACTAACAAGGCTGGCAGATAGAGAAGAGTAAATAAAAATAGCTTTCTTGCCGCCGAGCGATCACGAGCCTTCTGAAAGCGCAATGAAAGCGCAATGAGCATTCCATTGATCAGCAATGATGGAATGAGGAAGTATCCATTGGTCCGACCGCACATCACTGGCAGAAACATCAGCGCTGCGGAAAGGATAGAGAAAATGATCGCCAGTCTCGCGGTGCGACTGCCTGTGTCATCTTCGTTGGCCCACATGACAAACCCGCCCTTGCGATATTCGTCCCGATACATCCAGTTGATAGCAAAGAAGTGCGGCAACTGCCAGAGGAAGAGCAATAGGAAAAGATATGCCGCGCCCGGTGAGAAAAACAAATCTAGTCGGAAATAAGCATCCCCTTCTTTGGCCGCTCCTGCAGCGCCCGCCCATCCAATCAGCGGCGGCAGAGCACCAGATACTGCACCGACAATCGTGTTCCACTCGGAACGCTGCTTCATCGGCGTATAAATAAACAGATATACCGCGAGAGTGAGCGCAGTTACTGCTGCGGACTCGACGTTGACCATCTTGGCCAGATGAATAAGTGAAAACGCACTGAGCAGCCAGCCAATGCCGAACGCAATGCCCGGCTCCATGCGTCGTGATGGCAATGGACGATCAGCAGTTCTCTTCATGCGCGAATCAGGCTCGATCTCCATGAGCTGATTGAATACCGCAGCACCAAATGCCGCAAGCGAGGCTCCAATGATCGTGTGCAGCAATAATCCTAAATCGACACCCTGCTTGCTGTTGAGCCAGAAGCCAAAGAAGGTCGTGATAATGACCAGCGCGCTGAGTCTAAACTTGGTAAGAGCGAGTAAGTCGGCGCGCCACATCCCCGCAGCAGGCGCGGCGATTGTCGTAGCTTCTTGGTTCACATCACTCATCGAATCACACATACACGATTCAGGCTTGAACACGAGCGTTTTGCCAGTGGAGATCATTCATGCCCGGCGTATTTTCGAGATGGATTTCCCGGCGCTGAATATGCGCGCCAGGCAGTGATCATGGTCACCAGTGTGGCTGCGAGAAAAATCAGTCCGTTGAGCACATGGATATTCGTGACCCAGAATTTCTTGTTAGAGAAAAGAACAAAGACTCCTAGTGTAATCTGGATGATGGGTAACATGACCAGCAAAATAGGTAGTGCCGCGACCCATCCATGAACTCTCCAGGGCCTTCGCGCGGCCACCGCAGTTGAAATCGCGAGCACAAAAACCACAAGCGCCCATGTTTTATGCAGGAAAATTGAGAACACATCAAACGGCTGCGATGGCGGTAGGAATTGATGCCCCGTGGTGAAAAGATCGGTGGCAGCCAATCCGGCCCGTTGTGTGTGCCGCACAATAGCCCCGAAGAGCAACTGCATCGAAGTGGCGGCGAACAGTGCCGTGGACAGTAATTGCAATCGCCGAGTTACACGACCGCTGGCAATGATCTCTCCATGCTTCCAGGCCCTTGATGCCATCAATGCCATGAAAACAAGAAGGCAGAAAAACAACTGGCCGAGGCAGCCATGGGCTATGCCGAAGGGATCAGAAACTGCCAACACACGCAGACCGCCGAGTATGGCCTGGATCACGACAACCACCAGTGCTGCTGATGTCAGTTTCAGTAATGGCAGCACATTGGCGTCCAAGAGTAATCTCAGGAGCCAGATAAGCACGGAGCCTGCGATGATGATCGACGCCGACCATAACGCTCTCTCACCAATACCGATTGAAGTCACAAATTTAACAACTGCACTTTCTGATCCTTTCGCGATTCCATCTGCGCTATGCACTGTAAGAAGCATGAGGACAAAACTCGCTACCAGTATGGCAGGAATCCAGAGCGGCTTGTTACTGTGCCGCCACTGCCAGAGAAACATGCTCAATACTAATATGCCTACTGAACTGGCGAGCAGTCGATGACCATGTTCCAATAGCTGCGGCTGCACATAAAGCCAGCCAGGTGGGTTAACTGACCCACTGCTTAGAGGCCAGTCGCTGAATGCCATGCCAGCTCCAGTCGTGGTCACTGAGGCACCCACCCAAATTAAAGCCGCCCCAACGAAAAGCGTGATCCACGCTAAGATTGAAAAGCCGGAAGAAGCTGAACTAGTAGGGGTCATTGGATTTGGCTATTAAGGCTTTCATCGAGCCATTGCCTATGCCAATAATAACGAGCAGCCACTGCTGCGCGGATTCATTTATTGGTCGCAGTAGTAGCGGGGGCAACTTGTGTCTTCTTCAATGCGTCTTCACTGGCCTCCTTCACGAAATCATCAAAGTCCTTCTGACTGACCACCATGAGGCGGGCCTTCATCTGGCTGTGTCCGGGGCCGCAAAGCTGACCGCAAATAATGTCCCATTCTCCCAATTTAGTCGGCACGAACCAGACGTGCGACTTCACGCCAGGAGTCGCATCCTGTGCCATGCGCATGGGAGTAAGGCAGAGATTGTGAATCACATCCTTGCTAGTCACGTCAATGATAACTGGGCGATCTAATGGAATGGTCAAGGCACTGCCCTTGATAAAATCATCTTTGCCGTTGGGGTCTTTCATATCACGCCCAATGATATTGCCATTGGCGGCGTCCACTTTTTTGAGTTCAATATTCCCCAGCACACCATCGAGGCCGGGATACTGGAAGTTCCAGTTAAACTTCTCTGCTACGGCGCGAAGTTTCAAGACATTGGCTCCAGTCGGATACTGATCCGAACGCTCGCCCCAGAGGGGAAAGGCAAAGCCTAGCAGTAGGATGATCTCGACAATGACGACGCCTATCTCGATATGCGTGGTAGCATGGCCCCGCACGCCGGAGTAATCGGCCTTGTTCTGACGTTCCTTGCGAAACTTCGTGAACACGATGACCAGAAAAACCGACCATCCAAAGCCAAGCGCTAGCATGAACCAATGCACGACTTCAAGCATGTGATCCACCATCTCGCCGTGTTGAGAAGCGAGCGCGGGGATTCCGAGGAACTTATTGATGGAAAACAGGGCGAGCATGGGAGTCACGTTCATGACAGTGTTAAGAAAGGGTGTTGGTGTATTCGCGTTGTTTACGCGCGAAGTTAAAGATTATTTTAAGGAGCAGGCCGAGCATTAGCATGATTACGACCACCATGAAAAGAATGGCCATATTGGCGGCTCGAGCCACATCCGTTCCCTGATCGGGAAGGCAGGTGGCGCAGGCGATGAGGGGTGTGATTAGGTTCATATCAGACAATGATGGTTTTGCTTTTTTTGATGATGAACCAAAATCCGTAAACCAGTAAGGCCAGAGCCAGTGAACCGCTGAGATTTCCCAGCGTAGTTGCCCCGAGACGCTGGGCACTCTCTGCATCCCATAAACACCACGCCCAAAATCCACCAGCGCACAGGAAGGCGAGAATGATGAAGAGGATATGGAAACCCTTGAGTGACATGAGGGAGATTAGAAAAGATAATCCTTAAGCGGGTCAGACCAATGAAGATACGTCAGCACGAACAACCCGGTGACGAATACGAGTGTGAATGCGAGAAATTTATAAATGATCCCACGCTCAGACTTTAGATGCATGAAAATCAGTGCTACTAAACTAGCCTTAAAGGCGGCAATCATTAGGCCAATCGTGATGTTCCTCCCGTGGCTACCAAAGTCGTGGAAAGCAACGAGCCAGGTGGCTATTGTGCAAAAGCCAAGCACGCCGCCGATCTTCCAGACGAGCAGGGACTGCTTCTTGAGATATTCGGGACTGTCGTGATCTTGATGTTCGTGGGACATGGTATAATAATAAAATTGGTTACATGAGATAAAGAAGCGGGAATAGGAAAATCCAGACCAGATCAACGAAGTGCCAGAAGAGACCGCCAGTCTCGACTCGATTGGCAAGGTGCTCAGGGTTTTCTTTAAACATCTTTTTCCCAAAAAACAGGAAGTAAGACAACACAATGGCACCACCAATAACGTGGAGACCGTGTAGGCCGGTAAGCGCGAAGTAGATAGCAAAGTAGTTATTATATTTCGGGGTGAAATTTGAATAGAAATGGATGTCCTTCTTCTCAATCGCTATTTCAGGGTGATCGTGATGTCCTCCACCTTCCGCAGCATGAGTAGGAGCCATATGTTGTGGGCTTTCTGCCGCTTTGTGTGTCTCCTTCTCATTAATTTCAGGCTTCACCTGATGAGCGGTTGCACCATTTTCATGAAGGCTAATCTCCATCGTAAATGCCTCTCGAACAAAGTCGCCGTTTTTTAGAGGCACTTGTTTGTCATGTTCTTTGGCGAATTTTCCGGACTCCTCTTTGTAGTGTTTGAGATATTTCTCTTTCCATTCGGGACCGAGAACTTTCCAAGCATCCGCATCGTTTACATCGGCCACAGCCTTTCCAAGGTTTTCTTCTTGAGTGGGGATGAGACGGCGAAGGTCAACCTTGTCCACCAGCAGACGCATTGTGTCGTCTTCGAGCTTGCCTTCAATTTCTGTTCCATCGCGGAAGGCCGCCTTGCCCTTGTCATAGGCTGCCAGGCGCGCAGGCTCGATATTAAATTTCAATGGCACGACTGCGGTCAACTTGACGGTGGGCTTTTTGTTCTTGGTGGCTTCTGCCAATAACTTCGCCACGACACTGCTATCAAGGGTTACTATGTTACCAGACTCATCTTTAAACTCCGGTTTGCCTTCCACGAGGTATTTTAGGAAACCTGCATCAGATGCCGGATTGACCAAGTTGATTCCCAACATCCCCTTGGCATTCAGGCGGGTGGCGAGCGTGACCGTTTTGACCTCACCAAACTTCACGAGGTATTCATTATTGACGAGGTGACCTTCCAACACGCTGCCATCGTTGAGTTGCACTCCGTAATGATGGAACTTGTCGTTATATTCAACGGTCTTGATGCACATGAACGCACCAGCACAAGCTATGGTGAGCACCATCCAGATCTGATACATACCCCATTTGCGCATCTTCAAGGCCAGCCATGCTTGGAGCACAGTAATAGAAGAGAAGATGAGAACCAAAGTATTGATAAATCCATACCATGGATTGAGCACATGCACTGGCCACGGATAGTCCGCACCAATGCGAAGGAAAATGTAAGCGGAAAATAGTCCGCCGAAAAGCATAACCTCAGAGGCGAGGAACAGCCAAATGCCCATCTTGGCATTCCAAAGGCCAGTATCAGGACGGGCTTTGACAGTGTAAGGAATTTCCATCAGTGCGGGTTAGTTAAATTTGTAATAGCGGTTTAATGCTCCGCGCGGGTGAGTTTCTCCTCCACTTTTGCCCCATCAGGAAGGAACTGTGGAGTGTAGTCGTCTTCAGCACCGGGCACGCTGTATTCATAGGGATTACGATAAGCAACTGGCTCGTGGAGGAAGTTGCCATGTCCGGGAGGTGTTGGCGTGTCCCACTCCATGGTGGTCGCGTGCCATGGATTGTCACAAGTGACTTTCTTGCCGCCTTTGATACTGAAGAAGAGATTGATGATGAAAGGAATCTGGGCAATGGCGAGCCCCCATGCGGCAAAAGACATCAGTGAATTCAATCCGATCATGGTGGATTCCACATGGACTCCAAAGATACCCGCAAAGTGTGACCAGCCTTGGCTAAACCAGTTACTAACACTCGTTGTGTCCTCGAATGCCTTGCCACCATCATACCAACGGCGATGGAATCCTGCCATGCCTTGAATCATCATGGGTGCGAAGAGCAGGTTCATAAACACAAGAGAAGGCCAGAAATGAACCCTGCCCAGTTTCTCACTCATAAAGCGTCCAGTTATCTTTGGATACCAATGATAAATGCCGGCGAACAAGGCAAAGATCGTCCCCGGTGCGACAACATAATGGAAGTGCCCAATGACGTAGTAAGTATCATGGAGGAACAAATCAATCATGTTAAAGGCCAACGGAAGACCCGTAAGACCGCCAATACCGAAC
Source organism: Verrucomicrobiales bacterium (assembly GCA_038230495.1). Taxonomy (GTDB): domain Bacteria; phylum Verrucomicrobiota; class Verrucomicrobiia; order Verrucomicrobiales; family Verrucomicrobiaceae; genus VFKE01. The sequence continues at coordinate 23,100 of JBBRNC010000023.1, forward strand.
ATAGGAAGGAATGCACAAGCAAAGAGCATGGCGGTATTGAATCGGATCGAACCACCCCATAGGCTGATCATTAAACACGTTAGTAAGATAACTGACGGCACTGAAATCAGAACAGTAGTGATCTGGAAGAACGTGCTGACTACCGAACCCATGCCGGTGAGATACATGTGGTGCGCCCAAACGATGAAGCTCAGGAAGCCGAGCACCAAGACCGCATAAATCATGGTCTTATGCCCCCACAAAGGACGGCGGATGTTGCAGGGAATAACTTCTGCGACCGTCGCGATAGCGGGAAGAATCAGAACATAAACTTCAGGGTGACCGAGGAACCAGAAAAGATGCTGGTAGAGTAATGGGCTGCCGCCGCCTGAAATATCGAGGTGCTGATTGGCCTCAACTAGCCCAGTTGGAAGGAAGAAGCTGGAGCCAAAAACACGGTCGAAGAGCTGAAGAATCGCCGCGACTTCCAAGGGCGGGAATGCCAGCAAAAGCAAGAATCCGGTCACGAGCATTGCCCAGACAAAGAAAGGCATCCGCATCCAAGTCATACCCTTGCAGCGGAGATTCAAAATCGTGGTCACAAAATTGACCGCGCCAAGCAGCGATGATGAAATGATGAAAATCATGGATACCAGCCATTGCGTCTGCCCGGTGAAGAAGATGTTTTTCACATCCAGATATTGCACTGTGGTAGCCAGCGGTGAGTAATTCGTCCATCCGACCTGGGCGGCACCAGTCGGCATAAAGAAGCTCAGCAACATCATGACTCCACCGACAAAGAAGAGCCAGTAGCTCCAGGCATTCAACTTCGGGAACGCCATGTCAATGGCACCAATCTGAAGCGGAACAATGTAATTGCCGAAAGCAGCGAATCCGAGTGGCACAATGCCCAAGAACACCATGATAGTGCCGTGCATCGCACCAAACATGTTATATAGATCGGGACTAACGACTCCGCCGGGTGCCCAACGCTCACCAAGTAGGGTTCCGAAGAGTGGCAGAGGCTTACCCGGAAAGGCGATGCTGTAACGCATGACCATCATGAGGAAAAATCCAAACAGAAGAAAAACCATCGCCGTCAGGCCATACTGGAGGCCGATGACTTTATGATCAGTCGAGAAGATGTATTTCCACAGGAAACTCTGTTTCTTGTGCCCGTGGTCATGTGCGTGATCCGTGTTTTTCAGATCATCGTGTGCTATCGCAGTGGCGCTCATGGGAATGGGTAGTTAGAACTAAAAAGGGGTATAGATTTACTTTGCCGCCGGAGCAGGTGCTGTTGCTGGAGCGGCGGTGGCACCGGGACCAGCAGGAATATCGCCCGGCATGTTCTTATCTTTATACGTCTCAAGTTCGGCAGAAGTCCAAGGGGCAGGATGGTTTTCAATCTCTTTACGAATTTTAGATACCATTTCTTTAGTAACCATTGATCCCTGATTGCCCCAACTGTTGCGAACGTAAGTCAGCACCGATGCCAGTTCCGCATCAGAAAGCTGGCTCTGTGTCGGCATGACATTGTTGTAGCTGGCACCCTTCACAGTTACTGGCCCCATAAGTCCTCGCAGGACAATCCGGGCCGAGCGTTCGGTTCCGCCAGTGACCCACTCAGAACCTGCTAGCGGTGGAATGAGACCGGGCTGGCCAACGCCAGTGGCCTGATGGCAGCCTTGGCAGTTATTGAAGACGTTCGCACCCTTTTTCATCGCCAACTGCATGGGATCCAGTTGAGGCCCGTCTGTAAGCTTAATCGGCCTTGGATCCACCGGCTTGCCCGCAAAGGGACTGCTCTTCTCAAAATCAAAGCCGGCCAAAAGTGTATTCGCACCAATGTAACCACCACCGAAAATCATGACGATCCATGAGGCCATGAATACCCAGATGGGCGTGGGTTCGCGGCCCGGCTGGGCATCGGGCTTCTCGCGCTTCACGGCGGCGTGAAGACGGTCGAGGTCAGTGGAATCGTAGTTCTGCGGCTGGTTTTCGTTCATGGCAGATTATTTTTTCGCGGCTTCAGCAACTACTTGGCCGGGTATGGGTGCGTCCTTTTTGAGGGACAACAAGTAATCAACTAAGTCTTCCGCCTCTTGCTGGGGAATAACTTCAAAATTTGAGTCTGGAGAAGCGTTAGGTAATCTCAATGCATACGCAGACCCTTTGCCTTCCTTTTTATGATAAGTATATAGGTGCCGGAAGCTCGGCATTATGCTCCATTTATGATCGGAACGCGGTGCATAAAGCTGCACATGCAATGCATTGCGGTCAGGCTTGCCGTCTTTATCAGTGTAGCGATAGCCGACGTTGGCTAGGTCAGGGCCATTGCGCTGCACGCCCAGAGGCGCGACTGGCTCGTCAAGATAATCGAGCATTGTGCTGGGACGCACCGCATCTCGAGGCGCATCGCATTGATCACTCCCCCATCCTTTCTTCCAACCGTCAAGGTTTCCTGCGAATGAGGGGCGGATCATCTGTGTGTGGCATTGCACGCAACCTTCACGCGCATAAACGAGTTGCCCTTGGCGATTGATACCCTTGCCGGGATACACTCCGTCCATGCCATCGCGCTCCTTGTCATATGCGACAGGCGCAATCTTTTGTGCGCGAAGAGCAGGAATCACGATGAGCACCAGCCACGGCAGGCCGAAGCTGAAGAACAAACCGAGTAGAAATTTGCGGAAACTCGTCATGCTGGCGTCAATAATTGGTTAAGCGGTTGCGTGAGCATCATCATGCTCGCGATGCAGAAGTGTGGGGGCCACGCTGCGGCGACCTAGCCCCAGCACCATGAAGATCAAGTGAATGAAAAACCAAAGGTTCGACCACAAAATGAATACCCAGGCGATAGTGCGACCAATAAGATAACCGCGAGCATTTATGATTGAACCGATGACGGGGAGATTCCAGTTATCTGGCGCATTGAGGCTTTCACCTTGGGCAAGTCCACCGACTAACATACAGACCACCAGAGTTGCGATGCCATAGACTGAGAACCAGAAGTGACTGCGAATAAGGCGGGCGCTGAGCCATTCGCAGCCTGTAAGTCTTGGGACGATGTAATAGATAGCACCAAACATCGTCATACTAAAAAATCCGTAGATGGCCAGCAGATGGAATCCATGCTCTGCATGGGTGAACTGCATAGAGGATCCCGTCCAGAAATTTCCCAACAATGCAGCGACAAGGCTTGCAATAAGATAGCAAAATGACCCAACAAAGGTAAACCGAAGCGTTGGACTGGTTTGTATCATGCCATGCTCACCGATGGTGGTGAGGTGGTGATTGAGAGCGACAATACCTGCGGGCAGCATCATAAGAATAGCCGCTGCACCGCCAATAGCGGGCATCCAAGCCGGAAGAGGCCCACACATATATTTCTGAAAACCAGTCCAGCCGCCGAGCGCAGCGAGACTCCAGAAACCTATGATAGCAAGCTGCTGGCTGGCGATAGGTTTGCCTGTGATTTTAGGAATGAAATAATAACAAGCTCCTAGCCCCACAGGGACGAAGAAGAGCATGATGAGCGTGTTCATATACCAAGCATTGATACCCGCACCCATCGCACCAAGCGGCGCATGAAGTGACCAAGTATTAAGGAATAGATTGGCTGTCACATAAATCCACGGGAACCAGAAACAAGCGCCGAGCACATACCACGGGGTGATCATGAAGCCTTGTTCATTGCGGCTGCGGGCGAACATCCCCACTAAGCGCCAGGCAATCATCAAGAACGCCAATAACAGCAAGGGCCAGACATAAGCGGGAAATTCCAGCCATTGCAGCGCAGTGCCGGAGCCGAACAAGATGCCGAGTTCACCAAGAGTGACGCCAACGTTCCAAAATACAGCCGCTGTTACTATGGTGCCAGCTCCTTTTTCCAGAACAACACCACAACGGCGAGCCATAAGCCAGATACTGGCGCCGAGTCCGGCCTGAATCGCCCAGCCATAAATCAAAGCGTTCATGTGTGCAGGCTGAATCCGGCCATAGTTCAGGAACCAAAGGTAACTGCGATCAAGAAACTCCGGTGCATAGAGTTTCACAGAAGCGACCAAACCCATGACTGTGGCACCCAGTAACCACATAGCCGCGTTCGCAAAGAGGAACAATACCGGGAAGCGCACCGAACGGTCAATGGCCGCGCGGCGATTGCTATCGTCGCTCGTGATGGCGTTGGTGTTGGTCGTCTCCATAAAATTGGCGAAGGAAATTTATTTAAGGTGTGGTGGGAGGTGCAGGAGGCTCTGGCGTTACTGATGTTGGCGCAGTCGCAGGAGCGGCAGTGGCAGCCGGGTTGGGCGCAACAGGTGCAGGTGTTGCTGGCGCTGGAGCAGCCTGCTTAATGGCTGTAGGTGAGCCGGGCACACAAGTAGTCGTGACCTCAACCTTTCGCGATTTGATCTGAGTTACTGCGCTAGCAATAACAGTATCCGGGTTAGATTTGAGTCCATATTTTTCAATCAAAGCACCCTGCTCGGCAGCTACATCATCTTTCTTCTTAATGCGTTCTGCGGACGATGGGTCTGCTGGCTTGCCACCGGCAAGAAATTGCATGATCGCGGCGATAAGCGCAAAGCTTGCAAACGCGGCCAACACGCCCACGAAGATGGACAGCGGACGTGAATTTGAAGTTGGAGACGAAGAAGACATGATAGGATCAGTTGATAGCGACAACAGATTCAAGGAGGCGTGGGTCGCGACAAGGATAAAGGCTGGCTTTGCTGATACGACGTAGGTAAGCCCAACCGCAAATACCGCCGATACCGATGAAGGCAGCTACATCACCCAACCATGCGCCGGGGAGCCAAAGCATAGGGTCGCCATGATAACCCAAGCGAATAGCATTGGCACCGGAAGTGAGGGAGGGGCCGCGCTCGGGCATGATCAGCCAATAATAATCCACTACATGCATCAGAAGCACCCAGACACAAACCCAGTTCATGGTGTCGGGCACCTTCTTGCGCCCTGCTGAAAGCAGAATAACAAACGTGATAACAAAATGACCCCAGACAAGAATGTTGCTCAGATACCACCAGCCGTCGGTGTTACGCAGGAGGAAGAAGCGCGTTTCTTCCGTGATGTTAGCATACCAGATGAGAAAGAACTGGCTGAAAGCGATGTAACCCCAGAAGATAGTGAAAGCCATCAAGAGCTTACCCATGAGATGGTAGTGTTCCATCGAGACGGTCTTTTTGAGATAACCCTGACTGCGGACATAGGTCAGGGCCAGAATTGAAATAGCCATTCCGCCCCATGCACCACCAGCAAAAATATAAACGCCCCACATGGTAGAAAACCAAGTGAAATCCATCGACATGATCCAATCCACAGCACTGAACGTCACCGCGAGTGCATAGACTAGAAGCGGGAAGGCGCAGATGGCACGGGAGTTAAAGGTATGTTTGAAGTCGCCATCTTTGTCTTGCTGGATCGACCACTTGCGCAAGATGGTAATGATTCCCGCGAGAAATGCGAAATAGAGGACGGCGCGGACATACCAAGCTGTGCGATTCAGATAGCCAAATTTTTCGACCAGCACATGCAGATGAGGATTTGCTTCTGACATGTGATGCAGAGCCTCACGAGTCGTCTGGCTATGATCAGCCGCATGATGTGCCGCCTCTTTATGGATAGTCACCCATTCCCAAAGCGAGTCCTGCATTTGAGGAATAAGCAGAAAAGGCAAAGCGAACAAGGCCATCCATTTGACGTTGGCTCCCAGATTCTCAAAGAACCGGCGCACAGTAACGCTCCAGCCGGAATTGGACAGGTGCTGTAGCATCGTCCAGAAAATCCCGCCGTTAGTGATCGTGAAGAAGAAGAAAAAGGCGAACAACCAAGAATAGGCAAACTCACTCTGTTTCTGCACGCCAAGCAAGCCGGACATATACAGGACAGAAACACCAAGTCCGATGATGCCAGCAAGAAGCAGCGCGCCATTGAGTTTCGATACTTTCGCCAGATCGAGGCGTTCGCCGTCGCGCGGAAGATCGTCTAGGGTGATGGAATGAGAGCTCATCGGTAATGATTATTTGGCCGGGGTCTTGGAGGCCATTTGCAAAGTGCGAATGTAAGCAACAATGGCCCAGCGATCTGAGACAGTAATATTCGCCCCATAAGCGCCCATCTGGTTCCAGCCGTTGTTGATCACGTCGTAGATTTTGCCATCAGGGCGATAGGCCGGATTGCCGGGGGCATCAAATCCGGGGCCAGTTAGATCCGCTGGTTGAACAGTAGAGTATTTAGTAAAAATACCCTTGCCATTACCCGCCTGACCATGACAGACGGCACATTGGATGTTGTAGCGTTCCTGACCCCGTTTAACTAGTGCGGTGTCCACTTTGACTTCGGGCGGGAAACCGTCTCCATAGAAGTCGCCCATCTTGCCAGTGTAATAGTAACCTGTGCCGTGCGTAAACTCGTAGTCTTGGGCCTCGAATCCGGCGCTGGCGGGATGATGCGGCATCTGGAAGCCTACTGGGACAGTGCCAGTCACTGGCTTGCGCATGGCCATGCCGTCATCAAAAAAATTGCTAGGCTGCTGGGATTTTACCTTCGCCTGATCCTTCATGTCGTTGAAGATTTGATAGGGCGACTCTTCGAACTTATGCCCACGGAATCCCGCAAAGCTCACGATAATGATCCCGGAAAAGATGAAACTGAGGAAGAAATATTTCATGGTCCGTCGTGATTACAGTTCGTCCTCGACCAATTCGATGTTACGGGCGCCGATGCTTTCCAAGAACGACTTGGTTTCGGCCTGATGAAATTTAGGATCGCGCGCTTCAATGCAGACAAAGAAACCGTCATCGGAGAATTTCTTGAACTGCTTAGAGGCGAACAAAGGATGATTCAGACGAGGCAGCCCCATCAATGCAAAGCAACCAAACAAGGCCGTGAAAGCTGAGAGTAGAATCGTCAACTCAAACATGATCGGGAAGAAAGCTGGTGTGGTGTAGATATTCGTTGGCTTCGCTTGGACCACCGTTGGGTAAATCACAACCTGCGTGATGTAGGCAAGTAAGAAGGCCGTGGTGATTCCAGTCGCACCGCCAATAAAGACAAACCAAGGAAGAATGGAGCGCTTCACGCCCATCGCTTCATTCAAGCCATGAATAGGAAATGGTGAATGCACGTCCCAGCGTTGGAATCCTGCATCGCGAATTTTTTCAGCGGCATGATAGACATCCGCTGCCCCGCTGAATTCAGCAAGGTATCCGTGGACTCGTTTGAGGGTGGTTCGTGACATGAGTGTGTGCTCCTTCCCCGGTCAGTGTGTGGTTGCGGCGGCAGAGCCAAGTTCAAGTTCGTGCGGCCCGCGTTCAGCATGAGCATCGTGATGCGGATTGCTTTCTGGCAGGACTCCTTTGACCTCGGCAATAGCGATGACCGGGAGGAATCGAATGAAAAGCAGGAAGTTCATCAAGAAGAAACCGAACGTGCCGATGAATGTCCAGTTATCCACCCAAGTAGCATGGAAGACACGCCATGACCCTGGCATGAAGTGGCGTTCCAAGGTAGTTACAATGATGACATAACGCTCATACCACATGCCCGCGTTCACAAACATGCAGACGATCATAACGACCACGAGGTTCTTGCGTGCCCATTTGAACCAGAACAACTGAGGCGCAAAGACGTTGCAGGAGAACATGGCGTAGTAATACCAGACCGATGGGCCGTAAAGCGCCCGCAACTGGAAGGCCTGACCTTCATAAGGACTGGCGCTGTAATAGGCCATGAAAAGCTCCATGCAGTAGGCGTAACCAACAATCGATCCCGTCAGAAGGATGATCTTGGTCATGTTATCAATGTGCTTCTCCGTGATTAGATCCTGCAATCCATAAATGGAACGTGCAGGAATCATCAGGGTCAGCACCATGGCGAAGCCGCCGAAAACTGCGCCTGCCACGAAGTAAGGCGGGAAGATGGTTGTGTGCCATCCAGGAACAACTGAAGTCGCAAAGTCGAACGAAACGACCGAGTGCACTGAAAGAACCAGCGGTGTGGACAGGGCCGCGAGAAGCAAATAGGCCATCTCATAATGGTTCCACTGACGGTTACCGCCGCGCCAGCCGAGGGCGAACATTCCATAGAGAGTCTTCTTGATGCCGGCCTTGCAGCGATCACGCAGGGTCGCCAGATCAGGCACCAATCCAAGATACCAGAAGACCACAGATACCGAGAAGTAAGTCGAGACCGCAAACACGTCCCAGAGCAGTGGCGATTTGAAGTTCTGCCAGATGGCGTTCGCATTAGGCACCGGGGCTAGGAACCACACCATCCAGACACGACCGACGTGGAAGGCCGGGAACAAACCGGCGCACATCACAGCAAAGAGCGTCATAGCTTCTGATGCGCGGTTGACCGCCGTGCGCCATTTCTGGCGGGTCAGGAAAAGAATCGCAGAGATAAGTGTTCCAGCATGACCGATACCGATCCAGAAAACGAAGTTAGTAATGTCCCAAGCCCAAGCAACTGGCTGCTTCTGACCCCAGACACCCACGCCAGAGGCGACAAGGTAGGCGAAACAAAAGACCATGATGCCAGTCAAAGCCACCGATGGGATAAAGAGATACCACCAAAGTTTAGGCTGCCGGTTCTCCACAATCCCGCAAATACGATTGGTGATCCAACTGTAATTGCGATTGTTCAAGACCAGCGGCTCACGCTCAAGTATGCGTGGCTGGGCGGGCGCGGAAGCTGTGGCGGTGTGCTCCATGGTTCAATAAATCAAGCTTTGTTGAGGCTAGCCTCGCCGGTTTTCACCTTGCGATCAGCACTAGGCATGAGCGGGTTGACGTTGCGAATGCGCGCGAGGTAGCTGGTGCGCGGACGGGTTCCGATGTATTTCAGAACTTGGTAATTGCGCGGAGAATCCTTCCAGCGGTTCACGGTTGATTCTTTGTTGGCTAAGTCACCAAACTCAATCGCTTCCGCAGGGCAACTCGCCTGACAGGCGGTTTTGACGGAATCTACTGGCACTCGAAGGTTATTCTTATCGTCACGACCAATGCGGCGTTGGGTAATCTTAGCGGACTCAAGCCGTTGCACGCAGTAGGTGCATTTCTCAATCACGCCGCGCATACGAACCGTTACATTTGGATTCTTCTGGAGACGACCCGTTTCGTTCTGAGTCTTCTCACCAAGAGGACCGGCGTAAAGATTCTTTACATTACCGACTAAAGGAAGCTTGGTTTCAATGAGCGGGTTACGCTTATTGTAATCGAAGTAGTTAAAGCGACGTGCGGTATAAGGACAGTTATTAGCGCAATAACGGGTGCCGATGCAGCGGTTATAAGCCATGGCATTGAGACCGTCTTCGGTGTGAACTGTGGCATTGACCGGGCAGACGGTTTCGCAAGGAGCTGATTCGCACTGCTGACAAGCAACAGGCTGGTGAATCATTTCAGGATTTTCCAACTCTTCGATATCTGCCACGCCGCGATCTTCTACGCCGCCGCTGGTGGAGAAGTAACGATCCATGCGGATCCACTGCATGACACGACCACGGGCAACTTGATCTTTGCCGACAACAGGAATGTTGTTCTCACTCTGGCAGGCAACGATGCAGGCGGAGCAGCCAATGCATTTGGCGAGGTCGATGACCATGCCCCACTGGTGCTCGTTTTCGTAATCGAATCCTTCGGGATTCTCCTTCGATTTGATACCAACACGACCTTTGTAAAGTGTTAGCTCTGCGGGGGGGGTATGTGAATCCATGCCCTCAGTCTGGGCGAAGTCCACGTTCTTATCAAAACGATCCTTCGTGCCCTCGCGAACCTGCGCACGACCTTCCATCGTGTAATTGTCCTGAGTAATGGCTAACTCGTAGTTGCCATCGGCTTTCTCTACTTTAGCGCCATTTAGGACAAATGAATCGGAGCCGGAGCGCAATGCATAGCCATTAAATCCACGCTCATTGCCGACGACATTGGAAGACTTCTGTCCATAGCCCAACGGGATAGTAACAGAATCATGAGCATGTCCGGGAGCAGACAGCGCAGGAACATTCAAAGAGACAGTGCCGACAGTAACTTTGATGAAGTCTCCGTCTTTCTTCAATCCAAGCGCGGCAAAGGTCTTAGGACTAATCCAAGCTGCGTTATCCCATGTAAGTTTCGTGATTGGATCTGGCGCTTCTTGAAGCCAAGCGTTGTCGGCGAAACGACCGTCCCACATTTTCGCATCGGGCGTCAGCACAACTTCCATCGCGCTCTTGGAAATCGCCGCTGGTTTTTCTGCTTTGGCAGCAATTGAAACAATGGCGGTAGATTTGAATGATGCCGAGGCCTTTTCAAAGGCGGAACCCGCGAGGAATCCATCGCGCAGAGTGTTATTCCACTTCTCATCGTCCCAGCCGCCAGCAACCTTAGTGAACATCGCCTTAACGGCTTCATAGGAAGCATCGCTCTCCGGCTTGGCTGGGGCAGCGTCTTTGGCAACCACGGGTGCAGCGCCACCAAACTTTTTACGTCCGAGCATGGAGAGCAGAACGTCGTTCACTGAAGCCCCATCAAAGAGAGGCTGGATCATCGGCTGAACGACCGAGTAAGCGCCATCGCCGGAACGAACATCGCCCCATGATTCCAAGAAATGCGCCGCTGGCAAAGTCCATCCAGAGAATTTCGTGGTGTGCTTAGCTCGGTCAGTTAGGTGAGTAACTGCCGGATGCTTATCAAGACTTGAGAGTGTTTTGAAAATATCCTCGGCATCGTAAGCCGGATCGCTTTCCGCGAGAACGACGAGGTGATTGATCTTCTTTGAAGTAAGATCGGCCTTTAACTCTGCGATATCCGCAGGTTTGTAACCCAACTCAACTTTCAGCTGCTCCAGTGTGGCTCCAAAAGCACCGAGCGCATTGTTAATGCCGAGGGCAAATGCATGAACGGCTTCATGGTGGCGCGATCCGGCCAACACAAGGGATTTGCCCTTGTTTTCAAACAAGTCTTTTGCGGCAGGAACGATCCATTCGCGAAGCTTGGCATCGGCAGTCGCGGCCAGCGCAGCAGCAGCTTGTTGAAGTGCGGGGTCGCCTGCTAGTTTGCCGATTTCTTCGGCCAGCACAGCAGCCGCCACTGGAATCAAGGATGCAGCCAGCGGCTTGCGATGATCAGAGATTCCGCCAGTTAGCGTGTAACGATTCTCCAGAATATAGAGACGATTCATCAACTCGTCTTTTTTCTCCGGCGCCCGACGCTTCATGAAGTCGCGGGTGGCGGTTTCGGAAAGTGTGTCGAGCCCGACAAAATCACAATCTAGTGAGAATACACGGTCTGCTTTGGCGAACTTAGGCAGCAGGGCCACGCCCTCGCCAAGCAAAGCTTTCACTGCAGCGTCATAGTTGCGCTGGTGAATCGGCTCATACTCATAAACTTTCGCTTTAGGGCAGGCTTGAGCGAAATCCGCCAGCAGTCCTGCACGAGTCGGTGATTTGCTTGGATTGAGCAAGAGCGCAAGCCCCTCACCGCCATTCTTTTTCCATTCGGCAATCCAGCCGTCCAAGTCCTTTTGGAAATGGCTCCAATCTGTGTCTTTTCCACCGTTAACAGGCTTCTTGGCGCGCTCGGGATTGTAGAGATCAAGAATCGAAGCCTGGGCAAAGATGTCGAGACCAGCGCCACTTGGGTGCAAGGGATTACCCTGAAGATGCGTCGGGCGACCTTCATGCGTCACTACCACCATCGGCGATGCGCCCCAAGGACGCGGCATGGCCGTGGCATAGAGCAAGGGTTTGCCAGGAATGATCCACTCCACATGTTTCGTGAAGGGCATGATTTTCTGTAAGGGGCGGCGGCAGCTCGTCAAAGTGAGGCCACTGAGGGCAGCGACTCCACCCATAATTTTCATGAAATCGCGACGCGACGATTCGCGCTGCTCATCGGTCTCGCCAGCAAGTCCGGGATCGAATTCACGCCCCAGCTTTTCGCTGAATTCAGGCGTGTTCGCGTATTCGCCGAGACTGCGCCAGTAACGGCGGTCGGTGTTGGATTCGTCAGGATGCTGCCAGACTCGTTTCATGAATTGCCTGTGAGAAAATTGTTCATCGGTGACATGCCGCGCACGATTCCGGAGGAGCAATGCGCCAATGCTCCTTGAGTTGACGGCCCACTTCGAGTTGGGTTACTTTTGGGCCGTATTTCTTGGTCGCCAGCGCCACCAGTTGATTCATGTCCTGCGGCAAGCTTTCCGGCTTTTCGTCCGCAACAAGTTTTGCCATGTCCGCCACCTTAATGCCACGAGCAGCGAGATTGCCATAAAACGCTTCACGCGTGAGGTCTTCTGGCTTGTAGGTCAAGTTTGTGACCTGATCGAGAGGGCGCAGTTTGTTTTCGGGATTGCGATGGCAGTCGAGGCACCAGCCCATGCTGTGAGGCTCTGCTTGCTTCACTACTTCCATTTCATTGATCTGGCCGTGACAGTTTTGGCAGGAGACGCCGCGATTGAGATGGACGCTGTGATTGAAGTAAACAAAATCAGGGGACTTGTGAACCTTAGCCCATTTGATCGGGGTGTGGTTCTTATCCGCATCGCGCACCATCGCCAGCTTTTCACTGTCCTTTTTGATCTGACCTTTATCTGGCCCGTGGCAGTTGAGGCAGGTCTGGTTCGTGGGCACGTTCGCGTGACCGGACACCTCGGCAAAGGAATGACAGTAGATGCATTGCATCCCAAGCTCGCCCACGTGCAGCTTGTGCGAATAGGGCACTGGCTGGGTCGGTTCGTAGCCAACTTTTGTGTATTTCGGTGTGAAATAGTAATTTACGCCCAATGAGACTCCGGCAACCATAAAGACGGCCATGATGGCGATCTTAAGAGGTATCCAGTTGGTCCAGCGGGGAAATTGATTGCCCATATATTATCGTTTCTTGGGCTTGTGAAATTTTTCACAAGCAGGCATTCATCATAAAACTCGCGCCGTAGATTGCAAGATCAGATGTAAAGATTTTTGAACTTTTTATGGGGTCCCGTTGTCGCCCTCTTAAGTTGCCCCCGTTTCTTCTTTCGGGGATCGCTAGGCTCTTCAATTTTATGGAGGGAAGTTCACAAAAATCGCGCTTTTGAATTGCATTTCAAAACTGATTCCTCCATCATCAATCCACCATGAAAATATCACATTCATTCATCCTCCTGATTCTGCTGGTCGCGCTGCCAGCAGGCGCGTTTGCCGCTGCCAAAAAAAAGAAGCCCGTAACGCCAGCAGGTCCGCCTAAAGTGGACACCGCTGCAGTTGCACTGCTGAAACCCTACGACAAGAACGGAGATTTTGAAATCAGCCGTGATGAACTTGCCGCCGTTCAGGCCGACTATAAAGCCGCGCCCAAAGGGCCGCTCAAAGACTTTGATCTGGACCACAACGGCGTGCTCGACGACGTGGTTGACCGTGCATCCATGAACATGAAGCTAGGGCAGCTCAAGATGAACAAAGCTGCTCCCGCAGCGCCAAAGAAGAAAAAATAATACCGACACTCGGGCACTGCGGCTTCTTTATAGACAACAATGCCACGGCATCAAAGCAGGGGCTTCTCAGTCTCTGGAACTGACTTCAGCGCCTCACTGAGAGCCTCGCGTTGCCAAGGCATAAGCACCGAATCCAAGTCGGTTTCGTTCTGAAGAATAATTTCTTCCATAGCTGCGCGTGGCCCAAGTAGTGAAGGCTCAATGTTGAGCTGTTCCGCAATTTGATCTCGTGATCGGCACAGGCGGTCAATGGCAGCACGCTCATCTTCTGTGCTGCGCCTGCCATGTTTACGAAGGCGCTGCGGCCATGTTTCGGGGTCGCTCTTGCGGAGTTCCTCAACCACCGCGAGGAGCGTGTCGCGCCAACGGCCCCTCCAGCGGGGGGAAATGCTGACGTTGTCATTGACTTCAAAATCCGTAGCCATGGCCAGCATCTGCTGGTTGTTCATGACTCGAAACGGCGGCACATCACGTTCGTGCGCCATGCCGTCACGCCAGAACCAGAGGGCGCGAAGAAAGGCCGAACCTTTGGGCTTGAGCGAACCGGAACCGCTGACACGCCATGCTTCTTCGCGATCTCGTTCCTGCCTCGACTGCACATCCGCGCACAAGGCTTCACAACTTTGCACAAACCAGTCCCAGCGATTTTTTTCCTCGAGTTCTTTGCGCAGCTGATCCACCAGCGGCGCAAGCCAGCGCACATCATCGACCGCATAGGTCAGCATTTTTTCTGGTAGTGGGCGCTGACTCCAATCGGCCTTCTGCGATGCTTTGGAAAGAACGACTCCAAATTGATTCTGAATCAGCGCAGCCAGTCCAAATTGCCGATGGCCGACGAGGCGAGCCGCAATCTGGGTGTCGCGCACCCGGCTGGGCTTCCACGCGTAGGTGCGCTTGAAGAGAGTCAAATCGTAGTCCGCGCCGTGAATCCAAACTTCAAGCTGGTCGAGTGCCTTCAGCAAAGGCATCATATCCGTGATCGCGAGAGGGTCGATCAAGGCAAAGGTTCCACCTACCGCGAGCTGGATGAGGCAAAGTTTTTCCTGAAAGTGGTGCAGGCTGTCCGCTTCCGTGTCGAGATAGCACGCGGTCACTTCACCACGCGAGATTTTTTTCTCGATTTCACTAACAAGACGACCCAGTTCTTCCTGAGTTGCAATCCAGAGATGCCCGGCCTGCGCCACTGAGTTTTCTGCCTGATTCATTTCAGGCCGGTGAGAAGAATCTCGGCATTGCTGCTGGTGCGTTCAATGTTGCGGATGAGCAGTTCCAAAGCCTCGCCTGCGGGAACGCTGGCCAGTTGCTTGCGAACAATGGCCACGCGCTTGAACTCATCAGGATGGTAGAGGAGTTCATCACGACGCGTGCCGGACTTGAGCAGATGAATGGCCGGGAAAATGCGGCGCTCCGCAATCTCACGATCAAGATTGATCTCCATGTTGCCGGTGCCTTTGAACTCCTCGAAAATCATGTCGTCCATGCGGCTCTCCGTCTCGACCAAAGCGGTGGCGACGATGGTGAGGCTACCACCTTCCTGAACCTTGCGGGCCGCTCCGAAGAATTTCTTGGGCTTCATGAGGGCCTTGGTGCCGAGGCCGCCGGACATGATCGGTCCCTTGCCGCCCTGCATGGCATTGTGACCGCGCGCCATGCGCGTGATGCTGTCGAGCAGAATAACCACATCCTTGCCCATTTCGACGAGGCGCTTCGCGCGCTCCAGAACGATGTCTGCGACCTGTTGGTGGCGTTTCGGCGGCTCATCAAAAGTTGAAGCGTAAATTTCCGTGCTCACGGTTTCCTCGAAGTCGGTAACTTCCTCTGGGCGTTCATCGAGCAGGAGAATGATGAGGGTGATCTCCGGATGATTCACTGTGATGGAGCGGGCAATATCTTTGAGGATCATCGTCTTCCCTGAACGGGGCGAAGCCACGATGAGTGCGCGCTGGCCTTTGCCGAGCGGCGCGACCAAGTCCACCACGCGGGAACCGACCGAAGCTTTTTTCGATGTCTCCAAGATGATACGCTCGGACGGAAAAGTCGCGGTGAGCCTTTCAAAATCCACTGGCATCTGCCACTCCTCGGCAGGACGACCTTCGATCTCAAGAACGGTTTCCATGGCCAGATATTTTTCCTTCTCGCGTGGCACTTTCACCAGACACTTCAGACATTGTCCGCCGCGCAGTGAGAGTCTTTTGATCACAAAAGGCGGGATAAAAATGTCCTCGGGCAGCGGAGTGAAACTATATTTCGGATAGCGGATGAGACCGTAATTTTCCGGCAGGATTTCGAGAAAGCCCTCGACGATGACGCGCGTTCCGTGCTGCCCCATCCATGTGATAAGCTCATGTATAAGCTGATGCTTGCCCCGACTGCCATTGACGCGCCATCCAAGTTCGAGCGCCAATTTCTGCAATACTCCGATGGGGCGCGTTTGCAATTCATTGACCGAGACTTCCTCGGGAAAGGGTGGTTGTGGCTTTGGAGGGCCGACAGGCTGGACGGGAGCTTCCACACGGACAGGTGCCACTGCCTCCGCGGTCACAGTTGTAGGAGATTCCTGAGCTTTGATGTCAGAGTTCGTTGATGGGTCTTCGGTCATGGGTCAATAAAGTTGTTGAAGGAGGAGTTGCGCTTGGGCCTGGAGCAATTCGGAACTGCCTTCGTTCCAAACCACGGTTGGCGCCATCGCGAGCTTCCGTTCCAGAGGTAGCTGGGCGGAGAGAATGCGCTGAATGGCCTCAGCATCCAATCCCCGCAGCTCCATGAGCCGTTGCTGCTGGAACTTTTCACTGGCCGCGACGAGGATGACCAAGTCGGACTGGAACGTGGACTGAGTTTCGTAGAACAATGGGACTTCTGCAATGAAAAGTTGCACCCCCTTTTCAGAAGCCGCCAATCGGTCTTTCTCCAGACGCTCGTAAACTAAGGGGTGGATCAGAGCTTCTAATTTTTTTCGGCCCATTTCATTAGTGAAGGCCCTTTCCCGCAATGCGGCACGGTCGATGACCCCCGCACTGTCTAGGACTGATGTGTCGAATATCTGCGCCACTTGCCGGGCAATTTCATCCTTGCCCAACAATTGATGCACGATTTCATCGCTTGAAGAAAATATCGCCCCCGGCTCCTGCGCCATCAGAATCCGGCAGAATGCAGACTTGCCGGAAGCGGCTCCCCCAGTGATTACCCAAGTTTTCATTACCTCAAAATATGCAAATGGGGCGAGCCGGTTTCCCAGCCCGCCCCAGAATCAAAATGGCAAATCCACGTAGCAAATTCAGCTTAATTGATAGCTGGCAACAAACCACCACCAAGAATCGGATTCGCGCCGTCGGTGATGACTGGGCGAGGTAGTTCCTTCGCCACCCTGACTGGCTGGCCCGATGGGTCTATCAATTTTGCTGTAACAAAGATCATCAGATTCCGCTTGAAGTGGTCTTGTGACTTGTTCTGGAACAAACGGCCCACAATCGGAAGATCACCAAGAATTGGCACCTTGTCGGCAATGTCCTGAACATCTTCACGGATCAAACCGCCCATAGCCACGGTCGCGCCATCCCACACTGTGACGGCTGTGGTGATTTTTCTAACCCCGAAGACGGGCTGCGGAATTCTGTTTTCCGTAAGAACGATTGGAACTGGATTTCCCAAAGCATCGACAGCTGGAATTTGAATTGGGCTACCATAATTGATGAAGCCTTCAAACTCAGTAACCTCTGGTGCAAGGTTGAGATCAATGGTGAATCCATCAGGACCGATCACGGGATCCACTTCCATGCGAACTCCAACGGGACGCATCGTGAATGCAGCTGGGCTTGTCGGCGTAACTGGAATATTGATGGTAGTCGTCCCGCCAATCCCACCGCCACCGCCACCGCCACCGCCGCCAACATTGGTTGGGATTTGTGGGGGAGTGAATTCCGTTGGATAGATAAATTCCCGAACCACTTCGATGTTGGCTCGCTGACCGGAGCGAGTAGTTACACTGGGAGCGGTCATCAAATCTACACCCTTTTTCTGACTGAGAGCGCGAATGACAACTTGGAACTGCGGGTCCGTAAAAACACCGGATATAGCAAACACGCCCGGAGTTGGTGCTGCACTCGTTTTTGCACCAGAAAGAAGGCCGTCAATGGCATTAGGCGTAATCGCCGCACTGCCCGTCCGGTTTCCGGCAGTTACAGGAAATGCTCCCGCTGGAGAACCAATACCGGGTAGTAAAAAGGGGTAATTTCCTGGGACTTGAGGTCCATTTAGGCTATTTCCGCCATTAGCCGGGCCACCGCTACCAAAAGCTCCATTGCTCCCCGGGAGGTTGAACTGTCCTAGCAGCCAGTCAAAGCCGAGTTCATCAGTATTGCGCTGGGAAACTTCCACAAACTTCGTTGTGATATAAATTTGTTGGGGGACTTTCTTATTGATCGTATCAACAAAATTCTCAACCGCATCTAGACTTGGTTGCGTATTTTTAACGATTAGTTGTGAAGTGGCAGCGATGAATACAGCAGATGAACCCTCTGGGAATGGAATGCCGTAGGCCTTCAAGATGTCGAGTGCATTCCCCTTACCACCAAGAAGTGCTGGTGCTCCACCCGCTCCGCCAGCTCCTGGTGCCCTAGGAGCAAATGGATCAATTGGTGCAGCGGCTGCGCCGCCACCGCCACCAGCATCAGCCGAACCGAGACTGAGGAAATCTGGCGGGACCTTGAAGGTGCGGGTGAATTGCTCGGTAGTGGTATCCGAGACTGGAACCACGAGCACGGCAAAAGGCTCAATTTTGTATTTCATTCCGGCGAGTTCCGTGATGTAACGGAGAGCCTCCACCATAGGAACGTCATGCAAATCAAGGCTGATGGTAGCCGTGGATGGTGCTATCCCCGGTTTAAGAATGAGATTCACTCCCCGCTTCGCAGGGTCGCGTTCGATGGTATCAAGATCTTTACTCTTAATGCGGAGGAATTCGATAGCCTCCTCAATACTGGCCCCTTGGAATTGCACGTTTGGGAAAGTAATCCGCTGCATTTTCTCAGCAAGATAACGTGTGTTGTTGGTCTTAGTATCAACAACCAAATCACTCGCATTTTCAAATCGAATCGGAACCTGATCCTCCCATGCTTTGTTCACTTCATTCAACATCTTAATGCGTGTGTGGTCGCGTGCGGAGCCGTAGTAAATAGATTTTTCCTGCTCTACTTTTTCCATAGCGCGACGGGCAGCGCTGTTATATTTGTCAATACGCAGAACGTCTAAATAAGTCTTGTTGGCAGCATCGTGATCACCGAGATTTTCGTAACTGGCCGCCTTCGCGAGAAGGCGATTCACGTCCTCGACGTTCTTGACATGCTCAGGGGTGAGGGCTGGCTCATAACGCTCTGGATCATCCAACTGTTTGAGAAGCGTCCTTGAGGCCAGATGGTCTGCATTTCGAGAGAGAGATTCATTCAGAAGTGATTTGGCATCTGCATAGCGCCCGCTCTTAGCCCGCTGTTTAGCAAGAGCAACCGATGCATCGCAGTATTTTGCCGTAGCAAAATCCCGCCAAGCCTGTGTCGCGGGAGCTTCCGGCAAAAGGTCGATCGCAGTTTTGTATTCATTAAGAGCACCTTCAGGATCACCATCAGCCAGTAGTTTGTCGCCCTTATTGATAGCATTCTGTGCTTCCTGCACGCGTTGCATACGGCGGGAAATTTCACGGTCAGCAATGCCCGAGGTCGAGCCCATGCTGCTGCCACCACTGCCACCACTGCCACCACTGCCAACTTCTCCACCAACACCAGCAAATGAAGTTGATGCTGCCAAGGCAATAGTTAAGGCAGTGAAAACGCAGTGAGCCTTGAGTCTGATGTGGCGGTGGTGACTTGTCATATTTGGGAGTGTAAATGTTGCCTTGATGCTGTGGCGGGAATTTGATGGGTATTTGAGGCAATGGCATCGTCACTTTTGGCGTGAAAGATTTCGAGTCTATTCACATCAAAAATGCTGACGGGAGTTCTTCAGCCTTTTTTAATGATAATTTCCTTTTCTGTGTTGCCGTTTATTGTGTTGACCGTCGAGATTACCGCATTGTCCTCTTGAATGTCAATGACTTTATATGTGGTATCAGGCATACTGGGGATGCGGAAATTATCACCCTTTTTGACATCAATCTGCTCCTGACGACCCTTGAGCCTGAATTCCAACTTGGCCTCATATTCGGCGAGATTGGCCTCGATATCCTTGACTAACGTGATCTTTTTTTTGGTTAAATTGTCAGTGATTGTCAGTTCAGACATGTCTTTTTCCCCAGTCCTCGCATCTGGAACCATTTTCTTCTCGAATTTTTCCACAGCGAAACGATCACCGACTCCGAATCTCTTACCCTCTTCGACAAACCAACCTCTTTTCCTTCCATCCGGCGTGGTGATGGACACTTGATAGGGGGGGCTGGATGACCTGAGAACTACGATGTAATTGCGCGCAATCCGCTGCACGAGGAAAAGCTTGTCTGTGAATGGAGGATGCCTGTCGGCATCTTTGGGGTTGGTGCCCTTTTCAAATTCCTCGCGGTTCGGATAGCCATCACCGTCGGCATCCAAGTCACCAATGTTCGGAATAAGAAAGGCCGCAATGCCATTGACCGGAGGAAGATTGCTTTTACGAAACCAATCGTTGGTCATGGGTGGGCGTATCTGCGGCTGTTAGAGGAACATGTCGATCGGCTGGTCAGGCTGGTCATTTTTCAGAACCAGCAGCACGGATTTAAAGAGCGGCACCGGTTTGTTGTTTCGCACTGGAGCCGTCCAGCTTTTGTTGTCGGCTGCGGCCAGAGCGGTGGCTTCTTCGAGATTTTTGACCGGGACGACGCCATCATACGACTTGGGCGTTATGGGCCTCTGCGCCAGTGTTTCGGGGAAGCCCTTGCTGGAGAGAATAAACCAAGCCCCTCCCGCCAACGCAGCCAATGCCATGACGATCAAGATGATGCGCTCGTAGTTGCTGTTGCTTTTTTGCATGATTTCGAGAAAAGGGGAATGTCTTACGACTGGCGGAAACGGATGTAGTCGATTTCGAGATACACTTTCAATTCTTCACCGCCCATAATGGTCACTGCATCTGGTGGAAGTGGGGCCGGTGAATAGCTTGCGCTGACAGCTTCTCCGGGTTTTTTTGGCGCATCTACTTGAGATGTGGGCACAGATTTGATCAGGTTCTTGACCTCTTCTTTGCTCGCGCCTTCGGCTTTCTCGTTCTCCACGCGCATCAACCGCACCGCAAGGAAGTGCGGCATGGTGGCGGGGTTGCTCAGCACATTCATGACGTTGCGCAGCGGATCCTGATCGCAGGTGAATACGCAAGTAATTGTGTGGCGATCCAGCACTTGATCCGCGCTGGAATCAAACAGCGCCTTATTACCAGTCGTTGCAGACGGAGGTGCGCTTTCGTTTTTCGCAGCACCCTTCTCTCCGGGCAAGGGGGTGCGCTTGATGCTGTCGAGCTTTGTGACGCCTTTCTCAATGAACACATTGATCAATTTCTCCATCACATCGAGATGCACATTCAGTTCTGCTGCGACCGTGGCATTGGGAGGCAATTCACTGGCGTATCCTTCAAATCCAAGCGCGAAATCACTGGTTGGCAGCCCCATGCCCACTGCGTCCGCCCTCTTTTTTACGGCAATGGCGCGCTCTTTGACTTTGGTCTGAAACTCCGTCTCTGAAATGGGCTTGATGGGCTGCTGGAGATTGGGCGCCAGTAAAACATTGCGCAAGGTCGCAAATTTATCGCGGTAATCACTAATGCGCTGCTCCACCATTTTTACGTTCTTCGCGCTGGGGAACACCTTAGCCGATTGCAGGGTAGAGACCTTACCGGACTGATCTGTCCATTCCCCCATCGCCGAAGTATAATCGGAATAGGAAAGATAAAACCACACGCCAAGCCCGATGGCTCCCGCGATCATGAAGCCGAGTATGCCGGCCAGCGATTTGTTTTGTTGGATCCAGTTCATCACTTCTCAAATTTCATTGTGCCCTTGACCAGCGGAAGTCGGAAATTGAATTTGGATGCGTAACGGGCATCCTCGATGTCAGTTTCCACGGATGGTTTTTGATCCGTTGGTGTAAAGAATTCAGATGAAGCCTTCAGTTCATCGTAATATTTATACACCACCTGCTGCTGCTGATCATTTTTACGATACAGCCCTTTGAAGCTCATGACATAGTTAGTTTCTGCCTTTGGTGCGGCAGCAGCTGGGGTAGTAGAAGCCGCAGAAGGTCCGACCGAACCGCTAAACAATGGAGGCGTGATCGAGCTTCCGTTCTTGAGGATTTCGATTTTTGTGAGCCAGACATAGTCGCTCGATAGTTTGTTATTGAGCAACGCTAGCAGGTGATTCCAATAGCCGCGGCTGTTTACGGCATCTTCAAGCTGCTCACTTTGCACCTTCAAGATGGTGAGTTCCGCATCAAGTTTCTTCAGCGCGGAGTCCTGCTTTTTCATCTCGGTGGCGTCACCGTTCAAAGTCGAAAGCTTTGATCGCACAACTTCGGCCGCATGATTATAATAATAACCCCCCAGTGCCAGAACTGCAAAAAGGCACGCCGTAGCCATGACGAGGTAGGGCGCTCGACGCGCCGAGTCCCTTAATTGTGACACTGAATCCGGCACCAGTTCCACCTCGACCGGGACAGCGCCGGCGTGACGAAGAGCAAGGCCGACGAGCTCCGCCATGCTGGGCGCATTGCCGTCGATCGACGTTTGATCCAGCTTGGAATCCAATGCAACACCGCGTAGAGGATTAAACACCTCAACAGGCAAATTAAACTTCTCAGCGAAAAAGTCCGTGATCATGGCAGTCTGCGCCCCTCCTCCGCACAGGAAAATGCGCCGCGGCGGATTCCCGCCCTGCTGACTGCGATAATAATTGATGGTCCGAACAATCTCGCCATGGAGACGGCTCAACGTGTTCCGCATGATCTTAGAAATGGCGTCCACAGTCTCATCTTCATGCGCTTCATAGGCACCTCCGGGGGCGACGTAGCCCTTGGTGCGCTTCATTTCCTCGGCTTCACCAAAATTAACGGCCAGCTCCTTGGCGATGTTTCCCGTAACGGTGCATCCGCCAATGAGAATGTTGCGCGTGAAAACCCGGTCGCCTTCGACGAAGATGAGATTGGTGGATTTGGACCCGAGGTCAATCAGCAGCGTCGGCTCGGTCACATCTGGATACGAATAGCGGAAAGCGTTGAACGCCGCGAGCGGTGCCAGATCAACACCTGCCACCTTCACGCCATTGGATTCGATCTGGTCGTTGATGTCGTTGAGAGCGTCTGCCTTGATCGCCACCAGAGCAACTTCGCGCTCAGTTCCGGATTTCATGCCGATGAATTCGTAATCCCAGATAACCTCATTGATCGGGAATGGAACGTTCTGGCGAGCCTCAAACTCAACAATCTGATCCGCCTTATCATCCTGAAAGGGCGGCAGTTTCACGAATCGTGTAAAGACTACATGGCCAGCGATGGCATACCACACAAGCCTTCCCTTCAGGCGAAGCTTGTCGGAAAGTTCCAGCAAGGCCACACGCATCTGCGGCAGTCGCGTGGCATCCACACTGGGATCACCGAACATCTCAGCAAATTCCACCTGCTTGAGGACAAGCCCTCCTGCGCGTGTCTTGCCGAAGACAGCACCACTGACGCGCTGTGAACCGAGATTGAGAACTGCAAAGGTGCTGGAATCAGCCATGTGAAATATTGTTCGTTATCGGAAAATTCGTTGCGTGAAGCGGACTTTATTGCGCTTTTACATCCACATCATAGTCGCTCCAGAGCGGAGCGTAAGGAGTTTTGTTCTTAGGAAGAAGATTTCCATCGATCACCGTGAACTTGGACAAATCTTCCCACCACTTGCCAGCTGGCTGGGCATGACCGCCGACAATCTGTCCCCCGTAGCTGACCTCAATGCCGACACCCTTCACATCTGCGACAGTAATATCCGCTTTCCCAAGCAACCGGCTGATGGCCGCTGGAGAAACAAAGGCCATAGCGTGAGACTGGAGATCTTTGCTGGAAATGTTCACATAATTGATGGTAGAAGTCAGCAAAATGAATTTCTTGGAAACAGGATCGGTGGTGTTCAGACTGATAAAATATTTGAACTCCAGAGCATCCACATAAGGATTTGGATCGACGGTCTTGGCCTTCGTCACTTTAAAATGCACATCGACCTGCATCCACTTTTTAGGACGCCATGATTTGGCGGGCAGATTGCTCGCCTGAAACTGCGGCGACTCGATCGAGTCAATCTTCACGTCTTTGATGTCCACCTTGACCGTCGGCGGTGCCGCCTGACTGAATGCCGAAGACACGGCGAAAAACGCCAACAGGGTGATGATGAGGTGCTGAGTTTTCATGGTGAAATTTCGCTGAATTGGAAGACCCGCCTTCAGTCTCTAATGACAAGAATATCAGACGGATTATTTTGCAGACAATAGTTTTAACAGTTTTCCCCTCCAAACATCAAGCGTTGAGTGCAAGAAAGTCCTTAAAATATGAAATAGTTTTGGGAATACCTTCGTCAAACGCCACTTTCGGCTCCCATCCTAGAAGCTTTTTGGCGAGGGTAATGTCCGGGCGTCGTTGCTTCGGATCATCGGTCGGCAGCGGTTTGCACTCAATCGGAACCTTGCTGCCGAGAATGGCCAGAATCTTCTGCGCGAACTCCATCACGGTCATCTCTGCGGGGTTGCCGATGTTGCACGGCTCATGATAATCGCTCTGCGAAAGTCGGAAAATGCCGTCAATCAGATCGCTCACGTAGCAGAAACTCCGCGTCTGCGAGCCGTCGCCGAACACTGTGAGCGGATTGCCTTGCAGCGCCTGCCCGATGAATGCGGGCACCACGCGCCCGTCTTCCAGCCTCATGCGAGGGCCGTAGGTGTTGAAAATGCGCACGATCTTCGTGTCCACTTTGTGGAAGCGGTGATACGCCATCGTCATCGCTTCGGCGAAGCGCTTGGCCTCATCATAGCAACCGCGCGGCCCGATGGGGTTCACATTGCCCCAATATGTCTCCTTCTGCGGATGCTCCAGCGGATCGCCATAGCACTCGCTTGTGGACGCAATGAGAAAGGTCGCACCCTTTTCTTTCGCTAGCCCCAATGCGTTGTGCGTGCCCAGCGAGCTGACCTTGAGCGTCTGGATCGGAATCTGTAAATAATCAATCGGTGACGCTGGAGATGCGAAGTGGAAGATCAAATTCACTGGCCCTGGCACCGAGATGAATTTCGTCACGTCATGCTTGATGAACTCAAAATCAGGATTGCTCGAAAGATGAGCGATATTGCGCAGGTTCCCGGTGATCAGGTTGTCCATGCCGATGACCTTGTAGCCCTCCGCCAACAGCCGGTCGCTCAAATGTGATCCGAGAAAACCGGCGGCTCCGGTGACCAAGGCTGTTTTTTTACTGTCAGAATTTGTTCCCATAAACATGATGCAATAGGGCGCGGACTAAGCTGGGAACCCCATGGACTGCAAGCGAATTGTGCATTTGCGGTGCTTACTCACGACGATAAATGCTACAAGCAAGTCACAGCTTCTTCACAAGCACCCGCGAATTGCGCCCGCTCTTTTCATACTGCTCGCGCCTCGGAGCAGGCAGCATGTCAGGCGAAGCCTCGGCATAGCCCATCTTCTCCTCAAAGAAACGGAACGCCTGCGTGCTGAGCAAAAACATCTGTTCACAGCCGCGTTGTTTGGCGACCTCCTCGGCATAGGCAACCAGCTTGCGGCCATGTCCCTTATTCTTGTGGGCACGCCGCACGAAAAGGCACGCCAGCTCGGCGACCTTCGTCTTCTCGGGCACATCATAAGTATGCACCGCAACGGTGCCTACCGAGTAACCATCAAGTTCCAGCACATAAAAATCGGCGATCTTCTTCTGCATCTGGTCTTTGGTGCGCGGAGCCAGCGCAGCATCCTCCACGCTCTGCCGCATCATCGTGAGCAGCGCGGGAATGTCCGTCGTGCGCGCCTTGCGGATTTGCTGGTAGTCATCGGCATGAATCATCGTGCCCACGCCTTCATTGCTGAAAACTTCGGCGAGCAAGACCTCGTCCTGATTGCCGTCCACAATATGCACGCGCGGCACACCTTCAGCGCAAGCCATCGCTCCGTGACGTAACTTCGAGAGCAAGCTCACGTCCATACCGCCGTCCTTGCGTTTCAAAATTTCCCGCGCGTCCGCCACACTGAGTTGGGCCATGCGGTTCTCCTGAGCGTCAAACAATCCGCGTTCCGCCACGAAGATCACCTTCGCGGCTTCCAGTTCAATCGCCACATCCACGGCCACTTCATCCGAATTCACGCGCAACGTCGCGCCCTTGCCGTCGTAGCCCAGCGGCGGGAGCACGGGAATGATTCCGTCCTTCAAAAGTGTAAGCAGTGCGCGATCATCCACGCGCTCGATGCGCCCGGTGTGCTCCAAGTCAACGCCGTCAATCACACCCGATGGATGAACCGCCAGCGCATTTGGCACCGCGACGCGAAGCTCCAGAGCAGAGAGGTCGCCGACCAGTTCGCTTGTCAGTCGCGAGATCGCATCCGCGCTGACTTCCAGCGTCGCCGCGTCTGTCAGACCCATGCCGTCATCGCTGCTGAGTTTCACCTTGCGAGCCGCGGCAAGTTCCCTCACCTGCTGCCGCGCACCGAAAACGATCACGACTTGGATGTTGAGCGATTGCAAAACAGCGATGTCTTGGAGCAGGCTGGTGAAGTTCGGCAGACGCATCACCGCGCCGTCGAGCGCAATGACAAAGATGCGCTCCCGGAACTGCGGGACGTATTGGAGAATGCCTCTGAGATCTTCAAATTTCACGGCAAGACAAAAGACGAAAAGACAAAAGAAACAAGACCAGAATTTAGAAGCTATCTTTTGTCTTCCGTCTTCAAGTCTTGTGTCTTGAAACAAAGCGCCACCGCTACAGTTACAAACGTCCCCAACGTGATCCGCCACGGGAATGCAATAATGAAGGGCTTAGCGATGCCAAATAGCCCCTGCACTTCTTTCACGCTGAAGATCATCACAGCCAGGAATCCGCAGACCATGGCCAGCACATTGCCAAAGTCATTGCCGCGAGTCTTTGTGAACATGGCCACCAGAAAGATGCCCAGCACCGAGCCAAAAGTATAGCCCAAGACACCAAGAACCAGCGGGATAATCCGCGTCTCAGGGTGCCATGTCACATACCAAGCCGTGGTCACTCCGACCGCGATGATTGCTGCAGCGAACATCACAGTGCTCCACCTCAGCACACGCATCTTGGCCGCATCATCCGCATCCGGCCCCAACTTCGGCAAAATGAAATCACGCGCGAAACTCGTCGAGAGTGCGTTCAACGCCGTGCTCAACGAACCCATCGCCGTCGCGAGAATACCTGCCGTGACCAACCCGCGAAGTCCCGCCGGCATCACATGCAGAATGAAATATGGAAATGCCTCCCGCGCCTCATGGGGCAACGCCGGGTCAGGATGTTGTTGATAATAGAGCGAGAGGAGCAGACCGATGAACACAAACGCGCTGACGATGGGCACATCAGCAAGGCCCGACAAAATGGTTGCGAAGGCGCTCTGGCGCTTGTTCTTCGCCGTCAGCATCCGCTGCACCGTGTCCTGATCAATCCCGTGGGTGGCCATCGTAACAAAGGTGGAGGCGATAAACGCCGCCCACATCGTGTATTCGTTGGTCAGGATATAAGTGAAGTCCGGCCATCGCCCGCCGTTCGTTCCCCAGTCGAAGAACACGGGAGCTTGAATGTGCTTGGCGATCGAATCCCAGCCGCCGTCGATCTTTCCAAAAAGGAATACAACGGCGAAACCCACCGCCGTGACCAGCACACCTACCTGAATAAAATCCGTCCAGATCACCGCGCGAATGCCGCCTATCGAAGTATAAATCGCCGTGAGCAGCGTCACCAACACCAGCGCGACCGTGAAGAGCCAGAACTTTTCCATCGGCTCCACAGGGCGTCCGTGAAACATCTCAAAGGCCAGCACCACGATGATCGCGGAAACATACAACCGCGTGCCCATCGCCAGCACGCGCGTCACCATGAAGGTGATGGATGAAGCCTTCCGTGTCACCGGTCCGAAACGCGTCTGTAGGAACTCGTAGATCGAGATGACCCCATGCGTGTAGTAAACTGGGATGAACACCACGCTGACAAAAATGCGTGCCATGATCGTGCCGATGGCCAGTTGCACATAAGTCCAATTCCGAGTCTCAAACCCCTCCCCCGGTGCGCCGAGAAACGTCGCCGCGCTGATCTCGGCCGCAATGATGGAAGCCAACACCGCCCACCACGGCGTCTGTCGGTCGCCCAAAGTAAACCCCTCCACACTCCCGCTCTTGCTCCGCTGCGACAGGCCAATGCCCATGATGATGGCGAAGTAGGCGATGATGACAATGATATCTGCGGCGAACGGCATGGCGCGCAGCATGGCGGGGATTGCTCAAGATGCGATAAAAAAACACACCCCAAGGAGCGGCGCGTTTCCTAACCGCCGTCAAAAACATGCCGTGCAGCGGGAAAAATCGAAGCTTTATTTCTTCACAATGCAGGGAAGGTAAAAGAGCGCCGCTATCGCGGTGGTTGTTTTGGCGGCGGTTAGGAAACACGCCGTTCCTTGATCTGAAAGCATGACACCGACATGAAATTCTGACAAATTCTTCAAAGAAATCCAACACGACTGCGTGATGCTATCAGTCACTTAATCCCGGCGCTATGAAAACTCTCCTCTCCTCCCTGTCACTTTTAATATCCAATGTTAGGCCTCATGCACGCACTCTATTTATGAACCGCAACATTATCGTAACGATCGGATTCCTCATAGCGAGCGCCGGAATTTGCTTGGCGGATATTTCTGCGCCGCCAGCATGGGGCCAGCCCAACCACTTATTGACCTCGCGAATCGAGATCAAGGGCAGGCAGTTCGCCACTGGCAAGCCAGTTCATGTTTCCTACACCGTCCATAACCTTGCTGAGAAGCCCACGAGGATTTGGCACAGTGGATTTTACTCCAATCATCAGATTCGTGTCTGCGACCAGAACGGCAAGGTCGTTGCGTTGACTGCCTTCGGACAACAATGCTTCAATGCTTTTTCTCCCGGCGGCGCGCGTGACAAGAATTTCCCAGTGGACATCAAGCCCGGAGGTGAGGACAACTCCGACCTCGAAATTCAGGATCTCAACCGGCTATACGATCTCAGCGCACCCGGCCACTATTCAGTGCAAGTTCTTTATGAAGAGTATCAGGACGGCTGGCAGGGACAGCTTTGGAGCAACGTGATCATTATCCAAATCGCAGCCCCATGACGCCAGAACACATGGGGACAGGCGCTCCGGATACAAAATGCGATTAAAAAAACACCGCCTCCCGCAAGGAGCGGTAATTGGAGGATGTGAGATGCTAATCCTACAAAACAGGCCAGTGATTCTGGGTTTCGAGGGTTATGTTGCTATTTTGGAGAATGCTAGAATGCTTAGTGTGTAACATTTTATGAAAACACGAATCACCATCGGACTTTTGTCACTAGCGGTAGTTTGTTTGTGCTATGCCAAGAACGCGGGGTGGCACAACAACGAGAAGCCGAAAATTACTTTGATCGAGGCTCACACAAAAGCTTTGGAGGCGCTCAAGTCCCGGAACATTGATTACTATTGCCTCGCTGCTACAGTCGCTCGAACTTTTTCCGAATGTGATTGGGAAATGCATTTCGCCAGCACCAACAACGCCGAGGTTTGGGTTTCAGTCGGCACAGATCAGGTGAGAGTTAGTGATCATGGATTTAATTACTGAGATGCCTAACCCCTCTGAATAGTATCAAGCATAAAAATCCTTGGGATATGTTTTTCAGTCCGAAGGAGCACGGGCGCCACGCCCGTAGTCTATTACAAAACACGGGCAAGATGCCCGCGCTCCCTTTTGCTCATGCGAGCGGACGAAGTCGCTTGATGCAAGGAACGGCGTGTATTCTTACCGCCGTCTGAACCCTGCCGCGCAGCGGGAAAAATCGAAGCTCTCATCTCTGGCCACGAGTGGGAGATTGTTTTGTGCCGCTATCGCGGAGGTAGTTTCGGTCGGCGGTAGGAATACGCGCCGTTCCTTGGTCTGAAGGCGACACTGCTGTGTCGTCCTTAAGACAACTTTCCCGCGCCCTACTTCGCGCGCCCGCGCTCGTTGAATCGGGCCATTTCACGCTGGGCTTCGCGGTTCTCGACTTTCTTTTTCAAGTCCTGACGCTGGTCGCCTTTGGTTTTCCCTTTGCCGACGGCTAGTTCGATTTTTACGCGGCGATTCTTCCAATAAATGCGGAGCGGGACGATGGCGAGATGCTTCTGCTGGCTGGAGGCGTAGAGCTTGAAGATTTCGTTTTTATGCAGCAGGAGGCGGCGGGAGCGCATGGGTTCATGCTGCTCGTGGCTGGCTTTTTCGTAGGGCTGGATGTGACAGTTCCAGAGAAAGACCTGACCGCGATCAATGCGCGCGAAGGCATCATTGATGTTGATGTGCCCGGCGCGGATGGATTTAACCTCCGTGCCTTTCAGTTCGATG
Organism: Verrucomicrobiales bacterium; assembly: GCA_038230495.1. Taxonomy (GTDB): domain Bacteria; phylum Verrucomicrobiota; class Verrucomicrobiia; order Verrucomicrobiales; family Verrucomicrobiaceae; genus VFKE01. The sequence goes on from JBBRNC010000023.1 coordinate 53,144, forward strand.
CCAGCCTCGTATTTGTCGAGGATGTGAAAATCGCGTGCGGCTTTGCGATTGGTGGCGATGTCGCTCTTGAGGGGCTGCGCCATGACTCACATTGGCGCCAATTGGCGCGAGACGGTTGATTTGATATTAACGAGCGGGATGACCCGTTCTGGCTTCACGGCCTAGAGCACGGTGCCTTCGACGACGGCTTCGCGCTCGATCCTGATCTTGCCTTCGATGATCTCGGTGAGGGCGATGTCGGCTTCTCTCATGCCTGGCTTTCTTTCGACCAGCGCTGGGCGGCCCTGATTCAACTGGCGAACACGCTTGGAGACCATGTTGATGAGGAGAGGGATGTCAGTGATGACGGTGGCTGCTTTATCGACGAGTTCTGATTTCATGATCTGCGAATGGGGGTCCGGTGACGAAGGGCGCGTAGGTTATACGGATGCGACGGGAACGCAAGCGGAAGCTCACGCCTTGTCCGCAGGGCGGCGCTTCATGAGGGTGATGCGCTTGAAGCGCTCGTCGCCCTTCGCGCTGACGCTGGCGATGTCGGGGTCGTTCACGAAGAGATTGTGCACAAGGCGCCGATAATAGCTGTTCAAGGGATTGAGCGCGATGGAGTGCCCGGTTGCACGAACGCGTTCGGCTTCCTCTCTGGCGTGGTCGAGCATTTTGTCCTCGCGCATGGTGCGGAAGTATTCGCAATCCACGCGGATGCGCGGAGCAGCGGGGTCGCGACGCTGGAGGATGCGATTGACGAGATATTGGATGTCCTCCAGAACTTCGCCGCGCCGCCCGATGAGGTCGTCTGGCTGCTCGGTGAGCATTTGCAAGGTGGGGCCGTGACCGTCGCCGTCGTCTTCTTCAATCTGCACGACGAAGCCGAGATAACCCAACATGGTATCGAGAATCTGACGGGCGCTGTCGAGTGAGGTCATATCAGTCGTTGCGAGTGGATTTGGTGCCGCCGCCGCCAAGACGCGGTGGGCCGGGTTTGTCTTTTTTCTTGGATGAACTTCCGGAGGTCGAGCCTGAAGGAGAAGTAGTATTCACTGGCGCGACTTTCTCTAGCTCCGGGTCTTTCCCATACCGCTTCTGAACCACTGCTTGGAAGATGCCAAAAATATTTGTCGTCGTCCAATAGAGAGCCAGCGCCGAGGCAAAAGTGTAACAGAATGCCAAGAACATCAACGGCATGAATTTCATTAAGTTCTTTTGCGTGTTATCTGTTGTCTGTGGCTGCGGCGTGAACTGCATTTGGAGATACTGCGTAGCGACCATGACCAGCGGCAATGGATTTACGGCAATGCCAAAAACGTGTCCCACGGTGTCCGGCAGCGAAAGATCATTCACCCACAAGAATGATTGTCCGCGCAGTTCGGCGGCATATTTCAGAGCGCTGAAAAATCCATAAAAGACCGGGATTTGAACCAGCATAGGAAGGCAGCCGCCAATTGGATTCACGCCATACTCCTTGTAGAGTTTCATCATCTCCGTCTGCTGTTTTTGGGGCTCATCCTTATATTTTGCCTGAAGCTCTTTGATCTTCGGCGAGAGCTTGCCCATGCGTTTCATGCTGTTGTTTGCCCGTGACTGCAAAGGCCATAAGCACGAACGCACGGTGATGGTGAGCAGAATAATCGCGATCCCCCAATTTCCGAGAGCGTCGTAAAACACGCGCATGAGCCATACGAGAAACTGACAAATTCGTGTGACCCAACCGTAAAACATCACGTAGCGGTGCTGACGGTCTGGATCGGTGTTGTCGATCTTTACGAGGTCACGATAAATCTTCGGCCCAAAATACATTCGCAAGTCATAGGATTTCGACTCGCCGACGTTGAGATCAATAGGAGGTAGGCTCATGCCACCGTGTATCGCCATGTCCTTGGCAGCTTTCGGATCGTTTTTAAATTCGTCGTTGTTATGATCGATAATAAAAGGTTCCGCCCATACTTTCCCAAGCTGATCCTCCTTGGTGCTGATGAGCATGACGTAAAATCGGCTAATGACTCCTGCCCAACGGAGCCGCTGAAAATCTTTGCGTATCTCTGTGATTTGGCCGCCAAACCACCCTGGATTGAAGTAATTAGTGTCTTTCGTATCAGCGTCACCCGCATCATTCCAGCAGAAGCCGGACTTCATGATTTCATCGGGCCGCAATTCCGAAGCGGCTCCCGTGTAGATATAGAGGCTGTCCTTGGTGATCTTGGCCGTGCTTTTGTTAGTGATCGAGAGTGCGTAATTCAGCAGATGCGGATCACTGCCATTGCCTTCCGTAAAGCTGTAATCCTTACGATAAACAAGATGCTCTGGAGTCTCGGCTTCAAACACGATGCGCTTGGAGTCTTGCTCAACGATTTTATAGCTCAAGTCGTCCCATGACTTTGCCGCGCCGCTAATCGCACCGACGGCAGCTTTACCGTGGGAGTTGAGAATGACGCTGTCCTTAGTGTCGAGCAATTTGGCCGTTAAAACTCCGCCGCCTTTAGTCGTAAAAGTATAAGTAACGAGACCGTTGTTGAGTTCGACTTTCTGCTCTGGCACTGAGGCGACTTCAGGAGTTGCCGCTTCAATCTTGGGCGAAGTCGTAGTCGCGGTGCTGGGCTGCGTGCCGGTGGTGGCCGGAGTATTATTTGAAGGCGCCGCAACTGGGGCGGGCGCTACTTTCTGCGGCTGTTGATGCGTCATCATCCACCAGCCATTGAGTCCCATGCCAATGAGGCAAAAGGTAACGACGATCCATGCTTTGCGGTCCATGCTAAATTGATTTCAAGGTTTTTGATTTTGTGTTCGCGGCACGGGATCGAACCCGCTTCCGCCCCAGGGATGACAGCGCATGATGCGCTTTAGCCCCAGCCAGCTTCCCTTCAGCGAACCGTGATTCTGCACGGCCTGGAAAAAATATTCTGAACAAGTTGGCGTGTAACGACAGCCACAACCGGGGCCGCCAAAGTAGTGAATGACAGGCGAGAAGAAACGCTGGTATCCGCGAATGGCGAGGCAGAGGAGCGGTTTCATGGGAAGTCATTGCGCAGATTTTTGAGGAAGAAGGCCCACGCGTTTCGCGCTTCGTGTCCAGTCGTTGTTCAGTTCATCGAAGGTCGCTTCTGCGGCTCGCCAGCGGGCGATGGTGACAATCCAGTGTCCGTTGGGAATTTGCAGACCATGGGCGCGGATGATTTCACGAAGGCGACGGCGCACTTTGTTTCGCTGCACAGCACCACCCGTTTTTTTTGAGGTGATGAAAGCACAGCGCCAAGGTTCGTCACTCTCGGTGCGGAGAGCATTGACCACCACGAAGCGCCCGGCGTGACTCGTTCCTCCGGCCTTCACACGGGCGAACTCGCTGTGGCGGCTCAGTCGGCGTGAAGCGGGCAGGCGCACGGAGGTCAATACTTCGGCTTCGCGGCGTTGCTACCGGGCTTGGTGCCGGGGAGCGTGTGCTGATGCGTGTGGCGCTTGAAATGAACTTCCACACCCTTGGGCACAAGGCGCTTGCGGCCCGCTTTGCGGCGACGAGCGAGAATGGCGCGACCGTTCACGGTCTTCATGCGGGTGCGGAACCCGAACTGCTGTTTGCGGGTGCGCTTGGAGGGCTGGTAGGTGCGTTTTGGCATAAGTCGTAGAGATGAGATTTTCCAGCGCAGACATGGAGCCGTCAGGCTGCTGGGCTGCAAAGGGGCGGCGAAATTAACGGGCCACGAGGATTTGTCAAACCGCAAGTCAAGGCAGAATGTGTGACAGAGAAATCATTTGGGCGCAGCACTCTGCGGAGTATGGTGGTTCCAATGCCATCCACTACCCTGTCCTCAGATATCCGAATCGAGCCTGCCATCCTCGACGACCTGCCGCAGCTCACCGATCTGGTGATGTCACTGCTCAATGAGGAGCAGGACTTCGTTTCCAACCGCGTCAAACAGGAACACGGACTGAGGCTTATCCTCGAACAACCTAACCGGGGGCGCATTTTTGTCCTGCGAAATGACCATTCCATCATCGGCATGGTGAATCTCCTTTTCACTATCAGCACCGCGGAAGGCGGTTTAGTCGTGCTCATGGAAGACGTCATCGTCCACCCCATGCACCGCGCCCAAGGCTACGGCTCCCGCTTGCTAAAGCACGCCATCGAGTTCGCCCAAGAAAAACAATTCAAGCGCATCACCCTGCTCACGGACAAGATCAGCGCCGAAAGTCAGCACTTCTTCCAAAAGAACGGCTTCCAGTTCTCGCACATGATCCCGATGAGGCTCCATATCGGCACGGAATCGAAGTCGTAGCTGAAATGTGGACAATGCCAGATGCGAATCCCCGTTTGCAGCAATCTGCCATTCATCATTCCGCATTCGCCATTCCACATTAATCGAATTCCCCACTTCTCCTATCGGAATTTATTCACATTCGCCTTGCGCCCCTCGCTTTCATGCGTAATCTCCATACTCACTTCACACTATCCAACTCATGAGCAAAGGTTCTCCCGAAGAAATTAAAATCGTCTCCAACGGCCTCCGCGGCAGCATCGCAGGCGTCCTCGCCGACCCTGCAGTCACCCATTTTGAAGACACCGAAAACTATCTGCTCAAGTTCCACGGCACTTATCAGCAAGACGACCGCGACCTTCGCGCCGCGCTCTCCAAAGAAAAAAAGGAAAAGGCCTGGAGCTTCATGGTCCGCAGCAAAATGCCCGGAGGACGCTGCACCGCAGAACAGTGGCTCATCCACGATGACCTCGGTGAACAATGCAACGGCGATGTCCGCCTGACCACGCGCCAGGGCATCCAGCTTCACGGCGTGCTCAAGGGCAATCTCAAGAACGTCATCGCCAGCGTGAACCGCTCCGGTCTCACCACCATCGGCGCTTGCGGCGATGTTGTGCGCAACATCATGGGCCCTGCCTCGCCCATCGCCGATTTTGTCCATCAAGATGCCCAGAATCTCGCAGAAGAGATCAGCCGCCGCACTCTCTGGCGCTCCTCCGGTTACGCAGAAATCTGGCTCGATGGAGAAAAAATCGAACTGCTCAATGAGTGCACTCTTCCCGAAGGAACCGAGGACCCCGTCTATGGTAAAGTCTGGCTCCCGCGCAAATTCAAGATGGGCGTTGCCATCGCCCCGCTCAATGACGTGGACATTTTCTCGCAAGATGTCGGCTTCGTTCCGCATATCGTGGACGGGGCAGTCGAAGGCTATTCCATCTTCGTCGGTGGCGGCTTCGGCATGAGCCACGGCCAGCTGGCCACGCGCCCTTTCCTTGCCCGACCGCTCGGTTACGTGAAACGTGCGAACGTCGTGGACGTGACGCTCGCCATCGTCACCACGCAGCGCGACTTCGGGAATCGCGAAGACCGCAAACAAGCGCGCCTAAAATATCTCGTCGAGAGCAAGGGCATCGAATGGTTCCGCACTGAAGTGCAGAGCCGCGTTCCCGGCGTCGAGATTGCGCCGATCAAGGACATTAAATTCACCACCGTCGAGGACAACCTCGGCTGGCATGAACAAGGAGACGGCAAATCATTCTGCGCCGTCCACGTCGCGCAAGGCCGCATCAAAGACACCGCCGGACCGAAATATCGCAGCGCTTTCCACGAAATCGCGCAATCGCTCAAGCTGCCTTTCGTCATCACGCCCAATACCAATCTCATCATCGCCGATGTCTCGCCAGATCAACGCGCCCAAGTTGACGCCATCCTCGCTAAACATCAGGTGCCACACGCCGATGGTATGACCGCCACCCGCCGCGTCGCCCACGCTTGCGTCGCCCTCCCCACTTGCGGCCTCTCGCTTTCAGAAAGCGAACGCGTTTTCAGCGGCGTGCTGGATGGCATCGATGAAGTTCTTCGCGAGCTAAAACTCGAAAGCGAACCCATCCTCATCCGCATGACCGGCTGCCCCAATGGTTGCGCCCGTCCCTACAACGCCGACATCGGCTTCGTCGGTCGCGCCCCCGGCAAATATGCCATGTTCATCGGCGGCAGCATTCGCGGTGATCGGCTCGCCGGCCTAGAGAAAAAAGTCGTCCTTCTCGCCGACATTCCCAATGAAGTGCGCCCGCTCCTCGAAGACTTCGCCAAGAACCGTCAGTCCAACGAACGCTTCACCGACTTCTGGGGCCGCACCCGCGTCAACGG
>JBBRNC010000024.1:0-59090 GCA_038230495.1 Verrucomicrobiales bacterium
ACGTTCGGTTAAATTCAGAATTGACAACAGTGGTAAGACCAGTAAGATTTGAACGTGACCACTACGTTATCCAGCAAGGGGCAAGTCGTAATCCCGCTTGAGATTCGCAACCGATTAGGTCTGCCTGCAGGGGCTATTATCGACTGCTATTTAAAGGATGACCAGATTATTCTCACACCCGTGATTAAGCGTTCTTCAGCGCAGATCGTCTCCGATCAGGGCTATATCGCTCTTGAGGCGCCAGACGGCGCTCCAGAGATGACCCCGCAACGAGTGAAAGAGATACTGTCTGAGCTATGACTCTTTCCGGCGTATTGCCTGACGTGAATGTGCTGCTGGCTTTAGGCTGGCGTTCTCATCCCGATCACCAACAGTGTCGCGCATGGTTTGCAAAACTTCCAAGCTTTGCCACATGTCCCATCACTGAACTCGGTTTTTTACGTGTAAGCATGAGTCCCGCCTATCGCTCCAGTTATGCGGATGCCTCTCGCGTGCTTCAGAGTCTGACCACTCGCGCTGGTGGCTCATTTATCCATTGTGATATGCCAACAGCATTGATGTCATCTGTCTCCAGATACAAGGACACTACCGATTGTTATCTGGTAGAGTTGGCACGCAGGCATTCCTTCAGACTGGCAACACTTGATGATGGCATTCTCACGGCGTCTTGGGCCAAAGAATCTGCATTTCATCCACTCCGATCATAACTGATTGTTGTAAAACGATGGTAATAACCTCAATCCCTCGACCCCGGCGTGATTTTGATCTCCATCGGCTTTGCATCGCGCAGCACGGTGATGCTGGTCTCGACTCCGATTTTTAGATCGCCCATGACGTAGGTGTAGTCGTAGATGTTCTGAATGTCCTTCCCGCCGAGCTTAATGATGATGTCGCCGGCTTTCACTCCGGCTTTCGCGGCGGGACCGACAGGCGAAACGCCACTTAGTTTCACGCCTTTGATGTCGCCCTGTGCATAATCGGGAATGGTGCCGAGATAAACTCTCAGCCCGGTTCGTGCGCCCTGATTTTTCGGAGCTTCCATTGCGATGTAATCTGGCGCGGCATCGGCTGTCGCGAGCGAACGGGCGACGAGTGCCAGAAACTTCGCAATCTGCGCGGCCTTTTCATAATTGATTTTGTCCGCCGTGTCGGTCGGCATGTGATAGTCTTCATGCGCCCCGGTGAAGGCGTTGAGCGCGGGAATGCCGCGAAGATAAAAAGTGGTCGAGTCCGTTGGCAGATGCGCATCACTCTGGATGGTGAGCGGCAATCCGGTCACGGCATTGCGTTGCTCAATCTCCTTCGGCCAGACACTGCTGCTGCCCACGCCTTGCAGCACGACAGTTTTGTTGAAACGCCCGATCATGTCCATGTTGAGACACGCAGCAAACAGGCCGGTGAGTTTTGCATTGGCGTCGTTCTTGAACATCTTGGCAAAATCCTCGACGAAATGATTTGAGCCAAGCAGCCCCAGTTCCTCGCCCGACCACGCAGCGAAAATGATGTCGCGTTTCAGCACGAGCTTGCCCTGCTTCTTCTGATCTACGAGCCATTGCGCAATCTCCATCACGCCAGCCGTGCCGCTGGCGTTGTCATCTGCACCGTGATGGATTTTCATGACGTCCTCGCCCTTCGCACGTGAGTTCGAGCCGCCGCTACTTCCGAGATGATCCACATGCGCACACACGATAAGCGGCGCGATGTGACCATTCGGTTCATTGCCCGCCGGGAGAATGCCGAGCACATTGCGACCTTGTTTCTTTTCCTGCTCGATTGCGATGTGAGCACTAAGTTCAAAGCCCTTACATTCGATGCCTCCCATCAACTCACCGGTATCAAGCTTGTCCTGCAACTCTTTCAGTTTTTTTCCAGCAAATTTAAGCAGTGTCTCCGCCACTGAATCGGTGACGCTAATCGCCGCGATCCCGGACGACGCAAGAGACGCATCGAAGCCCATCGGCACCAGTTGCTCGATGACCTTGCTGTTCGGTCCACTGACCACGATGATGCCTCGAGCACCTTTTTGTCGCGCGGTCAGTGCCTTGAAGCGAAGACTCGAATATCGTGTGAGTTCATTCTTACGATGCTGATCGATGCCCTCGGGCTGGTAGCGCAGCATGAGCACCCATTTATCCTTCACGTCGAGATGCGCGTAGCTGCTGTAAGGCTCGATCTTCTTTCCATCGCCATCCATCGCGTCTTCCGGTGTTTCGATGCCGTAGCCAGCAAAGACGACGCCCGCGTCCTTGAAGTCGCCCGTCTGGGAAAAGGAAAGAGGCCGCCAATCCTTCTCAATGACAAATCCAGTAGAACCCGTGAGTGCCAGATCATGAAACAGTAGGGAGTTCCCCTTACCTAGCGCGACGCCTGCTGTGAACTCAAAATTCTCGAACCACGTATCCTTGTCGCCGATGGGCTGGAGCCCGATCTTAGTAAAAACATCTGCGACGTATTGCGTCGCTAGTTTCTCGCCCGGTGTGCCTGTGAGACGGCCTTCGAGTTCATCGCTGGCAAGATAAGTGACGTGCTGTTTCATGTCAGCAGCAGTGATGTCAGCACTGGACTTTGCGAAATCAGGCGTAGTCTCCGACTTCTGACTTCCAACCTCTGGCTTCTGGCCTCCATCCAAGCCGAGGCTTTTCCTTGCAGCAGCATCATTCCACTCCGCAGTATATATTTGCGAGGCTCCGCCTGATGCACGTCCGCTCGTCCATGAGAGCTTTTTACCATCGGGCGAAAACACTGGCAGACCATCGAATCCATCCGTGTATGTCACGCGCACCGGATCATGCTTGCCCTGGGTGTCCACGATGAATAGCTCGAAGTTCTTGAAACCTTGAGTGTTGTTCGTGAAGATGACGTAGTCGCCACTCGGATGAAAATACGGTGCCCACGACATCGCGCCGACGCGCGTGATTTGCTTCTGGTCGGAGCCGTCGGCGTTCATGGTGTAGATTTCCGCTGTGTCGCCCTTCTCGCTGAAACGACGCCAGCAGATTTTCTTCCCGTCCGCACTGAAGAACGGCCCGCCATCGTAGCCGGGCACGTTCGTAAGCTGTTTCACATTCGAGCCGTCGGCATCCATGATGTAGATGTCCATGAAGTATTGCTTGTCGATCTTCAGACGTTCCTCGTCGGCAGCGCTGAGCTTCTCGGCGTATGCCGCGCAGTTGCTGGCGAATACGATCTTCTTTCCGTCAGGCGAGTAACAGCCTTCCGCATCGTAACCACGCTCATGCGTGAGTTGCTTCAACGCCTTCGTTTTGAGATCGTATTCAAAGAGGTCAAAGTTCTCGTCGTAGTCCCACGAATATTTCCGCACGCGTGCGCTCGCACGTTCCTTGATCTCTGCCTCCTGCTTCGACTTCGACTCGGCATCGAGATGCGTGCTGGCGAACATCACCCGCTGCCCATCGGGATGAATCCAAGCGCAGGTCGTTTTGCCCATGCCCGGCGAGACGCGCTCCGTGTCGCCACTCTCCAGATCGAGCAGATAGATTTGATAAAACGGATTGCCCGCCTCCCGCTCGCTTTGAAAAATCATCTTCTTCCCGTCCGCACTAAAATAGCCTTCGCCGCTGCGTTTTCCCTCGAACGTGAGCTGGCGGGTGTTGGTAAGAAATTGCCCTTCGTTTTCGCAGTTCGGGGGCGCGGGAGTTTCTGCGAACACGAGACTGGTAAGGCAAAAAGTGAGGACGTAATGGAGGATTTTCATCTGAGTATAGAACGCTTCGAGGGCAGATAATGTAACGAAAGACGATAAATTGCACTGGCAGTTTAATCACGAAACCCCAAATTGCCGCATGAATCACTGGCTGCTCAAATCTGAACCCGATACTTTTTCGTTCGCCGATCTCAAGAAGCGTCTGAAGAAAACGGAGCCGTGGAATGGCGTGCGGAATTATCAGGTGCGCAATATGATGCGCGACGAGATGAAGGTGGGCGATTTCGGATTGTTCTACCACTCGAGTTGCGAAGTGCCAGGTGTCGCGGGCGTGGTGCGCATCGTGAGCAAGGGCAAGCCAGATCCGTCGCAGTTTGATCCGAAGTCGGAGTATTTCGACAAAGGCAGCAAGAAGGAAGAACCGCGCTGGCTGCTGATGGATGTGTCATGGGAGGCGGACTTTTCCAAATTCGTCACGCTAGAAGATTTGCGTGCGGAACCGAGACTGGCGGATTTGCTAATTCTGCGTCGCGGGAACCGGCTGAGCATCACCAAGGTGACGCAGCGTGATTTTGATCTGATTTGCCAGATCGGAGGACAGAAGCTGTGAGTGGCACAGGCTTGCAGCCTGTGTGTCGAACGGGCATTCTGCCCGTTCATCCGTCCCGGCAAAATGCCGGGACTACACACAGGCTGCAAGCCTGTGCCACATTCCTGCTTGCGCTCCTTTTGTGCGATTGCTCGAATGATAAGAGAGTTCCGACAGCAATTACCCGCTGGGATTTGTTCTCGCCCGCGCTCATTGAAAAATGGCATGAGGCAAAAATGGATGATAGCGGCGGCATGGTTCGCGAATCAGACGGCTTCACGCTGAAAGACGGTGCGCCGATGACAGGCATCTTTTTCCCATCGTGGCTGAAGGACGGATTGCCCGTCGTAGATTACGCGATCAACTATAATGCCATGCGCGTGAGCGGCAGTGACTTCTTCGGCAGCGTGACGTTTCCAGTGCGCGATGACAAAACATTTGTCACCTTCGTGCTCGGCGGCTGGGGCGGATCGCAAGTCGGGATCTCATGCATCGACGGCTACGACGCCTCGGAGAATACAACTGGCAGCAGCCAGCGTTTCGAAAACGGAAAATGGTATCGCGTTCGCATCGAAGTCCGCGCGAAGGAACTGCGCGTGTTGCTTGATGGTCGCCCGATCATCCAGACGAATATCGTGGGCCGCACGCTCAGCCTGCGAGGGGGAGAGATCGCCAAGTGTGCGCCGTTTGGATTTGCGACTTATGGGACGACTGGGCGGATCAAGGGATGCAGGATCGAACGATTAGGCACACCCTGAGCGCAGCTTGTTTGCCGTTGATATATCAAGGCGCTCCTCTATCTTCTAGGATCATGTCCACCATCCTTGATCTGCCGGAAGCGCGCAAGCGTGTGAAACGCTGGACCGTTGCCGAGTATGAGCACTTCACAGAGCTAGGTGCTTTCAAGAAAAACGTGGAACTGATTCGCGGCATCCCGCTAAACAAACCACCGGAATCACCCGAACAAACCTTCATTTCGCACGTTATCTACAAGATGCTTCTGAATTGGTTGCCCGAAGGATTTGTCGCACTTCATAAGGCACCGCTGAGCCTGAGGGATTCTGAGCCGGAGCCGGACGTATCCGTGATTAGAGGAAACAAGAGCGACTTTCGTGACCGTCATCCGACGACTGCCGCCCTCGTCATCGAAGTCGCCGTGTCCTCAGCGGAACTCGACCGTGCAGATGCCAGCCTCTACGCCGAAGCCAGCGTTGAAGAATACTGGATCGTGCTTCCGAAGCAGCGGCAGATTGAAGTGTATCGCGAGCCTCGTGATGGTGTTTATGCCATGAAGATTATCTGCGAAGCCCCTGCTGTTCTGGAGTGCGGAAGCGTGCCTCAGGTGCGGGTGGATTTGGCGGAGTTGTTCAAGGTGGGGTGATGCCAAAAGTAGCCTGGTTCTCCAGAACCGGGTCATGGGCACACGCTCCCGGCTCTGGAGAGCCAGGCTACTTTACCGCTGACAAGCAAAAGCACCGCAGCTATCTTACACCACCATGTCAATCACCTTGGAACTCCCTGAACAACTCAACGAAGATGTTTCGCTCCGGGCAAAACGTGCGGGCAGGACTCGGGATGAATTTATTACGGACATGCTTCAGCGCCAGATGGCGATTGAGCGCTTTCGGGAAACCAGATCGCGTCTTCAGACTTATGGTGAAGCGACAGGGTTGCTAACGGATGAGGCAATCTTTGATGCTGTGTCGTGAAACAGGAGCGAATGATGGCGGGAAAATGAAACCCCAGTCACGTTAGTTTTTGCGCCCAGCCCTCACCGTGCTAGTTTGTCCGCCCGAATCATTTCTATTTATCTATCATGGGCAAAACACTCTTCACTAAAGTCTGGGAATCGCATTCCGTCGCTACGCTCGCCAACGGCCAGACGCAGCTGCTCATTGATACTCATTTGATTCACGAGGTCACTAGTCCTCAGGCGTTCGGCATGATGCGCGATCTGGGGCTGAAGGTGGCGTATCCGCAGCGCACGTTTGCGACGGTGGATCACATCGTTCCGACTGACAGTCAGGTGTCGCCTTTTTCTGATCCTCTCGCGGAGGAGATGATTCAGGAATTGAATCGCAACGCGAAGGAGTTTGGCATCACGTATTTCAATCTCAGCAGCGGCAAGCAGGGCATTGTCCATGTGGTCGGTCCGGAGCAGGGCATCACGCAACCGGGCACGACCATTGCCTGTGGCGACTCGCACACAGCGACGCACGGTGCATTCGGCGCGATTGCGTTCGGCATCGGCACTACACAGGTGCGCGATGTGCTGGCGACGCAGACCATGGCGCTCGGCTCCATGAAAGTGCGCCGCATCAATGTGGATGGTAAATTGCGCCCCGGCGTTTATGCGAAGGACGTGATCTTGCACATCATCCGGCTGCTCGGCGCAGGCGGCGGCAAGGGCTACGCCTACGAATACGGCGGCAATGTGCTTGATGGCTTCTCCATGGAAGAGCGCATGACTGTGTGCAACATGAGCATCGAAGGTGGTGCGCGTTGCGGTTACGTAAATCCTGATGAAAAGACATTCGAATATCTCAAAGGCCGTCCGTATTCGCCGAAGGATGAAGCTTGGGAGCAGACGGTCGTCGCGTGGCGCGGCATAGCTTCCGACAAAGACGCCGTCTATGATGATGTGGTGAACATTAAAGCCGAAGATGTTCCGCCGACTGTGACTTGGGGCGTAAGCCCGGATCAAGCCATCGCCGTTACCGAGAACGTGCCCACTGTGGATAGCGCGACCAATGATTCACAACGCGAGTCCATCAGGGAGGCGCTCGAATACATGAAGCTGCCCGCAGGCCAGCCGATCAAGGGCAGTAAGATTGACGTGGCCTTTATCGGTAGTTGCACGAACGGACGCCTCTCTGACTTCCGCGAGGTGGCGAAATTCATCAAAGGCAAGCACGTCTCGAAAGAGGTGAAAGCAATCGCCGTTCCCGGTTCGCAGATTGTGGATGTGCTCGCGCGCAAGGAAGGTCTCGACAAGGTCTTCACCGACGCTGGCTTTGAATGGCGAGCCGCAGGCTGCTCGATGTGTCTCGCCATGAATCCCGATAAGCTCATCGGCGACCAGCTTTGCGCTTCATCATCGAATCGAAATTTCAAAGGCCGCCAAGGCAGCCCGACGGGTCGCACGATCCTCATGTCGCCCGTCATGGTCGCCGCCGCCGCCATCACCGGCAGCGTGGCAGATGCGCGGGAAGTATTCGGAATGTCGGCATGAACTTATTCGTCATGACTTCGGAAAGCGAGCGGCTCGATTTCCTTCGCGACATTCCTGTCTTTGCTGGGGTTGAAATTGCAGCGCTTGATGAGCTGGCCTCAGGGATGACTGAGGCATCTTTCCCGTCAGGCGAATTGATCTTCCGTGAGAAAGAACCCGGCAGCGAAGTGTTCGTCATTCACTCCGGCACCGTCGAGGTCATCAAGCATCTTGGTGCTCAGCACGAGACCAATCTTGCCGTCTTGGGGCCAAAGGATTTCTTCGGCGAGATGGCGATCATTGAATGCAGCGCACGCTCTGCATCGGTGCGGGCCGTGAAGACGACCCGGCTTTTTCGCATCAAGGCTGGACAACTGAACCATCTCTTCCAGCATCGGCCAGACCAATACGCGATCATCATCCTGAACATCGCGCGAGATGTCTCCCGCAGACTGCGAGCACTTGACGAGAACTGGTCCGAAGCCTCGCGCTGGCGTTCGCTGGACGAGGCAATGCTGCGGGCGATTGATGCGTGATGGGTGACGAATTTGCGCGGTCCCGTAACGCTGACTGATGAAACGGCGCAGCACCTATTTTCTCAACGTTGCAGCGTTCGTTTGCCGTGAACTGAATCTATGCGTAAGCTGTCTGTCCCATGGCCCTCGCAAAAGTCACACAAGTCACCGGCACCGCCGTCCACGTTCCAGGTCAAGATATTGATACCGACCGCATCATTCCCGCGCGCTTTATGAAGTGCGTCACGTTCGATGGGCTTGGAGAGTATGCCTTTTATGATGTCAGGAAAAATGCCGACGGCACTGACAAAACGCATCCGCTCAATGACAGCCGCTTCAAAGGTGCGGGCATCCTGCTCTGCGGCGCGAACTTCGGTTGCGGCAGCTCCCGCGAGCACGCACCGCAAGCGCTCTATCGTTTTGGATTCCGCGCCGTGATAGCGGAGAGTTTTGCGGAAATTTTTTTCGGCAACTGCACTACGCTTGGCATTCCCTGCGTGACCGCAAGCGCTCAGGACATCCAAGTGCTCGCCAACGAAATCGAGCGCAACCCGAAGCTCGAAGTCACCGTGGACCTGACATCGGAAAAGGTGTTCTTCGAGGATGAAGAAATGCCCATCAGTGTCCTGCACAGTGCCCGCGAAGCCCTGACCACTGGCCAGTGGGATCCCATTGCCGCGTTGCTGGAGAACAAGAATAAGGTGGACGCGAAGATGCGTGAACTTGGTGTAGTGTAATCAACCCACTAACAACAACATGATCGCCCGCACTGAATTCGTCACTAACAAAAAAGGCCAACGCGTCGCGGTCTTGTTGGATGTGAAATCTTATACTCGCCTCATGGATGCGGTTGAAAAACTCGCGGACATCCGAGCTTATGATAAAGCAAAGCCGCAAGTCACAACGGAATTGAAGCGAGGCCAGTTCGTCACACTCTCGCAGCATCTGAAAAAGAAAGCTGTCGGAGCGCGATGAGCTATACGGTCATCTTGCCGCGTTCTGTGCAGAAGCAACTCGCGAGGCTTGATGCCATCGTTCTGGCGCGAATCGAAGGCGCTTTGCTAGCATTGCAGAATATTCCCCGACCTGCGGGCGCAAAGAAGCTCAAGGGACGAGATGGATGGAGAATTCGATTGGGCGACTACCGGGTGATTTATGAAATCCATGATCGGGTTCTACAAATCATCGTTTTTCAGGTCGGACATCGGCGTGATGTTTATCGTGATTGATTTTTGAATATACTTACGACTTATGTCCTCCCCCGACCCCATCCACGTCATCGGCCACCGCAATCCGGACACGGACGCGATTTGCTCGGCTATAGGCTATTCGGCGTTTCTGCGGGATTCGCGCGGGGACAATGCAGTCCCGGCGCGCTGTGGAGAATTGAGCGTGCGCACGGCATGGGCTTTGAACCAGGCGGGCGTGACACCGCCGAAGCTCCTCATGGATGTGCGGCCCACGGCAGCCACCGTTTGTCACCGCAATGTCATCGTGGCACAACGTGGCGAAACATTTTTGTCTGTGTATCGTAAAATAATCGAGCACGGCTTCCGCAGCATACCCGTGGTGGATGACTCAGGCCGCATGGTTGGCATGCCCACTTTGCTGGAACTGGCGCAACTCTTCATGCCCGCCACGGCCGGTGATGCCGATGCCAACCGGCACGTGCGCACGAGCGATGCCAACATGCTCGCCGCACTAAATGGCACATTTCAGAACGTCTTTACACCGCGTGAAGAAGTCGAGAATCTCATCCTTATGGTCGCCGGTTCCAGCTTGGAGACATCACAATCGCGCTTGAGCCACTTCCCGAAATCATCGGTCGTTTTCCTGGCAGGCGACCGTCCCGATGTGCAGCGCATGGCCATCCAAAACCATGCGCGCTGTCTCGTCATCACGGGCGGATTTTCCGTGGACGGAGATACAGCCGCACTGGCACGCGCGCAATACGTGCCAGTGATTCAGACTCGCTTCGATACGGCGAGCGCGGCGCAACTGGTGCGCTTCTCACGGCCCATCGCAGATGCATTGCACGATGACTTTCTGCGCTTCGGCGCGAAGACGCCCCTGAAAGAAATCATCGCCGCTGTGCACGATTCGCATCAGCCGATCTTTCCGGTGCTCGATGAGGAAAGCGGCGCGCTGCTCGGTGTATTCTCCAAGTCTGATCTCGTCGATCCTCCACGGGCCAGACTGGTGCTAGTCGATCATAATGAATTTTCTCAGGCCGTGACTGGCGCGGACGAGGCGGATATCATCGAGGTCATTGATCACCACCGCCTCAGCGGCAACCTCCGCACGAAGGAACCCGTGCGATTCATCAACGAACCCGTCGGCAGCACCAGCACCATCGTTGCAATGATGTATCGCCTGCGCAGTTTGCAACCGGACAAGGCCACCGCTCTATGCCTCTGCGCAGGCATGATCTCCGACACGCTCAATCTCACCTCGCCCACTACGACTGACACCGACCGCGACATTCTGCCCTGGCTGGCGGGCCTTGCGGATATTGATGTCGCGAAATTCACCGCCGGATTCTTTGCCGCCGGGAGCATGTTGAAAGACAATCCCGCATCCGAAGCTCTGGAAAGCGACCGCAAGGAGTTCGACGAAAGCGGCTGGCGCTTCAGCCTTTCACAGATTGAGGAACTCGGACTGTCAGAGTTTTGGAAGCAGGAAAGTGAGCTTCACAGCGCACTGGAAAAAATCGCGAGCGAGCGCAAGCTCCATTTCGCTGGGCTGCTCGTCACCGACATCACGCGGCACGACAGCGTGTTCATCGTCGCCGGGAACCCGCGCATAGCGGAGGGCATCGAGTATCCGCAACTCAAGCGCGGTGTCTTTGAACTGAAGGGTGTGGTCAGCCGGAAGAAGCAGTTGCTGCCTTATGTTTGCCGGATGGTGGGTAAGCTCGGAGCGCCAGGATGAGATCAAGAAAATTTTCGGGACCGCTCAAGCTTCGCCGGGCTTCTTGCCGACGGACGGTTTGACCACCCCTTCTGCACCTTCAGGCCACTTTGCACCCTGTTCGATCCAGCTCTTTACCAAGTCAACATCCTTCTGGGGGATGCGGTGGCCGGTGGGCGGCATCGCTTTTTTCTCAGGCTCTGGCAAGGTGAGCACGATGTAAAGCTGGCTGGCCTCCGGCTTGCCGGGCGTGATGATGGATCCTTTCGCGCGTTCTTTGAAAGCGAGCGCGCGGGTTTCGAGATTGAGATCGCCGAACAAAGCGCCCGAGTTATGGCAGTTGATGCAACGGCTTTGCAGCAGTGGCTTGATGTGCCGGGCGAAGTCCACGGTTTGCGCTTCTGGCTTCTTCTGACAGGAAAGACCGACCGCGAACACGGCGAGCAGGATGAGTATGGAGGGCGCACGGTTCATTTTCATATTGTTAACCTAAGACGGAGAACGAACCTGTGCAAATCCTGCGAGTTCCTTGGCGTGCCTTGGCACACCTATTGTGAGAAAGTCCCGCTTGACCTCGCGCCGCTTGCTGGCACTCAAAGGCACGTTTTGTCATCATGCCCAAGTATCTCGTCACCATCGGCCTCGAAGTCCATGCGCAGCTCAACACGCGCAGCAAAATGTTCTGCCCCTGTGCCGTGGAATACGGCGCGGAACCGAACACCCGCACCTGTCCGACCTGCCTCGGCCTGCCCGGTGCGCTGCCGGTGTTGAACATCGCGGCTATCGAGAAAACAATTCTCACCGGAATGATGCTCGGCTGTCACACGCCGGAGATAAGCAAATGGGATCGGAAGAATTATTTCTATCCGGACATGCCGAAGAACTACCAGCTCACCCAGTTCGACCAGCCGCTCTGCATCGGCGGCGGCGTGCCGCTCTATGAACTGTCGTATCCGAAAGACGCGCAGAAGACGATAAAAAATCCCGGCAAAGTGGTGAAGCTCACACGCATCCATCTTGAAGAAGACGTGGGCAAAAGCACCCACACTGGTGCGGGCACCTTGCTCGACTTTAATCGCGCAGGCACACCGCTCATGGAAATTGTCAGCGATCCCGATCTCGAAACTGCAGAAGAAGCCTTCGCCTATCTCAACAGTCTGCGGCAAATTCTTGTCTATGGCGGCGTTAGTGAGGCTGATATGGAGAAAGGGCAGATGCGCTGCGACGTGAACATCAGCGTGCGACCCGAGGGACAAACGGAACTCGGCGCGAAGATCGAGCTGAAAAATCTCAATAGCGTCTCTGCTGTGCGCCGTGCGATTCATTATGAATCCGCGCGGCAGACCGAATGCCTTGAGCGCGGAGAGAAGCTCGTGCAAAGCACCCGCCGCTGGGATGATGATCGCGGCGAAACTCAGCTCATGCGCAGCAAGGAAGACGCGCACGACTACCGTTACTTCCCCGATCCCGACCTGCTGCCCATCCGCACCGCGCCAATCATCGAGCGTGTGAAGCCACTGGTGCCGGAACTGCCGCATGAGAAATGCGCGCGTTTCATTCAGGACTATGCCGTTAGCGCCTACGACGCCAATGTGCTCGCCAGTGAGAAGTCACTGGCCAACTGGTTTGAATCTGCCATTGCCTCCGATCCAAATGTGCCCGGCAAGAAGATTGCCAACTGGGTCATCAACGATCTCCTCGGCCATCTCAATGCTAACAACGTCGCGCTCTCTGACTCCAAAGTCACACCTCAGGCGATGAGCGAACTCGTCGCCGCCGTTGAGTCCGGCAAAATTAGTAACAATCAGGCCAAGGAAGTCTTTGAAGAAATCTTCGCCACTGGCAACGCACCCGCCTTGATCATCAAAGCCAAGGGCTTCGAGCAAGTCAGCGACAGCGGGGCTATTGAAAAACTCTGTGACGAAGTCATCGCCGCCTATCCCGCAAAAGTCTCCGAGTTCAAAGCCGGCAACGACAAGGTTCTCAACTGGATGACTGGCCAGATCATGAAGAGCAGCGGCGGCAAGGCCAATCCAAAGATGGTCACGGATATGCTACGAGGGAAGATCGAAACGTAGCTCGCGAGTCACATCGCGAGTGTCTTGTTGAAGTCGTAAAAGACGACTCAAGCTCGCGAAGTGACTCGCGAGCTACGTTCTTGGCTTCCGCCATTCGGCGAGGATGTCACGCGAGTAAGGATCGCCTTCGCTCTCGAACTCGCATAGGTGCTTCAACGCAAGTTCCCGCACTGAGGCATCAGGGTTGTTGAGCGCAAATTGGAGACACTCAGGATCGAGGAAACGACCTAACAAAGACAGGGCCTCTGCAGCATCACAAACTGGCAGCCGTTCGCGATATTGTTTTTTCACAAGAGATTCGAGAAAGAGCCGATCTTTCCAATCTTGCTCCCTGCCAGTGTTGGCCTTGGTCACATAAAGATCCGTGACACTCGGGAGATGCAGTCCCTCCTTCAAAGCTATTGAGTCCGTCCATGCTCTTTCAAAATCTTCCAGTTCCAGTTCGTTCGGTTTCCTGAATACATCGAGCGGCATCGTCAATCCATCCACGCGCACCACGCCAAATTGATCCGCATCGTTCTCCAGTTCTTGCGGGTCAAGAATTCGTCGCTGAGGCAGCGACCAGAGTTTCGTTCCCGCAAAGTGAGTCACCACAGCATTCAGCTTTTCCGACCACTCCGCCGCGCTGGCAAATGGCTCAAGCCACACATCGGAATCTTTTGTAGGGCGGGTGAGTCCATGCGCGATGATCGCCATGCCGCCGAGCATGAGCACTCTGTGCCGCCGCGCTAATTCGCGGACGAAGTCGTCGGTAGAAACGCCTCTTTCCATTCTTCCACCCTACTCGAAACCTGGTCAGATATCCACATGCATTCCGCGAGGCTCCGCGGCAAATGATCCAGCCACGGTTCGGAGTTATCGGGAATCTTTGGCGCTGTAGCAAGTGAGGGCCGTTCTGCGTGGTGACGTTCGATCATCTTGCGACGCGCCATTTCGCTCGAGTAGCGTTTTTTGAGTTCTTCGATGGTCGGGCGGATTTGTCGCATGAATGGGAATAGATACCGCGAATGCTGTGCTCTGGCAAGGGTAGCCTCAAGATCGTGACAAAACGTAACTCGCGAGCTACGGTTGTCCAAAAAATCTCTGCAATTCCACTCGACAACCTAAGTAATTTCGGCTATTTCTGTCTTGATCGAAATTCACGACATGGAAACTCTCCCTCCCATCGCTCGCAAGTTCATCCTCCACTGGGGCGAGATGGGCGTGCGCTGGGGGATCAACCGCACGATGGCACAGATTCATGCGCTGCTGTTCCTATCAGAAGAGCCATTGAACGCCGAGGTAATTTGCGGGACGCTGGACTTAGCGCGCTCGAATGTGAGTGTGGCGCTCAAGGATCTTCAGGGTTGGGGCATCATCAAACTGGTGCATCTGACGGGTGACCGCCGAGATCACTTCGAGAGCATGAAAGATGTCTTTGAAATGTTCCGCGCCATTGCCATTGAGCGGAAACGCCGGGAGGTGGACCCCACGCTGCGCCTCATCAATGACTGCTTGGATGATTCTGGCAAGCCTAAGGCTTCGGACGCCTATGTGCGCGAACGACTGGAGTCGATGAAGGAGTTTTTTGAACTGGCGCTGAATTTCACTTCGCAGGTCGAACGCATGAGCACGCCTTCACTCGTCCGCGTCGCCAAGATGGGCGACAAGGCGCTCAAGCTTCTTGGCCTGATGGGTGGATGACATTTTTGACTTTACATTTCGTTCTTTTCCGAAATTTCCGCATAAATAAACATGAACAACAACATCGACAACCTCCCCCGCTGGGTCCTGATGTGGATCATCGCGGGAGGTTTGTTCATGCTGGGCAAAGTCGCTGTGTTCCAACGGGCCAGAAGCATGAGCGGCACACCATGGCCGTGGTGGAAAGTGCTGGCGTGGTTTTTTGCCTGGCCGGGCATGAATGCGCGCGATTTTGATGAAGGCGGACAAAAGTGTCCCCGCTTCGTTGTAGCAGCGCTGGCGAAGATCACCGGCGGTGTGGTTTTGCTCTGGGTCGTTGCGCGGCATTTCGATCAACCGCTCGCCGCTGGGTGGTGCGGGATGATTGGATTGATTCTGGTGCTGCACTTTGGGGTCTTTGATCTCCTTGCGACATTCTGGCAATCGCGGGGCTTCCGTGCGGCGCCTATTATGAACACTCCAATTGCATCGCTCTCAGTGGCGGAGTTCTGGGGCCGGAGATGGAACAGCGGCTTCCGCGATCTAGCGCATCCGTATTTGTTCGTTCCAGCCGCGCGGCGCTTTGGGCTTCACGCCGCGCTCTGGGTTTCGTTCGGTGTCTCCGGTTTGGCTCATGAACTTGTTATAAGCGTGCCTGCTAGTGGAGGTTATGGACTGCCGACTGTTTATTTTTTACTGCAAGCGCTCGGCATTACTTTGGAGCGGCGCATGACCACGGCTCTAGAGAGCCATGCTACTCGCTGGTTCTTCACACACGCCTTCACGGCCCTGCCTGCCTTCATTCTCTTTCATCCGCCATTCGTGGAGCGGGTGATGATTCCGTTCTTCCACGCCATCGGAGCACTCTCATGAAAACCCTGTTCACACTCGAAAATCTCCTGCGACTCGCCGGTCTCGGACACTTCACTATTCTATTCGCCAGCGCACTGGTGCCCAAAGTGCTCGACTGGAAAACCGCCCTCAAGCCGCTGCCGCCATTCCTCCGCACGCTCTTCTGGGTCTATGGCGTCTTCATTGTGCTGACGATCATCGGCATGGGCACGCTCACACTGCTCAATGCCCACGCGATGGCCGCAGGCGATCCAGTGGCGCGATCATTAGCGGCGTTCATCGCCGTGTTCTGGGGCGCACGACTAATCGTGCAACTCTTCGTCTTCGATTCGCGACCTTATCTCACGAACATCTGGCTCAAGCTGGGCGACCACATGCTGACAGTCGCCTTCGTGTTCTTCACCGTGCTTTATGCATTCGCTGCTTTCAAACCCTGAACTCCTGAGTAACACGGTCGTCCCGACTGTGTGTGTTGCGGGCGTCTCGCCTCGCAAGCTTCATCGAACCCTGCGTGGGCGAGACGCCCGCAACACCCGCAGGCCAGAGGCCAGCGTTACTTTTTAACTGGCACACAATCACAAGAACATTTTTTACTATCATGAACAAAAACAAACTCATACTCGCTGGCGGCTCAGGCTTCCTTGGCAAAGCACTCGCCCAACATTTCAGCGCACTTGATTGGGATGTTGTGGTGCTCACGAGGCATCCCATCCCATCACAGAATAACATCCGGCAGGTTTTCTGGGACGGAGAAAGCATCGGGGAATGGACTCGCGAACTGGATGGCGCAACTGCGGTCGTCAATCTAACCGGACGTTCGGTGGACTGCCGATATACGCCCGCTAATCGGCGCATCATTATGGATTCACGCGTGAAACCAACCCGCATTCTTGGCGAGGCAATAGCACGTAGCCCACAGCCGCCAAGTGTGTGGTTGAATGCAAGTTCCGCCACCATCTACCATCACACATTTGGTTCGGCAATTGATGAGAATGGGCATGATTTCACTCCGACTCCGGAGGTTCACGACGAGTTCTCAGTCGATGTGATTCATGCTTGGGAAAAGGCTTTCAATGACACCTCCAGTCCGCAAACGCGCAAAGTCGCATTGCGCACCACCATGGTTCTAGGTCACGCACGCAACAGCGTGTTCCCCGTTCTCAGTAAGCTCGCAAGATTCGGCCTTGGAGGTCGCATGGGCAGTGGAAACCAGTTCGTATCGTGGCTCCATCAGACGGATTTTTGTCGTGCCCTCGAATGGTTGATCGCTCATAAGGAAGTAAGCGGTCCGGTTAATCTCGCCGCACCCAACCCACTGCCTAACGCCGAGATGATGCGCCTGTTTCGGGAACTGACTGGTGCCCCATTCGGTCTTCCAGCGACAGAATGGATGCTGGAGATCGGCGCCTTCTTTCTTCGCACTGAAACCGAACTCATCCTCAAAAGCCGTCGCGTGATCCCCGGTAAACTGCTCGCGGGCGGCTTTGAGTTCACATTCCCAATCATGCGCGAGGCTCTAAAAAATCTTTTCAACAATCCAACCCAAAAAACAAACTGACCTATGAACACACTCTGGAACTTCACCATCACCCATCTCGAACTCTGGCTGCGCATCGTCGCAGTCGCACAAATCATGCTGGCCGCGCTCAGTTTAAATTTGCCGCGCATCATGAAATGGGAAAATGACATCGCCCGTATGTCGCCACTGGTGCGAGATGTGTTTGAGATTCACTCGTGGTTCATCGCTCTGACGCTTGTGATCTGGGGAGTGCTGACGTGGCACTTCGCGCCCGAGATGGCCCATGCTCCGACCGCGATATCGCGCTGGCTGTGTGCCGCAATTGGAATTTTCTGGGGCATCCGCTGTGTGCTGCAATGGACCCATTACGACTCGGCCCATTGGCGCGGCAATCCCGGGCGCACGCTCATCCACTGGACGCTGTTCTTTGGCTATGCTGCATGGACAACAGTTTACTTCCTCGCGGCATTTCAAAAATGAAAACAACACCAACAACACTTGGAACTTTATCCAAAATTAAAACTGCCGCGCGGCTGGCACTCGGATTTGTCTGGGTCTGGGAAGGGCTGGTGCCGAAGATGCTCTGCCCTTCACAGACACAATTCGAGATGGTGCGCCGCAGTGGATGGTGGATCGGGTCGCCGGAAGGAACGCTCTGGTGGCTTGGAGTGGCCATGATCGCCGCAGGACTGGCCATCATGTCGGGCATCAAGGAAAAGCTCGCCGTGCTGGTGGCCTCGCTTTCGGTGCTGGTATTAATGGTGCTGGTAATCGGCACCCATCCGGAGGCGCTTTGTGATCCATTCGGCGGGCTGGCCAAGAACCCCTGCCTGTTCGTCTGCGCGGCCTTGGTGTGGTTCTGGCCAACGGAAAAGCCTGAATGACGATGCGGCAAAATTTTGTGTAAAATGAATGTCGAACTCTTTTCCAGATGAGTCATAGTGCTGTGAAATTTACGCGAACAAAACCCGCCCATGAAAATCTTCCGTCTCTCCTCCAGCCTCTTCACTGTCGCCGCGGTGCTCTGCCTGAGCGCCACTCTCTTCGGCGAAGACAAATCCAATTCCGACAAGACCAAGGAGATGCTCGACAAGCTGCTCGGCGAGGCCAAGAAAGCCGCAGGCAAGATGCAAGAAGGCGGCGACAAAGGGAACGCGCTCTGGTCGCACTCGAAGGAAACACTGGGGCTGCCGAAGGCGGACTACATTAAGCGTGCTGAGTCGGGATTGAAAACCATGTCTGCGGAAATCCAAGCACTGGGCGAAACTGAAAGCACGGTGAACTCTCGGGCTTATTTCAAAACGCGGATCGAATCGCTCAAGCAACATCTGGACTACTGTCGTCTGGATTTGGAGAAGCTCGCCACCACGGAGCCAGAAGAAACGTTTCGAGTGAAGCAGAAGAAGTTTGACCGCACTCTGGTATTTCTCGGCGATAACATTGCCTTAGCGAAGCAGGAAGCCGGGCTATAGCCAACAACAGAGCCTGCCATGAACGAATTGTTTTTTGGCGCGGCACTCATCATCTCACTGGTGCTGATGGGCATTGGAATCGTAATTGGGTTGATCGGATGCATGGTGCTGGCTTTGCTCGTCTTGGCCGGGGTGATGACCTCTTCAACTCTATTCGGAGTGCTGCGCGGGAAAATAGGATCGGGCCTGCGTGCCTTCTGGTATCAATGCTCCCTGCTCGGCGGCATTCCCGCCGGACTCATCTGTGTGTTCGCGACACAATTTCTTTTCGCACCTTGGGAGCGAGGCGCGGTGCCATGGTTCGCCGGCGCACTGGGTGGCATGGCAGGCGCGTTGATACTCACGCTCATGCTCGATTTCCTAGTGCGCAAAACTGCGGGGTGGTTGGGCAGCAGGAGCTGACTGGAAGCAAGGCGTGATGCAAGAAGCCCGAATTCTTGACGTATAGAATTTCCGCCACACGCAATTTCCATCTCTATGAAGCAAAATATATCAACTAACCGCCGTCGCTTTCTTCAATCCACCGCCGCTGCTGCCTGCGCACCATTCTTCCTACCCTCCCGCATCTGGAGCGCTGAAACTGCGCCGAGCGAAAAACTTGTCATGGGCTTCATAGGCTTGGGCACGCAGAGTCGAGGATTGCTCAATCGTTTTCTCTCAGACGAAAGCGTGCAAGTCATCGCCGTGTGCGATGTGGACACCACGCGACGCAATGACACCAAAGAGACCGTGGACAAGAAATACGGCAATAAAGATTGCAAAGCGGTCAGTGATTTCCGCGAGATCACGGAGAACCCGGCGATCAACGCTGTGTGCATCGCCACGCCCGACCATTGGCACGCGATTGTGACCATCAGCGCATTGACGCACGGGAAGGATGTGTATTGCGAGAAGCCGCTGACGCACAACATTCACGAAGCCATCGCCGTCACGAAGATCGCGCGTGAAAACAAGCGTGTGCTCCAGACAGGATCGATGCAGCGTTCCATGCAGGAGTTCCGCGTGGCCGCCGAGTTAGTCCGGAATGGTGTCATTGGCAAAGTGCAGACCATCGGCATCGACATCGGTGATCCCGCTGTGCCGAACGCGAATAAAGAAGAACCCATGGAGCCGGGTCTCGACTGGGATCGCTGGTGCGGCCCAGGACCACTTGCGCCTTATAGCAGCGTGCTCAGCCCGCGTGGCCGTCATCATCATTTCCCCCACTGGCGCATGACGCGCGAGTATGGCGGCGGCATGATCTGTGACTGGGGCGCGCATCACATTGACATCGCGCAGTGGGCTATTGGCATGGATGAAAACGGCCCGGTGGAAATCATCGCGCCGGCGAAGTGGAACGATCCGCAAGCCCGTGGCGCGCAACTTGTCTATGCAGACGGCACCGTGCTGACGCACAAGAAGGCGGAAAACGGTATGAGCGGCGCTTCATTCTTCGGCACGGATGGCGAAGTGCATGTGAACCGCGGCAAGTTCTGCCTCATCCTCAAGGGGGAGACCAAGCATAAGTTCTGGGACAAGAACAAGGAAAAGGGCACATCTCTGGAGCGCGAATACACACTGGCCGAGCGTGAATTTTTGTCAGGTGCCAAGACGAAGCTCTATGTCAGCAAGGACCAGATCAAAGATTTCCTCACCTGCGTAAAAAGTCGCCAGAAGCCCATCTGCGATGTCGGCATCGGAGCCAGCAGCGCCATTGCCTGCCACTTGATGAACTTCGCCTACTACCACGGCGCGCACATGAAGTGGAACCCCACAGAGCACAAGTTCATCAGCGGCGGTGACGATAAATGGCTCACCCGTGAATATCGCGGCGAGTGGAAGGTGGCATGAGTCGCCAACAAGTTTGATTGGGAGCGCGTGACTACCTCACATTTCTCACCGCGCATCGCGAGTAGAACGACTTTAAAAGTCGTTACACGTTAGACGATTTTCAAAATCGTCCTACTGCTAGGCGCAGTATCAGCAACACGCTCCTATTTCATTCACATCTCCATCTCCACGGGGCAATGATCGGAGCCATGCACATCGGGCCGGATGCGCGCGGCTTTGAGTTGCGGGCGCAGAGCTGCTGACATCAGCCAGTAATCAATGCGCCAGCCGACATTGTTGGCGCGGGCATTGGCCCGATAGCTCCACCAGGAATATTGCTGCGGACGCGGATCGAGTTCGCGGAAGGTGTCGATGAATCCGGCATCGAGCAGCTTGCCGAAGCCATCGCGTTCCTCGTCGCTGAAGCCGGGGCTGCGACGATTATCTTTGGGACGCGCGATGTCGATTTCCTGATGCGCCACATTGAGGTCGCCGCAGACGAGCACGGGTTTTTCTTGATTGAGCCGCGAGAGATAGTCACGGAAATCCGCATCCCATTTCATGCGGTAAGTCAGACGCTTGAGTTCCTCTTGGGCGTTGGGCGTATAGACGTTGACCAAATAATAATCAGGGAACTCCACGGTGATGACGCGGCCTTCGTTGTCGTGATCGGCATGGCCGATACCCAGCGCGTGTGATTTGACCGGAAGCCGGGTGAGCACGGCAGTGCCGGAGTAGCCTCGCTTGATGGCAGGATTCCAAAACACCTGATGATCCTTGAGCCATGAAAGATCAGCCTGATTCTGTTCAGCCTTCACCTCCTGAAGACAGATGACATCCGCATCTGCCGCAGTGATGTAATCGCGCAGGCCCTTGTCCATGCTAGCGCGGATGCCGTTGACGTTCCAGGAGACGAGTTTCATAAGCGGGCATTCATAAGCGGCTGGAGGCGCGTTGCAAGTGGGTAGAAGCGGGCGCCCCCGCCGCTTAACCCCGGTGCCGCACGGCGCCTCGCCGTGCCACGCGTCAGGCAGCGATGGCGCAGCCAGCACCGGAGCAAGCGACGAGGGCGTCGCTTCTACTGGCGGCGGTTGAACGAGCCTAAAAAAATATTTTATCTATGATATAAAACTTTCTGTGAACCGTTATAACCGGTGCCATGAATAGGTTCACCACGATCCTCCTGCTGACTCTAGTTGCTGCGTCACCGCTTGTTGCGGACACAATTTCGCCTGCCGCAGCCTCACAGCAAATCGACGACTTGCTTGCGAAAGACTGGGCCAAGAACAAGCTCAAGTCGAATCCTCCGGCATCCGATGAAGTTTTTGTGCGCCGCATTTATCTGGATGTCGTGGGGCGCATCCCGACCTATCGGGAGACGGATGAGTTCCTTAAATCTCAAAGCGGCACCAAGCGCGCGGAGTTGATCGACCATCTGCTGGCCAGCGAAGGATACGTCCAGCATTACTTCAATTTCTGGGCAGACATCCTGCGGGCACAGACGCAGCCGCAAAACGGCGGTGGTAGCGTGGCCGGCATCGCCTACACGAACTTCATTAAGGACAGTCTCCGAACGAACAAGCCTTATGACCAGTTCGTGCGTGAACTGGTCTCCGCTCAGGGCAATGTCTGGGCCAACGGAGCCATCGGCTATTACATGCGGGATCGGGATATGCCGCTCGATAACATGGCGGCCACGGTGCGGGTGTTTCTCGGAACTCGCATCGAATGCGCGCAATGCCATAATCATCCGTTCGATAAATGGAGCCAGATGCAGTTCTACCAGATGGCCGCCTTCACTTACGGAGTGAACAGCAATGATTATAACGGTGGTTCTATGAAAGGCGTGCGCAACCTCATGAAGGATCATGAGCAGGACATGCGGCAGAAGATCAAAGCAGCAGGCGGTAAGCCCGATCCCACATTGATTGCGGAGCAGGAAAAACTTCGCGTCCAAACCAAGCACGTCAGTGAGGCCCTGAACCAGGTGCGCAACCCGCTGCGCTACACCACGTTGGATCTTCGCGAGAAGGCGCTACAACTTCCTCTAGACTACAAATACCCCGACGCTCAACCCAAGGCCACTGTCCAGCCCGCCGTAATGATGGGAGAAAAAATTGAGGCTGGAGACAAGGCGAGTCTGCTCGTTGCCTATGCCAAATGGATCGCCTCTCCTGAGAACTCCCGCTTTAACAATGTGATCGCTAATCGGCTGTGGAAAAAACATTTTGGCCAGGGCCTCATCGAGCCGGTGGATGAATTGATGGACAATACCGCGGCCACGAATCCGGAACTGATGGCCTTTCTGGAGAAATACATCGTCAGCATGAATTACGATATGAAGGCTTATCTCCGAGCGGTGTTGAACACGCGAGCCTATCAAAACAGCGTTACGCGCGAAGAGGTGCCAGCGGGCGTCGCCTTCCATTTCACTGGCCCTCTACTGCGCCGTTTGTCTGCGGAACAGATGTGGGATTCCTTTGTCGCACTGATCAATCCCACGCCCGACATGCCGAATCTGCCGGTGCGCCAAGAAGCGGAAAAACGCATCTTGAGTTCCAAGAAATTGAGCGACGCCGTGGAGTCGCTCACGCCGGAGGAATTGCTCAGTGGCGCGGAAGTTGCTGGGAAAAAATATGCCGAACAGGCGCGGATGCTGAAGGAAATCCAGATTAAAATACTTGAGGCGCGCGAAGAGGGCGACAAGGACAAAGTGCGCGAACTCTCGAAGGAGTCTGGGATAATTCAGCAAGCTGGCCAGAGAGCTGTGAACGAACACGTTTTCGTCCCGGCCTTGAAGAAGCTCGCTAGAAATATATCCGTCAAAGCTGCTGCGGGACCTGGAGAAGAACTCGCCGGTGAATTGACCCCAGCCGCAGATAGTATGATGATGAAGGGCGATGGCAAAATGGAGACGGTCATGAGCCAGATTCAAATTGACGGTTACGACCGGCCCAAGAAAACAACGGAACAAATCGAAGCGGCGCAAGCCGAACAAAAGAAAGTGATGCTCGATGAAGCCACCTACTTCGGCATCGTGGAAAAAGAACAGAAAGCTTATCTGCAATATCGCCAGCAACAGATGCGCACGTGGCTGCGCTCTGCGGAAATCGAAAGCCCCGCGCCCCGTGGGCATTACCTGCGCGAGTTCGGTCAGAGTGATCGCGAGACCATTGAGAATGCCAACGCTGAAGCCTCGGTTCCGCAGGCGCTGGCGATGATGAACAGCACGCTTCTGCCGCAGATCATGGAACGCTATTCCCAGCTCATGCTCACCATCAACAAGGCCGGGAATCCTGATGAACAGATTGATGCCGCTTATGTGACTCTTCTTTCTCGCAAACCAACGGCCAAAGAAAAAAGCGTATGGCTTGATGCTCAAAGCAAGGGATTGGGCACCATTGATGATCTCATCTACGCACTGATCAATACTCAGCAGTTCATTTTCATTCAGTAAACCACGAGCCACTTAAAAACTATGAGCACGGAACTCCAATCCCATATTCTCCGCGGCGGCGAACTCTCCCGCCGACAGTTCGTCGCCCG
Organism: Verrucomicrobiales bacterium; assembly: GCA_038230495.1. GTDB lineage: Bacteria > Verrucomicrobiota > Verrucomicrobiia > Verrucomicrobiales > Verrucomicrobiaceae > VFKE01. Next base: position 23,828 of record JBBRNC010000024.1, read on the forward strand.
CACCGCCAGCACCTTGCTCGGCGTGGGCTTGCTGCCCGAAGTTTTCACATCGAAAGCTCATGCGATTCCGTTCGAGGGCGCTTCCAAACTAAGGCAAGTCGCGACAGCAAAAAATGTCATCTATCTCTACATGTCCGGCGGCCAGAGCCATCTGGACACTTGGGATCCCAAAGAAGGCGTGGAAACCGCCGGCCCCACCAAGCCCATCGCCACCAGCGCCGACGGGTTACGCATTTCCGAATACCTGCCGCTCACTGCAAAGCAGATGCACCACGCCACGGTTATCAATTCTCTCTCCTCCACTCAGGGCGCACATGAGCAAGGCAATTACTTCATGCACACCAGTTACTCGTCGCGCGGCACCATCCGCCATCCCGCGATGGGAGCATGGCTCAATGTTTTCCAAGGCGGCGGCAACGGCACGTTGCCTAACTTTGTTTATGTGGGCAATGACAGCCGCCATCCCGGCGCGGGATTTTTTCCGGCTTCGCAAGGGCCGCTTTTCGTGAACAATCCCGAGAACGGCATCAAAAACGTCAAGGTGCAGAAAGGTCTGACACAGGAAAAATTCGCTGCCCGCATGTCGCTGGCTGCCGATCTCGATCAGGACTTCCGCGCGACCTTTCCTCATCGCAATGTGAAGGCTTACGCGGACATGTATGATCACGCGATCACCATGATGAAGAGTGAGGACTTGAAGGCATTCGATCTCACTCAAGAACCTGAACAGACGCGCAAAGCTTATGGCTCAGAAGCGTTTGGTCAGGGATGTCTTCTGGCCCGGCGGCTCGTGGAACGCGGAGTTCGCTTCGTCGAGGTCAGCCTCGGTGGGTGGGATACGCATACCGCGAATTTTGTCAACGTTCCCGCTCGCTGCGACACACTCGACCGGGCGCTAGCCAGTTTGGTGGCCGATCTTCATGCTCGCGGTTTGCTGCAAGAAACACTCATCGTTCTAGCCTCCGAGTTCGGTCGCACGCCCACCATCAATCAGAATGTTGGCCGCGATCATTATCCCAAAGCTTTCTCCGGGGTCATGTTCGGCGGCGGGGTGAAGGGCGGTTACGTTTATGGCAAAACCGACAAAGAAGGCCGTGAAGTCGCGGAAAATAAAATGCTCATCCCCGACTTCAACGCCACCATCGCCTACGCACTTGGACTGCCGCTGAATCAAGTCGTTTACTCACCGAGCAAGCGACCCTTTGTGATCGCCGACAAGGGACAGCCGGTGCTCGATGTGTTTGCGTGATTGTTATTTTCACCGCGCCCTTCTCCGCGCGATCAAAAACGGCAGATCAAGCACCGTGAAGAAAACCCACGCTAGAACGCCAACACTACCGATATACCACGGCCACGGCCCGAGATAATCGAAGAGGCTGGCTGTCGGAGGCTTTTCGCAGAGAAATCCGTAATTCGCATCGCCTCCGAAAAATCGGATAACGGCATTGGCCGTGCCTGCGAATGCAGCATAGACAGCCATCCAGCCGATGGCCCGCAACACTGCGCCAGCACGCGGGGTGTTGCCTCTGGCAAAGACGAGATGGATCGCGGCCATGACCACGCCGGCATGGAGTATAAAAAATGTGATGAATCGCGGATGCGGCCATTCCACTGAAAGCGCAGGCGTGATCAATCCCTGCATGGTCCCGGCCAGCCCCCAGAAATAAAGCAGCTCGCAAAGCTCGGCCTGATGGGTCAACAACGCCAACGCGCCCACGATGGCGGCCACATCACAAAGTTGGAATGGCAGCGCGTTACCCGATGTGAGTGTATCAAAATGCCATGCCACCAGAAGATTGAGCGGCCATTCCAGGAACAACATGACAGCCAGTGCGATTTCAAAACCGCGCGCTGCTCGCAGCCAGCCCTTACGGGTCAGCACGATCATGAGCGTGACTGCCAGCGCTGTGAGCAGAAGCACGAAACGATGGGATGGCCCGTAAGCAGTAAAAATTTCGCTGGCACTGGCGACGGCAAACATGACCTGACATATGAACCGCTGCGTGCCGATGGGCAAATCATCATTACGGTCTTGTGGGGCGCGAGTGAAAAAATCCTTAGCCACTTCCGGCAGCCTGCGTTTCAGTATGTGATCAATCTTGCGGGGCTAATCCACCGTGTGTTTTTTCCACGCTTGAATGTCTCGCAGTCACTTGCTAATTAAATCAACCTCCATTCGTTGTCCCGGACATTGAAGCCGCACCTGATCAAGTTTTCCTGTCCTGCCTGCGGAACGCGGCTGGCCGTTCCGCTGTCGATGGCGGGCATTGAAGATCATTGCCCTAAATGCAACCAGTTGGTCACGGCACCGACACCGAAAGATCCACCAGCCGCCTTGGAGTTGCCTCAGCAAGTTTTACCACCTCCCGCAGAACCTTCTACTGGTCTGATTAACACGCTGCTAGATGAATTTTTATCGGGGCCGTCCGCTGCTGAAACTACGCCAGATCCTGTGGCGAAACCTCAGAAGAAATCCAAAGCCAAACAACCACTTCAGGAAGTCACACCTGAACTAGCCCCAGTCGTGCCTGCCATGGCGGAGTCGCCGCTCGCGAGCGATCCCGGACCGATAGAAGTAGCGGCACCATCTGGTCAGCCGCTCGTTGATACTTGGAACGAACCGCCAGCAGACACTTTGCCCGACATAGGAATGGGTGACGCGCTGGGATCATATTTAAATCCTCCTGCAATAAATTCCGGCAGGCAGATCACTCCCTCGCTTGGAGTTGGTTTGGTGCAAGTTTCTGATATGCCGAGGACTCACCGCCGGACTCGGAAAACACGCGCCTTGATCACTGGTCTGCTACTCTTTCTGATGCTCGATGCTGCTGTTTTGTGGGTCTTCCGCCACCGTATTCAGGAATGGTTGACTCGTGACAGCACCGCCAAAGTCAAGAAAGTTGCTACTCACCCAGCGGACGATCAAGCTCCTCCGGCTCCAGAGAAAAAGGAAACCCCACCGCCCGACAAACCCGCCGTCGAACCGCCGACTGTGGTCATGCCAAAACCATCCATTGCGCCTGAAGTAGCCACGCCTCCAGAAACCCTCACCAATGTCAGCCTTCCACCTGCACCGCCTGCAGTCGCACCCATCGAACCCACTCCAATAAAGCTGCCCGATGTGAGCACCGAGCTTCCACTTGTGGTCGCCAAGGTTGAAATTGAGACTCCGCCCCTGCCCCCGCCAGCTCCTGTCATCACTGATAGTTCTCCTCCATCCGTTGCTCCACCAGTAACGACCCCATCACCCGCAGATTTCAGTGAAGTCGCCACCGCGAAATCGGCATTGGAGGCATTGAAAGCTTTTCTTGCTGCCTCCAGTATCAGCGAACGACTGCGCTGGTGCCAGAAGCCTGACGTGGTCCGGCCATTGATGGAAAAACATTACACGTCTCACGCGGACGGTCCGGTCAAGGTCGGAAGAATTGACCTCATCGACCGCTACCCGAGCAAGGATGGCGTGCCACCCTATTCCATGTTTGAAGTCTCCGGTGGTTCCTTAAAAAAAGCGGTGCTCGCCCTTGTTGAAGAGAAACCAAAAAACGAATTTCGGGTGGACTGGGAAAATTTTGTGGAATTCAAAGACGGCCTACTCTGGGAGTTCATGACCAAACCCGGATCGCGCGCACAAAAATTCCGCATGATCATTCGGCGCACCCATTACTTCGACAAAGATGTGCCCGACGTGGCTAACAAGGACGGATTTGAGATATCCCAGCCCAGCAGCGACATGGTCGGCCATGTCTTCATCGAGCGCAGCAGCCCGATCGCACGGCAACTGGCCCAGCGTCTCGGATGGGATGGGAAAATTCCTGTCACTCTGGAACTCGTCTGGCGAGCCGACGGCACTCATCATTGGGTGGAAATTCAGACATTGTCCTCATTAGGATGGCGGGGTTAAAATTTCGGTGACAGCCTCATAAAAAACAAACTGGATACGGAGAGACATGGAAAACAAAATTTCTCAACTCGGGCCGACTGTCGTCAGCGAGAAGCACTATGAATTCGTTCCGCCACGCGAAGGTCATTTCTGGATTTGGTTCTTCGGCAAACTGCTGTCGCGTCACCTGAAGAACGCCCACGGCATTCAGTCATGGGAGATCAAGGGCAAAGAAAAACTCGCAGCATCACTGAAAGCCGGTCATGGCATTCTCATGGTGCCGAACCATCCGCGTCCCAGCGATCCGATGGCACTGGGTTTACTTGTGAAGCAGATGAATCAGCCGATCAACATCATGGCTAGTGCGCATCTGTTTTTACAAAGCCGCTTCCATACATGGCTGCTGCCGCGCATCGGCGCCTTTAGCGTGTATCGCGAGGGCATAGATCGCGAATCCCTCAAGACCGCCATTGGCATCCTTGCTAAAGCCAATCGACCGCTGGTGGTTTTTGCCGAAGGCGTTGTCACCCGAACTAATGATCGCTTGATCAACCTTCAAGATGGCGTGGCCTTCTTAGCGCGAACTGCGGCCAAACAACGCGCGGAAACAAGCCCACCGGGCCGAGTGGTCGTTCATCCTCTCGCCGTGCGATACACCTTCCATGGCGACCTTGAAAAAACATTGACCCCTGTCCTAGACAAGATTGAACGACGCCTCTCCTGGCAGCCGCAAAGTGACACGAGCCTCATAGTCCGGGTCGTCAAGCTGGGTCATGCGGTGCTGTCGCTAAAGGAAATGGAGTATTTCGGCGCGGCCCAGACTGGCACCACGCCTGAGCGCATCGTGCGGCTCCTGAACCGGGTGCTAGAGCCTCTGGAACTCGAATGGCTCAAGGGACGCAGTGAAGGCAACGCCGTCAACCGTGTCAAAAATTTACGCAAAGCCATCCTGCCTGATTTGATAACCGGAGAAGTGCCGAAGACAGAGCGAAACAGACGCTGGAAGCAGCTCTATGATCTCGAAGTCGCCCAGCAGATATATCATTTTCCACCAGATTATTTGGGCGAGTCGCCAACTCCGGAACGGCTCATTGAAACCGTTGAACGCTACGAAGAAGCCTTCGGCAATCCAACACCGACCATTCACGGCCCCTTGCACCTGACTTTTGAAATCGGCGATGCCATCGAAGTGAATCCCGTGCGAGACAGACGCGCACCTTCTGATCCTCTCATGGATCAAATTCGCGCCAGCCTCACTTCCATGCTGGGCATCAAGGAATCGCCGGGCATTGAGTGACGAGCGGTGGTTCAAAATCATCATCGACTCTGCCACGGTAACGCTGGCGATGGAATGTCGCTCATCTGGAGTGCTGGAGCTTGCTCCCGCTCTAGTATGTCAGCGAGCTTGCTCGCGGCCCAGGCATCAAACTGCACCCCAGACTTCTCCTTCCGAGTGGATCATGAAAGCCATGCCCAACCCCGCCAGCAAGCTGGACACACCTCAGAGCGGCAGCAAGCTGAGCGCATTCGCTGCGCGGCTTCGCAGCCAGAGATTGCAAAGATAGCTCTCACGGCTTTGTCTTCTTCGGAGTGCCGTGGAGGTAGTGATCGTGATTCTCCGCCAAATCACCGAGACCGGTGTTCACTGAGCCTATAAATTTTTTGTAGCGCTCTGCAAAGGATTTCCGTTCAATCGGCTGTGTCAACACGATCACCTGCGTGCCATCCTCCAGATGCGTGCCCTCTGGCAGCCTGATGGTGTCATTGATGACGGTGGCTGTGATGCTCATACTGTTTAGGATAACGAATTTTGCAAAACGGTCAACGCCGTGGTTCTCGCTCGAAATCACTTCTTCCTCCTGTTCCATACAAGCCGCAACTAGCGGTGATGGTGGAGGCAAGGAGATTCGAACTCCTGACCTTCTGAATGCAAATCAGACGCTCTACCAACTGAGCTATGCCCCCGTGAATCGGCGGCCAAAATACACAAGGACTGGCATCACGCTACATAAAAATGGAAAACAATCTCGTTGCCCGGTGACCTCTGCGGTTTGGAATTTGAACCTTGGCCGGACAAGTTCATACTTTGCCACTTAAATATCAGCCCATGCCCATCTCTAACAAACTCCGCCTTGCTCGGGTTGCCATCATCATTGGCGGTCTGGCCCTCTGGTTTTGGACGCAGTCGCTCATCGGTGCCAAATCACCAGTCGTCGGTGGCAACGGTATCGGCGACACCATCCACGACTGGGCGGCACCTTGGAACACATGGCTGCAAGACCATTTCGCAGTGAACAACTCACTACTCATCGCCAGTTCCGCCTGCATTGACGCCCTCGGGCTATTCGTCATCGGCGCGACCATCTTCGGCAAAAGCATCCGCCCCTTCCTCGGGCTTATCCTAATTTTCTCCCTGCGCCAGCTCAATCAGGCCTTCACCAGCTTGCCGATTCCGCCGGGACAAATCTGGCATTCTACTGGCGTGCCGACGCTGCTGGTCACCTATGGCGTGAGTAATGATCTCTTTTTCTCGGGTCACACGGCGCTGGCCGTATTCGGAGCGATGGAACTTTTCCGCGTGGGTAACAAAGCACTGCGCGTGCTCGCGGTAGCCATCGCACTTTTTGAAATCTGCACCGTCCTCGTGCTCCGGGCGCATTACACCATGGACGTTTATGCCGGAGCCATGACAGCACTGTTCATTGGTCTGCTCGCAGAGAAAATCGCCGTGCCAGTGGATCGCTGGCTGGGGCGCGTGACGCTTTCAACGGATCGAACGGATCACTAATTTCGGTTCGGAAATGAACCAAGGAAGGATGGCGTCTCGCCGTCTCTCCCACCAGTGACGGCGAGACGCCAACCTTCCTTGGAAAGCCCCCCCTCAAAGCAAACCTACTGCGGAATTTCTCGGCGATTCAATTCCCGCTTTAACTTAATTCTTCCCGGCTTCGCGCTCCTTGATCATGACCGCGATCTTACGCGTAATAGCTCGCGCAGTGATACGATTCACATGATCGGCATCATAGAAATCCGCGTGTTTGAAATCATGGTGCTCGCCTTCATTGAAATCGTGATACCAAGTCAGCGGAAGTTCCTCATGCAAGGCGGCGAGCCGACGGCACACATCGGCCATGCCTTCGTGTGTAGTTCCATCGGGATCGGCGGCGAGCGAATCACGGAGCACGGGATGCAGCGGCAGTGTGACCAGCATGACGCGGACGCCTTTGGCATTCAATGCGCGCACGGTATCGGTGAAAAGTTTCCATCGAGCCTCCGAGAATACGAAATCCGGCTTCTCGATTTCCTTGAAGATTTGCTTCGTCGCTATTTTTTCATTCTCGTCCAACAAAGACTTTCTGCGACCATCCCAGCCCCACAAATCCACGTTCAAAGGCTCCAATTGCTCCTCAAGCCCCTTGATGGTCATCAATGGGGATGCAGGCGCGGGCCAGAGTTTATCCGCATTTCCCAGATCATATTTCCTGCCGCGACTCTCAACGAACTCGTGATACTTCCGCTGCTCATCGCGCTTTTCATTAAAGATTCTCGGACTAGCCACCCAGACCACCCACTCGATTTTCGGAAGCGGCAGGACGTAATCCTTGATCACCAAGCACTGGAGTTCCACGCCCGCAGCTGGAGGTGCCATGTTGAAAGCGATGGGCGCAATCTCATTGTCTTTGCCATAAAACTCCGCTGGGCAAATGCCTTTCGTGGCATGGGAATTGCCCATCGCTACCAACTTAATCTGCCCGCGCAGTTTCCAATAGAGCAGCATCTGGTCGTTGAGGCTCCCTCCGTAATCGCAACGCGCATCTGCCAGAATAACCTTGGCCGGCAGCGGCTGCGAGAGATCGAGAAAACGCGGCGGCTCTTCGGAAACAATGTCCAGATCGTTCCTCGCATTGACTTCCCTGATGCCCTCAACTTCGCTCCAAGGCGATACTTTCATGGTCGAGACTTCACCGGTTTTCGTGCTCAAGGGAACCGCCTTGCCATGCAAGACCGTCCAGTGCGCCACACGAATGACCTTGTCCTTCAACTCCCCGCTGATGACGCGTTTCACCTGATACTCATGCCAGGCCAATGACTCGTCATAGGGGCGCACTTCCTCGGGTGTGAGCGTTTTGGAGGCGGCCACTCGCACGACCTCGACGACCAAGTCCACATGCACGGCCTTTGGCTTTCCCGGCGGTGTGCGGTCACAAGCGCATAGGAAAGCGAGGAGAACGAAAATTAGCGAAATGCGCATTCCCGCAGACTAGCTCGCATTTCTCACCGCGCAACGCGGGTAGAACGACTTTGAAGTCGTTACACGTTCGACGATTTTCAAAATCGTCCTACCGTTCTCTTGCCAAATCTCCTGCGCGCAGCACCCTGTCGCACACACGGATGATTCACTCAGCCCTAGACCAACCGAAACTCATCGCCATCGCCGCGATGGCATCGAACCGCGTCATTGGCCGCGAGGGCAAACTCCCTTGGCATCTGCCCGAGGACTTGAAATTCTTCAAGCAAACCACACTGGGACATCCTGTTCTCATGGGGCGCAAAACCTTCGAGTCCATCATCGAACGTCTCGGCAAACCTTTGCCCGGACGTGAGAACATCGTTCTCAGTAAAACGATGCCGCCGCGCAATGATGCCACAGTCATAAGCGACATCTGCCATCTGCCTTCTTCCATCTCCCATCTCCCATCTCCCATCTACCTCATCGGCGGCGCGCAATTGTATAAAGCCCTACTTCCGCAATGCGACGAACTGTTACTCACTTACATCGACACCCCGCATGAGGGGGACGCCTTTTTCCCAACGTTTGAAGATGCGTTTGAATTAAAATCCGTGCTGGCCAGTGGCGAGGGCTGGGAAATTAGAAAGTATGCGCGGAGTGTGCAAAAAATCCGGGATGTCGAAGTTGCGTGTGATGTGTTATCCTAAACAAAGCAGTGCATAGTTGATGGCTGAAAGCTAATTGCCTGAGAAGGATGGGTTTGCGAAGTCTGTTGGGGCACCCCAAAGGTGAATGGACGTGTTATGCAGATTCTGTTCAGTCTCATGCTATCAACCATCCGCAACAAACCATCTACTGAGGTTTCTAGGGTTAGACTATAAATGCATAGGTTTGAGCGTGTTCAGCTTTCTGGGGGCTTTCCAAGGAAGGATGGTGTCGCGCCGTCACTGACGCCACAGACGGCGAGACACCATCCTTCCTTGGTTTATTTCCGAATCTCGGTCAACGTAGAAAGAGCAGTTCATACTTGACGGCTGATTGGCTGAGAAGGTTGCGATAGTTGGGCACCAAACGCAATCCGACCCCAAAACGGGGTCGCAGACTGCAAGGGCGTGACGCCCTTGCTACGGGGTTACGGCTAATGACCGGGCAAAATGCCCGATCTACACACAGGTCGCAGACCTGTGCCACGCTCCTTTATCAATTAAACTTCTTGGTGCTCAATACTCGGATTCTGTAAAGTTCATCCAATGAGGTTTTGTCGGAATCGACATAGTTGGGACTTGTTGACTGGAACCGGCTGTCGTCGGGATCAATGTAACGTTCGATGACGCTGGAACCGCGATATTCGGACTGCACCTGATCGCTACCCTCATCCCAAACATTATCAGCGGTGGCACGAACTTTCTTGAGAACCTGCACCCGCATGTGGACGGTATAAGTATTGGATTTTGTAGTTAGCAAGGGATAGAGATGGTTATAGGGCATCTCGCGAGTATTATCCCCAGTAAGCTTAAAGTTATCCCAATAGGTTAGCGATTGCATGGCCGTGAGGAGCGTCCCTTTGGGGACGAGATGCAGATCACAAATCTCCGCAGCCGATACAAACAACGTCGGCTTGGTTGGGTCGGCAATGTCAAACCTAGCCTGAAACTGCTTGAGTATCTCATCAGGGGCAACTGGATTGCGGCAATTGGTGCCACTGTTTAGGTCTTTGTATTTCGCACTGTCAGCGTCGGGAATGGCCACAGTCCAGATGGACTGCAATGCAGCGCGCACCGCCGTATCCCGCTTGATGTAACTGAAAGGCGCGATCTGGTAGTTCATGTTCACCCTTCCAGCGGTCGAGAGCGGCTCACTGATGGCATAAGGTTCCACAATGGGCATGGTAAAGAGATCAAGCATTAGATAGTCTTTGAGGGCGACGCTTCCGGGATGAGTCCCTGCCGCATCCGGCCTGAACAGCAATGTCTGCCAGGGCCGCTGGGGAGAATATCCCGCCCCGGTGGGAAGCGAACCCAGCATCACGGGGGAAGCTATCTGACGGTTCGGCGAAAAGAGCGTAGCGGCAGCGAAGACGTCTGTATTTGAACTCCAGTAAGGTCCTGGACCTCCAGCGGTGCCGATGGATGTGGTGCCTTCATCAGCTTTGTTAATGTAAGGACCATCGAGATAGTTGGCAATTCCATTGTCCCAGTCTCCTCGCAGTCCCGTTGACATGAGAGCACCGGTTGCAATTTTGGATGGGAAGTCCGGATTTCCAGCCGGTTGGTAGTTTCCATATCCCGAGGGCGTAATGACCAGTTTGCCGTAGGTAGAAAGGTTATAGGGCCGGTTGATTCCGGTTTTCAGGCTGTGGGCCATTTTTGTGTTGCTTGCATAGCTCGCGTGAGGCATGAACACCGTGTCAGCCACGGTTTCGCTGGCGGCAACCAACCTAAGGTCTCCATTGACCGGCGATCCCGAAGGCTCAAGGCTATGAATCACATCGTTCACATCGATGATGTCTTGGGCATTTGATCCTAGATTATTAATTCGTGTTTGATAATTCGTGATGCCTGAATCTGTAGGTAATGGCAGGGTCGTTATAGCAGGAAATTTCAGTTTAATGGTCTGCACCAAGGCCCCGGTGCTGTCTTTACAATTGATCGACAGAGTGATGTCGCCCCCGGTGAGCTTCATGGTGGCCACCGTAGCTGCACTGACATCAATATCCGTCTGACTGATAAATGGGTAATTGATTTTGGGGTCCAATCCTGGAAAAGTTTTGTTTCCGCTGGGTGCAAAGAACCCATTGGCTATTCCTTCCGTTCCTGACAAGCTACGCGAATGCTGCCCGCTAGTCCTGACTACGTTATTGGTGGCGTTTGCTGGAAATTTAAGATTCATCGTTTGGTTGCCAGTGGAAGTGGTGATGGTGATGGTGAGGTTTTCCAACCCGGTGATGTTATGGGAATAGCTGGGATAAAGTCCGGCATAGCCTTGGGCCGGACAAAAGGCTTCCAATAAAAGAACCGCGCGCATCTTGGTGGTCTTGCCGCTAATAACTTCCGAGGCATAAAACTGCAGGGCCGCCTCGGAGATGGTCGCCATCCGGCCAAAACCCTTGGTGTCTCCGGCTGAAGTCGTGATCTTGATCGGCACCGCCTGCCCGCTGCCGGTAGTGCCTGAATTTGGCGTGAATTTTCCACCCCCCGCCAGTGATTTGTCCTGCAAATTCGTGATCCGGATGTAATCGAAGATTTCCGTGAGAATCTGATCACGATTCAGGGTCCCATACTTGGTGTTGTCGGCAAAACCATTGGTTGGTCCACCAAATCCCGGAATGGGTTTACTCGTCAACTTGCGTAGATAAGCATAAATCTCTTGGTTGCGTGTGTTTGGGGGAACGCTTTTGGGAACGCTTCCGGCATAGTCGGCATCACGATCTGTGGATGTGGCGACGGTGCTGTTGCCTCTGGTGAAATGATATCGCCGCCCGCCAACAGTTGTGCAAAAGGCCAATAATTTGTCGCTAGCGGTGCGGTAGGTGGGGGAATTTACTTCATGAACAGGCCACATGCAGACCCGTGGCTGGCCAAAGAGGTTCAGGTCTGGCGCCCGACTGCTGGCCGTAAGAAAAAACCTAGCTTTTTCCAGCGCGTCTGGTGTCACCAGTCCTGTGATGTTCTCATCCCGCTGGATACTGCTGATGGTCGGCTTGAAGATCAATTCATCGACTGATCCATATAGGCGGTCGGTCTTGCGGGCGAGGAGAGGAACTCCGCCTGCGTAGTTTTCCAGCGAGCCGCCCTTAGAGCCACCCCAGGCCACGCGCGGGGCCAGCGTCCCGATCTGTTCCCTGTCCAGACTGGGAAACACTGCACTTAGGGAGACAGTCGCAGGATGACCGGGATATCTTTGAAATTCATTCGTCGCCACCTGGCTTCTGGTGAACTTAAGGTCCATCGGAGAGAAAGCCCGAGGGCTATCCCAGAAAGAACCGGCTTCCGTGCCAGTCAGCGTTTTCAAATCTCCCGCCGCCGTGTTGATGTTAATTTTTGAGGTGTCATCATCCGTCCAGAAGGCGATGCGCCCGACGATGGGATTGGTGGCGCTGGGCTTCTTTGCGACATTATTTTCTCCGATCCAGTTGGCGATCTTTCCGGTGGCAACGTCCACTGCCCTCGGAGCCGTGAGGGTTCCATCCTTCAATACATAGATCCATTTTACTGGCATCGGCAGCCTCTGGGAGTCCGCTGCCCCTGCTGACGGTATCACCACTCCGTTCACCGGCACTACACTAGTCCTCGTAGTGATTGAACTGTCATAAGTAAAACCCTGCACACTGGTGGTGCTTGAGGTAGTCTGCGCTCTGGGATCTATAATGGGGAAGTGCACTTTTCCGGCGCCGTCAGTCACCGGGCTATTGAGGTCGGTGAACATCGCCTTCTTGGTATCCCACAACCCATCCACATCCAAGGCCATATCATAGGACGGTATATCAAGTCTCGTCACCTCCATATCATCAGAGGAGTAGAGCTTGAAGTAAGCGAGTGGAGTGCTGGCAGCGCCTCCGGTGGAGGTGCCATAAGTGCGGATCATCCCGGGTTGAGAAGCCCAGGCAGTATTGTCGCCGATGGGAGCACTGGTCGCCATGCGAATGACGCTACCTACCACTTGCACCGAAGTATCCGCAAGTTGCTTGGCCGTGACTTGACTCACAGCGCTCCGGGCCGTTCCAAGTTCCGTGGTCACACTCGAGAAAAACGCGAGCACCATCGTGATGATCAGCGCCAGAAACGCCAGCACTAAAAACAAAGCGACGCCCGCTGGTTTGCCAACGTGTGCGCGAGAATAAAAAACAGGCTTCATGTGAACTACAAAATTAAATACGTTTTAGACAATTACATTTATACTCGGATGTATATTGTGATTACAAGAAAAAATATCATTCGGCACTGAATTTGGGTTATTTGTTGTGAGGATATGGAAGGGAGCGCGGGCAACTTGCCTGCTGTCAAAACCCTGCCGCGAAGCGGACACTTAAATGCCGTTGGCATATGATTGAGGCTTCGCGTGTAGAATGAAGCAGACAAGGGTGCCTGCGCTCCCATCAAAACCCTGCCGCGCAGCGGGCTGAAGGCCCGCGCTTCTTTCCAGCGCTCCCTCCGTCCCTCCCCCCAAATAACCCATAACCCCTCTTTCATCCTTTCAACTTTCAACTTTCAACTTTTCATCCCCCCGCCCTTTCACCGCTTCTGTCTTACGATACAAACTGTCCATTGCGCCCATACCGCAGCGAAATGAAAGATTGACCGCCTTTTCCCGTTCACAAAATATCCTGCGCATCAGAGCATTTTACATGCTGAATTCTCCATTATGAAATCGTCGCTATTGAGCAAAAAAATCCTTCTGGCCACTGCAACATGCGCGCTCCTTCTCGAACACGCGATGGCCGCAACGGAGTATCCGTTTCCATTGCCGGAAAAGATCAGCGCCAGCCTGAATGTGAACACCAGCCAGAAACAGCCGGTCAATCGCATGTTGCTGGGAGTGAATTGCGGCTGGCCGGAAAATCTCTATGGCAGCACGGGATTCAATAGCCCGGAAGCAAAGAAGCTCATTCAGGCATTCAAGCCGCCAGCACTGCGCTTCCCGCATGGCGTGTGGGCGAATTTCTATGACTGGGAATGTGACGGACGGCGCATCACTGACGGCTACAAGGGCGAGTATGCTGCCGCAGTGAAGGACCACCCCGGCCTGAAGTATGGGTTCGACGGATTTCATAAACTGCATGACGCGCTGAAGTTCGATGTGCTCTTCACTTGGAATGTGAATTATGACAGCCCGGAGAAGGGCGTGCGGCGACTTCAGGACTGTCGCGCCAAGGGATTCGATGTGAAATGGGTCGAACTGGGTAACGAAATTTTCTGGAAGACCCAGCGCAGCGAAGCCACAGGCGACATCAGCAAGTATATCCAAGTCGCCAAAGCGCACACTGCCGCGCTCAAGGCCGCTGATCCGAAAATCAAAGTCTCAGTTCCGGTGCACTGGCGCAATGCGCTCACTGACGGCTGGAACACGCCGCTGATGAAGGAAAAATTCTACGACGCCATCAGCGTTCACAAATATCTCAGAAGAAAAAACTCCGTGAAGGAGGCGGGCGAAACCCTCAGCGCACGACAGGAAATGATCGAGACCGGCCAACTAATGCGTAAGGCGTTTCCGGGTCGCGCCATCTGGCTCTCTGAATGGGCGGTGAGCGGTGGCGATGCGGCGATCACCACCATTGGCATGGCGGACACGCAGCTCGGCATCCTGAATCATCCTGAGCTGTTTGAGATGGCGGATTACTTCCAGATGAACGCCGGTCAGTCGATGTATATTTTTGACAAGGCGACAAAAAAACAGACGCGCACCAGTATTGGCGCAGCCTTCCAGATTTTATGCAACGTGTTCGAGGGCAGCGACCGGTTCGCCAGCACGCTGGAATGCACTAAGATCGGCAAGGATATCGACGCCATTAGCGCCGATGCCGTGATCAAGGATGGCAAGCTCACGGTCTTCGCCATTAACAAGACGCCGCGCAGTGTGCCGCTGAGCCTGAGCCTGGACGGCAAACCTGCCACCGATCCGCACACCCATCGAGCGCTTTTGCTGGAGCACGCAAAGATATTCGATCTCACGGGGGAAGTGCTGGAGGAAGTTCCGTCCAAGGACGGGGCCATCGTGCTGCCACCGCTTTCGATTAGCCGAATTGACTTCACCGGAAAATGAACGCAGATGTTATGAATATGAAATGGCTGACGACAATCTTCTGCCTTGCCTCTTTGCAGGCGGCATTTTGTGAAACACTTTTCACCCAGAATGGAACCGATCCGACGTTTCAGCAATTGCTCAAGAGCGGTAAGCTGTCGAAAGGACACATCTCGAAAGCTGGTGTGACCGGGTCCAAGATTGATGTAAAAAACAATCTGGTGGAGATCACACCGGAGGCCAGACGGCCCATTGCCCATGAGATCAGCCTCCACACCTTGGGGAACAGCGCCATCCATCGCGCCGATTTCGGAAAATGGTCGCGGTGGTATCAGGAAAATGGGAACACTCAGGTCTTCAGGCTTTTTGAGGGCGAAGAAAATACGCATAACTCGCGCAAGCTTGCGGCCCGGGTCGAAGCCTTCAGCAAAACAGAATGGAAGCATGGTGCATGGCATGAGTGGAGCGGCACCTACACTATCATCAAGCCCCATGGAGCGGCGATTTTTCAGGCGAAAAACGATGAGAACGACTGGTCGTTCCAGCTCGACATGACTTCCAAGGGTGACGTGAAACTCAATAACCGCCGTAGTAAGGACTTAACCATCGCCACCAACATGGTCGGCAAACCGTTTAATATCCGAGCGAGGGACAATGGGCTAGACTACGAAGTTTTTCTCAATGGGAAGCTGGTCGGGAAAGGCTCCTATGCACGCCCCAAGGGGACGACGCGCTTCCGTTGGGGCATGTATCTCGGCAGTCACGAGTTGAAGAGTGACGCCATGATTTTCGTGTCCGGCGCCACGGTGGATGGCAAATGATGAGCGTCAGATTTTATCTGGTGCACCCAGGAGGATTCGTGATCAGGATGTCGAATGGCACAACACATGTTTGCGTCTTGTTTAACAGACGGCAATTGACATTGCGTCAGATATACAAGACACTAGACCCGTGCCTACCCAAACATCTCTTCCCCTTCCCGTCTCCCACGCCTTGCAGAAGCTCGGACGTGATCTGATGTTGGCGAGACGTAAACGGGGCATTGCCACTGCTGAGATGGCTTCCCGCCTTTTCGTCAGCAGGGATACACTATGGCGTCTGGAACGTGGGGACCCATCGGTGTCGCTCGGCACACTGGCAACCGCTGCCTTCATTCTTCAATTGCATGACCGTCTGGCGAACCTTGCCAGCCCCGCCAGCGATTTGCTGGGATTGAGCCTCGACGAAAAGCATCTGCCAAAACGAATCAGAACCCGACGCCCATGACTGTCGAAGTCCATCTTGATTGGAGTGGGCGAACCCATTTCGTGGGTCGTCTCTTTCCATCTATTCAGAGTCAGGCAGTCTCCTTCGAATACGCGACTGAATGGCTGACGCGTGCGGATTCCTTTGCGATTGATCCAACGTCGATGCCTTTACAGCGTGGCCCGCTTCACAGCAGTTTCCTGTTTGGTTGCATTCAGGATTGTGGGCCGGACCGCTGGGGACGACTCCTCATCGAGCGAGCAGTTCGAAAGAAAATTCTCCCGACGAAGCCCTATCGTGATCTCGACTATGTTCTGGCGTTGGATGACGCCTCGCGCATCGGTGCCCTGCGGTTTCGCACAAGTGCTGACCAGCCATTTCTCGCAGCCAACACAGGAAAGCTGCCGCCGCTCATCCAGCTTCCAGCCCTACTACGGGCAACTGATGCCATTCACAGTGAAACAGAAACCGCGAAGGATCTGCGCTTTCTGCTTGGTCAGGGATCGCCACTCGGAGGAGCGCGCCCCAAGTCTGCGGTGCAACTCGCGGATGGCATTTTGGGAATCGCCAAATTCCCCAAGCCTGATGACATCCGAGATATTGCTGCTGGTGAAATCCTCGCGCTGAGCCTTGCTCGCAAGGCTGGAATCCAAACGGTCAACCACCAACTCGTGGCTGTGGGCGGTCATGGTGTGGCTCTGATTACGAGGTTTGACCGCGTAGGCGGACAGCGTGTCCCGTTCATTTCCGCGGCCACTCTTCTCGGGATCACATCGGGCGATAACGGAACCTACACGATGATGGCGGATGCCATTCGACAGTTCGGAAACGACGTCACTGGCGACCTGCGCGAGCTTTGGCGACGCATGGTTTTCTCGCTGCTGGCGAGCAACCACGACGACCACCTGCGCAATCACGGATTCCTCATGCACTATCGCGGTCATTGGACTTTGTCACCTGCCTATGACCTGAATCCCGTCCCGGAAATTGATCGCGCAGGGATGAACAAAACATCCATCAGCGAGGACCACCCAGAGCCTTCCATCGAGAGTGCTCTCGACTCCGCAGCGCGCTTTGGACTCAAACCAAGAGATGCCAAGACCATACTTGGCGAAGTGTTCACTGCCGTCTCTGCCTGGCGCAAAATCGCCAAAAACTTAAAGATCAAAGCCGGGACTCTGAATACCTACGAGAGTGCCTTTGAACACCCGCTATTGGATGAAGCTCGCACAATTTTGCGCAACTGATCACTACTTGGCATAGAATGTCGCGGGGTTTTGTGCATACCCTTTGCACTAAGCAAAGTAATATCTGGTGCACCCAGGAGGATTCGAACCTCCAACCTTCTGATCCGTAGTCAGACGCTCTAATCCGTTGAGCTATGAGTGCAAATTATCGGCTTCCCCTTGCGGCGGAAGTGAGGGGAGGAGAATACTGGGAACGGCGGGCTTGTCAAACTAGAAGCCAGAAGCCAGAAGCCAGAAGCCAGAAGCCAGAAGCCAGAAGCCAGAAGCCAGAAGCCAGAAGCCAGAAGCCAGAAGCCAGAAGCCAGAAGCCAGAAGCCAGGGCCAGAAGCCAGGGCCAGAAGCCAGAAGCCAGAGGTCAGAGGAATTGAGTCTGCGCTATTAAGGATGGGGCTGAGAACTATGCTTACTCGGGTTTAGAGCGTGGTGTTCCGTCGCGTGTCCATTCGATGGCTTTTTCTAGATTGACGATGACGGGCTGGAGTTCATTCCTTGGGGCTGGTTTGAAGCCTGGTTCCTTTAAGATTCGCTGTGCGAGACCCCAGGCAAAATCCACCAGCGGCGGATGATAAACGGTGGCGTCGATGTCTGATTTGGTGACCATCTGGATGCCGCCACCTTTTCCCGATGCGCCGTCCACGCCCATGACGAGGATGCTGTCGCGCAGGCCAGCTTTGACGAGCGCCGTGGCTGCGGCGCGGGCCATGAGATCGTTGTGCGTGAACACAACATCGAAATTTTTTTGCAGGTTCAATGCCTCGGCGATGCGTTCAGACACGCCTTCGCCGAGCAGTCCGGCGGGTGTCTGATGGACGACTAAGACGCCGGGCTTTTGCGAGAGGGCTTCGGCGAATCCTTCCTTTCTCAACGCGGTAACCGTGCTGTCCTCTGGCCCGGTGATCTGCACGATGCGGCCTATGGCTTCGGGTCGGCCTTCATCTACCAGCTTCTTCTGAACGGACTGCACAATGAACTCGCCTGCCATTCGGCCAAGCTTGCGCTCGTCGCAATAAATGGCCGAGGTGCAAGCGGCTTCCGGCATGTCGTCGGCAAAGACATAGACTTGGGCACCGGCCAGTCGCGCTGCTTTGAGCGTGTCTGAGATGGCGGCGGATTTAACCGGAAAGACCATGAGCACATCCGGCTTGAGCTTCATGGCCTCGGACAGTTGCGTAGTCTGGTTTTTTTCATCAGCTCCCGCATCCCACCAGCGGAAATCATATCCCGCGTTCTGCTTCACCAGATGTTCCAGTTGCAACCATTGCATGTTGCGTAGCGGATCCATCCGTGAGTCCACCAGCATGACGACGGTCACGGGACGCGCACTTGCGCTTGAATCGCGATCGCAACCGCAAACAAAAATCATCGCCATCATCGCGATCATCCATGCAGTTCCAGTTCTTAATTTCATGCGCGACATGTCTCCACTCTTAACCCTCCTCTTTCAATTCTCAACTCTCTCCGCAGCAGCCAGGTGCAGAGCGCGAGCAAGACCAGATCAATCAGCAACTCCATGCGCAGGCTGGTTTTGACCGCGCTGCCGAAACACCCGCACTCGATGTCCAATCCCCTGCCCCACGCAATGGAGAGGACGGCAATAAACATGATCACCGCCATGCCCAGCAATATCAGTCCGCCACGGCGCATGAATCCGATGAGGACAGCGACACCGCAAAGTATTTCCAGCCACGGCAAGCCTAGTGCCAGCCACGCCGCATAAGGATCGTCCAGCAGATGAAAACCACGAATCTGCATGAGAAAAAGCTGTGGGTCGCGCACTTTGACGTAGCCGGAAAAGATGAAGACGCCGCCGAAAATCCATGCGGCGATGAGATGCAGGGCGCACCTCCATTTTGTTTCAGATATGGCTGTTGTCATCAGTTGATGGAAGACCCAAAGGTAGGACGATTTTGAAAATCGTCGAACGTTTAACGACTTTGAAAGTCGTTCTACACTCAATGCCTGTTAGAAATGCGGGCTGGCAGCCCACGACACGGGCGTGTTCATAACTTCAAGCGAAAGCGGCGATGAAGGCCGCTTCCAGCGCAAGTCCTTCCTGCACGTTGGTGTGAAGGTTCGTGTGCAGTTTTCTCAACTCGGTCAGACGGCGCGAAACGGTCGAGGCATCCCAGCGCTCCGCGAGGGCGCGAGTCGCGGCGGCTTGCTCGGGGAGATCGAAGCGATCCACGCCGGCTTGATGTCGCAACACATCGCCCATCCATGAGAGCAGAAGTTCCATGAGGTTCTCGCGTTCTTGCAGATAACGCGCCTCGACTGCGGCGAGCATTTCCTTCTCCTTCTCATCAAGCCACTGGCTGGATACATCCGTGGTCTGCTTGAGCGATTTTTTTTCCTCGGCAAACTCGGTTTCGAGTTGCTTCTCGATGCGCTCATGCACGGCATCGAGAATGTCTTCAAACTCCCGCCGCAAGGTGAGCGCACCGGAGAGGGAGCCGGTGTCCTTGCGCTGCGCAAGTTGCGTGAGCAGTTCGACAAGATGCATTTCCGGCTCGCTAAGCTCGCGCTTGCCCGGCGCAGGCATCAAGGGAACGCGGATGACGCGAGAGAGAATGGTGGAGAGAAAAGATTCCGGCTGCGATGAGAGCAAAAGAAACAAAGTGTTCGGCGGCGGTTCCTCCAGCGTGCGGAGAAAGGCGTTTTGCGTGGCTTCATTCATGCGCTCGGCATCCACGAACACGCAGAAGCGATGCGCCGCACCGCTGGTGGTGATGAAGAGGAACGGCTCGACCTGCTCGCGAATCGTTTCCACTTTGATGCGGCGCGACTTGCTCTCTGGCCGGATGACGAGCGCGCCGTGATTCTGCCAGCCATCCAGATCAGGCTGCGCGGTGCCGGATGCGAGATTCAGAAAGTCGGTAGCGAACTTCTCCAGCATCGGCCCCTTGGGACCGCTGATGAGATAGGCGTGCCCGAGCCTGCCGCGCTGCATGGAGCGGTCGAGTAGTTTCAGGGCGCTCGGGGCGGGGAATGACATGGGGCAGTTTTCCGTTTCCGTTTTCCATTTCAAGTTTAGTTTTCTAAATGGACAAGATTGCCCCCGACAGTGTGAAGTTCGCGAATCGCGAATCCAAGGAGACCATCGAACAGGGTCTGGAATTTGCGCCTAAATTCGACGAGCACGGACTAATTCCTGCCATCGCAGTGGACTGGCGCACGAATGAACCGCTGATGGTCGCCTACATGAACCGGGAGGCATTGCAGCTCACGCTCACACTTGGTCAGGCGGTTTACTGGAGCCGGAGCCGAAGGGAAATCTGGCACAAAGGAAAAACCTCGGGCGAGTTCCAGATCGTCAAAGAAATCCGCGTGGACTGTGACCAGGACGCCATCGTGCTAAAAGTTGAGCAACTCGGCGGAGGCTGCTGTCACACCAAGGCTGCGACGTGTTTTTACCGCAAAGTGGACTTGGGAAATCTCGCGGCGGGGACAGTGCCGCTGGTGCGACTGTGATAGCCCAATGCCTGACATTCAAATTTCTGGTGCTGAGACATATTCCGTGCAAAATGATGGACAATGGCCCTAAAAAATGTGGGATGTAATAGCCTTGTGTCACAAAGCCCACACTTCTGTGCCTGATCCAACTGTTCTGCCAAAAATGCGATTACTGACATACGGCCTCTTTCTACTGATGCTAGGTTTGAGTAGTTGTGCGCATCGCCAACCGGCTTCAGATCCTTCGGCCTACCTTCCCAAATACCGCGTTGTGCCTGAGGATGTCATTGCAAAGCTGCCTCGGAAGATCGCTCATCTACCGGTAACCAAAAGCATGCGGGGAGTAGATTTCCTTGGGGCTTTAGATCTAGAGGACTACTCAGGCAATATTTCAGCATCGGTGCGGTTTTGCTCCCATTTCATGCAGTTGGATAAGGATCACATTCTTCAAATTCGTTGCGATCCCGATTCACTGATAATCACAAAAGCGGATATTGACCATATCTTGAATTCACTGCCTACAGATTCGGCCTCAACGGATTTGACTGTCCGGCACTTCATCGTAGTCGGCTGCACCCTTCGCAAGAATTGGGATGAAGTCATTACCAGTAGGTGGCTCGAAAACCCCAAGGCAGAACAATAGAGTGGTGGCACGGCGAGTAACGTTCTTCGTTCGCTTCGCTTCGCTTTAAGACGAACAACCTTCCCCTTGTGCATTGCAAAACGAACGAATCATTTCTTGCGCTTCTCAGCGCAAGCAGAGAGATTCATCCATGAATCTGGCAGTAGAGACTGAACAAGAAACTGACGGACGTTGGATTGCCTAAATCCCGCAAATTCCTGGTGCTCTGTCATACGGTGTTGATCGCAACGAGGCCATTTCAAGGGCTAAGGCGCTTGCTTTGCGGGTTCTTGCCGACCGCCTTGAGCATGGTGATATGCCCCAAGAACTTACGGAAGTTTTTTCGATAGCACTATGAGCCATTGGGGTGCCGCGAAGACCAGGCGTGTATTGTCTGCTCTCTTAAGGATTGGCTGGTCTATCAAGCGCGAGTCCGGTAGTTCGCACCGTATTCTGTCACGCCTAGGATGGCCCGATTACGTTTTTTCGTTTCATGATGGCGAGTAAATTGGCCCGCGGATGCTTTCACGCATTGCCTGGCAGCTCCGAGTGCCTGTCCCTATAGCACTCTTCTATAGCACTCTTCATCAGCGACCATCAGGTCCATCAAGCCCCAAGTGGTAGCATGTCGCGTAGCGTCTTGGAGTGCCGGCGCTGCTGCGCCGCTATTGCGCGGCCTTTGATTCCCTCCAGAGTGCCTGACATGCCCGTCTCCGCTTCGCACCCGCATCAGCCGGCCAAAGCGCCGCAGGACCGGCGCACTCCGAAGACGCAAGCGTTTTTGCAGACATCATTTTGCAATCACAAAACGCTGCCAGCCAATTCGTTTGTAGTCGGCAACCGCGTATCAAGCCTATCAGGCCCACCTCAACACCGCCAGCTTCGCAACTTTGTCGAAGTGCGCATCCCGCGTCAGCACTGGCATATCATGCTCCCTTGCCAGTGCTGCGATCCAGACGTCGTTCTCTGGGATGGGCGTTCCAGCTTTCTTCAACTCCGACCGGACTTCGCCATAATGCTTCGCTGTTCTGCGGCTGACATCGAGCACCTTCCAGAGCGGCATATTCTCCTCCATCCACTTTTCATAAGCTTTCCGATGGCGTGACTGACGAATGCCAAAATTGAACTCACCAAGCACGATCACCGGCACAGCGAAGAAAGTCGCCTTCTTCAATGCGGGTAGAATGCCTTTGTCACCATCCGCAAAAGCGGAAAGAGCGTTGGTGTCCAGAATCATTTCCAGTCATCGGCATTGACCGTGCCGAACTCGGAGTCAATCACCGACTGGATACGACGGGTTTCCTTGCGAAGCATTTTGCCGGCGCCCAGAGCACCAAAGCCTTTCATCCACGGCCTTTCGGCAACCCGTCCACTCTTTGGCTCAAGCTTCTCGGCAATCGCTTGGGTGAACAGTTCACGCAGCGACATGCCTGCACTGGCTGCCGTTGCCTTCGCACCGCGAAAAAGGATATCGGGAAGTTCAAACGTGGTTTTCACAAGGGTATGCTCCCATAAATATGGGACATGTCAACGATGCTTCGGATGCAGAACGAACGCACTTTGTGCTTGTCAGTAAGTAACGCGAGCCTCTGGCCTGCGTGTGTCGGGGGCGTCACGCCCTCAAGGGATTCCCTAAAGCCTTTGCGGGGCGAGACGCCCGCAACACCCACAGTCGAGACGACTGTGTTACATAGGAGGATTAACTCTGCGGCGCGGTGCCAGAGATAGTCACACTAGTTCCGACACTGACGACTTCAAAAAGTTTCTCTGCCATTTCTCTGGGCAGACGGATGCAACCGTGAGAAGCGGGTAGGCCGGGATCAGGGATTTCTCCCGCGTGCATCCCAACACCATAACTGGTCAGGCGCATCCAATAAGGCATGGAGGCTCCGACATAACGGCATCCGGGAGGCACAGGTGTGATGCCAGCCTTGGCATCCCCGTTCACAACGTTTCCTTCGTTGTCCGCGATGTAACCGTAGGTGTTGGACACCTTGTCCTGAATTTTTTCCATCACGGTAAAGCTGCCCGTCGGGGTAGGATGGCCCGGTTTGCCAGTGGCCAGCATGGTCCAACCAGCTTCCTCGCCGCCGCGATAGATGTGAGCTTTTTGCTCATCGAGAGAAATCTTCACTGCGGGTGCGCCCTTCATGTCGTCGCCCCACCATTTATAAAGCTCCGGGGCATTCTTTTGTTCCGCAATGGGCCGGGTGGGCAGCGAAACCGAGCAGGAACTCATGGTCATTCCGCATAAAATAATTGCGCTGATTGCCATCCATCGCTCATGTGTCGTCCCTTTACTGCTAGTTATCATAGCCGCCAACATACGCGATCAGATGAAAATATGAAAGCGGAAAGAACTTCAACCGGATTACCATCGACAATGTGAAATCGAAATTCCCCAAGACTGGCAAGAAAAACCTCAGCGACACCACTTCGTCAGAAGGGCAACGCAACTCAGACACTCGGCGCGGCGGATTTTTTGAGCGACTTAAAAATTGCGATGCTCATCATCGGCTGTTCATCGCGGCAGCCGTGGCTCTACTCGTGACTTTAGTGACCACTGGAAGCTTGCGGGTGCCTGTGCAGATGGTGGTCGTTTGGGATAGCTTTAGCGTTTGCGTCCTCGTGCTGGCATGGCTTCGCATGACCACAGCGGAGGCACTAAAATGTGTGCGCTCCGCGAAGCTTCAGGACTCGAGCCGCAGCCTAATATTCATCTTCGTAGTGGCCGCCGCTTGCATCAGCCTCTTTGCCGTGGCGTATTTAATGAGCAGCGCAAAAGACCTCCCTAAGGACAAGGCCATTGGCCATGCGCTTCTGGCATTGATAACAGTGGTAGCCTCCTGGCTACTCATCCACACAATGTTCGCGTTGCGCTATGCCCATGCCTTCTATGGCGATTCTGAAGACCCCGAAGTCAAAAGTTGGGCCGGCGGCCTAGATTTTCCAGAAGAGAAAACTCCCGACTATCTGGATTTCGCCTACTTCGCCTTTGTCATTGGCATGACCTGCCAGGTGTCCGACGTGCAAATCACTGATCGCGGCATGAGGTTTCAGGCACTTCTGCACGGTCTTTTGTCCTTCGCCTTTAACACCGTGATTCTCGCTCTGAGCATCAACACCATCTCTGGATTGTTCGCGGGCTGAGGGCGAGCACCCTAGTCAGGCACAGAGACACTACATGGGGGAAACACCCCATCGCAGTCGCATAGTAGTTTTGGTAAATCATGGCCATGAACACACTCAAAGGCCAACCAGAAAAAGCTGCTACGCCGTCACCACTGACAGGCATCGCAGGCGCAATCTATGACGGTGTCATGTCAGGACTAGGGACAGTCGTCGGTGCCGTCCAAGGAACGCTAGGGATCGGACACACTCCCGCAACGACAGTAAAATCAGCTGCGTCAGCGAGTCCAGTCAAGGTGGCTCAGCTCGCACCAAGGACAGCCGCAACCAAACGTTCTCCGTTGCCGAAGCAGTCTA
This sequence comes from Verrucomicrobiales bacterium, assembly GCA_038230495.1. Lineage (GTDB taxonomy): Bacteria > Verrucomicrobiota > Verrucomicrobiia > Verrucomicrobiales > Verrucomicrobiaceae > VFKE01. The sequence continues at coordinate 48,727 of JBBRNC010000024.1, forward strand.
AAACACGCACCATCAAAGCCAAGGCGATAAAGGCACCCAAAAAGAGAGTGAGTCGGGTGAAAAAGACAATGCTCAAAGCACTCTCGAAGCCCAAAGCACTCCGTCATAAGTGAGGAGGATGGTTGAGTGGGCAGATATTTGCCAGCCCGACTGCCCTAACCCACCACTCAATCACAGTGAAATGCCAATCGCCCCATGTCACATACTGGCCTTCATCAAGTCTGTCAGCAGGAAGCAGTAACTGGCAAGGGCATAGCGGGCTTTGAGATTGTAGGCGATGCATCGAGGGCATTCCTCATGCGCCTCGCAGTCATTGAGGATGCACAACTGCGGCTCGATTTACAATACTACATTTGGCACGACGATGTCTGCGGAACGATCATTGCCGAGCGCCTGCTAGCAGCTGCTGACCGGGGCGTGAAGGTGCGGATCCTATTGGACATGACAGTTGGTGCGCAGGCGGAGATACGCTCCACTGCGCTCGCCGCGCACCCCGGCATTGAGATTGCATTCTTCAATCCAGTGATTGGTTTTCGCGGCATCCCCGCCAACCAACTTACTCCGGTCATTGGTGACCTTGGTCTGATGCAAAGCCGGATGCACTATAAACTTATCGTGGCTGATGAGAGCATCATGATCAGCGGCGGACGCAATCTAGCGGACACATACTTTGCCATCAGTCACACGCATAACATGCGCGATCTGGACTTTGTCGCGGTCGGCCCTGTGGTCACTGATGCCCTCCAAGCGTTCGACCTGTATTGGCAGTCCAGCCTTACCCGCCACGCGAATCGTGCAAAGTGCGCCGACCTTGATCACTATGAGTTGCGCAAGTTGCGTGAACACATGAGCAGGAAAGTCCGCAAGCTTGCAGCAAAGCACGGCTGTCCCTATCCATTAAGCTTGAATCGAACCGAGGCTGCGGCGGAAATAAAAAACGTGATCGGACGAATGGTGTGGTCTGAATATGAATTCGTGGCAGATCCGCCGGAACACATTTTGCAGCAGGAGAGGACTCCCTCTCCAGTTTCGGTTTGCGTGGAACGTGCGATCAACGCCGCCCAACGACAAGTGCTGCTGCACACGGCCTACCTGATCCTACAGGAGAGCACCTTGCGTGTTTTTAAGGCGATCACAAAACGCGGGGTGCGGATGGATCTGCTCACCAACTCCATGGCTTCAGTGGATAGCGCGGGCGCCGCTGCTGGCATGGCAGGCAGGCGCGGCGATGTCCTCGACAGCGGCGCCACCCTCCATGAATTGGACGTCAATGCCGAGTCTAGGAAGGACTACATCAAGGGCAACCAAATGACGCCGCTCGGGATGCACACCAAAGGGATTGTGATCGACGAACGCATCTGCTGCGTCGGCTCATATAACTTTGATCCACGCTCCAAGTTCATCAACACGGAGAGTGCCGTAGTGATCAACAGCCCGGAACTTGCGGCACGCCTCATGACTTATCTGCGCGAAGATTTGCAGCCACAGAACTGCTGGTATGTCACAAAGCGCAAAGGCGGATTCCTCTGGTCAAGACAGGTTCCGGGCCAGCCTGCCATCACCCACTACAGTAATCCAAATGCGCCACTCGGACGGCGTGCCGCCGCATGGCTTATACGACTGCTTCCATGCGAAGACATGCTCTGAGACTGGCCAACTCTCTATCTGTTCTCGAAGCCCGTCGCCAAAGGGGTGCTCACACCCCTTATTCATTGTATGCCCGAACGGTAGGGATTCACCCTATAGCACATCACACACCTCCGTTTCAATATCCCGCATGAGCAGATGAAACCATCTCATTAAAGTGTCTATCAAACCCCGAAATATATAAAGCGATATGAAACTCCAAATAGATGCCGACCTAGTCGCCACCTATTGAACGCGGACCAAACACCGCTGGATCGTTCCACATTAATCCTAATCAAAAACAACTATATGAAATCCACTGCAAAAACACTCAACGACCTGTTCATGGGTGAACTCAAGGACATGTATGACGCCGAGCATCGCCTTGTCAAAGCGCTGCCTAAGATGGCCAAAGCTGCTACCTGCAGCAAACTCCAGAAAGCATTCGAGTCGCACTTGAAAGAAACGGAAGGTCACGTAAAAATACTCGAAAAAGTATTCAAGGCTTTTGGTGAAAAACCCGTGGCGAAAACTTGCGAGGCCACTGTGGGATTACTGAAGGAGGGTGACGAAATCGCCGCCGACTACAAGGGCTCGCAGGCCATCAACGCCGCCTTGATCTCTGCCGCTCAGAAGGTGGAGCATTACGAGATCGCCTCATACGGCTGCCTGCATGAGTGGGCTGGACTCTTGGAGAACCAAGAAGCTGCCGATCTTCTGGAGGAAATCCTCAACCAGGAGAAGGCTGCCAATGAAAAACTCACGGAACTGGCACGAGCCGATGGCAACCCCCAGGCCATGGGCGAACCCGATGACGATGTTGTAACTAAGGACAAGCCTAAACACAAATGACTTCTGAAGTCGCGGTGTCCGATAACTCGCCGCCTCACTAACAGCACTTAAACAAACCTAGCAATCTATAATTATGAACCAGAACCCATCTCATTATCCACCCGTGCATCTGCCCGATCAACCAATCCATCAGCTGCCGCCGGATCGCCTCACCACGAGATTTTACACAGAAAACCACCACGATAAAAATACCATGAACCAAGAACTCAATGCAGCCAGCGAGGAAAAAGACAACCTTGTCAAAGATCTGCGATCATTGTTATCCGCCACATCCAACATGGTTGAAGAGAACGTAGCCGAAGCCCGCAAGCGGATCACCGCAGCGCTCGACAGCGGCGGGAAACTCGTTGAAAGCATTCAAGGTAAGGCAGTTGAGGGCGCGAAATACACGGACAAAGTCGTGCATAATCATCCTTATCAAGCTGCCGCCATCGCCCTAGGCGTCGGTGTGCTCATTGGCCATCTCCTGACCCCTCAGCAGTCCAGCAGCAAAGGCTGGTTTTAGGCTATATTGATGATGGTGCGAATTTCAACAGCCATTCTGTCATCAGAAAACAAACACGATGTCCGGAACTCCGAGTATCTAATACAAAAGGCATAACATGAAAACGCGAATCAAAACCCATTGGAATCAAGGCAAGATCGGATGGGCCTTGCTATGGCTAATAGGCGTTCCTATTCCCATCCTTCTCATCCTCTTCTTTCTACGCGGGTGCACTTAAAATAACTCACGCAGACAAACCCAAACCCTTGAACTTACTCATTAGTGTGGAGACCTCCTTCCACGTCTTCGGTTATCCGGGCTTTGCGATGATTTTGTTTTACTCGCGTTCATCGGTGGCGGCGCACTTACGGTGCAGATTATGCGCAGTGACATGTCGCAGAAGTAATCGCGTGCATTGCTAATGCTCCCACCGGCATGCCGATGTTTAACATGACCAGCCGCGCTGACGATTGAAAGCGCGGCTGATATCTTAGCAAATCTAACCAAGTTATTTGACGGCATCCTTGACCGCGTCTTTGGCGTCTTCCGCCTTGTCGCGGATCTTCTCATGTGGGCGGGCGTCGAGTCCGTCCTTCACTTTGTCACCGATCTTCTCGCCAGTGCTCTTCTCTTTGCAGGCAGAGAAACTGATGAGGATGGCGACACTGGCGAGTAGCTGTATGTAGTTTTTCATTTTGTATGTGGGATTGAGTGTATAACGCTAAAACAGCAGTGGAAGGCCGGGTATGGGGAGTTACCCTACCCCGCAGCACGCGCATTTTCACATCGTCGCCGCAGGCAGGCGAACGGTGATGGAGGCTCCCTCACCTTCCTTGCTATCCACCATAACATGACCGTTCATGGTCTCGACCAGCCGCTTGACGATAGACAGGCCAAGCCCTGTGGAGTGCTCTCCGCCAGTGGGGCGTGCGCTGAGGCGACCATATCTTCGAAACATTTTCCCCTGGTCTTCAACCGTAAATCCGGGGCCTTCATCACGGACCGTGAAGTGCGCCCATTCCAGCGGGCCGACTCCAGCAGCGAGAGTCACGCGCGTTCCTAAGGGGGAGAATTTAACAGCATTGGAGAGCAGATTGTCGAGCACACGCGAGATCCCTTCATGGTCCGCCTTGGCTTCAACAGGGTGCTCGGGGACCTCAACGACCAGTGTGATTTTTTTGGCATTGGCCATGGTGGCATGGCGCTCCGCCGCCGCCTCAATTACAGTCCGAAGGTCAAAAGGTATTATTTCGACTTGGATTCGCTCGGCAGATTGATTGGCGAGAAACTCCTGAACAAAACTGGTCATGAGTTCGGTGGACCGGACGATGTTAACGATGAGCTGCGCGCACGGTGCCGGGATCGAGTCGTTCTGCCGCGCCAATACGCTGGCATTAAGGTGAATGCCCGCCAAGTGGTTGCCTAGGTCATGGGTGAGGATGCCGAGCAGTTCATCCTTGTCCTCGACGAGGTGACGCATATCCTCACGCGCCCGGCGCAGGGCAAGATGGGTGCGCACGCGAGAGAGTAGCTCAGCTTTATTGAAGGGCTTGGTGACATAGTCCACGCCACCGCATTCAAAGGCTTCGACAATAAGGTTCTTGTCATCAGCGGCAGAGAGGAAAATGATTGGCAAGTCTTTCCAACGTGCATCCGCCTTAATCTTGCGACACACGTCAATGCCGTTCATCTCAGGCATCATCACGTCGAGTAGAATCAAGTCGGGCGTGCACGTTTCGAGTTGCAGCATGGCCTGCTCGCCGCTGCTGGCGGTGATGACCTCATGGCCCGTCATAGTCAGCAGGGTGCTCAGGAGCCGCAAGTTCTGCTCCTGATCGTCAATGATCAGGAGTGTTTCGCTGGCGACCATGCTGGAGGTTAATCCTTGGGCGTTCATTCGTCGTTCTTCATGCTGGCTTTGTCATGGAGTTGCGAAGCAAAGTCAAGGCTGATGACCCGTTCACCCGTGAGCACGTCATCGCTCACTGAGAGCGTGCCACCATGGAGGGCGACGAGCCGCTGTTGTTCTTCCAGAGCCTCAGCCGCGGGCGGTGTGCTGGAGATAGGCTCGCGCAACTCGAGCGTCACATGCTGATCCATGGTAACGACCGCCGCCTTCAGCGCGCTGGCGGGAGCGCGCCCCCAGGCGGCGAGGACGAGTTCACGCATAACAGAGAGGATGGCATGGGCGTCGAGTGTAATATCCTGCGCCTCAGGCGACGCCGACCATTCAATCTTGCGGGTAGCAGTTTCCAATGGGGCGATCTGCCGCTGCCACAAGTCCATCAGATCATTAGTAGTGAGAGTCAGCGGGGCAGGTTCGGTAAACTTATATTGCAGCGCCTTCACCGTCGCCTCCAACTGCGTAAGTTCCACGCGCATCCGCCGCAGCGTTCCAGCCACTGCAGGATCGGTGCTTAGTTCACCGAGAAGCACCGCTTCGAGGTCGAGGCTGTTGATGGAGTTTCTCACATCGTGAGCATGCCTTCGGATGATGCTCACGATGCGTTTGGATTCCTCATTCATCGCTTTTTTGTTGAGTGCTTCGATACAAAGCGTGGCTCTTGAAGCAAGCTGGAGTTGAAGACTAAAGTAAAATTCATTCCGCTCTCGACGCTACTGACGTTTGCTGAAAAACGAAGTAAATGGTGAGCAGTATCTGTTGTGTTTGCCATAAGGCCTCTCACTGGAGGCATAGGGGTTTCACCCCATAGCCGTGCAATTGGTTTTCATTTATTCATCATCCATGAACGCACCACTAACTAACCAACCTGACATGGCGGAACCTATCACGGAACCTGCTTTGAAACCAGAAGACACACCCACTGTCGTCATCGACACGAACGAGCCTATAGGTAATCCCGATCAGGACATCGAGACTGACGATACCGAAACAGAATCCGACGAGGACCCGCCAACCGAGCGACTCAAGTCATAATTTATTACCCCAAAACCAAACCACCAACACCCAAACACCATGACTAAACTCAAATTCAACGGGACTTGGAACGAGATCAAAGGCAAGCTCAAGCAGAAGTATGCGCAGCTTACCGACGACGACTTGCTCTTCGCGGAAGGCAAAGATGACGAACTGCTGGGCCGGCTTGAGACGAATCTCGGCGAAACTAAAGAACAACTTCGCGAGCACATCGCCAAAATGTAACATCGTCGTCGGGCGGGGCGCCTACTGCGCCCTGCCACATGACGGCTAAACCTACTCACGAAATTTAACCCATACTACCATGCTCCACTACACCATCCTCTTTCTCATCATCGCCTTAATCGCGGGCGCGCTCGGTTTTTCCGGCGTTGCCGGAACTGCGGTCTGGATCGCGCACACATTATTCGTGGTCTTTCTCATCCTTTTCTTGCTGTCCTTCATCATGGGGCGCAGAGGCAAGGTGTGAGCTTTGCAGGGGCCGCGCCAAATGTTTCAGGTTTGCTGGCAAGCAAAGTTGAAACTCTTTCTGGCGCAAAAGGCACCAGCCAGTTGCAGATTTCGAATTGCTTCCCATTACCACACTTGCGGAAAAGTCCTCCACCCGCAGGCGCATACAGCGCGCTAGGTATCCGCCTCCGCCGGTTCCAATGCGCTCATCACTGCGTAGTTCGGCAGGTAGCCGAGTGTGAATCCGCAACTCAGGCACTTCACATTTTCGAAAAACCACTGGCGATGACAATGATCGCAGTGGAAGACTTTCATCGTCAGGCATTACGACTCTGGTTTCGCGTTGGGGGCAATTTGATCAATGAGTTGGCGAAGCTGGTCGATGTTCACAGGCTTCACTAGATGGGCGAAAAAGCCCGCCTCCTGCGTCCGGCGCACATCGTCTTCCATGCCGTAACCGCTGAGGGCAATGGCGGGCACGGGGCGTTGGCGTTGGATCTCACGCATCAGATCCAGACCGCTACCATCGGGCAGGCCAAGGTCACTGATGACCGCATCAAACTGCCCGGCGGCGTAGGCGCTAAGCGCATCCTGCACGGTGCCGGCGGTGGTGACCTGATGCCCACGGCGTGCCAACAATTGCGCGAGCACGGTGCGCGTCGTCTCGTGATCCTCCACGATCAGCAGCCGCAGTGTGCGGACAGAACCGGACACGGTTGCGCTGTCATGTGACGGGGCGGCGGGCGCATCGACACTGGCAAGGGCGACCGTGAAGATTGCACCGCAATCACGGCCTTCGCTTTCAACAGAGATGGTGCCGCCGTGGGCCTCCATGATGGCCCGTGAGATGGCCAGCCCCAAACCCAGCCCGCCGTAGCGATGCTGGCCGCTGGCATCACCCTGCTCGAAGGCTTTGAAGATGCGCGGCAGCGCCTCTGTGCTGATGCCGACGCCGGTATCCTCCACGCTCAGGATGATCCTGCATTGGGCGTCATTACGCGTAGTCACGATGATGCTCCCGCCCGCAGGGGTGAACTTGATCGCGTTCTTGATCAGGTTCCAGAACACCTGCTGGAGCCGCGTGGGATCTGCCAGCACATGATGCCGCACGGCTTCCTGTTTGAAGACGATGCTCACCTCTTTGCCGAGCCTATCACTAAGCACGATCTCGGCGGTATGACTAAGCAACTCATGCACGTCAGTGACCACTGGCGCGATGGTCAGCATGCCCCGGCTGATGCGTGTGAGATCAAGCAAGTCATCAATAAGGCGCGCTTCGAGTTCGATGTTGCGGCGCATCATCGAGAGCTGCTCGCGGACCTCAGACGACAGTGAGGTATCGCCTTCGAGTGAACTGGCAGTCATGAGCACAGGAGTCAAAGGCGTGCGCAGTTCGTGACTGAGCGCGGCGAGGAAGTCATCCTTTGCACGTGATGCGGCCTCAGCGTGTTCCTTCGCCCGCGCGAGAGCATCCACGGCGGCGCGCTGGTCTGTCACGTCGGTATTTGTCCCGAACCAGCGCTGCACTATCCCGCCCGCATCACAGATCGGAACGGCACGTGAGAGGAACCAGCGATACTGCCCGTCCGTGCCGCGCAGAGGGAAGGTATCCTCCCAAGGCTCGCCCTTCTTGAGATGAGCAGTCCACTTCTCAACCACGCTTTCGATATGGTCGGGATGATGCACCGCTTTCCAGCCCCAGCCCTGCATCTCCTCCAATGTCGTGCCAGTGTAGTCGAACCAGCGCTGGTTATACCAGAATATCTTGCCCTCGGCATCGGCCATCCACGCGAGTTGCGCGATGTTGTCGGCCATCAGGCGGAAGCGCTCCTCGCTCTCGCGCATCGCTTCTTCAGCCTGTTTGCGCGCGGTCTCGTCGCTCAAGGTGCCGAACCATTCGACGATCTGGCCATCCGCATTCAGCAGCGGGATGGCGCGAGAGAAAGTCCAGCCAAAACTGCCGTCCACGCGTTGCACATGGTGTTCCATCTCGAAAATGCTTTTGGTCCGGATCGCCTCCTGTATCCCCGCCATCACGCGCGGCTGATCCTCCGGCAAAATATATTCCTGAAGCCAGGTGAGCCGTGGCTCCTCAGTGTCCATGACAAAATCTTGACCATCAAGCCAGAGCATCTGAGTCCAGTCCGGGTTCATGCAATACACCACATCCGCTGTGGCCGTCACCAGCGCGCGGAAGCGCTCCTCACTCTCACGCAGGGCGTTCTCTGCGCGCTTGCGATCGGTGATGTCACGAACAATTTTTGACGCACCAATAACGATCCCCGCTGCATTTCTAATGGGTGAAATGGTGAGGGAAACCGCTAGACGCGTGCCCGCCTTAGTCAGACGCTCGGTTTCGTGATGCTCGACGTGCTCCCCTGCACTGAGCTTGGTCAGAATGCCCGCTTCCTCGTGACTCAAGTCGGGCGGGCACAAGCGCAGCACACTCTGGCCGATCATTTCTTCCGCCGTGTAGCCGAAAGTTCGCTGCGCACCTGCATTCCACGAGGTGATGGTGCCGTCGAGCGACTTGCTGATGATCGCGTCCTCACAGGACGTGACAATGGCGGCCAGCCGGGCCTGCGCCGCCTGCGCCTCCCGGCCCTCAGCCTCCAACCCGTTGATGGCGCGGATCGTCCACAAAATGAGGACGCTGAAAATCAATATCATCCACACCACGAAAACCGCAGTGCCCAAGCCCGCCCCGAACACGCCGGACTGGCTCCAGTAAGTGCGCAACCATCCGAGTAGAACGGGGAGTAAGAACGCGCCTGGCAACATACGCCGCGCCACCATGCTACCCATCCCAGTCCCCAGTAGCTCCTGCATAACACCGCGCGCTGGCCGCGCGAAAAAAATCGCTGCGCACAGCGCATAAAACGCCACGACCGTGTGCAGCGCGATGGTGAAGTATTTCGACACCGCATCACCTTGCTCGATGCGATAGAAGTAATAGAGGAAGACCATTGTTGTGGCTGCTGCCGCCACCACCGCGAGTTTCGTCGCCCAATATCGGCCAGCGAGTCTGGTGTCCAAAAAAAACACCGCGAGGCCCAGAAATGTGAACACCACTGAAGAAGGCACGCCCATGCGCCCTGGGAAAGACCGACCAGCGGCGGCAAGTGACTCCTGAAACAAAAATTGGTCGATGCCGAAGTCCCAGCCGAACAAATTCTCTCCCATTGTCAGCAAACCCAGTAGCGCCACCAAGGCCGCGCAGCCCTGCGCCAACCACCGCTTCATGCCTCTGACTTTTTCATCCTGCAGCAGCAGCAGGGAGAAACCCAAGAGTATCAGCGCGATCGCCGTGTTCGCCTTCATCGTCACAAGGGCGGGGTGGATGCGCTGGAGGGCGGGGATGTCGAAAACCCAGCCGGCCAGGCCAATAGCACCTATCGCGCCAGCCAGCAGCGCGCAGACTTGCGAAACACTCTTCGTTCTCGAGGTCGTGATGGGGGTGTCCGGCATGAGATTGAAAATATTAGTGACTCACCTAATCTGATCAAATACGAATGATGAAAGGGCGGAAAATTTTCAGTTTGCCACAAAGCATTCAATTGGTATCAATGCAACATGAAGGAACTTTTTGGCCTCAAGGACCTGCTTAAAGAACAAATGCGCGATTTATATGATGCGGAGGTGCATTACGGAAACATGCTGCCCAAACTCATCAGCACTGCGACCTCACCCGACCTTGCGCACAAACTGAAAATCATCTCCGCACAGACAGAAGAGAACGCAGCTCATCTCGCACAAATATGCAGTCTGCTGGGCGTGCCACCGACTGGCGTCACTTGCCATGCGATGGAGGGACTAGTGCGTGAAGCCAAGGACACAACTCATGACTGGGGCGACACCGCGACGATCGACGCCGCACTTATCGCCAATGCCCAGCGCATCGTGCATTATGAAATCGCCGGCTTCGGCACGGGCCGTGAGTTTGCCTCCTGCCTCGGCGAGAAAGAAGCCGCGCAAATCCTACAGGCAATGCTGAACCAAGCCATTGACAACGAC
>JBBRNC010000025.1:0-58356 GCA_038230495.1 Verrucomicrobiales bacterium
AGCTTGGAATTCTCGGTGTAGCAGTGAAATGCGTAGATATCGAGAAGAACACTTGTGGCGAAGGCAAAGCTCTGGACAAAATCTGACGCTGAGGCACGAAGGCTAGGGTAGCAAACGGGATTAGATACCCCGGTAGTCCTAGCTGTAAACGGTGCGCGCTTGGTGTGGGAAGGTTAGACCCTTCCTGTGCCGTAGCTAACGCGTTAAGCGCGCCGCCTGGGTAGTACGGTCGCAAGACTAAAACTCAAAGAAATTGACGGGGACCCGCACAAGCGGTGGAGTATGTGGCTTAATTCGATGCAACGCGAAGAACCTTACCTGGGCTTGACATGCACTGTGTCTTTAATGAAAGTTAGATAGCGTAGCAATACGCGCTTTGCACAGGTGCTGCATGGCTGTCGTCAGCTCGTGTCGTGAGATGTTGGGTTAAGTCCCGCAACGAGCGCAACCCCTGTAGTTTGTTGCCACCGGTTTACCGCGCACTCAAACTAAACTGCCCAGATTAACTGGGAGGAAGGTGGGGATGACGTCAAGTCCGTATGGCCCTTACGCCCAGGGCTGCACACGTACTACAATGCCTAATACATTAAGAACCAAGTCTGCAAAGACAAGGAAATCAACAAAATTAGGCTCAGTTCAGATTGCAGGCTGCAATTCGCCTGCATGAAGTTGGAATCGCTAGTAATGGCATATCAGCTACGGTGCCGTGAATACGTTCCCGGGTCTTGTACACACCGCCCGTCACATCATGGAAGCTGGTATCGCCCAAAGAACTTGACATAACCTTCGGGAAATAAAGTGCTAAGGCAACACTGGTAACTAGGATGAAGTCGTAACAAGGTAGCCGTAGGGGAACCTGCGGCTGGATCACCTCCTTTCTAAAGGAAAAAAGCAATTCATGCAGAGCGCTATCTGATACTTTAAAGACTGTAAAAATACAAAAATAAAATAAATGTTGCGCAATCAACATGCTAAAAAATATATAATACCCAAAAACTATAAAGTTCAGGGCCTGTAGCTCAGTTGGTTAGAGCATTGCCTTGATAAGGCAGGGGTCACTGGTTCGAGTCCAGTCAGGCCCATATAAAAACGTTCATTGATAACTGCACATGAGAAACGATATAATAATATATTAAATGAAAATAAACAAAAAGCACACAGTGAATGCCTAGGTGTCGGCAGTCTATGAAGGACGTATAAAAATACGATAAGCCACGAATAGCTAACAAAGCAATTACTCGTGGATTTCCGAATGGGGTAACCTGCTCATTAAAATGAGCGTCTCAACTGAAAAGAAGAGAAGAAAAACGCGGAGAAGTGAAACATCTCAGTAACCGCAGGAAAATAAAGCGAATGCGATTCTGCAAGTAGTGGCGAACGAAAGCAGAACAGCCCAAACCAAATTTATTTGGTGTAGTAGGAATTGCAGCAAGTTTATTTTTTTATTAGGAAAAACGTTTGGAAATGCGTTCCACAGAGGGTGATAGGCCCGTATCCAAAAATAAAAAAATAAATTGCAATAATCCTGAGTAACGCGATACACGAGAAATTTCGCGTGAATCCACGCCGACCACGGCGTAAGGCAAAATACTAGCCGACAACCGATAGTGAACAAGTACCGCGAGGGAAAGGTGAAAAGAACCGCTGTGAGCGGAGTGAAATAGTACCTGAAACCGTGTGCTGACAAGGTGTCAAAGCCCGCAAGGGTGATGGCGTGCCTTTTGCTTAATGAGTCTGCGAGTTACTTACCGTGGCAAGCTTAACCAAAAAATGGCAAGGCGAAGCGAAAGCGAGTCGAAAATGGCGAAAAGTCACGATAGGTAAACCCGAAGCGGTGGTGATCTACCCATGACCAGGTTGAAGCGTTGTTAAAACAATGTGAAAGACCGAACCGATGGATCTTGAGAAATCCCCGGATGAGTTGTGGGTAGGAGTGAAAGGCTAATCAAACCCCGTAATAGCTGGTTCTCCTCGAAATGTATTTAGGTGCAGCGTCACATGTTGATTTCAAGGGGTAGAGCACTGAATGAGCTAGGGGGCGATTTAGCCTACCAAACTCAATCAAACTCCGAATACTTGAGAATATAATGTGGCAGTAAGACTGTGAGGGATAAGCTTCATAGTCGAAAGGGCAACAACCCAGATCAACAGCTAAGGTGTCAAAATGCCGTTCAGTGAAAAGGAAGTGTGATCTCATTGACAGTGAGGATGTTGGCTTAGAAGCAGCCATCATTTAAACAGTGCGTAATAGCTGACTCATCAAGAAATCATGCGCCGAAAATAATTGACGATAAACGGCATACCGAAGCTTTGAAAGTATCTTTTTATTAAGAGCTTGGTAGAGGAGCATTCTTATTGCATTGAAGCTCAAGGGCAACCAAAAGTCGAGCGATAAGAAGAGAGGATGCAGACATAAGTAACGTTAAGGGTGGTTAAATCCCACCCCGCCGTAAATCCAAGATTTCCCGGGCAACGATTTTCGTCCCGGGGTTAGTCGGGGCCTAAGTTGTAGCCAAATGGCGAAAGCGATGGAAAGCAGTTTAATATTACTGCGCCGCATATTCAACAAGCTTGCGAATGACGCGTATATTTATAGGAACAGACCAAATTGACTTGGCAGGAATGTCTTGTACAGACCGTGTTCTGAAAAATTACGCCAAGAAAAGTCCGCAAGTGATAAATATGTGCCCGTATCTAAACCGACACAGGTGGATAAGTATTTATACTCAGGCGAAAGAGTGAAACTTTGTTAAGGAACTCTGCAATTTGACCCCGTAACTTCGGGAGAAGGGGTGCCTGCTAGTCAGGTCGCAGTAAATTGGGTCAACCGACTGTTTATCAAAAACACAGCATTGTGCCAAGACGAAAGTCTAAGTATACGATGTGACACGTGACCAATGCGGAAAGATTAAGGTTAAGGGTTAGTGGTAACACAAAGCTCAAAACCCAAGTCCCCGTGAATGTCGGCCGTAACTATAACGGTCCTAAGGTAGCGAAATTCCTTGTCGGGTAAGTTCCGACCTGCACGAATCGTGTAACGAGTTGACCGCTGTCTCAACAAAGGGCTCAGTGAAATTGTAATGGCGGTGAAGATGCCGCCTACCTACGGAAGGACGGAAAGACCCTATGCACCTTAACTGTAAGCTGTTAACGATTTGCTGACTTCATTGCTTAGCGTAAGTGGGAAGCTATGAAACATATCCTCAGGGTTATGTAGAGCTGTCAATGAAACACCACCCTTTGGTGTTGGCGAATCTAACCACAAATTGTGGGACTCTAGCAGCCGGTCAGTTTTACTGGGGCGGTATCCTCCCAAAAAGTAACGGAGGAGCACGAAGGTTGGCTCAGCGCGGTTGGTAATCGCGCATAGAGCGTATAGGTAAATGCCAGCCTAACTGTAAGACTTACAAGTCAAACAGATACGAAAGTAGGTCTAAATGATCCGGCGGTTTAATGTGGAATTGCCGTCGCTTAACGGACAAAAGGTACGCTAGGGATAACAGGCTGATCTGGCCCAAGAGTTCATATCGACGGCTAGGTTTGGCACCTCGATGTCGGCTCATCGCATCCTGGGGCTGGAGAAGGTCCCAAGGGTCCGGCTGTTCGCCGGTTAAAGCGGTACGCGAGCTGGGTTCAGAACGTCGCGAGACAGTTCGGTCCTCTATCCTCCGAGGGCGTTAGAGAATTAAGGGATTTTCTTCTTAGTACGAGAGGACCGGAAGTGACGCACCAATGATGTTTCAGTTGTCATGTCAATGGCATGGCTGAGTAGTTATGTGCGGAAAGGATAAGCGCTGAAAGCATCTAAGCGCCAAGCCCCTCCCAAGATTATTTCTCTATTAAGATCGTGGAAGATAACCACGTTGATAGGTTGTGGGTGTAATCAGTGTAAGCTGTTTAGCCTAACAATACTAATAATCTAAAGTATTTTCAATATATCGACTCATGTGCAGCTATCAATTAACAAACAAAAGTAATTAGAAATATTTATAATAAATCAAAACTGCTTGTAAATATTTCTGGTGACTATTGTATAGAACTACACCCGTTCCCATTCCGAACACGGAAGTTAAATTCTAATACGCCAATGATAGTATGATTCAAGATCATGCGAAAGTAGGTCGTTGCCAGAACATTTATTTACAGGCGAATGCAATATATATGTTTTGCACCAAGCGGTAGCTAACAGAATGCCCGCTAAAAACAATGGTTAGACAGGCAAAATTCTGTACGGTTCGTCACGAAGCAATTATCTGTTTCAATTTGAACTACGATATGTTTTTAACTGGAGGCGACTATCTCATCCATTTGGAAATCGTAGCATAATATTCAAACGCGCCCCAAGCAACCCAACTAAGCATCAATAGACATTTCTCGTCGTTGATGCAATGTGCTGTATTACAGCGCTTCAATGACTAAGAGTTCATAGAGCTTGGCTCAGCACTCAGTTAGTACGCCTTGGTCTCCTGTGCCATCTCGGTACTCCCTGTGGACCCGAGTTGAGCAGGCGCGGAATTCGGCTTTAATTAACCGCCTGGCATTACCGGATATTCAAATACCGCCAGCGTCGCTTCACACAGTCATGACCATGCAAATGCGGCTAACGGACGAGTCCAATGGATGAGATAAAATTCCACCTTTGATTCTTGTGAAAATTGTAATTCTACGCAATCGACGACGGTGATGGCAGTTTTGGAAATCGTTTAACAACATTTTCGGACGAACACTTTGGCCGAATTTGGACGGATATATCTGAGAGGGTGATTGGACCGCGCCAACCACGCGCCACTTGCACAGCACCAAGTTGGAATCCAGATTGTGGGAATGTTAACGGCATCTCAACAAGGCAGATTTCCTTAATACCATACCCTGCTTCGTAGATGTCGCGAACTCTGGCTTTTGTCCAGACATGATTCACAGTCATCAGGAAGACGATGTTTTCTGAGACGGTCATCGCGTGCTGCATGAAGGAGCGAATTTGACTCCACGGCGGGTTAGTCACGATCCAATCAACATGATGCTGCCATTTAAAGAAGTCTTTTCCTTCTTTGATTTCACACCATTGCGCGCCCGGCATGAACTTCAAAAAATTGCCCTCACCTTTGCATGGCTCTAGAATTAAGCCGCTGGGCGCGAAATGTTTTACGATGCGTTTCGCAAGTTGTTCTGGCGTTTGAATATCATCGTTGCTGCTGTAGTCACATGAAGGCTGATATTTCATGCACAGTGTGTACGTCAATTAGGGTTAAAGTACAGAAAAATCTTCGGCATTCTCGGTTGTGAATGTAACGAGTGATTGGCGTCACTCATCCTCTTCAGTCGCGGCGATGACTGCATGATGGCCATGTGAAATTGCATGTAGCATGACATAAACCATGACTGAGAACACGGTGAATGCGGCACAGAAGGCTCCAATCTGCCATCTAGTCTCGGGTTCTAACATGGCTTCCAGTCCACCGAACATGCGGTTTTGTCTGATGAGGGCATCCCAACTGTTCCAACGGAAAAAGCGGCCGACATAGATGCCGAAAGAGCTTGCGGTAAGAGCCAGAAAAACAAAAGACCATCCGGCGAGACTGCCAAATTTTCTCACTACATGACGCTGCAATATTTGGATAGAGAGAAACGCGAGGAAAAGTCCGGTCCAAGCTATCGCACTGATAAAAATCCAATCATACCAAAGTGGAAGTATTTTATCCTTCCGCCAGTGAATCAAGTCCGTGATAATGTAAGCGGCGTTCGGAAGAAATAGCAGCCAGACTAAAAACAGTGGCCCAAGAATCTTCAAACTGGTGCGCTTGCCTTCAATGACCCTGTCCAAAACCAACGCGACAATATAGGGAATCCAAGCCAACAGAATGTTCGTATAGATGCCGGCGCGCTCGACTTTTCCGATCATCAAGCAACGCACAACAAAAAGCAGTAGGCATACGCCCGTGGCAAAAAGCATGGCGCGTAATACTGGCCAATGAGTTTGTGAGTTGCGGATCGGCATGACGCATTAAACGCACGGAAAAGTATTCGTCCAGCGGATAGGATGCGCTGAATTTTTTCAGGGTTGCTCATGCGTTAGGCATGATTGCAGCACAATTCGCACTGGCGTTCGCTGTCGCAATCCGCTAGTCTGCGTTCATCAGCATGAGCGGACAATCAGACAGGTCAAATAAAGACGGGATTTCAGGGCTGACGCTCGCATTTATGACGGTCGCCGTGGGTGCGCTGTTCTTTGTGCAGTTGTTTGTGACCTTTCGCGGGATCTCCGCCGCCCAGGGCATGGATCAGGCGCAGGTGGCGCGGGAACTTGCGCGCGGGCATGGCCTGCACACGAAGGTGGTGCGACCCTATGAATGGCGGCAGCAAATTGACGCCGGCAAGGAAGCGCAGCCGGGAGCTTTGAGCGACACATTGAATCCTCCGTTGCAGTCTTTGATGCTGGCGCCTCTGTTCAAGGTGTTTGAATCTTTTTGGAGCTTCGACGCGAACTCGAGCATCTATTTTCTGGACCGTGTCGTGGCTGCTGTGGGCATGTTATTTTTTCTCGCCTCAGTCGTGATGGGCTGGCTCATCGTGCGACGATTGTTTGATGACACCATAGCGGGCTGGACTGTTTTGACGGTGCTGGCCTGCCAATTTTTATGGGACGTGGCGCGGAGTGGATTGCCGCAGATGATGCTGCTTTTCTTTTTCCTGATCGCGCTGAGATCGCTGTTCATCGGACTTGAGCGAGTTACGCACCAAGAGAGCGCAGTGAAGCAGGCACTGGTCATCGGCTGCATGGGCGCACTGATGGTGCTTAGCCATTGGATGGGGGTGTTTCTCGTGGTCGGATTTACGCTCGTGACCGCATGGCTGTTTCGTCCGCGGGCGCTGGCTGCGACACTGACGGGAACGATTCCGATTCTGGTGTTGGTCGCTTGGGGTGTGCGAAATCAAGCTGTCTGCGGAGATGTTTTCGGCTCGATGAAGGCAACCTTGCAGAGTGTGATTGCTTTTACTTCTGACTCCTTGCTGCTGCGCGATTTCAGTGGGAAAAGCCCGATGGCAGCAGTGGATGTTCTCGTCAAGAAAATGGCATTCAATCTGGTGGCGCAGTTGCGTGATCTCTATACACATCTGGGCGCGGTGTTGCCGGCGGTGCTTTTCTTTTTTGCGATCCTGCATCCCTTTAAGCGCCGCGTGGTTCGTTACTTCGGATGGAGCTTGATGGTGCTGTGGCTCTTCTCGGTGCTGGGTATGGCATTGCTGGGGCTGCCCGCAAAAGAGAATGATGCGAACCAAATTCACTCTCTGTTTATTATTTTGATGGCACCGTATGGGTTCGCTTTTCTCGCTGTGCTGTGGGCGCGGCTTGGCTTTCATAGCTTTCGCGGCGGTTGGTGGTCGCGACATGGATTGGCGGCGATAGCCTTTGGCATCACGGCTATGCCGATGCTGCTTTCATTGGCCACGGAAGTCACGCATGGCTTGAAGCACAAAGACCAGTTCGCCCAGTGGCCGCCTTACATGCCGAAGCAGATCAACAAGCTCGCGAGCTTCACGCTGGAAAAAGAACTGGTGATGACTGACATGCCCTGGGCTGTGGCCTGGTATGCGGATCGTCCGGGTGTGTGGCTACCAGTGGAACGAAGTGATTTCCCCGACATGAAGAAGGCTGCCGATCAACGCGGCGCAGAGATTGCAGGAATCTTGATGTCACCTCTCTCGCTCCATGCCGAGCATATTTCGGATATTTTCACGGGTGAATACCACGACTGGGCTGCGCCCGCGATGCGTGGTATTCTTTTAGGATTCGGCGTGGACGTGATGGCTCAGGGTGATTTGCCCTATCGCTACTTCTTGCCGCTGGCCGGACAATCCAACGACAAGCGATTCGTCGCCGAGATGTTGTTCATGTCTGATCGCAAGCGTTGGGAGCCGGGCGGCGGCCTAGAGCCAGACCCGAACAAGCGTGCGGATGCAGACGCTCCTAAGTAGATTCCGCTGCATTCGGTCAATGCGGGCCTGATTCCCGCTTGCGGTGGGATGCGGCCACGCCATGATGCAGGGTTCAGCACAACATGCCCGACGACAAACGCAAACCGGAAGACCTCAGTTTTGAAGACGCGATGGACTCGCTTGAATCCATCGTGTCGTCATTGGAAACGGAGCGCCTGCCGCTGGCCGATATGGTCTCCGCTTATGAGCGCGGAGTGAAGTTGTTACGCACCTGCCGCGACCGCATCGCCACCGCGCGTCAACGGGTGGAACTCATCACCGCCGATCTCGAAGGCAAAAACGCGGCAGCCCTCAGTGAGTTCCAACCAATGGACGCACCAGAAGCCACCGCATCCTCCGGAGATTCACCAAAAAAGTTAAAACGTAAATCCGAGTCTGACGAGCCGCATCAAAAAGACGCGACTGATATCCGTCTATTTTAATACCAAGCGACTGCGCTCCAGCCTGCACATTCATCATGCCTGAACTACCCGATATAAAATCTCCCGCCGATCTCAAAGCTCTGCCGCTGGAGGACTTGCCTGCACTTGCTGAAAAAATCCGCCAGACCCTCATCAATACTCTGAGCGAAACCGGCGGACATCTCGGGCCAAACCTCGGCGTCGTGGAACTGACCATCGCGCTGCATCGCGTCTTCAACACTCCGAAAGACAAGTTCGTCTTCGATGTGGCGCATCAAGGCTACATCCACAAAATGCTCACTGGCCGCTGGGATAAGATTCATACCATCCGGCAATACAAAGGTCTCAATGGCTTCTTGCTCCGCAGCGAAAGCGAGCACGACTGCTACGGCGCGGGCCACGCAGGAACCGCGCTCGGTGCAGCGCTGGGCATGGCCGTCGGACGTGACTTGCGCAAGAGCGACGACAACGTCGTCTGCGTCGCGGGCGATGCCGCTTTCACTTGCGGCCCGGTGTTTGAAGCGATGAACAACGCCGCCGCGCAAACCAAACGACTCATCGTCGTGCTCAATGACAATGAATGGAGCATTGACCGGAACGTCGGCGCCATCGCAAAATACTTTAACCATATCGCCACGCATCCCACTTATGCTTCCCTGCATCAGAAGGCTGCAGAGTTTGTAGAATGGCTCATGGGCAAAGGTATGCGCCGCTGGGCTGGCAAGGTCGAGGAAAGCGCGAAGGGTCTCTTCCTCACTTCAGCCGATCAACCTCAAGCAACCACCAGCGTGCTCTTCGAGGAATTTGGATTCCGCTATTATGGCCCCATCGACGGCCACGACATCCCATTGCTCATTAAGACTTTTGAGTTTCTCAAAAAACAAAACGAGCCAGTGCTGCTGCACATCATCACGGAGAAAGGTCGCGGCTATAAACCAGCGCTCGACGATCCAGGTAAGTTCCACGGCCTCGGCAAATACAACATCGAGACCGGCGACACCGCACCCACCTCAACGCCGACTTTCTCCGCGATCTACGCGCGCAGCGTGACCGACTTCGCCAAAGAAGACGACAAGATCGTGGCCATCACCGGTGCCATGCCCGGCGGCACTGGTCTGAGCGTCTTCAAAAAGGAAATCCCGGAACGCTACTTCGATGTCGGCATCGCTGAGGAACACGCCGCACTCTTCGCTTGCGGTCTGGCCGTGCAGGGATTGAAACCCTTCCTCACGATTTACTCCACCTTCATGCAGCGCGCGTTCGACATGATCGTGCATGACATGGCCATCCAGAATCTCCCCGTGCGGCTCTGCATGGATCGCGGCGGCTTGAGCGGCGACGACGGCCCGACACATCACGGACTTTTCGACATCGGCTATCTCCGCCACGTCCCTAACCTCGTGCACATGCAGGCCAAGGACGAAGATGAATTCGTGGACATGCTCTGGACGATGGCCCAATACGAAAAAGGCCCTATCGCCATTCGCTATCCGCGCGGCTCAGGCGTCGGCGCGAAGCCCAAGGACAAGCCCGCGCTTCTGGAAATCGGAAAAGCCGAAGTCGTGCAGGAACAAGGCGAAGTCGCACTCATCGGACTCGGCTCCATGTTTGAAATGGCCGTGGAAACACAAAAACTTCTCGCAGAAAAAGGCATCACCGCCGCACTCATCAACCCGCGTTGGATCAAGCCGCTCGACACCGCAGTGCTCGAACGTTTCGCTAAACAGTGCAAGGTCATCTGCACCTTTGAAGATCACGTCCTGCACAACGGTTTCGGCTGCTCAGTCATCGAGCATCTCAACGACGCCGGCCTCCGCACGCCCGTCGCGCGCATCGGTTGGCCTGATGAATTCATCGAGCACGGCGGCGTCAATGTCCTGCGCGAGAAACACGGCCTCACCGCGAAACATGCCGTGGAGAAAATTCTGCTGGCGCTCAAGTGATAGGTCTCAGCCCCATCACTTATCCTTCTTAAACCAGTTGAAAGGATTCAGCTTCGATCCCTTCTTCTCTTTCTTATCTTCAGCAGGAGCCTGAGTAGATGTCATCGCTGGAACTGATTCCGGAATCGGTTGGTTTGGATCGCCGCTGAACACTTCACCGGAGTGAGCGGACACGGTTTCGATCTGCCCTCCTTGCCCCGGTTGCACGGGCGCGGTTGATCGCGGAGATCTGGGCGGCATTTTGGGCGAATGGGTGAAATCTATAGTTGAGGCTCGCATATTGGGCGACCTAACCGCGTAATCGTGCGCATCCGGCGGCAACGCCTTACCGCTGGCATCATAACGATGAATGACACGGCGGAATATTTCCCCCTGCGTGTTCGTGCAACGCTCCTCGAAAAGCCGACCTAGATCATCGAAGATAAACTGTGCCCGCGCGATGAGATTGTCTGCACCATCGTAAATCACGCCCTGCGTGGGATCACCCTTGGCGTTGAGTAAGAATTTTTTCTTCATGATGACGACGCCGTTGGCGTTGAACGTCGTTTCCGTCATCTCATGCTTATTGACATCCTTGATCGAGTCCGTGCGGGTCCCATCCTGATGCAACAAGGCGCGCCCCTCCACTCTCGGAGCATTGGCCATCGACTGGGCACAAACAGGTATCAGTCCGCCAGCGAGAACCAGCAGCGACCCCGTCAGCCATGCGACAGAACATTTCATAAAACGTAATGTAACAGCACCCTTCACAAGTGGCAAGACTGGCGAAAGCACGCATACGCGATCTTGCTCCGGCCCATAATCCAGACATCTTCCGCGAAACATTCATGCTTCAGGAAATTCTCATCCACTTACGCGATGCCGCGCCCGCCATCCTGATGCTCGTGATCATGGAGGGACTACTCTCCGTGGATAACGTCCTCGCCATCGCCTCGCTGGCCTCGGAATTACCGGAGCGCGAACGCAAGACTGCGCTGCGTCTCGGCATGGCGGGTGCATATGTCTATCGCGCGGTCGCCTTGCTCTTTGCCAGTTACATCGTGCAGAGCCATACAATGCTCATCCTCGGTGCAGCCTACCTCATTCATCTAATGGCGGATCATTTCAGCGGGCTGAAGATGGAGGGCGACGCTGATACTAAACCCTCCACCCCGCGCACCTTCTGGAGCGCCGTGATCGCCATCCAGTTTCTCGATCTCAGCCTCAGTCTCGACAACGTCATCGTCGCCGTAGGAGTAGCGCCGGGGCAATTGTGGATCGTTTACACCGGCGTGTTTCTTGGACTGCTCACGCTCTGGCTCATGGCCACCGTGAGCTTGCGACTTGTTCAGGACTATCCAGTTCTCCAACACGCCGCCTTTCTTCTCATTGGCTTTGTCGGCATCGCGTTACTCATTGAATCCATCACTCACGCGCACTTGGAAAAGCTGCACAAGTTTCTCGGCAGCGTCATCATCATCACGCTCTGTCTCTGGTATGGGCGCAGCAAGGTCTTGCAAAAAATCTGTCGCCCAGTGTTTCATGTGCTGCGAGTCCCATTGAGAATCTATGCGGAGATCATCAATAGGATACTTCTGGTCTTGGCGTGGCCATTCAAGCGCATGGTTTCGTTGTTTCGAAAGCCGATTTAATTTTTTCCGGCCTATGCGACCGTTTGAGCTGAGCCAACCGCTGGGGCATGGCCGATGGTGAATACGCGATCATGCAAGCCGAAGCGCGACGCATCCGCAGACTAAAAGCCGCCCCAGCGCTTGACTCCAGCGACTGTTCTGTCTGATAGGTTGTCAGAGCGAATCGTTATCTAGGGAGCCGATGAATCGGTATGAGATTCCCATTTTGGTAAAATCCTCTTTTATCCCATCCATAAGGATGCTCTCGGGCCCAACACGCTTCGGACAAAAGCAAACGCTGTATCCATTCCAGTCTTGGACCTCGTGGCCGGCTATACGCATAAAAGCAATCCAATGAGTAGGATGTCTGTCATAACTTCCGAAAACTGCCGTCATGGAAAGCGTCAATGGATCGGGAATCTTATCTAAAATATTAAGCTGGCGCAGGAAATCTTGGGCTGGGAGATCTTGCGTTCCGTAGTCGTCCATGATCTGGCCAAGACAGTCTGGCAACTTGTCAGGTGTGATCGGCGTCATAGAAGTGCCCTCGGTGGTTGGCATAACAGTTGGATCAGGCACAGAAGTTTGGGTTTTGTGACTCGGAGCTATTATAGCCCACATTTTTGGAACGACTGTCCTTCATTTTGCTCGGAATTTGTCTCTCATCACTGGGAGATTGAGCCACGCTGGCTACGTCACGAAGATGTGGCACAGTGCCTCTGGCCTGTGTGTCGAACAGGCATGGCAAAGCCTGCCTGTTCTCATTCATCCGGGGCGTAGCCAAATCGGGAGAAGTTCAGCACCGGGCAGAGCCACGGTGCAACACACAGGCCGCCGTTTCGACAAGCGGCACGACATGAGCTCGCCGACATGTCTCAAGGCCCTGAGCCCGCCGAAGGGGAGGCGCTGTGCCACTTTAGAAGACACCCCGTGCTGGAACTCATCGCATGATCACAACAAAACTGTTCCCAACTCCAGTGGATGACCGCGCAGAAATTCTTTGGCGCTCATTCGTTTTCGCCCTTCTAGCTGAACCTCGATCAACTCCAGCACGCCGCTGCCGCAGGACACGCGCAAATGATCGCCAGTAGAGAGAACCGTGCCGCCAATCGGACAAGCCTCCGCATCTGTCACGATGCTGGCTTGATGCACCTTGAGTTGCATCGTCTTGCCAGCAGTTGACGGCATTAAGCAAAATGTGCCGGGCCAAGGATGATAAGCGCGGATGAGTCGCTCCAATTCGGCAGCGCTTTGTTTCCAATCGAGCCGTCCATGCTCGCGCTCAAGCTTACGCGTCAGTGTCGCGCTCGCGTTGTCTTGAGCGATGCGCGGTGCTTTACTCTCACTCAGCATGTAAAGCGCGCGTTGCAACACATCTGGAGCTTGCACCGCGAGTCGATCATGCAGACTGCCACCGGTTTCACTCGCGGAGATGGAAAGTTTTTCCTGCAAGAGGATGTCTCCCGTATCCAAGCCCTCGTCCATCCACATGATGGTCACGCCTGATTCCGCATCGCCCTCGAGGATCGCTGCTTGGATAGGAGCTGCGCCCCGATACAGCGGAAGCAGCGAAGCATGAATGTTCAGGCAAGCCACACGCGGCACGTCCAGCACTGCACGCGAAAGAATCTGGCCATAAGCGATGACGACAAAAACATCGGCAGTCAAGGCCCTCAGTTCATCCACCACATCACGAATCCTCTTCGGTTGCAGCACCGGCACGCCAGCTTCCATAGCTCGCACCTTGACAGCGGGTGGCGTGAGCTTTTGATCACGCCCCACCGGCTTGTCCGGCTGCGACACGATCGCCACCAACTCATGATCCCGTGAGTCGATGAGAGACTCCAACGTTGGAAGCCCGATGTCACCGGTGCCGATGAATGCGATCCGCATTGTTACACGCGAAGGTTCTCGACTTGCTTCCACGCATCCAGTTCCATGATGCGCGTGAGTATCTGATGAATGACCTTGGCAGGCGGATGGCTGGCATTGATTTCAGTGACGATGTTCCTGCCCGCGTATTTGCCCTCCGAGTAATAGTCGAGGATGGGCTTGGATTCTTCCTCGTAAGTGTGGATGCGTTTTTGAATCACATCCTCGTTGGCATCATCGAAACGGTTCTCCTTGAGTGCGCGCTTGCGCAGGCGACGCGCGAGTTCACCGCGATCCGGACAGCTCAAATGAAAGACATGAATCACATCGATGTCCTGCTCCATGAATCTCGCCTGTTCCACATTTCTCGGAATGCCGTCGAGCACGAGGAAATCAATGTCCGACTTGAACTGGTGCGTCTTCACCTGGTCGTGAATGTTTGCCCGCCAGAGCTTCACCGTGGTCTCATCCGGCACCAGATGACCACGACTGGAGTAAGCCACAAATTCCTGGCCCAATGCCGTGCGGGTGTCGAGCGAGCGGAACACTTCGCCGCAGGCCATGTGATGGAATCGCGGGATGGTGCCCAGCACCTTGCCCTGCGTTCCCTTACCGCTGCCCGGTGCGCCGAACATGAGCAAGGTGCGAAACCGTTGGAATGGTTTGAGGTCTGACATGACGGCAGAATAACGCGGTGAAGCGTGCTCACAAGCCCGACGCGCTTTTTTTATCCGGCAAGCCTGCAATTAATGCTCCTGCCTCCGCACGCACTATATCAAATGGCATCCGCTGGAGGTCTCCTGATGCATCCGACAATACTTGCACGCCAGAATTTCGCGGCGCCCAAGTCGCAGCATCGGTCGGGCCAAACAACAAAAGACACGGCAAACCACAGGCAGCAGCGAGATGCGAAATGCCGCTGTCGTGCCCGAGAAAAGCGGCACATGTGGAGAGATTCACAGCCAGTTGCGTCAGAGGCACCTGATCCCAATGCAGGAAATCAAGCCCGCGCCAGCCTTCGAGCATCGCCTTCGTGACACCACGCTCCGCCTCGGCCTCGCCTGTGACCAGCGCTAGCCGACCATGCGGAAAGACTTCGGACAGTTCCCGCCCGAGTCTCGACCAGTTGGCGGTTGGCCAGTTTTTCTTGAGCGAGCCACTTCCTGGATGAATTGCGATGACTGGCCCTCCACCGGAACTGTCCGCCGGAACTGCGAGACCAATTTGCGGCGCAGGATCGTCCAGATACATCGCCAGTTTCTCCAGCGGTTTCGCCAACTGCGCCGCCGCATGGCCCGCGCCCGGCTCAACATGATGGGAGGCTGCGAGATAAGTTCGCACACCGATGCGCTCCATGTTCCCGCGAAAATATCCATCGGGATCGTAAAGATAACTCACCACCAGATTAAAACTGCGGAAGTATTCGATCAGATCGCGATCAAGAGTCACACTCGGCACGAAAAGCTTGGCCATCGAACCGTGTTCCAAACTGCGCACCGCATCTGCCAGCCCAGCACTGACAGCGAGTTCGACGATAGGTTTGTAACCAAGAATTTCGATGCGGACATCCGGGATACTTTCCCGCAGCAAACGAATAGCTGGAAGTGTCAGAATGAAATCACCAATCGCGCCACCGCGAATGACGAGGGCGCGGGGCGTCGCTACCGATTCACTATTTATCATGCTGGTCTCCACACGCCCAGACCTTCCAAAGTGCGCGTGACATTGCCCGACCAGTCTTTGTTCGCCGCTGGACTGGCGGGGCTGGGATGGAGGATACGGGCGATCTTCATTTGCGGAAATTGATCTCGCAGAAACTGGGCGCGTGACTCGGCAAATCCTCCGATACCGATGAGCCACTGTGGCTGGAGAATTTCGACGACACGGCGCAGATGTTCATCGCACGCGGCGAAGACGGGCTGCATTTCATTCGCGCTCACCTTGTCGGGCGTGAGGTTCGCTCCGCTCTCGGACATGAAAACGAGCGGACAGTAGTTGGCGACGAAATGATCTCTGAAGAATTTCTCCGCCGTGCCGAAGCGTGCTGTGCACAAGCCCCACAGGCGTCGCCCGCTGACTTCTGACTTGGGGCAATCGAAGCCGACAATGCGGCGCTTCGGATGTTCGGGCGACGGTTTGGATACTACCTCAGAGATGCCCATCCAGTCGCGCACAGCGGCGATTTCTCCGAAGGGAACGCCAGTCTGCGCCATGCCAAATGGCCCTGGATTCATGCCGAGAAACACGACTTCTTTTTGGCCTTCGCCGTATTGAAACAAGTATCTCTCATGTGGCACGGCGGCGTATTGCAGCGGATTATATACGTGCGCAACTGGCGCACTAAATGCCAGTCCATCAAGCTTTGAGCGCAGCTCCCGCGCTGCTTCCGTTAAAGCGACGGCGGTGGACATGCTTAATTTCTCTGGCCAGGGGTGATGAAGTATAACTCGCTGAGCTTCTGCTCCATTAAAGTGCGCTGCTCCGCATCCATCGGGAAGGGCCAGAGCATCAGATCTGCGATTTCGCCCTGAAAGTAATCTTTCGCATCAACGCCAGGGGACGCTGAGGCACCGATGCGAACTTCATTGAGCACCGGACAGTCCAAAGGTGCGGCACCCTCGACAGGTCCGTGCTTGACGCCGTCCGCGTTACGGACACAAAGGAGCGCCTTGTTGGTCGCGCCACTCCACACGACGGAGATCATATTGAATGTCCTAGAGCTTTTAGTCGGCAATTTAACAACTGCTGCTTTGTCGCCGGACTTCATCCCCACAATGAAT
This sequence comes from Verrucomicrobiales bacterium, assembly GCA_038230495.1. Lineage (GTDB taxonomy): Bacteria > Verrucomicrobiota > Verrucomicrobiia > Verrucomicrobiales > Verrucomicrobiaceae > VFKE01. The sequence goes on from JBBRNC010000025.1 coordinate 16,602, forward strand.
TCGTTGTTGGGTAAGGCACGCACATCCAGCCATCCCTTTTTCTCTTGATTGCCTAAACGGAGGATGCGCACTGGCTTGTCCGTAATATTCGGACGAACCAACATGATGAGTGTGAGACCCTTGGTTGGGGTGTTTTTCCCGAACGGAAAATCTTGAGCCTCGGGCTTTTTTAAATCCACCAATTGCGCCAACACGTTACCGTTACGGAATTGTGTGAGACCAACCTCTATCTTAAATGGCTTTGGTTTTTCTTTAATAAACTTTGGACAAAAATTTTGTTTATTATCCAGCACATAGAGCGCTGTCTCGCCAGTATCACGGGTTAAATTACGCCAACTGGCGATTAAGTCATCAGGCTTGACCGATCTGATTACACCACCGGGCCCGGCCCAAGCTTCCATTTTCTCCCCGGCACGCCAGTGAGCGATCGATCCCGGTGTGATGAAATTTTCCGACTTAGCAGCGACCGTATTTTCTGTCTGAGCCGCTGCTGCCTCACTCTTTTTACCGGAGTGCCACGTCAACATCCAGAAAAACAAACCGGCACCGATAAGAATCACTGCCGTGACGACATAAGTCCACACTGGACTTTTTTTGCGGACTGGCAATGCATGCTGCATCGATTCGCTGGTAAGACGTTGGGAAGTCAATGCGCCCGTCGCACGGTCAACACTGGCGGTCACGGGTCTCGCGTGAGCAGGCTCCGGCATGACGGGTGGTGCATCGCTTAAATATCCCTGATCTCTGAGCGAGCGAAGTGACTCCAGTGCAATCTGGGCGTTGCCGGGACGGTCGTTCGGTTCGCGGTTGAAGAGCCACATGACCCAGTCGCAGACCCGTTCTGGTAGATGCGGGCAGACGTCTTGGAGCAATGCGACCTCATGTTGCAAATGCATATCCAGCACGCCGGACATGGCTTCATGCTGAAATGGTCGTGACCCCGAGAGCACCTGATAATAGACGCAACCGAGCGAATACAAATCTGTGCGGCCATCGAGCGGCTGTCGCAAAAACTGCTCGGGTGCCATATAGAAAATGGATCCCAACACATTCCCGCTCTGATCTTCGGTCTGCTTGCGCGCGCCATATGAAAGACGAGCCAGACCGAAGTCCACGATCTTCACCTGCAAGCGCCCGCCAGGCTGACGTTTGACCTTGATGTTTTCAGGCTTCAGATCGCGATGCAAAATGCTCAGACTATGCGCATACAATGCGCCTTCCAGAGTCTGGGATGCGAGCTCAAAAAAGTCCTGCAAGCTCAGCGTGCCCTTCTCTAGCAAGTCCGCCAGCGTCTCTCCTTCGAGGAGTTCCATGACGATGAACATGCCTTCATCATCACTGCCGAGATCGTAAATGGTGACGATGTTCGGATGCTGCAATGTGGCCAGCGATCCGGCCTCCTTACGCAAAACGGATGATTGCGCATCCTCTTTTTCCTCTTCCTGCTTAGTGAGTAGTCGCTTGATCGCCACATAGCGGTCAAGCTGCGTGTCGTAGGCCTTGAACACGGCACCAGCACCGCCGGTTCCGAGACTTTCGAGCATTTTGTAACGACCAGACATGTGAAAAGATGAATGAGAAACGAATATGCAATCCTCCTATTCTCAAGGCTTATTATCAATGAATCTAACGGTCACAGGGCTTACGCATGAACAGCCCAAGCAATTCTGCACATTCCCCAAATACTTCGGCGCGTGAATGAATTCGTTGGAGTTCAAGGTTTACCTTGCTCACGCTGGTTGGTTCCAAGGCGAGATTTTCATCATGGGCATAGCACAGGTGAACAAGCTGAAGCTTGAACTCCAACAAATTCAGCGGCATCGTGAATCACGGCCTGCGCAAGCCCTGAGGCAGTCACGCGGAAGCGAATCGAGAGCGAATCTCCTCCAGCGCCCACTGCGCGTGCTCTGCGATCAATCGATGCTCGTCAGCGGCAGCAGTCTCCAGCGCGGCAACATCATCCTGCGTGCCCACATTACCGAGGGCAACACACACGTTGCGCAGAAAGGCGGGGCGCTTGATTCGTTTGATGGGCGACTTGCGAAACAGCGCGCGAAATTCGTCATCCGTGATCTTAAGAAAATCTCGCAGCTTCATGGCGAAGACTTGATCGCGAGCTTGAAACGCGGCTTCGTTCGATGTCTGCGCGAACTTGTTCCAGGGACATGCTGCAAGGCAATCGTCACAACCATAAATGCGATTGCCGATGGCCTTGCGAAACTCCAGCGGGATCGCGTTCTTGTGCTCGATAGTAAGATACGAGATGCAGCGCCGTGCATCAAGCCGACGCGGCGCGGTGATCGCCTGCGTGGGACAAGCGACGATGCAGCGCGTGCATTTCCCGCAGTGATCATTCTCCGGTTCATCTGCGTCCAACTCCAGTGTGGTGATGATCTCGGCCAGAAAAAACCAAGTGCCAAGCGAGCGATGAATCTGCATGGTGCTTTTCCCATTCCAACCGAGACCGGATTCGCCAGCGAAGTCACGCTCCAAGACTGGCCCAGTGTCTACATAAAATCGCTGCGTGCCTCCGTGCGATTTAAGGAAAGCATCTACGGCTTCGAGCTTCACCTCAATCAAATCATGGTAATCATCATTCCACGCATATCGCGCGATGCGTCCTTCTAGTTGGCCGGGTTGCGAAGTGCCTTGATAATAATTCAAGGCAAACACAACCACAGACTTAGCGCCCGGCAGCACTTCACGCGGATCGCCGCGTCGCTCGATATTCCGCGCCATCCAAGCCATGTCGCCGTGCTTCCCATCGGCGATCCATTGCTCAAATAGTTCGCGATGCGCAGCGGGCAGCGCACGCGCGATACGGCAGTCGCTGAAGCCGAGGCTCTGCGCCATCTCGCGCAGCTTGGGTTTGATTGCATCATCCGGCACGCGGCGATGATAAACCCATCCGGGTCATTTCGCACCTAGCAGTCTCGACAAGGGAACCACATCGAGTTTGAGCGACTTGAAGTGATCGAGGATCACTGGCAGCGCCGTGGCGGTGGCTGCGCTGTCGCAATGCATCAGAACAATCGCGCCGCGCACTTCTTTGACTCCGAGGCGGGAGGTGATGCGCTCAACTAAGAAACGCGGCGACTTACTTACGCCGACAGAGTCGAGGCTATCGAGCGACCAGCAGACGGTGGTGTATCCATGATCCTGTGCGAGGCGCAACACGCGGTTGTTATACTCGCCGTAGGGCGGACGGAAATACGGTCGCGTGGTCTTGCCGGTGGTGAGTTTGAGTAATTGCTCCGTGGCTTCCAGTTCGTGACGAATTTGTGTATCGCTTACTTTTGTTAGATCGGGATGCGTCAGCGAATGATTGCCGAACTCATGTCCGTCCGCTGCGATCTGCCGCACGATGTCGGGATAAGTCGCAACGAAATCACCGGTGACGAAAAACGTAATTTTGATGTTTCGCTCCCGTAGAGTCTGCAACATCTGGGGCACTGGACCAGCTTCCGATCCGGCATCAAGCGTCAAGGCGACACAAGGCTGCGTGTCCGGTCCGCGCTCGATGACTTCGGGTATATTGTTCCCCGAAACTTTTTGCGACGCGACTTCATCCGATGACGCAGCGCGACGAATTTCTTTGAAGAGCGCAATCTCATTCGCAGGGACAGCACGCCGCACTTCTTCGGCCTGAGTTCTCAAGGCTAAGCACGACAACATAACTAGCCCAGTGGCGATTCCAGATGAAAATATACGCATGGGTGCGAAGATGACGACGGAGTTCTTCTGCGCAAGCTGCCTTTGTTTAATTCCGATTAAGAAAACTTTATATTGTGAACACCTTCACTTCCAAGCCCGAACTCCTATCACCCGCTGGTAACTGGGACTGCGCCCGCGCCGCAGTCGCTAACGGAGCCGACGCCATTTACTTCGGCCTGCCTCGTTTTAATGCGCGGTTGAGAGCGGACAATTTCGCTGCGGAAGACCTTCCGGCGCTGATGGAATTTCTCCACAAACACGGCGTGCGCGGATACTGCGCATTTAACACTCTCATCTTCACCAACGAACTCGCGGATGCCGCGCGGCAGCTGGAGTTGCTGGAAGATTCGGGCGTGGATGCGGTGATCATTCAGGACATCGGACTCGCGCGTATGGTCAAGGCCATTGCGCCGCGACTGCATCTGCACGCGAGCACCCAGATGACCATCACCTCGCCGGAAGGACTTCGCTTTGCCCGGAAGCTCGGACTCGATCTCGCCGTGCTTGCGCGCGAACTTTCGCTGCGGGAACTGGAGCGTTTTCAGAAAGAGGAAAATCCACTGCCGCTGGAAGTGTTTGTCCACGGAGCCTTATGCGTCGCTTACTCCGGGCAATGCCTCACCAGCGAATCACTCGGACGCCGCAGTGCGAATCGAGGCGAGTGCGCACAAGCTTGCCGCATGCCTTACGAACTGATCGTGGATGGAGAGGTGCGCGATCTCGGCGAGCGACGCTATTTGCTTTCTCCGCAAGACCTCGCTGCCGTTGAAGAAATTCCGCGCCTCATCGAAGTCGGCGTAAAGAGCTTCAAGATTGAGGGCCGACTAAAAACGCCCGAATACGTGGCTGCCGTCACGCAAGTGTATCGCAAGGCCATTGATGCCGCTCTCAACCATTCCGCATTCCCCATTCCCAATTCCGCATTAGAAGATCGCTATGCGCTAGAGATGAGCTTCAGTCGCGGCCTCTATCCAGGCTGGATGCACGGAGTGAATCATCAGGAACTCGTTGGCGCACGTTTTGGGAAAAAACGCGGGCCGCTGCTCGGTGAAGTGCGCGGCGTGTTTCGCGATGCGGTGGAGTTGACTGAGTTTCTGGTGCCGCTCAAACCCGGCGACGGCGTGGTGTTCGAGAATCCCTCCGACACCGATCACGAGCAGGGCGGATACGTCTTCACGGTGCAGGGGCGCATCCTTGAGTTTCGTCATGGCAAGCTTGATTTCACGGCCATTCGAGAAGGCACACGAGTTTATAAGACGAGCGATCCGGCGATGGAACGGACTTTGCAAAGCACTTTCAAAGGTGAGATTCCCGTGCGCAAAAACATCGGGCTGCATCTTTCGCTTAGCGGACGCACTGGCTCGCCCTTGCTGCTCGAAGCACTCGATGAAAAGCAAAAATCCTTTGCTCATGTGGAGTCCATAGTTCCACTGAACACCGCGCTGAAAAAACCGCTGACTCGCGACTCGCTGCATGAGCAATTGAACCGTCTCGGCGGCACACCGTTTTTCCTGCAATGGCTTGATGTGAATCTAGAGGGTGATGTGATTCTGCCCGTCAGTGAATTGAACCGGATGCGACGCGAACTGGTGACTAAGTTAGAGAGCCACCAGACAGTGCCTGCAACGCCATCTGAAGAACGCAAACCTGTCCTGCCTGAAATGTTGGCGACCATCACCACGCAACGCGATACGTCCTATCGGGAATCGGCATCGCGACTGCATGTGCTCTGCCGCAGCAACGAACAAATCATGGCCGCGCTGAATCTCGGCGTAGCGCGAGTGTATGTGGATTTCGAGGACGTGCGTTTGTTTCCCGCAGCAGTGCAACTTGTTCGCCAGCACGACGGCGACACGGAAGTTTTCCTCGCCACACCGCGCATCCAGAAACCGGGAGAGGCCGGATACTTCAAGCTCATAACCAGCGCGAAACCCGACGGCGTGCTGGTGCGCAATCTCGGCGCTATCGAGTTCTTTGCCGCTGCGGGCATGCGCATGACTGGAGATTTTTCACTCAACGTGGCCAATCCACTAAGCGCGGAATTCCTCATCAACTCCGGCTTAGAACAAGTTACTATATCTTATGATCTAAACATTGATCAGGCGCTGGAGCTAATACGTTCCGCTCCGCCCGCGTGGTTCGAGCTAACACTCCATCAGCACATGCCGATGTTTCACATGGAGCACTGCGTCTTCGCCGCGTTCATGTCGAATGGAAAAACATCTCTGGATTGCGGACGTCCCTGCGAAAAACATCAGGTCAAATTGCGCGACCGCGTCGGCATGGAGCATCCGCTCAAAGCCGATGTCGGCTGCCGTAACACCCTCTTCAATGCCGTCCCCCAGACCGGCGCGAGATTTTTTGGTTCCTTGAAAGACGCCGGTCTGCGTCACTTCCGTGTGGAACTGCTGGAAGAAAACACAGAGGACGCCGCGCGCGTGATAACTCTCTATCAAGAGCTACTTGAAGGCACACGCGGTAATGAGAATCTATGGCGCGAGTTAAAGGCGCAATCGAAGTTGGGTGTAACCAGCGGAACGTTGCGCGAGGAATAAGAGGCTGTTTTTGAATTCAGTTTCACAATCATTGTCTATTTATGAATTCCGTTGGCAATGCCATTTTCTACTGGCGCAGCGATGGCCCCAATCTGCTACTTGGCGCTATACTTACCTCTGTTATAGTCGCTGGGAGCCTCCTAACTTTTCGCGAACCGAAAACTAGATGGATTAGCATAATTCTCTGCGGGGCATGGTGCTTGTATATTCCGTTTGTTTTCATCAGCACGAAAATCTGGCCTGATGAGGTTTCAATCGGCATGACCGAAATGCATGGACGGCACAACTTATCTCGATTCGCTTTGGACGCCGCCGACATCAGAACCATGCAAGTGTCGAGCGGCGGGAAAGGCGGATCTTCTCTTCATGTCTTTCTTAATTCCACAAAGGAGGGAGTTGGGATTCCTGTCATCTGGGACAAGAACAAAGCAGATTACAAGAATGCCCTGCACAAGTTCTGTCCGAGTGCCCAGCTAGACTGGTAAAAGGTTGCTGGGGGCAAGCCCAATTGGCACTTGTTTCTATTATAACAGGCTTGATCGCCCTAGGTGAAACGCACTTTACGAACCGTGGCACAGCGCCTCTGGCCTGTGTGTCGCGCGGGCATTCTGCCCGCAGCCGGACTTCTCCTGATTTCGCTCCGCTCAGATGAATGAGAACAGGCAGGCTACGCCATGCCTGTTCGACACACAGGCCAGAGGCGCTGTGACACTCTCAACATCACCGGACATCACTTCGATTCCGTATTGAGAAGTTTTATCAACACGGCTGCCCGCGCTTCAAGTTCCGGTGTGGGCTTCGCGGCGATTCGCTTGATGCTGTAATCACGAAGATGGCGAGCGCGAACTAGATCGGTCTCATATCGCGCCAGCGCGAGCTGGATAAGTGGATGGGCGGGATTGATCTCGTAGGAGCGCTCTAAATCGCCTTCGATGGCATCAGGAGTGATGAGGCTGTCGGCCACATCAAAGGCGCTTCGTGGATCACCGGGGCGAATGGTCTTGTCTTCCGGCCTTGTCAGAAACCAGTGCGCGATGTCAGCCAGCCGGGAAGGTTCCGAGTCTATGCCCCGGCGCACATCAGTCATGTGGCGCTTTGCCTCCAAATCTCGGACGTCAGCCAATTCGCCATCGTCATTGAGTTGCCGCAGGCTGATGGCTTTGAGGAACTCAGGCCACCAATCGGGCACGCGCTCCTTCTGGATGACCAGCTCCCACACGCGCACGGTGCCATCAGTGGAACATGTCACCAGCCGATGTCCATCGGGACTGAACTGGGCGTTTAAGACGAAGCTATCATGACCGGTGATGGTCGCGAGTTGCTTGCCGCTGGATGTTTCCCAAACACGCGCGGTGTTATCATTAGATGCGGTCACGATCCGACTGCCATCTGCGTTGAATCGCGCACTGTTGACCGCGCCTTGATGACCGATAAGCGTCGCGATCAACTTACCACTGACAGCATCCCAGACTCGCGCGGTCTTGTCATTGGATGCAGTCACAACATATCTGCCGTCCGAGCTGAACTGCGCGTTATTGACTTCGCGATCATGGCCCTCAAGCGCCGATAGCAACTTGCCGTTACTGGTATCCCAAACTCTCGCGGTGTTATCATTGGATGCGGTCACGATACGACTCCCATTCGCGCTGAACTGCGCGTTCTGGAGCCAGCCTTGATGGCCTTCCAGTGTCGCGAGCAGTTTGCCAGTCGCGGCATTCCACACTCGTGCGGTGTTATCATTAGAAGCCGTGACGATGCGACTGCCTTTCGCATTGAATTGCGCGCAGTGAACCCAGCCCTCGTGACCTTCCAATGCGACGATCTGCTTGCCTGATGCAGAATCCCACACACGCGCAGTGTTGTCGTTGGCGGCAGTGACGATCCGACTGCCGTCAGCGCTGAATTGCGCGTTACTCACTTCGCTATCGTGTCCTTCGAGAATGGCCAATTGTTTGCCTGATGCAGAATCCCACACGCGCGCGGAGTTATCATTGGATGCAGTTACAACGCGCTTTCCATCCATGCTGAATTGCGCGCTACTGACAACGCGCTCGTGCCCCTTAATGATGGAGACTAATCGCCCAGTGGCTGCTTCCCACACCCGGGCAGTCTTGTCCATCGAGGCGCTGACAATCTGCCGCCCATCCGTGCTGAACTGCACACCCCAAACTTTATTTTCATGTCCACGAAGAATCGCAAGCAGCCCACCAGTCACGGCCCAAACTCGCGCCGTCTTATCTTCGGATGCGGTCACAATCCGGCTACCATCGGCGCTGAATTGCGCACTCCTGATCGCGCCTTCATGCCCGTGGAAAACGGCCAGCAATCGGCCCATGCCCGATTCCCAAACTCGCGCTGTGCGATCACTCGAAGCTGTGACGATGCGTCTCCCGTCCGCACTGAATTGTGCACTGACCACGCCGCGTTCATGTCCTTTCAAGGTGACCTGTAAATCACCGGTGGCTGCCTCCCATAACCGCGCAGTTTTATCTTCGGATGCGGTCACAATCCGGCTTCCATCCGCGCTGAATTGCGCACTCCGAACGGAGGCTTCGTGGCCTTGTAACGTGATGAGTAACTTGCCCGTGGCGGAATCCCAAACTCGCGCCGTTTTGTCATCAGAAGATGTCATGATGCGACTGCCATCAGGACTGAATTGCGCACTGCGAACGGGGGCTTCATGTCCTTGCAATGTGACCAGCAGCTTGCCGTCAGCGGCGTCCCACACGCGCGCCATGCCATCGCCTGATGCATTAACAATACGGCGACCGTCCGCGCTGAACTGGGCGCTCCAGACATACTCGAAATCCTGAAGCGTGGCCAGCAACGCACCACTCGCAGCGTCCCACAATCGCGCCGTATGATCTTCCGATGAAGTCACGACGCGAGTGCCATCATTGTTGAACTGCGCTCCGTTGACCACGCCCGAGTGTCCCTTGAGTGTAGCCAACAATTTGCCGTCTTCGGAACTCCATACTCGCGAAGTTCTGTCGAATGATGCGGTGACGACGCGACTCCCGTCCGCGCTGAATTGTGCACTGCACACCACATCCTTGTGCCCATCCAGCGTGATCAATAATGCGCCCGTGGTCACATCCCAAATGCGCGCGGTGCGATCATTTGATGCCGTCACCATTCTTTTTCCATCGGCACTGAATTGCGCGCTCCGCACCATTTCCGCATGACCATTCAGTGTCGCCAGCGAAGGAGGGCTATTCCAATCACTAAGGGCCAATGCCGAAGTCTCGGCGGCAGATGCGGAGTCGGGATCGTTTTCGCATGAACGGGCGAGATAGGCGAAGGCATCGCGCTTCCGATCTTTCACCAGCAAGTCGCGAGCAAAAACCCAATCGGAACGTGCGGATTCCTTTAGACGCTTAATGGTTTGCTGCTGGGCGATTTGCACATCGGCCAAACGCTGACGCGCGAGACTCTCGGCGCGACTGGCCCGAATTGCCTGCCAGGTGCTGACGCCAATCCCGGCCACGAGCAACACGGCGATGGCAGCGGCAGCAGCAAAGGCGAGACGATTGCGTCTAACTAATTTGTGCAAACGATATAACGTGCTTGGAGGTCCCGCTTCGACAGGCTCATTGTTGAGATGCCTCTCCAAATCCTGAGCGAGCGAAGACGCACTTTCATAACGACGTTCGCGCTCTTTCTCCAGCGCCTTCAAGGTGATCCAGTCGAGATCGCCGCGCAGTGAGCGTGAGAGTTTTGCCGGTTCGGTTCCGCGCAAGATAGAAATCTGACGGATAATATCCGTGACTGGCATCATGCGGTTGCTGGGGCGCACGGACTCAACTTCGCGGATGAGACGGAGCACTTCATCGAAGCCGGCCTTGCGCAATGCTTCGCGCGTCAGCGGCGTGCTGCCCGTGAGCAATTCATAGAGAATGACGCCCAGCATGTAGATGTCACTGCGCGTGTCCATGTCCGCGCCCATGCCGGCCTGCTCGGGACTCATGTATTGCGGTGTGCCCACGAGCACGCCTTCCTGAGTGCGGGCGAGGTCGGATTCAAATGCATCATCTGGAGAAGTCCCGAGCGCCTTGGCGATACCAAAGTCAATGACCTTCGGCACTGGTTTGCCGTCCACTTCCGCGACGAGAATGTTCCCCGGTTTCAGGTCGCGATGCAAAATGGCCTTCTGGTGCGCGTGCTGCACGGCCTGACAGACGGGAATGAATAGCTCAAGGCGTTGCCGGATCGTGAGCTTCCGCTCGTCGCAGTATTCGGTGACGGGCACGCCTTTGACGAGTTCCATCACGAAGTAAGGCCGCCCGTTATCAGTCGCGCCGGCATCAAGCACACCCGCGATGTTCGGATGATCCATCAATGCCAACGCCTGCCGCTCCGCTTCAAACCGTGCGATGATCTCGCGCGAATCCATACCGGGCTTGATGACCTTCAGCGCGACTTCGCGATGAATTGGTTCAAACTGTTCCGCGCGCCAGACGATGCCGAAACCGCCTACACCGAGCTCTTCGATGAGCTGATAACGCCCAATGAAATCGCCAACTCTTTCCGTGGAAATGCTGATAACAGGGGCAATGGATTTGCCCATGATCATCGTCGCGGCGTTGGCATCGAATGCGGGCCTGGTTAAAATAATCGTGGGTGCATTCGCATCCAAAGTGGGCTTGGTCAGAATGATCGTCGGCGCATTCGCGTCCGATGCAGGCGTGGCCTGATCGTCGTTGGTATCGCTTGGATGTGGATCAAGACTCATGACGACGGCTTACTGTTTCACGATCTTATAAAGATGAGTCTTGGTTCGCAGGATCAATGCCCCATCAGCCTCGGCAGGCGAGGCGGTCATGCCAGAGTCCAGCTTGTTGCGGGCCAGCACGGTGAATTTTTTTGGATCAGCTGCGACCACCGTGGCATCGCCAGTTTCGCTAAAGAAAAATATGCGGTCCTTGGTCGCGATGGTGGACGCGAACATTTTTCCGGCGCTGCTGAATGGTCTTTCACTCCAAGTGCTGGAGCCGTCTTTGAGATCAACGCAGTGGGCCACGCCGTTGGAATCGGCCTGATAAATGTAATCACCGATCAGGACGGCGCTGCACCAGTTGGCATTGCGCTTCTCGCGCACCCACAGTGATTTGCTGGTGACATCGCCTTTCGTGCTGGCGTCAATCTTGAGCGCGATAAGCTGGCTGCCACTGTTGATGTAGGCGATGTCTCCTTTGAAGAGCGGCCTGATCGCGGCGTTGTAGCCTGTGGTTTGCATCATCCAGATTTCTCGTCCCGTTTTGGGATCAAGACCGAATGCTGCGCGTGATGCAGGCGAGAGCAACTGCAGCGTGCCATTGACGGACATGATGAGCGGCGTGCAGAATGATTTGCGCATGTCACCATCACGCATGGGTTTACCGTGGCCATCGAGATCGCCGTAATCAGTGGTGGATCGTTTCGTGAGCCAGACATCCTTGCCGGTGGTCTTATCCAGCGCGGTGATGAATTGATCATTCTCAATGCCATCGAATGTGAGGATGATGAGATTCTCAAACAAGTAGGGCGAAGAGCCCGGCCCGCGAAAGTGGCGGCATTTAATGTCGCGCCGTTGCCAGACGACCTCTGCCGTCAGCGGATTCAATCGCGCAGTGCCATAAGTGCCGAAGTGAACATAGACCGCATCCGCTTCTATAACGCAGGATGGTGCGGCATAGTTATTAGTGGGGTTGCCGAGTGCCTCAGGTGCCGCGTTTTCAAAGAGCAGCTTGTGATGGATGATCTTTCCGTCGCGACGGTTCACGGCATAGACGAACATCTTTTTTCCGTCCGTTGTTGCGGATGTAAGCCAGATCAAATCTCCGCCGATAACCGGCGTGCAGTGGCCTTCATCTTCAATCGGCGTTTTCCATGCAACGCCTTTGTGCGCGGACTCATCCCATTCCAGCGGAAGCTTCGCCGCATCGGCATCAGGCACCATTCCGTTAAAGGTTGGCCCCTGCTTGTCCGGCCACCATAACGGCGTGGTCGCAGGCTGGGCCATCGCGATACCAGCGACAAGTGACAGGATCAATATAGCTTTCATGAGTTGGTCAAGACTACGCGGAATGATGCAGGCTTCTCGCTGAAGTGGCAACATTTCCGCCATGACAAAAAAAACGCGCAGTCAGGACTGGTCCCAGCTGCGCGTTTAAATTGTTAGATTCGATGCTTACTCCGCGAGCAGCTTCTCGACTTCCGCTTCCAATGTGCCGCGGGCATTGGTGCTGACGACCATGCCCTTCTTGTTCACCAGCCACATGGCGGGAATGCCGTGGATGCCAAAGCGCGTGGAGATTTCATTTCCCCAGCCTTTGCCGTCGAAATATTGCGCCCAAGCCATATTCTTTTCCTTGGTAAAGCTCTCGAGCTTACCCTTGTCTTGATCGAGAGAAATGCCGATGATCTCAAAGCCTTTCTCATGGAGCTTTTCATAGGTCTTCACCACATTCGGCACTTCGGCGACGCAAGGGCCGCACCAAGTAGCCCAGAAGTCGATAAGAACGACTTTGCCGGACATTTTGGATAGATCCACTTCTCGACCGTCCACGGCAGTGAACTTGAGGTCGAGCGGCTTGGTCTTGATGTCAGCCATGGCTTTGATCTTCTCAATGATTTTGGGTAGCTCTTCGATCTGCTTTTTGATGTTCGCATTGAACTTAAAGTCGGGGAAGGCTTTGAGATGGTTCTCAGCCAGTTTTTTCCATTCGTCGACACTGATCGCGCCTTCCTCGAGACCGGATGCAGATTGCAGCACGATGACCGCGCTGGCTTCACCCCTGATATCCGCGTCCGCGTCAGGGGCGGCGGCGATTTCTGCGAGGAGCTTTTTCATCTCGCCTTTTTCAGGAAGGCCCAGACGAGGCCGCAACTCAGCGGTCATAGCTTCGAACATCGAGATTTTCCACCGGCGGGCGTCCTTAGGAAATTTCTCGATAAACGCTTTGCCAGCTTCATCGGCGGCGGCGAGGCGCTGCTTATAAATTTCCATGGCCTCCTCGCGGGACTTAGGCTGCGTGGCCGGAGGGGTTTTTATCGCGGTAAGTGCGTCATCCATTTTTTTCCAGAGGACATCAGCTTCAGAATCAGCCGCGTGAAGCAGGCCGGAGAGGGCCAACATCGTGGCCATGACGGGGAGGAGTTGGGATATTTTCATAGCAGGGGAATGATGAGACATGGTTTCATAAACACAACCTTCTTAACGATACCCATACGAAATTCTGTGTGGCGAAATTTTATTTGTTTGATGACTGCCGCCGCTCCGCCATCGTGAAGCCATGAGCCAGCCGCGCATCGCGATTACTATGGGCGACCCCGCCGGGGTCGGCCCTGAATTGTGCCTTCATGCACTGGCCAATACTGAACTGCGCGCGATCTGCGAGCCGATCATCATCGGCGATGCCGTGGTGCTGCGGCGCGTGGCAGAAGTTTGTGGACTTAAGTTTTCGGATTCCTCCGTTATTGATTTGCAAGCCATCGCGCTAGATGAATTCCAGCCCGGTCAGCCCAACGTCGCCACGGGTCGCGCGAGCTTTCGCTACATTGAGCGCTCTATCTTCGCCGCGCTATCAGGCGAGGTCGCGGGTGTTGCCACCTGCCCGATCAGTAAGGAGGCGCAGCATCTTGCCGGTTACACGCAGTATCCAGGGCACACGGAAATTTTCGCGGAGAAGATGAACGCGCCCCATGCCTGCATGATGCTCACCGCGCCGGAGATTACTTGCAGCCTCGTCACGGTGCATGTCGGATTGCAGGAAGTGCCCTCTCTACTGAGCACGGCGCGAATTCTCGAAGTCATCGAATTGACCGCTGATGCCATGCGAAAAATTCGCGGGCATGAACCGCGTCTCGCTGTGTGTGGCTTGAATCCACACGCGGGCGAGAACGGACTGTTCGGCCATCGCGAAGAAGAGCGTTTCATCATGCCTGCCATCGCCGCCGCGAAAGAAAAGGGCATTGACGTTGAAGGACCGCTGCCGCCAGACACAGCCTTTCTCACCGCGCGCCGCAAGCGCACCGACGCCTATGTCTGCATGTATCACGATCAAGGATTGATCCCGCTGAAGACACTGGCCTTCGACGATGCCGTGAACATCACGCTCGGCCTCCCTGTGGTGCGCACCAGCGTGGATCACGGCACCGCGCTAGACATCGCATGGCAGGGCAAGGCCAATCCGAACAGCCTGTTCGAAGCCGTTAAGCTCGCAGCGAAACTTGCGGCTGGAACTTGAGCGCTTGCGTGTGCGAGAGGAACGTGGTTAAGCTCGGTCATGTCTCTTCAAGCCTACCAGATCATCCATCTCATCGCCGTCATGGCGCTCTTCGCTGGAACCGGTGCCGCCCTTGGTGGCGCGGACAATATTCGTCTCCGCAAGTTCGGCGCGATGCTGCGTGGTATTGCCTTGCTGCTGATCCCAATCGCTGGCTTCGGCATGCTGGCGAAGTTGGGCATCATGAAGACGATTCCTCTTTGGGCTTGGTGCAAAGTTGGCATCTGGGTCATCGCCGCGGTGTTGCCAATCTTCGTGAAGCGCAAGATGCTAACAGGAACCGCCGCAGTGTTTGTTGCGCTGTTGCTCGGTGGTCTCGCCACGTGGCTTGGGATCATGAAGCCGTTTTAAGTAACACAGCGCCTCTGGCCTGTGTGTCGCCCGGTGCCTCTGGCCCGGGCTCACCGTCGAACACCCATGACTTGTTCCGACGGAGACCGTCGAAACGACACACAGGCCAGAGGCGCTGTGCCACTCATGATTTGGGCAACTGCACTTGTCCATTGCCCATGAGATAGGCAAAAAGATCGGCGATTTGTTTGTCGCTCAGAGCGGACAGCTGTCCCTCGGGCATCATCGAAACAGGAAGCTGCTCCTGCTTCACAATGTCGTTGCGATCCAGAGTGACTTCCTGACCAATGATTTTCACCGTGATGGTGCGATCCGTCTTCTCACTGATGATGCCGTTGAGCACGCGACCGTCTTTGAGCGTGGCGACTGCCATCGTGAAATCCGCTGCGACGACAGCGCTGGGATCAATGATGTTTTCAATCAGATAGCCCACATCATGGCGACCACCACCGGTGAGGTCGGGGCCAATGTTGTTACCCTCGCCATAGAGCTTGTGACACGCGGCGCAGATGCCGGAAAAAAGCAGGCGGCCTTGTGATTGATCCCCCTTCGCGATGAACTCGGGCGTGAGTTTCGTTTTGAAATCGGCGATGAGTTTTTTCTTGTCCTCGGATGAATCGCGAACCTCGCCCCAAGTCTCGGAGAGTTGTTTGTTCAAGGCAGGATCGTTGAAGCTGCGAATCTGCCGCGCGTGAATGGGCGTGATGTTGCTGCGGGGGATTAAGGGAGCGCGGGCGTCTCGCCCGTGCTTGATGGGATCTTCCAGATTCTTCAACAACACCCGCGCAAAGCTCGGGCGCGAGACGAGCGCATCGATCACTGCGGCGTGCTCGTTGCTGTAAAAACTATGCCAACGTTTTACGATCAGTTCCGCAATGGCCGGATCATCGAAAGTCGCAAGTCCCTGCACAGCGGCGACGGAAAGACTGCGCTCAGTCAAAAGCTTCTCGCAGATTTTGCGAGCGTCGGGAGACTTTGCTTCAATAATCGTCGCCAGCGCTGATTTGCGCGCCTCAGTGTCGGCCTGGTCATCGAGCGCAATGGCGCGGATTTCATCAAGCGCACGGCCATCGCCGAAGAGAACGTTGAGATCGCGAAGCATCTCCAAGGGAGCGCGGGCGTCTCGCCCGTGTTCAGTGGGCGCGGGCGAGACGCCCACGCTCCCTTTCATGAGGGCGGCAAATTTGTCCCACGCGGCAGGCTTCTTCGCCTTACGCCAGCCCTTGAGGGCGTCGGTCATACCAGCGAGGATAGCGGTGATACGAGTAGCATGGGCATTCTGCCCGTTGTCTGGTGCCTCGGGTATTTTACCCGAGGGTGCGGGCAGAATGCCCGCTGCACTGGTCGCAGGCTGCAAGCCCGCGCTACTCGCGAATTCCAGCAGCGTGTTCAGAGGCGAGGGGTCTTTCTCAATGTCCTCCGTGATCCGTCGTGCGATGAACTGCGTGACGAGCGGGATGCGGCAATCCTTGACGAGCTTTACGAGTTCCACCGGCGGCAAGTCGCGGATGCCATACCAATACATCAGCGGCAAGTTGTGGTCGGTGGCGTCTTCGGCGTGGGAGAGGAGTCCTCGGGCGATCTCTAATTTCAATGCTATTGGGGCTTGCGTCATAATCGAAGCGAAGCCGAGGCGGAAGAATGGTGAACCGCCGTCAGCCCATAAGGTGAACATCTTCGAGAACTCCTCTTTTCCGTTTCCAAAGTCCCACCGTGCTCCTGTAGGGGCGAATAAGGAATCTGCCAAAGATTTGAAATACCATCTTTGGACATATTCGTTACTGCTCAACGCATCGCCGCTATGTGTGACCAACAGATCATTCCGAACGTCTTTGCTATTGTGGTCGTCTTCACGATAGAAATCTGAAAGGTCAAAAAGGAGCCGCAAAACACTCAGAGGCCAATTCTTTGCCGGCCAATTCTTTGTCATCTTCTCGATGGCCACTAGAATGCTATTTGATGGTGCTTTCCCACTCCACGCCCTCTCCCTCAGCTCCCACCTCCCCATCCGCACCAGCCATTCGTTATCGCTGAGTTGCAGTTTGACTAACTCTTCATCGCTTAACTTGCTAACATCAGTCTCCTTTGGTTTTACAGGATTGCCGTAGGTGATTTTGTAAATGCGCCCTGAAGTGCGATGGACGCCATCTTGTTCATGGCATTCGCCGATGTCGCACCAGTCGAGGATGTAAACGCCACCGTCGGGGCCGCATTGAATCTCGATGGGGCGGAACCACGGGTCGTCGGTCTTCATAAAATCTGGCTCGTGCTTGCCGACGTAACCGCTACCTTCGCGTTCGAGGCGATCCACATTCACGCGCCGACCGCTGAGGTTATTCATGAAGACTTTGCCGCGATATTCTTTAGGGAAGTTTGTTCCTTGGTAGATCATCATGCCGCAGTGCGCGTGACCACCGCCGAGTTCATCGGTGAGACCTTTGGCATCGCGTGTCTCGTTCCATTTCTTTCCGGTGTCCCAGTGATAGTGATCCGCGTGCTGGTCAATGAGGCCGTAGATGTGCGGATAAGGATCCTCGCCATGCATGCGCTTGAAGTGCGCGCCTTGGATGCCGTGCCAGAGGTGGCCGATGACGGTGTTGATGAAAAACATTTCTCCATGCTCATCCCAATCCATGCCCCACGGGTTCGTCGTTCCGTGGCAGTAAGGCTCGTAAATTTTACGCGTCGGATGATAACGCCAGATGCCGCCGGCAGTGGGTTGGCGCTGAAAGGGAGCGCGGGCATCTTGCCCGTGTTCATTTAATTTTAAATTCACGGGCGAGACGCCCGCGCTCCCTTCTCCCGGCACACCTACCCATGATGTGCTACTGATGCCAACACGCCCATAGAGCCAACCGTCAGGCCCCCATTTCAGGCCGTTGGCGAGGGTGTGCCGACTCTGCGCGGTAGTGCAAAAGCCATCGAGCAATATCTGCGGCGGGCCGCTAGGCTTATCGTCTTTCGTGGGAATCCAGAGCAAGTTTGGCGGACACAGCGCATACACTCCGCCGAAACCACGTTCGATACTGGTGAGCATCTGGAGGTCGTCGCAGAAGACCGTGCGCTTGTCGAAATGGCCGTCGTTGTTCGTGTCTTCGAAGATGAGGATGCGGTCGCGCAACTTCATGTCGAAGCGCTCGTTGCCGTCAGAGTAAGTGTAGTTTTCCGCGACCCAGAGCCGGCCTTTTTCATCCCAGCACATCGCGATGGGCTGCTGCACATCCGGTTCGGCTGCAAAGAGCGTGGCTTTGAAACCCGGCGGCAAATGCATCATGCCAACGGTCTTCTCCGAGGGTGTGAGCGGAATCGTTTCCGGCTGATTGTTCGTCGGCGTGGGAAACTCAGCGCGGAGCGATGAGAAGAGAAAAATGCAAGCCGTAAAAAAGATGGCCGCGATCACTTCTTGGCCGCGCGCACACAGAGAATCGGCACATGCGTATTGTGCCGAACCTGATCGATTGTGCTGCCGTGCCATAGATCGCTGAAGAAGCGATGGCCGTGTGAGGCCATCAGGATGAGGTCGCAATTTTCCAGATGTGCGACCTTCACAATTTCATCGGGTGGATTCCCCAATGCAAGCACGGTATTCACCGTCTGCTTCATCTCGCCTCGCAATTTCGCAGCTGTGTCTTCGAGATAGCGTCGGTCACGAACCATCTCTTCCGACTCAGCCAGATCAAGCCGCTCAAAGTTTCTCGCTGCCCATCCGTCTGCAACATGAACGAGCAGGATCGCGCTTTGATGCAACGGTGCCAGTTGGGAAACATGCTCCAGCACTGCGGCATCAGATGCCGAGTGATCGAGTGCGACGAGAATTTTTTGATACATGGCGTTCGTGCGAAAAATTATTTGGCTGGAAAGAATGTCTCGAAAAGCAGTTTCAAGTTCAGCGCGATGATGAGGAGTGTCGTGCCCCAGCCTGCAATCTTGATCCAGAGTGGATTGACAAACTCGCCCATCTTCTCCTTGTTGCCCGTGAAGCGCATCAGCGGCCAGACGGCAAAGCCCAACTGCATAGAAAGCACTACCTGACTGGCGATCAGCAAGTCCATAGCTTTGCTCTCGCCATAGATGCTGATGATGATCACCGCAGGGATCAGCGCCAGTGCGCGAGTGAGCAAGCGACGCAACCAAGGGCGCAGACGGATATTGACGAATCCTTCCATGACAATCTGCCCGGCTAACGTTCCCGTGAGCGTAGAATTTTGCCCGCTGGCCAGCAGTGCAATGGCAAACAACGTGCTGGCAATGCCCACGCCGAGAGCGGGCGAGAGCAGTTTATAGGCATCTTGAATCTCCGCCACATCCTGATGAGGTGTGCCGTGGAAGGTCGCCGCCGCGAGAATGAGAATGGCTCCGTTGATGAACAATGCGAGGAACAGTGCGATCGTCGAATCAAGTGTGGCGAAGCGGATGGCTTCTCTTTTACCCAACGGTGTCTGGGCGTATTTCCGAGTCTGCACGATGGAAGAATGCAGATAAAGATTATGCGGCATCACCGTCGCGCCGAGGATGCCGATGGCCACGTAGAGCATCGTGGGATTTTGCAATATCTCCAACTTCGGCACAAAGCCGCCAAATACACCACCGATATCCGGCTTCGCAAAAATCAGCTCCGCGACGAAACATCCGCCGATCACCGCGATGAGCGTGATCACTAGAGCCTCAATCCAGCGAAAGCCCTTGTTCTGAAGCCAAAGGATCATCAGCACGTCGAGCGCGGTGATCACACAACCCCACACCAGCGGTATGCCGAAGAGAAGTTGCAGACCAATTGCCGTGCCGACGACCTCTGCGAGATCGCACGCAGCGATGGCCACCTCGCACAATAGCCACAGAAACCACACAACCGGCATGGGGTAATGATCGCGACACGCCTGCGCCAGATCGCGCCCCGTGGCGATGCCCAGCTTCACGCAAAGATGTTGCAGCAGCATGGCCATCATATTTGAAATGAGGATCACGCTCAACAATGTGTAGCCAAACTTCGCGCCGCCTGCGAGGTCAGTGGCCCAGTTCCCCGGATCCATGTAACCGACGGCAACCAAGAAACCGGGACCAGCAAAAGCGAGGAGCTTTTTGAAGAAAGGCGCGTCGTGCGGAACCTCGACGGTGCGGTAGGACTCCGGCAGCGAAACCTCTCCGGCCTGACTGCGCCAGCCGGACGAGGCCTCACTACCACGGGTGTTATTTATTTGATCCATGAAAGATCAGTGAAGTCGGAGATATATAATGTAGCTGATTCCATACAATGTAGCCTATGTTACAAATTTGAGCCAGTTGTCAACAACAAATCCCCTGTTAATATCCGGCGATGCCCGTCAAGCCCCCCCGGTCCAAACCCGCCAGCAAGAAGAAACGCGAAGCTCCTGTGGCGCGCGCAGAAAGCTTTCGCAAAGTCCGCACTGACAATGCCTCCGAAACGACGCAGGATTATGTGGAGGCTATTGCAGAACTCATCGAGCGTGACGGCGAGGCCCGGCCCACAGATCTGGCGAGAATGTTCGGCGTGTCCCACGTCACTGTCATCCGCACCGTGGCTCGACTTCAGCGCGACGGCCATCTGACTACCAAGCCATATCGCTCGATCTTTCTCACTCAGAAAGGCACCACGCTCGCCGCAGAATGTCGCGAACGACACGCTTTGGTAGTATCTTTCCTGCTGGCGCTCGGCGTGCCCCAAGCCGCCGCAGAATCAGATGCCGAGGGCATGGAGCATCACCTCAGTGCAGAAACCATCAGCGCCATCCGTTCCTATTTACGCCGCAAGTAATCACATTACCCATTCTTATGCCTGCCCCCAAACTCACCCGCACCCACTGGCTCATCATCATCATCGCCAGTATTGGTTTTCTCTTCGACACTTATGAACTACTGATGACGCCGCTGGTTGCTGCGCCAGCTATTGCTGAACTGCTGAAGGTTCCGCCGAACAATCCCATCGTTACTGAGTGGGTCGGACGGCTCCTGTGGATCTCTGCATTATGCGGCGGAACCTTTGGTCTTCTCGGAGGCTGGCTAGTGGACAAGTTCGGTCGTAAAACCGTGATGGGCGCGAGCATCTTGGTTTATTCATTCTCACCTTTCGCTGCCGCGTATTCCACGACCCTGCTGATGTTCGTCGTTTTCCGAAGCATGACATTTATCGGCGTTTGCGTGGAATTTGTCGCGGCAATCACTTGGCTAGCGGAAGTCTTTGAAGATCGGCGACAGAGGGAACGCTGGCTCGGAATCACGCAGGCCTTTGCTTCACTCGGCGGAGTGCTGGTGACAGCTATGAGCTACTGGATTAATGCGCATGGAAAAGACCTCGCGCACATTGGACTCCCACTGACTCTAGGCGCCACTGATCCGAGTTCATGGCGCTACTTGCTGATGACGGGCATTTTTCCAGCCATTCCGATTGTTCTGCTATTGCCCTTTGTTCCAGAATCCAAGTCATGGAAGGACAAACGCGCGGCGGGCACACTAAAGCGCCCGAGCTTTGCAGCACTTTTTGCGCCTGAGTTGCGGCGGGTTACACTCGTGACGGCAGCGCTATCCGCCTGTGCCTATGGCATTGCCTTCGGCGCGCTCCAAGTCACCGTCGCCCGAGTAACACCAGGACTGCCAGAACTTAAATCTCAGGCCGTCGCGCTAGCTCCACTTCGCAAAGAGGCCGATGAACTTAACAAAAAGTTTAATGCGCTGCCACCTGCTGACCCGGCGCGAAAAGATATCGTCGCGCAAATCAAAGCCAACTTCGGCAAACAGAAGCCCCTCAATGATGAAGTGAAAAAGATGAGCGACACCGTGCAATTCCATCAGGAGATGGGCGGACTGGCAGGCCGGATCATTCTCGCCGTGCTGCTCATCCTTGGCATTAGACGCGTGATGCTGTTGCGAGTCTTTCAGCTCCCAGCGCTCATCATTCTGCCGCTCACTTATTTCATGTTTTTCAAAGGCGGCGGAACGATGTTTCTCATGGCCTATGCCGTTTGCGGACTCGTCGTCGTGGCTCAGTTCAGCTACTTCGGAGAATATTTGCCGAAGGTTTTCCCAACGCACTTGCGCGGGACTGGCGGCAGTTTCGCCACGAATGTCGGAGGCCGCATGATCGGCACCAGCATGTCATTGGTGACCACCAGTTTTCTGGCGCCCATGCTGGCCGGAGGCGCGGAGATGGTGAAGCCCATGCATGTGGCGCAGGCAGCAGGCTATGTGGCCGTGACTATGGCGGCACTCAGTCTCATCATCGGACTGTTCCTGCCGGAGCCGAAGGCAGAGGGTGCGGATTAATTCCAATTCTGCAATGCGCCAAGGAGTGATGGCGTCTCGCCGTCACCACCACCACTGACGGCGAGACGCCAAATACTATCTGTTTAGACATTTATAACTGTTGTTTGCCTTGTTCTGGCGTAACTATGCAGGTCATACCAAAGCGAGCAATTGTTACGCCCTTTCAGGGCTAGATCAACGCATGACAGATGTCCCAAGGCGTTGCCTTGGGCTGGCTTGTAGCAGGCCGTTGGCCTGAAATCCCACTGCGCTAAAGTTAGAATCCAGCGCGAGGTAGCCCTAAAGGGGCGAAACAAAGTGTCTTTTCAATATGACCTGAATAGTTACAAAATTGATGTGTAGTCAATCTAACTGACAGTATTGGGCGAGACGCCATCACTCCTTGGAAGGCTCAATTGCGACGCCAACGGGCGTATTCAGAATGCATATCATTCTCGTTACAGGATTAACTCCAATCGATCACGCGCTCCAGCATCGCATCGCCATCGAAGACAAACTTTCCGAGAAAATTTTCTTTGCCCATTAGCGTCCGGTGAAGCCAGTGTGCGTCATCGGCCCACATCTGCTCAAAGGGGATGGCATCAATCGGCGTCCATAGCGGCGCGGCTTCTTCGGTCTCAATCGCCACACCCTCGTGGCGCACCGCCATGAAAACCGCGACATGCATGGCGAGGCCGTCCACGAATTGAAACCACAACTCACCGCGCTTCACAGCATCCAGCGCCGTCACGCACAGTTCTTCTTGGGTTTCGCGGACAGCACAATCGAGTTCGGATTCACCGGGATCAAGCTTGCCGCCCGGCCCGTTAATCTTGCCCATGCCGAAGCCGCGCTTCTTGCGAATGAGCAAAACTTTGCCTTCATGGCACACGAACATCAGCGTCGCGCGCACGGTGGGCTGCCACGCCGTCCAGTCGGGAAGAGTCACGGAATAATGGAAAGTTGGAAGATTGGAATGATGGAAGAATGAAACATAAAGAAGCAGGGTCAGCCGTAGCTTTCGTTAGATTCGCGGACGATCAGGGAGTCATCCCAATCGCCTTGATTCCGCTTTTGTTCAAGACTTTCTACGAGGCGCAGCAATCCATTCTCCAGTTTAAAAGCGAGTGAGTCGAGATCTTCAAATGTTGTCTCAATGATTTGTCCCGCCTGTCGGTAGGCCAACAAACCCGAGACTGTCTCTGCAAGTGAACCTCGCGCAAAGTTCAAAAATTGCAGATACTCCGCAATCGACTTGCGCGCGTAACCCTCCGCGATATTCCGATGCACGGAATCCGCGCTAGCAATATGTTGTCCCGCCACTTTTTTCATCTCAAATGACCAGCCCTTCACCGACACACAGGTCTTCACATACATTTCCACCGCATCATTCCAGACACGAAGCTGCTGAAACCCGCGATTCAAATTCCGCCT
The DNA here is from genome assembly GCA_038230495.1 of Verrucomicrobiales bacterium. Lineage (GTDB taxonomy): Bacteria > Verrucomicrobiota > Verrucomicrobiia > Verrucomicrobiales > Verrucomicrobiaceae > VFKE01. Next base: position 40,180 of record JBBRNC010000025.1, read on the forward strand.
CTGTATTCCCTCGCTCATACATCATTCCAATCTTCCATCTTTCCATTCTTCCCGTTCCCCTCACCCCGCATAAGCCTCCATTCCTTCGCAAGTGCAGACGAGATTGCGATCACCATAGACATTGTCCACGCGTCCTACGGGCGGCCAGTATTTGTCAGCTTTCACCCAGTCAATAGGGAACGCAGCCTCCTCGCGTGTGTAGGGTCGGTCCCATTGTTCGCGAAGCAGATCTGCTGCCGTGTGCGGAGCGCGCTTTAGCACGTTGTTCGACGCGTCCACGAGGCCAGTTTCGACGGATTCAATCTCGCCGTGTATCTCAGTCATGGCCTCGATGAAGCGATCAATCTCAGCCTTGTTTTCGCTCTCGGTAGGCTCGACCATCAAAGTGCCCGCGACCGGCCAACTCATGGTCGGCGCATGAAAGCCAAAGTCCATCAGGCGCTTGGCAACGTCCTCGACGGTCACGGTTTTGAAATGTCGCAGATCAAGGATGCACTCATGCGCCACGTGACCGTTGCGACCGGTGTAGAGCACGGGGAAATAGGGCGCGAGCTTACGTGCGATGTAGTTAGCGTTGAGAATCGCGAGCTTCGTGCTCTCCACGACATCGCGCCCCATCATCGCCAGATACATCCATGAGATGGCGCAGATGCTCGCACTGCCCCACGGCGCGGAGCAAACTGCACCGGAAAGTTTATCGCCATCGAATGTCGTATGCCCGGGCAGGAAGGGCACCAGATGCTTGGCCACGCCGATTGGGCCAACTCCGGGACCGCCGCCGCCATGCGGGATGCAGAAGGTTTTGTGCAGATTCAAATGGCAGACATCGGCACCGATTTTTCCGGGTGAAGTCAAGCCGACTTGCGCATTCATGTTCGCGCCATCCATGTAAACCTGGCCGCCATGCTGATGCACGACGTTACAGATGTCGGCGATGGTTTCTTCAAACACTCCGTGCGTGCTCGGATAAGTCACCATCAAGGCCGCGAGATTTTCCGCGTGTGCCTGCACTTTTGCGCGCAAGTCATTCAAATCCACATTGCCTGCAACATCACACGCGACGGCTACGACTTTCATACCGGCCATCACCGCACTGGCAGGGTTGGTGCCGTGGGCTGAAACAGGAATCAAACAAGCATCCCGATGCGTATCGCCACGCGAGAGATGATAGCGGCGGATGGCGAGCAAGCCCGCAAGCTCCCCCTGCGAACCGGCATTCGGCTGCAACGACACTGCGGCGAAGTCCGTGCATTCCGCGAGCCACGCTTCCAGCTCCGCAAACATCTCGCGATAGCCGATGCTTTGATCAGCGGGGCAGAAGGGATGCAGCCGACTTACTTCCGGCCAGCTTAGCGGCATCATCTCTGCTGCGGCGTTCAATTTCATCGTGCAAGAGCCGAGCGGAATCATCGAGCGATTCAACGCGATGTCGCGTTGTTCCAGCCTGCGCAAATAGCGCATCATTTCCGTTTCCGTGTGGTAGGAATTAAAGACTGGATGCGTAAGAAAATCAGAAAGGCGGCCAAAGTGCTGATCGAAGCTCGTGGCACAGGTCTGCGACCTGTGTGTTGAGCGGTCATTCTGACCGCTCTCTGCATCGTGTCCCGGCAGAATGCCGGGATTACACACAGGCTGCAAGCCTGTGCCACTTATTGCGGCAAGCAACGAGCTCAATTCCTCATCCGTCACGCGCTCATCGAGCGCGATACAGACATGCTCCGCATCCACCTTGCGCAGATTGAATCCTGAACCGTGCGCGGCACGGATCACTTCATCGGCATTCTTCACTTCGAGCGTGATAGTGTCGAAGAAGTTTTCGCTCACCAATTTGAATCCAGCTTTTTTTAATTCACTCGCCAGCCAACCCGCAGCGCCATGCACACGTTTCGCGATCTCACGCAGACCCGCAGGCCCGTGCCATAACGCATACATGCTGGCCATGACGGCCAGAAGAACCTGCGCGGTGCAGATATTGCTCGTGGCCTTCTCGCGGCGAATGTGTTGCTCGCGGGTTTGCAGGGATAGACGAAGGATAGGGTTTCCGTGTGCGTCTTTGGACACCCCAATGAGACGACCCGGCATGCGTCGTTTCAACGCATCTTTAACGGCCATGAAAGCGGCGTGAGGTCCGCCGAATCCAAGCGGCACTCCGAAGCGTTGCGAATTCCCCACGCAAATATCCGCGTCGAACTCGCCGGGCGGTTTGAGCAAAGTCAACGCGAGCAGATCAGCAGAAACGACGAGCAATGCACCAGCCTTGTGGGCCGCGTCCGCTACTGGCTGAAGATCATGAATCTCACCGAGTGTGTCCGGATAGCTCGCGCACACTGCAGCGACGCCGCTATTCGCATCAAACGAAAACACATCTCCGATGATCACCTTGATCCCAAGCGGCTCCATGCGAGTGCGCACCACATCGATGACATGCGGATGCATCTTGTCGGAAACGAATACACTCTTCGCGGCGTGATCGCTGCCAAGCGCCAGATGACACGCCTCAGCGACAGCGCTGCCTTCATCAAGCAATGACGCATTCGACACATCGAGACCTGTGAGATCGCAGATCATCGTTTGATAATTCAACAGTGCTTCGAGTCGCCCTTGCGAAATCTCCGGCTGATACGGTGTGTAGGCCGTATACCAGCCAGGGTTCTCGAAGATGTTTCGCTGAATCACTGGCGGCGTGAACGTGTCGTGAAAACCAAGTCCGATAAAAGAACGCACGACGCGGTTCTGCGACATGATGTTCTTCAATCGCCCCAACGCCTGCTCCTCGGTCAATGCAGCGGGAAGATTCAGCGGCGTGCGCTTGCGAATGACTTCGGGCACGACTTCGTCAATGAGCTGTTCAAGGGTCGTGCATTGCGTTGCACGCACCATTTCCTGAGATTCAAATGGCGTGGGGCCGATGTGTCTGCGGGCGAAGGATGTGATGTCTGACATGAGATTCAAAGATTCTAAAATAGAAATGGCTAGGCGCGCCTCGTTCCAAACGAGGGATGCCGACGGTTGTGCTTTAGGACGGATACGAATACATCGGCCTGCACCAGCCGATGAAATCTTAGTTTCATCGGCCAAGGCGCTTCTTGAAATAGGCTTCAAATTCGTCCTGTGAAATCATGACGGATGGATCGCGATCTGCCTCCTCTGCCCGGCGTGTAGCTTCGGCCAAACCGTCATCATCGTCTGTAATGTCTTCGAGACTTGGTTCCGGCAGACTCTCCAGAAGAAACGAAGCAAGTTCCGCCCGATCAGGCGCGGAAAGATCAAGCAAGTTCGGTTTGAGTTCTGCAACAGTCATCATACGGGCAACTTAACTTTGAAGAGTGAGCAACGCAAGGTTCAAGCAATGTGCTGGCGGTAAGCCGCTGCGTCCATCAAGGCATTCAACTCAGCGGGATCGCTCGCCTTGATTTTGCAAATCCATCCCTGAACAAAGGGTTCGGTATTCACGAGTGACGAGTCGCTGGAAAGCGCGGCGTTCGCCTCCACAATCTCGCCGCTGACGGGCGCGTAAATATCGCTCGCGGCTTTGACGGATTCGACTACCGCGATCTGATCACCCGCTTTCACTTGGGTGCCGACTTTTGGCAGCTCGACATAGACGACGTCGGTCAGCTCATGCTGCGCGTGATCGGTGATGCCCATGGCACCGGTTTGAGGATCGATCCACTCATGGGATTCGCGATAACGGAGGTTGTCGGGGACTTGGCTCATATCAGTTGGATGGTTTGCGATAAAAGGGTTTCTTCACTGTTTCAGCAGCATATTTCTTGCCACGAATTTCGATTTCAAGCGCGTTCCCCGGTTTCGAGAGCGCGACGGGCAGATAGGCCATGCCGATGCCATAACCGAGCGTGGGAGACAAGCAGCCGCTGCAAATTTCTGTGAGGCAGGCATCTCCGCCCCAGACAGGATAATGCGGGCGCGGCGGCGGGCTGGCCCCGGTCATGCGGAAGGCCGTGAGCTTCGTAGGTAGGCCAACTTCCTTTTGTTTAAGCAATGCATCGCGGCCCACGAAATCGCCCTTTTCATAATCGACAAAAAATCCTAGCCCGGCTTGCAACGGTGTCTTGTCCGGCGCGAGGTCGTTGCCATTGAGCGGATAACCCATCTCCAGTCGCAGTGTGTCGCGCGCACCCAGACCGCAGGGCATCCCGCCTGCATCACGCGCGGCAGCAACAAGTTTATCAAACCAATCGCCTATCACCGAAGCGGGCGCGAAAAACTCGAAGCCCTCTTCGCCCGTGTATCCGGTGCCGCAGAGATAAAGAACTCCATCCGCAGTGACGCTAATGAAGGCGGTGTTGTGTTCCGGGAAACCCGCATCGCTACCGAAGACCGCTTTAAATACATCGCGACTGCGCGGCCCTTGCACGGCGATGCCGCCCGTTTGTTCGCTGATGTCCGCGAACTGCACGTCGTCGCCAAAGCCAAGTGATTTCAATTGCTCGCGGTCTTCATCAATCTTCGAGGCGTTGACCACCAAGAAAAATTCCCGATCGCTGAGCCGGTAAACAATGAGGTCGTCAATCACGCCGCCGTCGGCATTCAGCAAGAGCGTGTATTGGCCCTGCCCGGGCGCGAGTTTGCTGACGTTGTTGGTCAGCGCACGATTCAAGAAAGCCTCCGCGCCCCGGCCTTCGATGAGGAACTGGCCCATGTGTGAAATGTCGAACACGCCCGCGTGACCACGCACAGCTTTGTGTTCATCCACGATGCCCTTGTATTGCACCGGCATTTCCCAGCCTGCGAACGGCACCATGCGGGCGCCCAGTTCCAAGTGTTTTTCATGGAGCGGAGATCGTTTCAGGGATGTGGTTTCGGACACGGCCCCTGAATGTGAAGGATGTGCCATTGTTGTCAAACTCACGATTCCCGCTGGCAGTGAACGGCGTTTCGTCTAAACATGCGCCTTCATGTCATTGATCAACACTCTCGAAAACAAACTGGGGCGATACGCCATTCCCGGTCTCGTCAATATTCTCGCAGGCTTTCAAGTGGTCGTCTGGGTGATGATCAAGCTAAAGCCGGAATTCGCTGGCTTCATTGATCTGAATCGGAGCGCAGTTTTGACCGGCCAAGTATGGCGGCTTGTGACTTGGGTGTTTGTTCCGACCACCGGTTCTCCTATTTGGCTCTTCTTCGCGGTGATGCTTATGACCATGATGGGACAGAGCTTGGAGGAGGCGTGGGGTGCCTTTCGGCTCAATCTTTATATCTTCGGTGGCATGGCCTCGGTAGTCATCGGCGCGATGGTCTTTAACTGTGCCGCACTCGGCCTTCCGCTCTACGCGACCATCTTGTTCGCATTCGCGGTCTTTTTCCCCAATTATGAATTTCTCCTCTTTTTCATTCTCCCTCTCAAGGTAAAATGGGTCGCCGCCCTCAGTGGCGCGGGGCTATTGCTGAGTTTCCTCGAAACCCCGGAAGCGAGGTTGCCTATCATCTTCTCCCTCCTGAATTTTTTCATCGCCTTTGGCCCCAGCTTCCTAAAAGGAGCCAGCCAGCGCGCAGTTGCGGCAGATAGAAAAAGTCGCTTCAACTCCGCAGCACGTCCGGAGGATTCATTCCTCCATAAATGCCAAGCCTGCGGCAAGACGGAACTCGATGATCCGAAGCTCGATTTCCGCGTGAATTCGGAGGGCGTGGACTTTTGTAATGAGTGCCGCGAGAAAAAGAGCGCGGCAAGCTGAGGAAGTGAATCCGATAAGTAGGTGATGCGTCTCGCTTCACTCACCGGCTCAAGTCCCATGACTCCTGCAATCAAACTGACGTCAGCATTCCATTCTTATTCGGCACGCCGTGATGAAAGCCGCATCATGGGACGTTCGATTAGTGAGTGAAGCGTGACGCATCACCTACTTGGTGATACTGGTTCCCTCGAAGGGAAGTTTTGTGTAACTATTCAAGGCCGTGCCGGTAGCGAGCCGTTGTCCTCGTAGTTCGTGGGATCAAAGATATTCGCCTCGATAAACGCCTCGCGACGCTCGACACAGGTGCCGCACTTGCCGCAGTGAATGTCGCCGCCTTTGTAACAACTCCAGGTGTGCGCAAAGTCCACCCCGAGCGCGTAACCACGACGCGCGACCTCCGTCTTGTCGCAGTCCATGAACGGACGCAGCAAAGCGATGCCCGCATAGGTGCCGAGCTTCATCGCCTCTGCCATCGCTTGCATGAACGGCTCGCGACAGTCGGGATAGATCGCGTGATCGCCGCTATGCGCTGCGATCACCAGCGCATCTGCGCCGCGGCTTTCCGCGAGGCCGCAGGCAATGGAAAGCATGATGCCGTTGCGGAAGGGAACGACCGTGCGCTTCATGTTTTCTGCGGCGTAATGCCCATCGGGAACATCGCCGCCACTTTGCAGAAGATCAGAAGCAAAAAGCCGGTTCACAAAATCCAGTGCGATCACGTCGTGCTTCACGCCGAGTTGCGCAGCGTGCCATGCCGCCATCGGAATTTCCTTGTGATTATGCTTGGAGCCGTAATCAAAACTCACACAGCCGACGACCTCATGCTCCCTCGCAGCCCAATGCAACGCCGTGACGGAATCCATGCCGCCGGAAAGGAGAACAAGAGCCTTCATGGAAAAACGGAAGTTTGGAACATAGGAATGATGGATGAATGCGAAATAATCATGGGGTTCTCGATAAACTCATCTGATTTCATTCTTCCAGTTTTCCATGCTTCCATCATTCCATTCTTCCGGTCTTTAATGCCCGCAACCCCCTGCACCTGCGCCGCATTCAGCTTCTTCGTGGTCATGCCAGTCGGGGAAACGCGCTTCGCAAGTAAGCTGGATGCCGCCGCGCGCTCCAAACTCACCGCGCACCACCATTTGCTTGGGCGCGCAAACTTTGGTGAGATCGTCGAGGATGCGGTTCACGATGACTTCGTTGAACGCAGGGAAATTTCGATAGGAGGCGAGATAGAATTTCAATGACTTCGTTTCAACGCAGAGCTTGCCGGGCACATAGACGATTTCGATATGCGCGCAATCAGGCTGGCCAGTGACGGGGCAGATGGAAGTGAACTCCGGCGCGGTCAGCGTGATGCGGTAGTTCCGGCCCGGTGTGCGGTTGGGAAATGTTTCCAGCTTCGCTTCGTCAGGAGACTTTGGAAGTTTGTGCTCGCTGCGGCCCAGCAGCTTCAGTTTTTTGTCGTTCATGCGCCCATCATAGCGTGAGGAGTCTCAACTGCGAGGAATTTGCTACGGTGGAGATGGATCAATATGGCTTCTCAACCGCAGTAGCCACGCTCTGCCCAAAAGCGGAGCGTTTCGGGTGCGATGTCATAGCCGTTCGGCCAAGTAAGCACGCCATCGTCTAGCCAAACTTGAGAGAAGTAGGTTGCGTCGCGCAGCGGCTCTGTTTGTGGGCCATGTTCCTCAGTTACGCAGTCGGTGAAGTCCAGCTCGGCAACCAAGCCGTCGCGGAAGCGGAGGCAGAGGCGGTGATCGCCATTGCTGCTCAGGCTCGTTACTTCATGGTCTTCGAGCATAGTCGAGTTGGGAAATTTGCTTATGCACAGAATGAGGTCAGAACGCGCCAGCACATCCTGGCTGGGATTAGAGGGCGGCATCAGTCTGACGACCGTTCAGTCCTCGCCCACCCACGTATAGAAAAATGAGCGCGATGACTGTCAGCGCTGTTTTGCTCCAAAGCAGCGCCTTGAACTCGACAACCGCACCGCCAAAAAGCGGCGGACTCGCCCAATATTCAAGAATGACAAAACCAGACAGGGAGAGCGCGATGCCTGTCCAGCGCGAGAAGCGAAGAAACGAGAAGTATCCGATGACGATGAGGAAGATGCCAAAGCCGGAGTATGCCCAGGTGTCTCGCATCTCAATTGACTTTCTCTCGCGCTCGGTCAGCTCAGATCTCGTTTCATAAAGCCGGTCATAGGTCTCCTTGTGCTCCTGTTGGATGCGTTTGACTTCATCTTCATTCTTGGATTTCTCCAGAGCCTCAGTCTCGGCCCGAACTTTTCTGTAATCAGCAAGCAGGGCATCAAAATTCCGCTCGGAACGGGCTACGGATCGTGCTGGGCTGAACTCATCGAATACCGAAGTATCGACACCCCAAATATGGTGATGCACGTTTCTGGCCAACTGACCAAGGAACAATACGTTTCCTATGATGAAGAGGGTGATCCGAAGAGTGTTCATGTTGTGTGGGGGATGATGCTTTATGCCTAGATACAAGTAGAGCAGAGGGCCATCAAGAGAAATGCTTTCGCAAGAGTTCCAAACTCTTCGGCACGGCAGTCATGGGATCTTCCTTGCCTTCCATCTCGAGGGAAATGTAGCCGCGATAGCCAGCGTCACGCATGATGGTGGCGATGCGTGCGTAATCGAGATCGAGGGTATACCAGAGGCCGCCGCCGTAGTAGGTCTTGGCCTGCACGAGCACGGTGCGCGGGGCGAGCTGCTTGAGACGCTCGTAGGGGTCCTCAAGAAAATTTCCGGTGTCCAGCGTCACTTGGAGCCATGGGCTTTTCACGGCATCCACCACTCGCAATACGCCCTCAGGGGAAATGCCGAGACCCCAGTGGTTTTCCAATCCCATGACGACACCGCGTTTCTCGGCTTCCGGTATTAGCTTTTCAAAACTGTCGATGACCCACTTGAAGCCATCTTCATCCGTGTAGCCTTCCAGTCGCGGTTCGATGCCGCGATGGGCCATGAGGTCGTCGAAATTTTTGCTGGTGCCCCAGCGCCCAGTGTTGACGCGCATCGTGGGAATGCCGAGCGCGTAGGCTTGCTCAAGTAGCTGCGCGGTTTTCAAAATGTTGTCCCCGCGCTTCGGCTCGTCAGGAGTTAGAAAGGTCTGATGAGTGGAGAAACCCATGATATCCAGTCCGAGGCTGAACGCGCGTCGTTTGATTTTTTGCAATGTGGCGGGACTGGTGTCGAGCATTTGCACCTGAAGAATTTCCACGCCATCGAAACCCATGTCAGCGGCGGTTTCGAGACATTTTTCAATGTCACGCCACTTGCTGGTGTTCTCGTCAAAATGCCAGAACGAATAGGTGCTAACTCCGATCCGGTTCTTGATGGTCTTCACTGGTGCGGGCGACGAACTGGCGGCTGCATGAGCACTGGCGGCAGTCATTCCGATGGCGGAGGCTATGAGATGGCGACGGTTCATGAGGCACTCTATCCCGCAGCAATCACCGCTCCAGTCAAATCGCTGATGTAACAAAAGAATGTCCCGAAGAATTACTCATCGTCTGCCATCACGCCATAGATTACTGGCGTCGTGGCCTCAAATGCATGCTCCGCCCCACTTCCGGGATCGGGCCAAACCATCTGGTGACGCGTTTCACTACTCCACAATCTAATTTAATACCCGCATTACTTTTTCGGATGCAGCCTGGGATTGATTGGAATCCATTCGATTTTGCCCCACTCTTTGCCAGTTTCATCAAAAAATTTTCCAGCTCTAAAGGTTATGTCCTTAATAATCTTTCCTTCGTTGTGGAGTATGATTTTGTCCGGCGGCTCAAACTTGATTTTAGCTCCTTTGGCCATCTCAGTGAACCAAAAAGGCCCTACGTTGAGTTCAGCTATCAGTTTTTCATTGGAATCTAAATAAAGGAATTTACCTTTGAACCCATTATAGACCACCATTACAATCATTCCTTTATCGTTTTTTGTCCATTGCCACAAACCGCACTCGTCGGCGGGTTTTGCCCCATTTATTAATTTCACTTCTCTACTCCAGACGTTTCGTGTTTCATTGTTTGTGTGCAGTTGTAGTTCGTAAAGAGTCCGGTCTTTCAGACTTGATTCTTTAATCGTCAAGGTTTCGCCTGCTGTAAGCAAATTACACATTAAATATGACGTTAAGAAGGAAAGGAAAGTCTTTTTCATAGTAGTTAGTAGGCTTCATTCACAGTTAGTTTACACTCTGTTACATCTTTTAGTTTTGGTTTCCACGCCCACTACTCCAGTCATATAGCTGATGAAACAAAAGAATGTCCCGAAGAATTACTCATCGTCTGCATTCACGCCAGCGATTACTGGCGTCGTGGCCGCAAATACATGCTCCGCTCCACTTCCGAGAACGGGCCAAACCATCTGGTGACGCGTTTCACTACTCCACAATCTAATTTAATACCTGCTTTACTTTTTCGGATGCAGCTTGGGATTGATTTGAATCCATTCGATTTTGCCCCACTCTTTGCCGGCTTCATCAAAAAATTTCCCAGCTCTAAAGGTTATGTCCTTAATAATCTTTCCTTCGTTGTGGAGTATGATTTTGTCCGGCGGTTCAAACTTGATTTTAGCTCCTTTGGCCATCTCGTGGAACCAAAAAGGTCCTACGTTGAGTTCAGCTATCGGTTTTTCATTGGAATCAAAATAAAGGAATTTACCTTCGAACCCATTATAGACCACCATTACAATCATTCCCTTATCATTTTTTGTCCATTGCCACAAACCGCACTCGTCGTCGGGTTTTGCGCCATTTATTAATTTCACTTCTCTGCTCCAGACGTTTCGTGTTTCATTGTTTGTGTGCAGTTGTAGTTCGTAAAGAGTCCGGTCTTTCAGACTTGATTCTTTAATCGTCAAGGTTTCGCCTGCTATAAGCAAATTACACATTAAATATGACGTTAAGAAGGAAAGAAAAGTCTTTTTCATTTTTAGAACCATATGAATGGCTGATTGAGGGTGGATTTGATCAAGAAGACTTAAGATTTGAGCGCATTACTTCACAACTCCAGAAACCTGACACAGCAGGGTCCTCCCACATCAAGCTTCTTGCCGGTGAAAGTGAGTTTGCCGCTCTGAGCATCCACCTTGAAAAGCGCGACAGAGTTTCCATCTTGATGCGCGACGATGAGCCACTGGCCGGTGGGGTCGAGGTTGAAGTTGCGGGGAGTTTTGCCTTCGCAGTTCACGTTTTCTAAGAGCTTGAGTTTGCCAGTCGCGGGATCGCACGAGAAGACGGCGATGGTGTCGTGGCCGCGATTGGAGACATAGACGAACTTGCCGTTCGGATGCACGCGGGTCTCGGCGGTGCTGAGTCCTGACTTGCTTTGATCGGCCTCCGGAATTGTCGATACGGAATCCAGCGCGGTGAGCGCACCCTTCTCAGCGTCATACGCGAAGGTGGTCTCGGTCATGGCCAGTTCGTTGTTCACGAAAACGAAATTGCCATTTGGATGAAACGCCAAGTGTCGCGGGCCACCGCCGTCCGGAACTTTCGCTTCGCCGTGCGGCTCGGACTTTCCGGTGACGGGATCAATCTTGTAGATCTTCACACGGTCAATTCCGAGATCGCAGACGAAAGCGAACTTGTTATCGGGACTGAAGTTGACCGAGTGCGCGTGTGGGCCTTCCTGTCTTTTTGGATTAATGCTTACTCCCTGATGCTGATGAATGCTTATGGCATCGCTGAGCGAGCCATCGTCTTTGATGGCATACGAGACGCAACTTCCGCTTCCGTAGTTGGCGATCATCGCCAGTTTGCCGGTCTTGTCGATGTTCACATGGCACGGGCCTTGGCCGACAGCGGAGACTTGATTGAACTGTGTCAGTTTACCAGAAGGCAAGGACACACTGAATGCGGTCAAGCCACCACCCTTTGCGCCGGGAGTGCCTACTTCGCCGACGGCATACAGAAATTTCTTTGAGGGATGAATTTCAAGAAAGCTCGGGCTGCCGGTTTCAGCCGCGACCTCGGGAGCACCGAGATCGCCGGTGGTGGCGTTGAATTTGGAAACATAGATGCCTTTGCTACCAGTCTTCGCGCTGGTGTAGGTGCCGAAATAGACGAGAAAATTGTCACCAGCGAAGACAGTGGATGTGAGAGCGGCAAGGGTGAGGATGAGTGTCTTGGTTTTCATATTTGTTGATTCAACGCCTTCCATCATACCAAATCTTGCAGGCGTCACGGTCATTTAACGAGCGGCCACGACCTAGGACGGTTTTAGTCATGAAAGTCAAATGCTCACGAATGGTATAAAGATGAATCTTGCGCGCTGAGGTATGCAGCGGGTGGCGATGCAAAACGATGATGCGCTTTCCGCTGGTGCGGGCCTGTTTTTTTAAACGCTGGCTGAATTCTATTTCTTCAGCAGCGAACAGTTCATGGCTGAATCCACCGATGCTGCGAAACGTCGCTGCCTCGCAGAAGATGAACGAGCCAGCAAGCCAGCGAGTCACTCGGCTGACCTGATTCCAGAACCCCGCCACTGCGCGCGGCAGCAGTAGCGTCGTATCCAGTTTCATCGTGCTGCCGCCAGCTATACAAGTGCCGGAAATTATCTGCTCCGCCACATCAGCGAACAAGTCTGCTGTCGGATGCGAATCGGCATCCACAAATATAAGCCAGTCGCCAGTCGCTGCGGCGGCTCCCGCGTTGCGTGCACGGGCGATCTGGTTCACTGGCTCGAATACCACTTGTGCGCCTGCGGCCTGCGCGAGTTCTGCGGTGCGATCAGTGGAGTTGTTATTGCAGACGATGAGTTCAGTCGTCCAGCCGCGCTGGGTAAATGTAACAAGGGCCGCATTGATCTGGCGCAATGATTCACTGATCAAACGTTCTTCGTTGAATGCTGGGACGATGATCGAGAGTTTCAAAGTAATTTCAGGAGCAGGAACCGCAGATTAACAAGAATGATTACGGATGAATTAACTCTTAGCGACGAATATTTATATTCATCTGGCGTAAATATTCAGGTCATACCAGAGGGTGTCATAGTTCCGCCCTTTCAGGGCTGAATCAACGCATAACAGACGTCCCAAGGCGTTGCCTTGGGCTGGCTTGTAGCAGGCCGTTGGCCTGAAAATACCCCTGCGCCAAAGGCGCCACACAAGCCAGCCCAGGGCAAGCGAGGAACGAGTGCCGCCCTGGGTCAGAATCCAACGCGAAGCAGCCCTGAAAGGGCGAAACAATAGTGTATTTTCCATATGACCTGAATAGTTTCCATCTGGCAGGCAATTGACTGCCAGAAATTCATTCAACACCGGTGTTCCCATTCTGGCCTTTGGCGCCCTTGCCATATTCTGCCTTCAGTTTTTCGAGGACAGCGGGAATTAGTTCCTTCTTCTCACGATGAGCGAAGGCCTCGGAAAATGGATCGCCGGTGCGCTGCATAACCACGAGCAGTTCCTGACGCATCTTTTCGATCTCGGCCTGTCGCGAAGGCTCGGCGATAAGATTGGTGCGCTCGCAACGATCACTGGTCATGTCATAGAACTCCTCGGGAACCCGATAGAGATAGAGATCGGTGCGGGCCTTGATTTCAGGACGCGCGGTGGCGGCGAGCATGGCTTTCCATGAGAGACCGGCCATGTTCTCGGCCTGATATTTTTTCTTTCCGTCGCTCCATGCATTCCAGATATAGGAACGGTCTTTAGTGCGCATACAGCGCATGGGCAGCCAATTGTTGCCAAAAGCGGCATTGTAAAATGTGAAGACGCGGTCCCAGCCAGTCATCTTCTCGCCTTTTATAACAGGCAGGAAAGATCTGCCATCAATGCCCGGAATCGCAGGTAAGTGTGCGGCATCCAGAAGCGTGGGTGCGAAATCGAGCGTCGATACGAGATGGTCGTGATCTACGACGCCAGCTTTCGTGATGCCGGGCCAGCGGATGATCAAATTGCCGCGTGAGCTGTTTTCGTAGTCATTGGACTTGGCGAAGGGGAATGACATTCCGTGGTCGCCGCCATAAAACACGACCAGCGTGCTTTCGGCCAAGCCTTCTTCTTCGAGAACCTTCAACACTGCGCCTACGGCATCGTCGAGACGCCGGACATTCGTGTAGTATCCCGCCAGCTCGCGGCGGACATCCGGCAAATCCTCAAGAAAGCCCGGCACCCCAATGACTTCCTCTGGCTTGATCCAGCGGCTGGGCGCCTCGCCTTGAGCCAGATCGTTGGGGCCTTTGATACCAATGAACGGGCGATGCGGATCGTAGCAGTTGACGTTGTGAAAAAAGGGCCGGCCTTGCTCGCGAGCCATACGCACGAATTTCCTGGTGGCCTCGGCCAACTTGGTCGGATGCCGGCTTATCGTGTCATCCGCCACATCGACACAGAACTTTTCCTTTGGCAGGTGGTGACTGCCCTTGCCGAACATTGAGATCAAATAGCCCGCGTCGTGCAATTGCTGATTTAAGGTGCGCACCTCCGGTCTGATGGGGAAGAAACCCATGGCACCGTTGCGATGCGGATACAGCCCGGTCTGCATGATCTGTCTCACCGGCTGGCAGACGGCGACTGTGGAATAGGCATATTCGAACCGCAGACCCGAGGCGGCCAGCTTATCAACGTTCGGCGTCAGGTCCTTAATTGGCCCGCCGCAAACGCCGCTAGAATCGTAATTCATATCGTCGGCGGTGAAGAACAGGATATTGAGCGGGGCCGCATGAAGCGCGACGGCCAGCAACAGGATAGTGAGCAGCGCGGAAGATAATTTCATTTCAAGAGGGCATTACAGTGGAAAGATCGCAACACGCAAGCAGCAACGATGCAGTTAAAGCCACACTTGCAATCTGGCATTCGTATTTCCTTTGTGCGCCCACACAAACGCGCTAGTTTCTCCGCCCATGTCAGCCGCCTTGCACAGTTCACTGCTTTCCCTGCCCGATGCCCACGGCCACTTTGGTCACTATGGCGGGATGTTCGTGCCGGAGACATTGATGGCGGCGCTGACTGAACTCACGGCGGAATATGAGCGGGCAAAAAACGATCCCGCATTCAAGAGCGAACTCGACCGCTTGCTCGCAGAATATGTCGGACGGCCCACGCCACTTTATCTGGCCGAGCGCTGGACGCACGAACTCGGCGGATCAAAAATTTATCTGAAGCGCGAAGACCTCCTGCACACTGGCGCACACAAAATCAACAACGCGCTCGGCCAAGCGTTGCTCGCGCTTCGTCTCGGAAAGAAACGCATCATTGCGGAAACGGGCGCAGGCCAGCACGGCGTGGCCACGGCCACAGTCTGCGCAAAGTTTAATCTGGAGTGCATCATCTACATGGGCCAAGTGGACATGGAGCGGCAAGCGCTCAATGTGGCGCGCATGAGATTTCTCGGCGCGAAAGTTGTCGCCGTTACTGCGGGACAGGCAACGCTCAAGGAAGCCGTGAACGAAGCCATGCGGGACTGGGTCACGAATGTCCGCACCACGCATTACATTCTCGGTAGCGCGCTCGGCTCCCACCCGTTCCCGATGATCGTGCGCGATTTTCATCGCATCATCGGCGTCGAAGCGCGACGGCAGATATTGGAACGCGAGGAGCGTCTGCCTGATCTACTGGTCGCTTGTGTCGGTGGCGGCAGCAACAGCATCGGCCTTTTTCATCCATTCCTCGAAGACAAAACCGTGCGCATGGTCGGCGTGGAAGCCGGAGGCGAAGGCATCAAGCCGGGGCGTCACGCCGCGCGTTTCCAAGGCGGACAGCTTGGAGTTTTGCAAGGCACGAAGACTTGGTTGCTGGCGAATGCCGACGGCCAGATTGATCTCACGCACTCAGTCAGCGCCGGGCTTGATTATCCCGCGATCGGTCCAGAGCACGCTATGCTTCATGACGCAGGTCGCGTGGAATACACTTATGCGACGGACAGCGAGGCCTTGCAGGCTTTTCAGGATTTGTCGAAGTTCGAGGGCATCATCCCCGCACTCGAAAGCGCCCATGCCATCGCCCATATCACGAAAGTCGCCCCGAAGATGAAGCGCGATGAAATCATCATCGCGAACCTGAGCGGGCGCGGCGACAAGGACGTGGCCTCCGCCGCGCGGCATGTGTTTGGTGAAGAATTGAAGTTCTGATCATCTCATGTCTTTGGAGAATCCCATCGCTAAGGACATGCGCGTGCTAGACTCGTTGCTGCGCGAAAACGTTGCGCCCCATCTCCCATCTTCCACATCGGATTTGCGCATCCTGAATCTGGCTTGCGGCGAATGCGAGGAAGCGGAGACGCTGGTAAGCTTTGGGAAATCTCTCAATGGCGGCGATGTCAAACTCATCGGCGCTGACATCCGCATCCGGGAAATTCTCCGCGCACGCGAGCGCTGTGCCAGCCTGCCCGCCGAATTCCTTCTCGAAGACGCCACCAAGCTCAATGCGCACCAGCAAATCGGCGACGAGTTCAATATGGTGCTCCTACGTCATCAGAACATCTGGAACGGGACTGACTTGTGGAAGAAAATATTTGCACAGGGCCTTGAAAAAACTGGTGAAGACGGATTGCTGGTGATCACCAGCTATTTTGACAAGGAACATCAACTGGCCCTGAGCGCATTGCACGAAATAGGTGCGGAGCTGATCGTGACCCGCTCAAATGATAGGTCACGAAAGCTCCGCACTCCTGGTAAGTTCATCGACAAGCACATTGCTGTGCTGCGGCGAAAAAGCTGAACTAGCAGTTTTGAACGCGCTTAGGATTCTATGTCCAGTGCGTAGAGGAGGTCACCATTTATAGTTCCTGTGGCGCGCAGTCCATTGGCGCGCTGGAAAGCATAGATGGCCTGACGGGAGGCTGGACCGATTTCGCCATCCACATCGCCTTCGTAATAACCGCGATAGGCCAGTTCACGCTGCACACGGGCGTCCACGGAATCAAGGTTGTAACTTTCATCGATAGAATTGTATTCACGGGGAACCAAACCGCGTTCACGATAAAAAACAACTCCGGGAATTTCATAGTAATAGGATGCGCCACGAGGCCCGTAATAATAGCCCCTTCCATTGTAGCCATCGCCATAACAAAGAGCGTAAGATTTTTTCGGGCGGCCCACATAATACTCCCGGCGCTCAGAATCACTTCGATGATAATGATGGGTCACATTTGAGTGGGAACTATGCTCTACCACTTTTGAATGAGATGGGGAATCATTGTGATGCACCTCAGTCTTGGAATGAGAGACTTGTGGCGAATGATGGACTTCATTTCGGGTCTTCGCTGTTTTGAGTGGGCGCTGAGGGGATCAAAGTGTTAAGCGGAGGGATGGATCAGAACACACTTTTTACTTTGGCGCTTGGGTTGAGATCACCTTGGAAGGTTGTGCGCAGCGGCTTGGAGGATGGCGGGGCGCAGAGCAAGTTTTTGTATGTGGACATTGAAGTTGAGCCGGGGGCGCAAATGCCATGTCCGGTGTGCGAGCAACTTTGCCCGCTCTATGATCACGAGGTGAAGCGCTGGCGGCATTTGAACTTCTGGCAGCATCCAACTTTTTTGAGCGCCCGTGTGCCCCGCGTGCAGTGCCCGGAGCACCAGGTGAAGCAGGTCAGCGTTCCTTGGGCGCGACCCGAGAGCGGCTTCACCCTGATGTTTGAAGCCTTTGTCATGGCCATGGCGCGCGAGATGCCCGTGGCAGCCGTGGCCGAGCTGGTGAGCGAGCACGACACGCGTCTGTGGCGCGTGGTGCGTCATTATGTGGCCCTGGCACATGGGCGCCAGGATTGGAGCGCGGTGAAAGCCGTGGCTGTTGACGACACCGCCACGCGCAAGGGGCATCGCTACGCCACCGTGGTGGTGGAGATCGATCCGCAGCAACAGCAGCCCGCGCGGCTCCTGTTCATGACCCCCGAGCGAACGGCCGCGAGCGTCGGCCAGTTCGTGGCGGCGATGCCTGCGCATGGAGCCAAGCCCGAAGCTGTGGAACTCGCCGCCATTGACATGAGCGCCGCCTACCAAAAAGGCATCCGAGAGCACCTGCCCAATGCGCGGATCGTGTTTGATCGCTTCCACGTCATGCAACTGGCGGGCAGGGCTTTGGATGAAGTGCGCAAGCAACTCAAGCATGAGGGCGCGGATGTGAAGGGGGCGCTCTGGGCGCTGCGAGGCAATGAGCAGCGACTGAGCCAGGCGCAGAAGGAGCTTCGCCAGGATCTCTGTGCCCGGCACAAAGAACTGGGCCGCGCCATGGCACTGCGCGAGAACTTGCAGGAGACTTGGGAATGGCCTGGAGCCGCCAGTGCCGCGTTCCATCTCAAAGCCTGGTGCTCTTGGGCTGCGCGCAGCCGGCTGGCACCATTCAAGAAGCTGGCTCAAACCATCAAAAACCACTGGGATGGCATCCTGGCCTATTATCCTCATCGCATCACTTCGGCGGCTATCGAGTCCATCAACGGCATCATCCAAACCGCGCGCCGCCGAGCCCGCGGCTTCCGCAACTTCGAGAATCTAAAAGCCATCTGCTATTGGATGGCAGGCC